>JAQYVV010000063.1 GCA_030145275.1 Desulfurivibrionaceae bacterium | reverse complement strand
GACTCTGCCAGAGCAGGCACAGTACGAATGACAACTCGGTCGGGCGTGATTTTATAAGGATTGGTTATTCCAGTAATATTGAAGCTGGGGATGACCTTTATCCACGGCTTAATCATGGCGATCTCTGCCATATTCTGCGCAACCGCGGGAGCAAAAAGGCGGTCGTTGTGGCCAATGGCCGGCAACACGTTGCGGAGGCACTTGAGGCGGGGTGCGATGCTCTTGAGCAGGGCTATGATATGGGTGAGGAAAATCTCAGGAAAATGGCAGAGAAAAATGTGCTGTGGATTCCCAGCGTATTACGAGCCAAGAATGGTTTGGACGGAGCAAGTTCAGGAGGGGATGTGTGTTGCCGTTTCTCCCAGCGCTATGTCGCACCAGGCAAGCCGATCCCAGGGGCAGAGGCTTTTTGGAAAAAGATACTGGCCCAACAACTCACGCAACTGCGCTTTGCCCGAAAATTGGGCGTGGTAACGGCTACGGGAACCGGTGCTGGCAGTGTTGGCATACTGCATGGCGAGTCGATGGTCGAGGAGATGAAATTGTTTATCAAGGCCGGTTATTCTCTGGAGGAGACTATTCGCTGTGCATCGGAAAATGGTGCTAGATTTTTTAGCATGGCGGAGCTTGGCACACTTACGGTCGGGCGGAAAGCAATATTTCTCATTACCAGAGGGACGGCAAAACAGCTGCCACGCAAGCTTTCCTATCTCGAAGGTCTCTATGTTGACGGCGCACCTAGCGCTGCTTATCGTAAAAATCCTGTTAAGACAATATGATAGGAGCGTGTTGTCCTCTCTAGACCAGTTTTTAGGGCTTGTATTCTGCCCCTCCCATAACGTTCTATAGTCGGCCAGTGCAGTGAGGTATACAATGCCGTCGTTGGCAAGATGGCTTGCTTGAGTTGTTAGTGTACTGGTTTGTTATGCAACTATTGTCTCTTATATTCAAAAATATTTCCGGCAAATGACTTTTCAAGAAAGCTTGTGTCTTTGGGCTTATTTTTGACGTTAGAAAAGCCTGCAGAAGTCATCTTTTTGCAAAATTTTCCGCTACGCCCACGTCCAGGGTCAACGATGATAACTTTACATTGTTTGTTGGCGTGACGGTCGATAAAGGCTGCCAGTAAGAGAGCATGTTCATCCTCGTAAAGAAGATCACTGCCTATAATGAGATCGAAAAGTCCTAATTCTGTATTGGTTTCTCGCCAGTCCGTGAGAACAAAAGGGATTTTACTGTCATCATTGAGCAATACATTTTTTTCAAGAAAGCCTGATACTGCAGGGTGAAAATCAGTTGCCGTAATGTCAGCGTGTAAGTGATTGAGAAGAAGGCTAGAGAGTCCAATTCCACACCCCACTTCAAGGATGCGTTTATTCTGATAATTGTAATCAAGGAGAAAGTGTGACATTACAAGACTAGAAGGCCAGATCACTCCAAAAATGGGCCATAAGGCGGACGAAATACCTAGTTTTTTAGCAATATCTTCTGGATCAGAATACTGCTGTTTGTCACGTAATGTATGAAGATGAATATCAATTTTATCAAATTCTATGGTTTGATAGCGAACTCTTAATGAAGAGATAGGTACACCCAGGTGAAATAGAGACAGCAGCTGCCTTGCCTTAAAGCAAGAAGATTACCCTTTATGGTCCATTGTTCTACTTTTCAGCATGATACTACTCAGAAAAACTATAACTTGCATGACTATGTTGACAAGAGCATGTCACTTCAGGACTCCTGAGGTTGATATGGCCCACCGGAAATAGCCATCTTTATGAAAAATGTTTCCGCTTTTAATTTTTTGTTTCAAAGGGAGATTTCTGTGGCAGCAGCAGTATTGTTTGCTATCTGGAATCGAAAGTTTGGCGCACTTCAAAGTTGAAGCTGAGCAATACGAGTTTATATATTTTAGATAATTATATAAAGAGGTTAGGGTGGGGTGATGCTATTCTTTTTCAGCCTTTTTTGTTAGCGCAGCATTTTTTAAACTTTTGTTCACTTCCACAATAACATGGATCATTTCTGCCAATATTGTGTTCGTTTATTTTGGTCTGTACAGGGTTTAAAAGGACTTCCAGGGTTGAAATGTCTTCAGGTTGGTCGGGGGCAATAATTATTTTTGAGACCCAGTTGTTTTCCTGAAAAACAGCATGCACCTCTTTTTTTCTTTCTTCTGTCTGGACATATACCGTAGCAGGATTCTTTTTTGTGCCAAGTTTTTGATATTTGTTGTTAAAAGTCTTTACTCCTTTGTCTCGATCAAAGGTTTTGCCTGTTTGAAGATCAGTAACTATTTTCTGAACCATAGTAGGTTTTCCTGTATGCAATCAAATTGTTATTATTATAATGCGTATTGGTCATATCAACTGTGTATCTTGCCTCGAGCCAAATTGCACAATATTTTCATAAAAGGGCTTTCATTTGTTTGTCTTGGTGCGGGTCAATTTATACATGCTATGTGATGTTTGCAATATAAGCCCCTTGAGCAAGGTTAGAAAAGTTATGTCAGGTAAAGAATCGGTCGCTTAATTCTTCAATACCCAGGGTCTGTAGTATTTCCTGCAGACGTTCACTTGGCCGGCGACGCGGCAGGTCTTTGTAACGGGCAATAATCAGTTCATTTTTCATAGAGTGTTCCCAACCGACAAGTTCGGTTACCTTAACCTGATAGCCGTGAGCTTCAAGTTGCAGACACCTGAGCACATTGGTGACTAAACTGCCGAATTCTCGTGTATGAATCGAATGTCGCCAGATTTCGGTCAGGCTGTTGCGGGCCAGGCTTTCCCCTTTCTTTTTCCGCAACAGCGCTGCAACTTCGGCTTGACAACAAGGCACCACTACGATGAACTGGGCTTGTTTCTTTAGGGCAAAACGAATCGCATCATCGGTGGCGGTATCGCAGGCATGTAAGGCCGTCACCACATCCACCTTTGCTGGTAGGGCTTCGGAGGCAATGGACTCCGCGACGGATAATTCCAAGAATGACATCCCTGGGAAATTCAACCGTGCTGCCAGGGCCTGTGATTTCAAAACCAGCTCCTGCCGTGTTTCGATGCCGAAAATATGGGCATCAGTGTCCTGATCCTTGAAAAAAAGGTCGTATAAAATGAAGCCCAGGTAGGATTTTCCCGCACCATGATCGACCAAAGAGATATCAGCATGATCCTCTTGGACTATCTTGAGGAGCGGCTCAATAAATTGATAGAGGTGGTAAACCTGCTTGAGTTTCCGTCTGCTGTCTTGATTTAATTTGCCATCGCGGGTGAGGATGTGCAACTCTTTCAGCAGTTCAATGGATTGGCCTGGCCGTATTTCGT
>JAQYVV010000010.1 GCA_030145275.1 Desulfurivibrionaceae bacterium | reverse complement strand
ATTTGATGCAGTACTGTGTTATTGTGCGCCATGGTCTGAATCCTTTTTTATTTTAATGAGTTAGTGGTAACTTCATTATACAATAAAGGAGTGATTCAGACCTGTTTTTATATTATTAAATTCCTTAACCGGACAGCAGTGATAATAAATAGAAATAATCGAAAGTACGGGAAAGCTCAATAAATATTGAGGAAGGGCCTTTTTTTTAAGGCTGATACGGAATGGTTTTCGATATCCGCGAGGCAATCAACTCAAATCTACTAAAAATTAATTCAGGGGGCCTGGTAAAGAATATTGCACAAAACCTTACGACAATGTTACATATATTTTAGTTATTAAATAATTTAAAATTATCAGGTTCTTATCCGCCTTGATGCCAAATATTTCGTCATATCCACCACATCCTCAACTAATCATGAACTTTTCCCATAAAATCCTGCTTACTTTTTCAATTGCCCTGCTATTGCTGGCAGGCTCGGTGGTTTTTTCCGTGGATATCAAAGTTAAACAAGAGTTTTCCACACTTTTCTCAATTGATCTTGATAAATTGATCCACAGCAATCTATCTACCTTAAACAGTAATATTCATGAATTGCTCCAGGAACGGATCAATACAAACCAGACATATCTCACAGAACTAGCCAGAAATAACGCCGAAGCTAAAATTAAATCCCTTTGCGATAACTTGGTAGCTCCAGTTGAATCATTTGACGATGAGCTTGTTCGTTCACTGGTCAACGGCATACATAAGGGTGACAAATCAATTGTCTATATTAAAGTCTTCACCGATAAGGAGATGACGGAACCAATCATTGAAATGGGCGACATGTCAGCGCCAGATTTAATGGAACTTTCACTTGAAAAAACAACCGATTTTGCCTTTATCCATGTTGATATGGCCTTTGACAATTCAAGCATTGTTAGATTTCTTCAACAAGAGAAGCAGTTGTTGGCAAAAATGACCGAGGACTATACCGTTTTAACAGACTCGATTAACTCCCAACTTGATGCCAGTAAAATTAAACTGCAGACAGAAACTATTAAACGAATCATTTTCAGTATCATGGGCGTTTTTGTCATATCCATGCTGGTTCTACTATTGATCTTTGCATGGATACTTAGAAGCAAACTACAGAGGCCCGTTAACAAAGTGGTAACCACTCTTTCCATGGCCGCACAGAGAATTTTTTCAGAGACCCAGGTTTTGAGTCAAAACAGGGATATCATCGTAGAGGGGGAGATGAGCCAGGGTGAGGCCCTTACACAGACCGTTGAGGTATTAGAGAGTATAAAGGGAAAAAGCAGCCGGAATACCACCAGCACCAGGGAGGCAACTAAGCTGATGGCAGAGGTTGAATCTAATACTCTTGATGCCAATCAAGTCATGGATGAATTGAATGCTTCTTTTATTGAAATTACCAAGGCCGGTGAGGAAACCTCGAAAATTATCAAAACTATAGATGAGATTGCCTTTCAAACTAACTTGCTGGCCTTGAATGCTGCTGTCGAAGCGGCCCGAGCAGGAGAAGCCGGAGCTGGCTTTGCCGTTGTCGCCGATGAAGTCCGTAACCTGGCCCAGCGCGCCGCCGGGGCAGCCAGCGACACCAGCAATCTTATGGAGGGGATCGTGGCTAAAATTAAACATGGCGGAGATCAGGTAGCCGCTACCAGGCAATCTTTTTCCACGGTCACCGATGATGTGGAATCTGTAACCAGACTGGTTTCAGATATAGCGGATTTAACCTTGAATGAGGCAGAGGATATCAAGAGAATAAATCTGTTAATCGACAATGTTGAGCATATTACCCATAAAAATGTAACCGTCATGCACGACTCTTCTTCTATCTATGCAAACCTTGATGGAGCAGCCCAGGCACTTAGCCAGACAGTCTCCAGCTTAGTTGAGATTGTAGGGACATCAAAGAAGATAGATTCTACTGACAGCCTAACTGTTGCCGGTACAATAGAGCGGCCTGGCCAACCTCTTTTGGAACAAGGAAAATAATTTCCGATGAAATTTTTAACGGCCTCGTAAAAAGTTTCATCCAGATCAGCTGGAATTGTTAAAAGATCCTGAATAGGGTTAAACAGTGATTGCTTGGACAACGTAGAGCTTTGTGCCGACTTCCAACGAGACACAAGATTGTTTCGTTAGTTACCCATAGGTTGACGCAGGCGCTATAATTTAGTTTTTCACGAGACCACCAAACAAAAAATGTTCACTTAACAAAGGAGAGATTTTATGAAAAAACGAAACATTACAATAACCGTTTGCCTGCTTGCGCTTTTACTCTGGGCTGTTCCCGGCATGACAGCCAACCAACAACAGATAATGGGCGCAGGTCCTTCAACCAAAATCGCCCAGCTATTTGCTGATCAATTCTCCGCCACCCCGGCTGGCAATGATTATAAATTCACCGTGCCGCCAAAATCAATCAAACATGCCGGCGGCATAAAATCATCTGCCAAATTTATCTTTGGCAGAACCGGACGTCCATTAACTGAGCAGGAAAAGGCCCAGGGGAAAGATGAAATATTTTTGGCTAGGATCCCAATATCGATTGTCATCGGCGCCGACACCGGAGTAAAAAAACTCTCCCTTGCTCAATTAGAAAAAATTATCACCGGTCAGGTCTCCAACTGGAAAGAGGTGGGAGGACCGGATGCTGCCATTGTGGTTTTAGGAAGAGAGCCCAATGAAGCCCTTTTTTCCGTCCTCAAAAAGGAGTATGGCTTTTTTAACAATGCCAAGTTTGTCAGGACTTTTAAAAAGGATGATCAGATAGTTGCCTTCATGGCCTCCCCCAATGGCAAAAATGCAATATCCTTTGGGGCCATGCCAAATTTTGAAGGCAATTCCGCCTTAAATATTGTGGAAGTTGAAGGTATGAAAGTGGGTGTCAGTCTCGGTCTGGTTTATGACCAGAAAAATAGTGAGCATCAGCTGGTAACTGCAACAAAGGGGTATGTAGTGTCAGAGGATTGGAAGGCGCATGTGGTAAAGGCCGGTTTATTGCCGCCGAATTAATCAGTTGTATCTTGCAGGCCGCACCTTGGATGGCCTGCAAGATACGTTTTGGATGGCGAGGAATTTTCTCACCACCTCAGGATCAAAATGAGTTCCGGCCCTGGAGGCAATGTGAGCACGCACTTTTTTTTGGTTCCAGGCCTCGTGGTAACGGCGCTTGCTGATCAGAGCGTCCCAAACATCTGCCACCGTAAATATGCGTGCCGCAAGCGGGATTTCCTCCCTTTCAAGCCCCTTGGGTATCCTGAGCCATCCCACTTTTCATGGTGGCAACAGGGTATGTCCAGTGCGGGTTTAAGATATTCAATGGACGAGAGCATTTGGTAAGCATAGATTGAATGTCGCTTCTTACTCTACCTTTTCATCTTTCCTTCTTTCAACTCGTGTTTTATGGCGAAAGGCGGTCTTTCTGCCAGGAACCATCTTCTTTTTTTGTGTAGAGGAATCGGTCATGGAGACGATTCAAGCGGCCCTGCCAGAACTCTATTTTTTCAGGGACGATTCTATATCCGCCCCAGTGGGGTGGTCTGCGTATTTCTGTGCCCTCGTATTTTTTTTCAATAGCTGCGACCTTTTTTTCCAGGATATCGCGGCTTTCGATAACCTGGCTTTGAGCTGAGGCCCAGGCACCTAGTTGACTACCACGATCGCGTGTTTGAAAGTAGTCGTCTGACTCTTTTTCTGAAACCTTTACGGCCGATCCTTCTATTCTCACCTGGCGGAAAAATTGTTCCCACCAAAAATTAAGGGAAACTTTGGGGTTGCTGGAAAGTTCTCTGGCTTTCCGGCTGTTGTAATTTGTGTAAAAAACAAAGCCGTTTTCATCAAAATGTTTCAATAAAACCAGGCGGCTGCTGGGGGAACCATCCTCTGAAACGGTTGACACGGTCATAATGTTGACTTGGTCGGGCGTCTCTTTGAGGCTCTGCCTAAACCATTCAGAGAAAAGGAGTATGGGGGTGTTATATGCGTCTTTTTGGCTCAACCCGGTGCCGTCGTAAGTTTTACCAATGGATCTGAGAAGAGTTCTGAGAATGAGTTTTTTGATAAATTTCATGGGGTATTGCCTCTTTCATCTTTCATCTTGTACCTTTCAACTTGTCTTTTTATCCAACCCAGAGATTACAGATAAACACAGATGCAAGGATTCCGGCGGCATCGGCGCAGAGTGCTGCCGGTAAGGCATGACGGGTCCGCTTGATCCCGACACTGCCAAAATAGACGGCCAATACGTAAAAGGTTGTTTCGGTGGAGCCCTGCATGGTTGAGACCAGAAAGGAGAGAAAGCTTTCCGGATCGTTGTTGACTATTTCCGACATAATACCAAAGGCGCCGCTGCCCGACAGGGGCCGCATAAGGGCCATGGCTAAGGCCTCGGCCGGCATACCAATGAGCTCAGTAAGGGGTGAAAGGAGATGGATCATGATCTCCATGGCACCGCTTGCCCGAAACATGCCGATGGCAACAAAAATTGCCACCATAAAGGGAATAATACGCACGGCGGTTTGAAAGCCTTCTTTGGCACCTTCCGTAACTGTTTCATATATCTTTACACCTCGCAAATAACCGAAGAGTAAAAAAAAGGAAATAAGGATGGGAATCAGCCAGTTGGAAACAGAGTTTAAAAAGTCTGCGGAGAACTGTGCTTCCCCGGAATATTGATTGACGCGGTAGAATATTGCCCCGACAAATGCGGTTACCAGGAGCCAGACAAAAAGTCTTCCGGCCTGGCCAGGAGGTATGAGTTCTGGTTCTTCCTGGAAAGAAACCTCGGTTGCTTGGGGAATAGGTTTGGGGGGAGAATCGGTTTTGGCGGCCTCTTTTTTGGACATAAATTTGGAGGCCGCGATGGCTACAGCAGTTGAGCATGCCGTCGCAAAAATGGCCGGCAGCAAAATGCTGGAGGGGTGGGAGGCATTTGCTGCAGCCCGTACCGTGATCACTCCTAGGGGCAGGAGGGTGACACTGGATGTATTTATGGCGAGAAAAAGGCACATTGCATTACTGGCGGTACCTTTTTCCGTTGCCAGTTTATCCAGTTCCTGCATGGCTTTAATACCCATGGGGGTGGCGGCATTGCCAAGACCAAGGGTATTTGCTGCCATATTCATGATCATGGCAGACATGGCCGGATGCTCTGCCGGGACATCTGGAAATAGTCTGACCATGACAGGGCGCAGGGACCTTGCGATGATTTTCATCAGGCCGCCGGCTTCAGCTACCTTCATTATGCCGAGCCACAGAGCCATTGGGCCTATAAGTCCTATTGCAAGCGTAACCGCACTTTTGGCATACTCAAAGGAGGCCTTGGTCACCTCGTCCATCCTGCCGGTATATGCAGCTGTGACCGTGGCTATCAGAATCATGGAAAGCCAGATAATATTTATTGCCGATGCTTTTTCTTTCATACAATATTTAGCTTGGTTGCTAGTTGCTGAGCCTGCCATTATCTGTTATCTGATCTCCTTCTCCCATACCGGAAGGTCAGGGTTAAGCTTGCGGAAACGAGGGTCCGTTTCAATCTTATTGCTCATTTTACGATTGGCAATGAGAATGCCGCCTGGTTTCAATTGGTCTTCAATGTAGTGCTCAAACTTACGTTGAATGCTCCCCTCGTGGAAAGGACGAAAATAGTAGATTATGTCAAAACGATTATAATCGCTATAATTCCAGATATCTTCCTGGAGCACCTTTTCCTCTCCAAACAATTTTTTGGCGATGGCACAGGGGTATTCGTCTTTTTCAAAGCCAAAGACATCCAGTTCCATCTGTTCGGCAAAGAGAAGGATATTGCCAATTCCACAGCCTATGTCGAGGAAGGTGGGGTTCTGGGGCCTTTTTTCTCTTGAGAGGAGGTGCTGCCGGGCCAGCCATATCTGTTTGAAAACCTGCCTTGTATCCATGGGTACAAAAGGATATTCCAGGGTCTCATCGTTTTTACTCTCTTTCTGTGATTCCAGGGTGAAGTAGCCGATAAATCTGTTGATTATACCAAAGAATATATCACTTTCTTCTTCTGAGAGGGGGGGGGGAGCAATCTTGTTAGGCATGTTTGGTATCTCTTTTGATCAGGGTGTTTCAGGGAAGGTTAGCTTCGGCTAATGTCGCTAGTTGCGAGCAACCAGTTGGGGTCAGGACAAGACTTCTTTATCATAGCAATAACTTAATACCTTAGAAAATATTTTATTAGGCAACACAATGGGCCTAATATAATCGTGTTTTTGTGGAAAGAAATGAAAAAAGTGGATTTGTCTAAATGTTTTGACTCTCTCGTTAAGCTACTTATCCCCTCTCAGGTAAGCGATAGAGATAGACTCTGAGAGGGGCTGAACAGAGTCTAGTCCGCCGGGGTAAGGCCTTAAGCAAATATTCATCGAGCGGATTTCTGGGGACCTCTGGAAAGTGAGGCGAGAATCCCTAAGCATCCAATTAATGCGGCCATCTTAAAGGAACTTTGCAGAGCAGTCATGAAGGAGGGGCTGTGAATCATAGAAAAATCCTTTAAATCGAGCCCCGCAGTTAATTGACTGAAACAAAAAGCAAAAACAAGGCTTGATTGGCCAATGCCTAAAAGCATTCCTAAGTTTCGAGCTGTGGCCAGGAGGGCTGCGGATTTGCCGCTGTCCTTTTTTGAGACTCGGTGCAGGACAGCAGCACTGTTTGGTGAGAGAAAAAGTGCTTGGCCGCAGCCAAGTAAAACAAGCCGTGCGACGATCCCAGCAATTGATGTGTTTGTAGTTATTGTTGTAAGCCAAAACAGAGCCAAAGTGGACAGTAAAAGTCCTGAAGTGGACAGGGTTCGGGCTGAAATAGTTTCAGCCATCCAGCCGGCAGCCGGTGCTACCACTAAAACGGCTGCCGGCAAAGACATCATGACCAGGCCAATTGATGATTTTGGCAGTTTCAGGATAAGGTCGAGATAAAACGGCATCAGAATCAGGACCGAAAAAAGAACCATGAACGAAAGAATAGAGCTGGCAATGGCGGTGAAAAAAAACCTCTGCCGGAGGAGATGTACAGGCAGAAAGGGGGTTTGAGCTTGATATTCGAAGACAGAAAAGACAAGGGCTGAAAAAAGTACGAATAGACAGAGAGCCGCCAGAACCTGAGCTGACCAAGAGGGGGAAGCGGCGTAGGTTACGGCGTAGGAGAGGGTGGTTAAAACGATTATCCAGGAGAGGCCGCTTTTCCAGTGGATTTTGGAATGCTGCTGTAGTTCCTTGGGGTTTGGTATTATTGTCCAGGCAAGAATTGAAAAGATAAGGCCTATGGGAACGGTTACCAAAAATATGGCCCGCCAGGAAAAAAACTGGAGGATTAGGCCACCCAAGGCTGGTCCGGTCATTAAGCCAAGGGAAACTGCAACTCCAATCATGCCTAGACTGCGGCCTAACTGGCTGGGTGGAAAATTATCCTTAATAATGGCAGGACCTGTTGCCATCATCATGGCGGCGCCCAAGGCCTGGATAAATCTGGTCACTATGAGCACGGTAAGGCTTTGGGAATAGGCACAGGCCAGTGATCCGGCTGAAAAAATAAAAAGACCGTACGAATATATCTTTTTTCGCCCAACTCTATCGGCTAGACTGCCCCAGATAAGAAGGGAGGAGGTGATGGTCAAAAGGTAGATCAGGACAACCCATTGCGTCGATTTCAGAGGACTCTGAAAGGTCTTCATTATGGTGGGCAGAGCGATATTGACCATGGAGCTATCCATGGTAGACATAAATACCCCGATTGCTACGATACAAAAGATTGTCCATCTATTGTCTTTTGGGCCCAATTCGACTCCTATTGACTGTGATAAAGGTTTTAGTGCCTTATAACTGAAATCCTGTCACAAAAAACAGATAAGCGTAAGACTTTGAGAATTCGAGAATTCCAAAAAAGAAAAATGCTACCAATATGTTGCAGACCACTGTTAAGGCACTTATTTCCGGTTTATCCGGATTAGAAAAGGTTGTAAATCTACAGGGCGTTGTTATATTTCCATTGAACAAGTTATTACTATTATTTTAGAGCCTTAGAAATAATTTTCTCTGTTTTTGCCCAGAAAAGTATTTCCTAAAGCTACTATACCCACTGTAAGCGGGGGCGGACTGATCGGCTCCCTGTGAAGCGCTGTCAAACATTTACAAGTAGGTAGTTTTAGTAATTTTCAGCTTCAACCCGAATATTTACGGAGAAACAATATTATGCTTTATAATCTAACCCCGTTTGGGAGAAGGGATAAGTGCCTTATAAATTCTTTTCTAAAAAACAAGAAAACAATCTGTAAGGCACTAAAGAGGTTGGGGGTAGTTTTTTCTCTTTGCCTGGCGTTACTGTCTTTGACGGTAACCCAAGGGCTCTCTGCCGCTACCAAGGTCCCGGACTTCTCCTTTCCTTCGGTTCCCGATAAAGAGAGGATCGATATCCGGGACTTCAGGGGCAAAGTTGTGCTAATTAATTTCTGGGCTACTTGGTGCCCCCCATGCCTAAAAGAGATGCCATCTTTAGTTAGTCTACAGGATGAGTATGGGCCTCAAGGGTTCTCGGTGATAGGCATCTCAATTGATCAAAGTGGGCCGAAGGTTGTCGCCAATATGATGAAAAAAATAGGAGTCAACTACCCAGTCATTATAGGTGATGGCAAATTAAGCAGGGATTTCGGTGGAGTGACTGGAGTACCGGTCTCTTTTTTAATTGATCGCTCCGGAAATGTCTTAAAAAGATACACGGGTTTTGTCAGTCATAAGGATTTTGATGAAGATATCAAAGTTGTGATTCGGTAGAGCATGACGTTTTTGTCGGTTTTGGGAGGGGTGCCCGCTGCAATCTGTAGGCTTGGGTGAGATCTGGAGTTCTAATGCTGTCTTAGGCAATCTTTTACTGTTGACATGTGAATGATTATTATTTAACTAATATATTATAATCTATAAACAAATGGTGCCACATAGTATGAGATTACCGATATTTTTTGCCTTTATTTTAACTGTTGTTACATTAGGCTTACGAACAGATTGTCTCGCGGCCACAGTGAGTTGTGAGGTCAAAGAGGTCATAGGTTCGAATCTGGTTCTTGAAAATTGCGACGAGAGATTGGTTAAAGAGTTTAAAAAAGGCAATAAAGTAAAAGTTAAACAGCAGAAAAAAGAAAATTAAGCCCGGTTTTGGGCTTTTAAGAGTGCGACTAGTAGGTTGCATTGAGCAATGGAAAAAATTAACAAGGAGATTAAAATGAGCAAAAAAATTGCAATTTTGGCTATGGCTATGGCTTTCACCGCTGCAACCGTTAGTGCGGCTTATTCCTTCACATGTAAAGTTACCGCAATAGATGGCACTACTGTGACCATGGAATGTAAAGAAAAATATGCCAAAAAACTTGAAGTTGGCAAGGACGCAAAAGTTTCGAAAAAGAAGGCTAAAAAAGCTGACGCTGGCTGCTAGTCACTCCGTCTGATCTTTGGTTTGACCAAGAGGTAAGGAGTTGTTCAATCTTTGATTGAACAACTCCTTTTTTGGTTTTTATGGACCCTGTAAAACAGAAGCTCAGCCCCCTGCATGGGTAGAGGATAAAGGTTGATTGTTCAATGGTTGATTTGATGCACGCAGTTTTTTTGGGGATTTTACAGGGTGCAACAGAATTTCTGCCTATTTCCAGCTCAGGTCATTTGGTTGTGGCCCAGGCCTTTTTTCATATCGAGAATTCAAGCCTTACCTTTGATGTTGCTTTGCATATGGGGACCCTTCTTGCCGTCTTGTTTTATTTTCGTATTGATCTGCTGCAAATGGCAGCAGCGCTTAGCCGCCCGGGAAGTTCAGATAGTCAGGATGTGGCAGAGAGACATAAAGTCTTTTTGATTTGTGTTGCAACCGTACCTGCAGTCTTGGTCGGTCTTTTACTTGAGGATCTTGTGGAGACTACCTTAAGGGACCCTGCCCTGGTTGCAGGTACCCTGGTTGTTTTTGGTGTTCTTCTTCTTTTGGCAGATAAGAAGTCGGTTCGAACCCGTGATTTTAATTCTTTGGGGTTGAAAGATGCGATAATTATTGGCCTGGCCCAGGCCATAGCTATTATTCCAGGAGTATCCAGAAGTGGTATTACAATGACGGCCGGTCTTTTCCGTGACCTTGATCGGCAGGCAGTCGCCAGGTTCTCGTTTCTTATGTCCGTCCCCATTATAGGCGGGGCTGGTGCCTATAATTGTCTGAAAATAATCCGTCAGGGACTTAATGGTGACCAGTTACTTTTTTTTCTGGCAGGTTTTCTGGCAGCGGCAATTTCGGGATATTTATTTATCTCGTTTTTAATGAAGTTTATTCAAACCCGGTCCTTTGCTGTCTTTGCATATTATAGATTTGTTTTGGCCGGGGTTATCATAATAAATTTGTAACTGTTCAGCTGCACTCCATCTTCGCCCATTTAGGTCTTCTCGAATAGCATAAGTATGCTTCGAAGCCCTAAATGAACGAGGTAAGCGTAGACTCCGATATGAAGCACATCTGAACAGTTACAGCCTGGAGTTAAGGGTAATTTCCAGCCTACGCTGAATAATAACATAAATTTGTACTATAGGTGAGTTAAGTATGGAGACAAGTAAGCTGCCGGAGAAGGCGGCAAAAATACTAAGAGAAATACGTAAAAAATACAAAGTAGATTTTGAGCCGTTTATTATAAATGAGCATCGAATTGAGCTACTGCAAGTAACAGATCTTGAGGCCCTGCTCAATGGAAAAGACCCTTTTGCAAATGTTTCAGAGTTCCCATTCTGGGTTAAATTGTGGGAGGCTGCCTTTGTTCTTTCCAATGCCGTAGTTAGTTTAACACCGAAAGAAGGGCAAACATTGCTTGAGTTGGGTGCCGGCCTGGGAGCCCCAGGACTTGTGGCTGCCGATAGGGGCTTTAAGGTCACATTAAGTGATTTTGAGCCGCATATTCTTGATTTTCAAAAGGTCAGTGCTGCCGCAAGTGGCTTAAAAGGGGTAGAGCATAAGCTTATCGATTGGACAAAACCTCCGAAACTGATACAGTTTGATGTTATAATCGGAGCTGAAATTATTTTTCGAGATGATCTGTTTAAGCCTCTTTTGAATGTTTTTGACAGATATCTGGCTCCCGGTGGCACCATTTATCTGGCCCATGATCAGCGCCGGAAAAGTCTCTATAAATTTATGGAGATGGCAGGTGACACCTATAAGATTTTGGGTAAAAAGGTTGATATTTCCTCTGAGGACAAAAAACAATCCATTATATTAAATCGACTTGAAAGAAAATAGGTAAGCGCTCCATGCACACCCCGCTGCACGTGATCGAACCCCGTGATATACAGGGGTATAATCGCGTGGCTCGATCACGCACATCGGGGTGCCCCTGAAACGCTTACGGATTAGGGGTTATGCAATCTCGGGTGTACTTAATGGATTGCTAACGAAAATAGGGAAGATTATGCCAGTCTACGAATATGAGCACGAGGGGGAAGGGTGTCATCTCGGTAAGGGATTTGAGCTGACTCAGACCATTTACTCGGCTAAGTTTGAAAAATGCCCGGAGTGTGGTGAAAAGGTAAAAAGGCTGATATCCCTGGTGGGGATCAGTACGCCAAAAACGAATGCTGACCTGAAAAATCTCGGTTTTACCAAGCTGGTCAGGAGAGATAATGGCATCTACGAAAATGTTACGGCAACCGGAAATGAAAGTAAAATATGGGATTCGAGAAAACCGGAAACAATGCCGAACATAAAAGGTAAGATTAGTGACTGAGCAATGAAAATTGACTTATCTGCTGCGAAAGAAAAAGCTGCCCTGGAATTTGAAAAACAAGGTGGGGCCGAAATGGGCGGTTATGCAGCGGGATAAGAGGGAGTTATCGATATGCGGATAATGGTTGTTGGCTCAGGTGCGGTTGGCTATCATCTGAGCCAGAAGTTTTCAGCAGAGGGTCATGAGGTGATCCTGGTGGACACGGACCAGAAAAAATTAAGGCGGCTGGAGCGGGAGCTCAATGTCATGCCCGTTTGCGGCAGCGGTGCTTCTGCCAGGGTGCTTGAGGACGCAGGTATCCAGACGACGGACCTGTTCATTGCGGTTACGGACAGTGACGAAATTAATCTTCTCGCCTGCATAATCTCCAAAAATTACAATGTCACCAAGAGAATTGCCAGGGTCCGAAATGAGGATTTTTACAGTCATTCTGCTTCTCTCAACGAAAAAGCGCTTGGGATTGATCTCTTAATAAGTCCAGACCAGGCCCTCAGTGAAGAGATTGTCAGGCTGAGCGCCTTGCCGGATGCCTTTGAAGCTGCAGAGTTTGCCGATGGTCAGGTCGTTCTGCTTGGATACACAATTCAGGAAGGAAACACCAGCGTCGGCAAAACACTGATGGATTTGAAAGGAGGGCTGGGCGTTGTTGTTGCAATTATCAGAGATGAAAAAACGATTATCCCCCGGGGTGAGGATGTCATAAATTCTGGGGACCGCATCTATTTTGTGGTTAGGAAGAGTGATATTGCGGCCATTGAAAAGAAGATCAATATCACCAGCCATGTAACCAAGAAAGTTTTTATCATAGGCGGTGGAATCATTGGTTACCGTGTGGCCAAAATGATGGAAAAGATGAAATTGGAGGTCAAGGTTGTTGAGGCAGACCAGGAGCGTTGCAAATTCTTGGCAGAAAACCTGGAACGGTCTGTGGTGTTGAACTGCGATGGTCTGGAAGGGCACGATCTGCTTGATGAGGGTGTTGATCAGGCAGATCTTATAGTCGCAGTTACAGAAAGTGATACGACCAACATTCTCTCAAGCCTCCTTGCCAAACATCATGGGGCAAAAAAATGCATGACCAGTATCTCAAGACCTGATTTTATCCCCCTTCTGGGCAAGCTTGGGATTGATGTTGCTATGAGCCCCAGGCTTGTGGCCGCCAATATGATTTTGAAGTTTGTGCGCGGCGGCGATTCTGTCGTCTCGGTGTCGACTTTGATTGGCAGTGATGCTGAAGTTGTTGAAATTAAGGTGCCGGATCTGGAAAAATTTCAAAAAGTACCGCTCATGGATCTGGATTTCCCAAAACGTGCGGTCCTGGGCGCCATTGTCAGGAAAAAGAAGAATAAAGTCATTGTACCTACCGGCACAACACGAATCCGGCCGGGTGACAACCTGGTTATCTTCGCGACTAAGGGATGCGCCCGCAGTGTCGAAACTTTTTTCACCTAATCCGGATAAACCGGAAATAAGTGCCTTAACAGTGGTCTGCAACATATTGGAAGAATTGTTCATTTTTGGAATTCTCGGAGTCTTTGCTTGCCTATCTGAACAGTTATCCTGGTAGGGTATTAGTTTGGGGCTTCAATCTGCATTCTGTGACTTCAAAAAGGATAGTAACTATTTAGGTAGGGCCCCAAAAACTGGGCATAACCACCGAATTGTAACTGTTTAGATGTTGCCCATGCGTGTGTGAACAGGTAAGCGCAGACTCCGGATGGGGTGCAGCTGAACAGTTACAAAGGATAAAGAGTGGAGCAGATGCATACTGACGGTGTTCTCAATATTTTCGGTAAACTGCTAATCTTGATTTCCCTCTGTTTACTGGCCCCTATCCCTTTCAGTATTTATTACAGTGACGGGATGATTGGCTCCTTTGTGCAAAGTGCCATTGTCGGAGCCATTGCCGGCGGCATTCTTGTGTCTATTTTTATGCCAAACGATGATCTTGGCTATCGGGATGGCTTTGCTGTTGTGGTCTTAAGCTGGCTTGGGATGGCGCTGCTGGGAGCGCTGCCGTACTACTTCTCGGGCAAGATGCCGGGATTTGTCGACTGTTTTTTTGAGTCAATGTCAGGTTTTACCACCACCGGATCGACTATTCTTGCCCAGATTGAAATTCTTCCTGAATCTGTCCTTTTTTGGCGGGCTATGACCCATTGGATTGGCGGTATGGGAATTATTGTTCTCTCCCTGGCAATTTTGCCCCTGCTTGGTGTTGCCGGGATGCAGCTCTTTCAGGCTGAAATGCCCGGCCCCACCAAAGATCGACTGGCTCCGAGGATGCAGGACACCGCCCGCATACTATGGGGGGTATATTTTCTGTTTACCCTTGTTGAAGTAGTTCTTCTTATGTTTGGCGGTATTGGTTTTTTTGATGCAGTCTGCCATGCAATGGCCACCCTGGCTACCGGGGGATTTTCAACCCACACCGCCAGTGTCGGGCAGTTTCAATCGCTCTATATTGAAACGGTGATCATTGTTTTTATGTTTTTGGCCGGAATCAATTTTGCCCTCCATCATCAAGGCCTGCATGGCAATATTTCGGCTTATTGGAAAAGTGAGGAGTTTCGCTTTTATCTTTTTCTGACTCTGTTCCCCATTATTATCATCTCCTTGGTTAATTTTGCCAACGGGATTTACACGGCTTGGGGAGAAAATATTCGTACAGCTACCTTTCAGGTTGTTTCTGTTTTAACCACCACCGGTTTTGCTACTGCAGATTTCGATCAGTGGCCACCTGTCTGTAAGGTTCTGCTTCTTTCTCTCATGTTTGTCGGAGGGTGTGCCGGTTCCACCGGCGGTGGCATTAAGGTGGTGAGACTATTACTCTTTTTTAAATACGCCCGGATGCAGTTGAGCTGTTTGATCCATCCAAATGCAGTGAGCACCATTAAAATAGGCAAGGTAAAAGTCCCCCAGGAAATCATGGCGGCTATCCTTGGCTTTTTTGCCCTTTACATAGCTTTCTTTTTAGGGGCCAGTCTTCTGGTGACCTCGTTTGGCGTAGATTTTCTTACTGGAACCACAGCTGTTATAGCGACACTGAATAATATTGGCCCAGGTCTCGCACAGGTGGGACCGGCCCAAAATTTTGCTGAGCTGCCAGGGCTTGCTAAACTGACTTTGTCCTTTTGCATGTTGGCCGGGCGCTTGGAACTTTATACAATTGCGGTCCTTCTTTCCCCGGCTTTCTGGAAAATGGCCCGAAAACCCGTCATGCGCTGGCAGGTGCATTGACCATTTTTGATGGCGTCGCAAAAAGTCCGATCTCCTGCGTTGTGGCGTTTTCACAAACGTTTGACATACCATATGTATGGTCAAACCCTTGCGAAAACGCCACGCCTTGTATATCAAACTTTTTGCTTAGCCATCGTTTAGTTAGTGATGGACTTTTTATGAGTCCATCATTTTTACTTTCTTTTGAAACAGGTAGAGATTTATTTTCATGAATAGCAAAAAATTTGATTATGATGTTGTTGTTATTGGGGCTGGTCACGCTGGCTGTGAGGCTGCACTTGCCGCCGCTAGAATGGGGTGTAAAACCGCCGTTGTGATTATCAATGCGGATGGTATTGGTGCCATGTCCTGCAACCCTGCCATTGGTGGTCTCGCCAAAGGGCATCTTGTTAAAGAAATTGATGCCTTGGGCGGAGAGATGGCGAAAAATATTGATGCCACCGCTATTCAGTTTAGACGTTTGAACACAAGTAAAGGCCCTGCTGTCTGGTCCTCCAGGGCTCAGGCTGACCGTCTGCTCTACCGCCTTCGCATGAAAACAGTTTTGGAAAAGCAGCCGGGGCTGGATATTAAGCAGGCCGTGGCAGATCGCTTGATTATCGAAGAGAATAACCGCGTAGCCGGGGTTATCACCTCCTTAGAAGAGGAGATCAGGGCCAAAACCGTCATTATTGTTACCGGAACCTTTTTAAACGGCCTGATTCATATAGGTTTGAAAAATTTTCCAGCCGGTCGCATGGGTGATGCCGCCTCATTCAAACTGCCTCTCCACTTAAAAGAGTTGGGCTTTTCAATGGGGAGGATGAAAACAGGAACTACTCCCCGCCTGGATGGCACGACCATTGATTACTCTGAGCTCGAACCCCAGTATAGCGATGATCCCCCCAGTTTTTTCTCATTTTCCAGCAGCGGTTCCCCTGTCTTGCCTCAGAAGCCGTGTTACATAACCTATACGAACCAGAAGGCCCATGATGCCATTCGGGCCGGGCTTGACCGCTCCCCCATGTATACCGGGATTATTGAGGGAATCGGGGCCAGGTATTGCCCCTCCATCGAGGATAAAGTGGCTCGTTTCCCGGATAAGGGCAGGCACCAGATCTTCTTGGAGCCGGAAGGTATTGACACCGTAGAGATCTATCCCAACGGAGTTCCAACAAGCCTGCCTCTTGATGTACAGATGAATATGCTAAAGAATATTAAAGGCCTGGAAAATGTTAAGGTTATCAGGCCGGGTTATGCCATTGAGTATGACTATGTCGACCCCCTTGAGTTGCAGCCCTCTTTGATGACTAAACGGATAAAAGGACTTTTTCTGGCGGGTCAGATAAACGGCACATCCGGTTATGAAGAGGCCGCTGCCCAGGGTATGATGGCTGGGATCAATGCGGTCAAATATGTGCGGGAGGAAGAGCCTCTCATCCTTGATAGGTCCCAGGCATATACCGGGGTTTTGGTTGACGATCTGGTTACTTTAGGCACCAAAGAACCGTATCGTTTGTTTACTTCACGGGCCGAGTATAGACTCTTGCTCCGGGAGGACAATGCGGATCTGCGTCTGCGGCAAATTGGCAGAGATCTAGGCCTTGTTGATGATCAGACATACAAGGACTTTCTTGAGAAAAAAGAGGCTATTGAAGCCGGGATAAGTTGGCTGAAAGAAACGAAAATTAAACCAACCCAGGAAATAAATGATCGTCTTGCCGAACTTGGCAGCTCTCCCTTAAAGCAAGCATGTTGTCTGGCCGATGTTTTGCGTCGTCCTGAACTTAAACTTGATGACCTGTTTGTCTTGACCAATAGTAGTAAAGAGATATCTACTGGGGTCAAACAAGATGTGCAGCTGCAGATAAAATATGAAGGGTACATAACCAGGCAGATTGAACAAGTTGAGCGTTTCAAAAAACTTGAAGATGTAGTTTTGCCAGAAGAAATTGATTATGCCGCTTTCGATGGTTTATCCAACGAGGTGGTTGAAAAACTAAGTTCCATTCGGCCCCGTTCCTTGGGGCAGGCCTCCCGCATTTCAGGGATAACCCCTGCGGCAATCTCGGTTCTGCAGGTGCATTTGAAGAAAATGAAACTCCTCTAATCCGGATAAACCGGAAATAAGTGCCTTAACAGTAGAGTGTAACATGTTTATTTCAAAATACTTTTTAGCATTTCGTGCTTTTTATGGCAGAAATTCAGCACTAAGGCACTAATGTTTACGATTATAGAGGATCAGAAAGATTTTTTGCTGATTAACAAAGACCCAGGGGTCTCTTTCCATCAGGAAGGGGATTTCCCCGGCCTGCCCATGCTTCTTCGGGAAAAACTCGGACTCCCTCTGCTATTTCCGGTACATCGTCTTGATAAAATGACTTCAGGTCTGCTTGTTTTTGCTAAAAACAAGCAGACCGCCCAAAATCTGAGTAAAGAGTTTGCTTTAGGCAAGGTCGAGAAATATTACCTGGCCCTTTCGGACCGGGCGCCAAAAAAGAAACAGGGATTGATCCAGGGGGACATGGTGCGCTCCAGGCGGGGAACATGGAAACTTGCGAGATCCATGCATAATCCAGCCGTTACCCGCTTTGTTAGTCTACCTCTAGGGGAAGGCTTCCGCCTCTTTGTGCTGAGGCCGTTTACCGGGAAAACCCACCAATTACGGGTTGCCTTAAAAAGTGTTGGGGCTCCTGCCTTTGGTGACAATCTCTATAATCCTGCTAATGCTGCAGGCGTACAGCCGGACCGAGGCTATCTTCACTCTTTCTCTCTTGCATTCCATCTCTTAGGCTCCTATTATCATTTTATATCGCCCCCTGGGCAGGGAAAACTATTTTTTGATCCTAGTTTTGTGGAGTTGCTCCCGAAACTTCAAGAGCCCTGGACGTTTTTCCCCAAGAAACAACAAAAAAAGTAGGCGCTTGGCCCCATTGTGACTGATTGATTGTTAGCGATCAATTAAGTACACCCAAGATTGCATAACCCCGAATCCGTATCCGTTTCAGGGGCACCCCGATGTGCGTGATCGAGCCACGCGATTATACCCCCTGTATATCACGGGGGTCGATCACGTGCAGCGGGGTGTTCATGGAGCGCTTACGATTGATTCTATATCATTAAAGCGAAGAACAAGTGAAGAACGAGAGAGAAAAAAAGAATTTACCCCTCTGGGGCGTGCATGCTCTTATGCTTTTTTCTGCCGTCATCGTCTCCAGCTCGTTTACGGTTGGTGCTGCAATTACCCATGGGTTAGATCCGGCCATTCTGCTCTTGTTGCGCTATCTCATAGCGGTGCTGGCTTTTGCCCCGGTTGTCTTTATAAAACACCCCTTTGCTCTTCCTTCCGTTAAAGAGACCCTTGGGTACAGTGTCATAAGTTTCAGCACGGTAGGTTTCTTCTGGTGCATGTTTGAGTCGCTCCGTTTCACAACGGCTATTAATACAAGCATTATTTTTGCTCTAGTCCCCGGCATATCAGGACTATACAGCGCCATTTTTCTTCGGGAGAGGTTGGGGCGAAGCAGGATTATCGCCTTGTTCTTTGGCATGGCAGGGGCTGTATGGGTTATTTTCAGGGGAGATGTGCAGCGGCTTTTTAATATGGAAATAAATTATGGAGACTTGCTCTTTCTGGCAGGCTGTTTCCTGATGGCGGCATACACCCCTCTGGTAAAGAAGCTGCATCGAAATGAATCAATGCTTGTCATGACCTTTTGGGTCCTGGCCACAGGAGCTTGCTGGCTTTTTTTGCTCTCGCTTGCAGGTTTCGCGGAAGTGGAATGGCGGGCGGTTGAGTTTCAGGTCTGGGCTGGGATTATCTACCTTGCTATTTTCTCAACGGTTATAACATTTTATTTTACCCATGTGGCCACCCTCTACCTTGGGCCGACCAGGGTTATGGCGTACAGCTATTTATACCCTGTATTGGTCTTGTTTATTGACTGGGCTATGGGGAACGGCTTGCCTTCGGCTATTATAGTGCCCGGAGTTGTGATTGTCAGTTTGGCAACGGTTGTTCTGCAGCGTGGGGCTGCGGAGGCTCTGGACTAACAGGTAACACTATATGAAGAAAAAGGGAGAAGAATATAATTCGATTGTCTACTCCAGCGAGCATGGCAGAATGTGTTCTGGGTGCGGCAAGCCAGCGGCTCTTTGTGACTGCGCTAAAACACAGGGTCAACCCCAAAAAGACGGGATAGTCAGGGTTAGCAGGTTAACTAGAGGAAGGAAGGGAAAAGGGGTGATGATTATTGCCGGTGTGCCTCTTGACTCTGGGGGGTTGAATAAATTGGGCAAAAAACTTAAGGTGAAATTTGGCGTTGGAGGTTCGGTTAAAAACGGTATAATTGAATTGCAGGGCGATTTTCGGGAAAAATTGGTGGAAGAACTGAGGCAGCATGGCTGGATAGTAAAACTTTCTGGTGGTTAAAAGGTAAGCGCTCCATGGGCACCCCGCTGCACGTGATCGAACCCCGTGATATACAGGGGGTATAATCGCGTGGCTCGATCACGCACATCGGGGTGCCCATGAAACGCTTACGGAATCGGGGTTATGCAATCTTGGGTGTACTTTTAATTGATCGCTAACGTTATAAGAATTGGGTAAATATTCGGTGTGCTACCGAAAAGCAGTTGAGACCACCTAAATGTGACTGTTTGGCAACGCTGCAACAAAGAGAGAAGATTATTATGACAGAGAAAAAAGAGTGGTCCGTTGGCGATTTACTCAGGACATCTAGTGGATACTGGTGGGGATGTTCCTTGCAGGCTGCAGTAAGACTGGACGTCTTTACGGTCATTGATGGAGGGAGTTTGTCCCTTGCTGAAATTGCCGAAAAAATAGAATCTGATGAGCGCGGCACCGAATATTTACTTAACGCCCTTGCTGCCATGGGACTGTTGCTCAAAGAAAATGGAAGCTATTCTAATTCCCCCGCCGCTTTTGAATTTCTCTCAAGCAGTTCAGCAAAATATATTGGTTACATAATTTTACACCATCATCATGTTTTGGATGGTTGGGCCCAACTTCATGATGCGGTGAAAACTGGGGGGCCTGTTGAAAAACGCTCCTATGGTGACGATACAGAGCGGGAAAGTTTTCTAATGGGGATGTTTAACCTGGCCATGGGAATTGCACCGAACATAGCCGCCCAAGTAGATTTGCAGGGCCGGCACAGGCTCCTGGATCTTGGGGGAGGGCCGGGAACCTACGCCATTCATTTCTGCATCGCCAACCCGGAGCTGCAAGCAGTAATTTTTGATCATCACACCACCAAGCCCTTTGCGGCAAAAACAGTGGATAAATTCAAACTTACCGATAGGATTAAATTTGCCGGAGGTGATTTTAACACCGACGCTATCTCAGGCGGGCCGTATGATGCCGCCTGGCTCTCACATATCCTGCACAGCAATGGTCCTGATGAATGCCAGCAGATTATTGATAAAACCGTTGCCGAA
This sequence comes from Desulfurivibrionaceae bacterium, assembly GCA_030145275.1. Classification (GTDB taxonomy): domain Bacteria; phylum Desulfobacterota; class Desulfobulbia; order Desulfobulbales; family VMSU01; genus JAQYVV01. The sequence goes on along the minus strand of JAQYVV010000010.1, from coordinate 57,292 downwards.
ATGAGTCCGGGGGGCGTTATCATGATCCATGAGTTTATTCTCGATAATGACAAGGGTGGCCCCGAATTTCCGGCTCTCTTTTCACTTAATATGCTGGTCAGCAATAAAGCTGGAAGATCATATTCGGAGGAAGAACTTGCGGGTATGTTGAAAAAGTCAGGGGTTAAAAAGATTACCCGATACCCATTTCAAGGGCCGAATGATTCGTCAATACTATATGGAATAGTCTGAGTCTCCTGCCTGGTGAATGGGGTGCCCGATCACCTTCCTGCGCAGTGTTGCCGAATAGTTATGATATTTATAACTATTCAGGCAGGGCTTGAAATGACCCTAAACTCGGAACCGTAACTGTTCAGAAGTGCCCCATATTCGTTCAAATGGGCCTTCGTAGCATACTAGTGCTATTCGAGAAGGTCCATTTGGGCGAAGATGGGGTGCTTCTGAACAGTTACTGATATTTTTGGAATGATTCAGCAAGGTGAAGTTCTCTTAACTAAGGTGGGACGCAGAAAATGAAAAAAGATGAGTACCGAGATCAAGCGCTTAAACTTTTCCCGTGGGTCTGCGCAAAATGTACCCGGGAATTTTCCGGGAAAAAGCTTCCAGAGTTAACGGTTCACCACAAAGATCATGATCACAGTAACAATCCGCTTGACGGCAGCAACTGGGAACTGTTGTGCATTTACTGCCACGATAACGAACATTCGCGTTCCCTGGAGGCTGAGTGGCAGGATGCTCAAGATTCTAATGCTGGGGAAAGAGCGACAGCCAGCTTCAACCCTTTTGCAGATCTGAAGAAACTTTTGCATGTACCTGCTGGTCAAAAAAAATGAGGAAGTAGATTAATTCACTGCATCCGATGGCTTTTTACCCTCCTCAATCCCCATGCAATTTGTAGTTAATTTTATCAAGCCCCTTCAGGGCTGCTTTAAAATCAAATTTATTGATGTAGTGCTCAAGTTTTTCAATGGTTCCGGATTTCTGTCCTGGTAGTGATGGTTTAAGTTCCTGCCACTTATTGGTGCGCCAGCATGGTTGTGTCAGTTCAGCCAGGAGTGGGGCTATGGTCTCCGAGTCATTAGGGAGATCACCACCGCTTGACGTTTGCCCGCTTTTTTGAATAGCGTCTCTGTATGAAAGCAGATGTTAAGCCATTTGGACTACATGGGATCCGCTATTTGACAGCAAGTATTTTAGCGCGAGAAAATATTTCGATGTTGAATATCCAAACTATTTTGCGTCACAAGAATCTTGCAACCACAGAAAGATACATTAGAAGGCTGGATAGTGTAAGACCTGTTTTAAGTGTTCTTCCAGGGTGTGGGCCCACAAAACGAAAAAAGGGCCCACAGAAGATCTGGGGCCCAATTTACTTTACTATCGGTAAGTAGTTGAAATAACTACTGAATTTCATGGCGTCCCCAACCGGATTCGAACCGGTGTTGCCGGCGTGAAAGGCCGGTGTCCTGGACCTGACTAGACGATGGGGACTTTTTGGTGGGTCGTGCGCGATTCGAACGCGCGACTCTCTGCTTAAAAGGCAGATACTCTACCGGCTGAGTTAACGACCCGCCTAGTAAACGGACACTATCTACATTAAATGGATTTGGCTGTCAAGAACTCTTTTTGAATAATTTTAAAAAAAATATAAATGCTAGCCTTGCAGGAATGGCTGAACTCGGCCATCCGCCCCTGTGGTGATTGGAAAAGAAGCGGGAGAAATAGGTTGTCGAGGTTGCCCTGGTCTGATATATTTCCTCTCTTTCTCTTCTCTTATTTTGCAAAAACTCAGGTGATACTTATGGGGATGTTATCGAATTCGGCTACCTTTGTCCGTTTTTCAGTGGAAGGTGAATTGCCGGATAATTTTTGGAGTTTTGCTGCGGAGCGTATAGCGCAGCACTCTTTTAAAGACATAGACGACAGCTATGATGAATATTCCATAGGTTGGGTCTCTGTTCTTAATATGTTTGATGAGGAGTTTGCTTATGCCTCATATGCAGCAGGTGATTACGTGGTTTTGTCTCTGCGTGTAGATGAACGTAAAGTCTCTTCGACGGTTTTGAAGAAATTTTGTCTCAAGGAAGAGGAGCGCTTGAAAAAAGAGAGGCAAGTTCCCAAGTTAAGCAGGGGGCATCGGCTTGAGATAAAAGAAAATATGCGCTTGATGCTGATCAAAAAGGCGGTTCCTGTGCCGGTTGTCTATGATCTTCTCTGGAATTTATCAGAAAATACGCTTTTGTTTTTTTCAACCAGCGGTAAGGCCCAGGAAGTTTTAGAAGAGTTTTTTAAAACCTCTTTTGACCTTCATCTTGTCAGGCAGATCCCTTATCTGGCAGCGGTCCACCTTCTTGACCAGGCAGACGAGGACAGACTTGCTGAAGTGACCCCGTCTATTTTTCTTTAGTATTTTTAGTGCCTTATAACTGAAATTCTGTCACAAAAAGCAAGAATTCCAAAAAAGAACAATGCTTCCAATATGTTGCAGACCACTGTTAAGGCACTTATTTCCGGTTTATCCGGATTATAATTATTAGAGTGAGACTATTATGGATTTAGTTGATTTAATGATTGAAAAGCGCTTCCTCGGGCAGGAATTTCTTACTTGGCTCTGGTATAAGAGTGAAGAGAGGGGGGGCTCGGTTGATATCCCAGGTATTGGGGATGTGTTGGTTGTTTTTGAAAAACATATGCTGCTTGAATCTGGTGAAGGGGAATCTTTTGAAAAGATTATCTGCCAGGGCTTGCAGGCGGAGATGAGGGAGGCCCATACCGGTTTGAAAATGGGTAAAAAACTCGAGCAGGCACGAATTCTTCTCGGGCGCGGAGATTACGAATGGAACCTGACCCTCACCGGAAGCGTGTTTGACTTTCGCAGTGTCCGCACCCCAAAGACGATGGCAACGGCTGAAGAGTCAGACGACCCAGGGGCGGTTGAAGGCCGAATTCTTGAAAAAGCCGGTTTGTATGAAGAGGCTGCGCATCTGATTGATGAGCTTTTTAGAATGTTTTTGAAAAAACGGATTACTCAGGATTGGCAGCAGGAACTTGTTGGTATAAGGGCCTGGATTCAGCAGGCCGGGTAACTGTTCAGCTGCACCCCATCTTCACACGATCAAGCCACCCAGCATACAGGTGTATAGTCTGGGTGGCCTGATCGTGCAAATATGGACCACATCTGAACAGTTACAGTCTGGAGTTAAGGGTAATTTGCAGTCTATGCTGAAGTTACCAGGCCGCTTAAGAGGATTGGAAAGGAGTAGGGATGGAATTTGAAATAGTTATAGGACTTGAAGTACATGCGCAGCTCAAGACGAACACCAAAATATTTTGCGGCTGCACCACCTCTTTCGGGGCAGCGCCAAATTCGCATACATGCCCAGTCTGTCTTGGCATGCCCGGGGTTTTGCCCGTCCTGAACAAGCAAGTGGTTGATTATTCAATTCGCATGGCCCTGGCCACAAATTGTGAGATTAACCGGACCAACCAGTTTGCCCGGAAAAACTATTTCTACCCGGATCTACCTAAGGGGTATCAGGTTTCCCAGTTCGATCTGCCCATTGCTGAACATGGCTGGGTTAAGATTGAGGTGGAGGACGAGAGCAAAAAAATCGGCCTTACCCGAATCCATATGGAAGAAGATGCCGGCAAGCTGGTTCATGATGAAAGGGAGCCGAAATCATACGTTGATCTAAATCGTACCGCTGTTCCACTGATCGAAATAGTCAGCGAGCCTGATCTGCGTTCCCCGGAAGAGGCCGTCGCCTACCTGAAAAAAATCCACTCTATTTTACGCTATCTTGATATCTGTGATGGCAATATGCAGGAAGGCAGTTTTCGCTGTGATGCCAACATCTCTTTGCGGCCGCATGGACAAAAAGAGCTTGGTACTCGTACTGAATTGAAAAACATGAACTCTTTTCGCAACGTCCAGAGGGCTTTGGAGTATGAAATACGGCGACAGAGGGATCTCCTTTTGGAGGGGGAAGAGGTGGTGCAGGCCACACTCCTCTGGGATCCGGATCGCAATGTGACCTCCTCCATGCGCAGCAAAGAAGAGGCCCATGACTACAGGTATTTCCCCGACCCGGATCTGGTTCCCATTGTTATTGATGAGGAATGGATAGAGACTGCCCGGGCGAGTTTGCCGGAACTTCCCGGTCAGCGTAAACAGAGATTTATGGAGGAGCTTGGCCTGCCGGCTTACGATGCTGAAGTATTGACTGCGGCCAAAGAGTTGGCGGATTATTTTGAGGCGGCTCTGCTCGGGTATGACAATGCCAAAAAACTGAGTAACTGGATCATGACCGAACTGATGCGAGAGTTTAAAGGCGGTGGTCCAGAGGACATTGCGGCATGTAAGGTATCGCCGGCGAATCTTGCTGCCTTGCTAACCATGGTTCAAAAAGGGACCATAAGCGGTAAAATTGCCAAAACTGTCTTTAGCGACATGATGGAGAGTGGTAAAGAGGCAGAAGCCATCGTCAAGGAGAAAAACCTGTCCCAGATGAGTGACGAGGGAGACCTTGTCCGTATTGTCCAGGAGATTATGGCTGATAATCCGGAACAGGTGGAACAGTTCAGGGATGGGAAAACAAAGGTGATGGGTTTCTTTGTCGGGCAGCTTATGAAGAAGACAAAGGGACAGGCCAATCCTCAGATGGCCAATGAGCTATTCCAGAAAGAGCTTACAAAATAGATGAAGAAAGAGGACTGGCAAGAGAAAGGCGCCGGTCATCGCCAGCGTCTACGGGATAATTTTTTAGAGCGTGGTCTTGCCGGCTTCACGGATACGGATGTCTTGGAACTGCTTCTCACCCTGGGGACACCAAGAAAAGACTGCAAGGAGCCTGCTAAGGCCCTGATTGCTCAATTCGGTTCACTTGCAGGCGTCCTTGATGCTAAGCAGGCTCAGTTGGAACAGGTAAAAGGGGTTGGCCCCAAAAACTCTTTTGCTCTCCATTTTGTCCATTCGGTGGCTCGCCGATATTTACAGCAGCGCTTGAATAGCAAAGATTATTTGCAATCGTCGGCGCAAGTCTCAGATTTTCTTATCCACAGCATGCGGGATCTCAAAAAAGAGGTCTTGATGGTCATTTTTCTTGATGCCGCCCACGCCATTATTAAATCTGAAATCGTTGCTGAAGGGACCTTGACCAGTAACACCATTCACCCGCGCGAACTTGTCAAAGCGGCTTTACATCATAATGCGGCTGCACTTGTTATTGCCCATAATCACCCCTCCGGCGCCAGGGAGCCGTCTCTGGAAGACAAGAAGTTGACCCGCAACTTGTATCTTGCCCTCTCACTTATGAACATCCAACTTCTCGACCACTTCATTGTGGCCGGTTCAAAACGGCCCTGCAGCTTTGCGGATCTTGGCATAATGGCCGAAATTAGTGAAGAGTGCAGACGTCTCCTTAATAATCAGTGATGGAGCAGGCCGGTCTCTATATTCATATCCCTTTTTGTCGTTCCAAATGTCCGTATTGCGCCTTTGTTTCATCTCCTTGTCGGGATCAAGCCCCCCCCGCAATTTACCTGGAAGCCTTGGGGAAGCAGCTGCAGGATTTATCCGCACATCCCTGGTGCCAGGAGAATATCTTTGCGACTCTTTTTATAGGTGGTGGCACTCCAAGCATCTATTCGGGGAAACAGTTAGCTAAACTTGTCAAGCAATGCCTTAGCGGTTTCTCCTTTGTTGGGAATCCGGAGATTTCTGTTGAGACAAACCCAAACAGTGTGTCGGTGGAAAAACTTACTGGTCTCAGGGAGGCAGGGATTAACCGCCTAAGCATTGGGGTGCAGTCCTTTTCGGATCATCTTTTGGCTCTTGTGGGACGAAGTCATTCAAGCGCTGAGGCGAGCAGAGCCATCGAGCATGCCAGGCAGGCAGGCTTTGATAATATAAACCTTGATTTTATCTACGGTCTGCCCCGGCAAACGGCTGTAGATTTACGCCAGACCCTGGATGTTGCCATATCCCATAACCCTGAACATATTGCCCTGTACGAAATGACCATTGAGCCGGACACACCTTTTGCCCAATTGAACGAAAATGGCAAGCTCAATCTGCCCGGCCATGATGAAGTGGCGGAAATGGAGGCGGCGGCACAGGAGCAATTGCTAGCCGCTGGTTACGGAAGATACGAGATTTCAAATTATGCCAGGCCTGGTAATGAGTGCCGCCACAATATTAATTATTGGCAGAATGGTTCCTATCTGGGGCTTGGCGCAGGCGCTGTATCTTGTTTTGACGGATTTCGGGTGCATAATGTGGCTGATCATCTGCAATATGTGCATTGTGTTCAACAGGGGATTATGCCCTTTCATGAGGGTGAAGCACTCTCTGTTGAGGCCTCCTTCCGGGAGTCGGTTATTACCGGATTGCGGCTGACTTCCGGAGTCTCCCTTGCGAGGCTCTTGGAAAGATATGGCCTTGAACCTCGAAAATATTACGGAAAAGTTATTGCCAGATTTGTTGAAGAGGATATGCTCCTTTTTGATAATGATATGATGCGTCTCACCGAAAAATCATTGCCCGTGGCAAACCAGGTTCTGGCAGAACTTGTTTGACTGTAACTGTTCAGCTGCACTCCATCTCGGAGTCTACGCTTACCTGGTCTTCTCGAATAGCACTAGTATGCTTCGAAGTCCAGGTAAGCGTAGACTCCGAAATGAACGAATATGTGCCGCGAAGCAAATGCCCTTGGGGTGAGGCACATCTGAACAGTTACCTCCCCCCCACCGTGTGAAGGTTGATTTGCAGCCTATGCTGAATGGCTAATCTTAAGCAGGAAAAAATGGCGAAACAAAAAAAATCCTATACCTGTAGTTCTTGCGACGCAGTTTTTGGAAAATGGGCCGGGCAATGCCCGGAATGTAATGAATGGAATACCATTGAAGAGACTGTTGTCGAAGCAGTAGTGGGGACGGCGGGCTATGGCCAGTCAGGTTACAGCGGTTCTGTGATTGAAGTAAAGAGCATTGCCGAGGTGGAACTGGAGACAATGCCTCGTATCTCAACCGGGATGCCGGAGCTTGACCGGGTGCTTGGAGGGGGGGTGGTTCCTGGTTCCGTGGTCTTGATCGGCGGAGATCCCGGGGTTGGTAAAAGCACCGCCTTGCTACAGGTTTGCTGTACTTTTAAGGATGTTAAGGCTCTCTATGTAACTGGTGAGGAGTCTCTGCAGCAGATAGCCCTGCGGGCAAAAAGGCTTGGCATGGGCAAATCTAATTTGGTGCTTGCAGCCGATACCCAGGTGGAAAATATTTGTGCCACCGCCCTAAAAGAAAAACCCGGGGTGCTCGTCATTGATTCGATCCAGACCATGCAGGTCTCAGACATTCAGGCAGCTCCTGGGGGTGTGACCCAGGTGCGAGAGAGTGCGGCCTATTTGACCCGCTTTGCCAAACAGACGGGGATCGCCATTTTTTTAGTCGGACATGTCACCAAGTCTGGAGGACTTGCTGGGCCTAGGGTCTTGGAACACATTATAGATGTAGTCTGCTATTTTGAGGGAGGCAGTGATAGCCGCTACCGGCTGATGCGGGCCATCAAAAATCGCTATGGAGCGGTTAATGAACTCGGTGTGTTTGCCATGACCGAAACGGGCTTAAAAGAGGTGAAAAACCCATCGGCCATATTTTTATCTCGAGGCGATGAACCTTCACCTGGCTCGGTGGTCATGGTTGTCTGGGAAGGGAGCCGGCCATTATTGGTGGAAGTTCAGGCCCTGGTAGAGAGCAGCTATTCCGATTATCCGAGGCGTGTTGCCGTCGGCTTGGACCAGAACAGGTTGAACCTGCAGTTGGCCGTCCTGCACCGTCATGGCGGGGTGACAAGCTATAGCCAGGATGTGTATGTTAATGTGGTTGGCGGGGTCAAAGTGGCAGAAACCAGTGCCGACCTTGCCGTATTGCTGGCAATTTTATCGAGCCTGAAAGACAAGGCCTTGCCTGCGGACCTGGTCGTCTTTGGCGAGGTTGGCCTGGCGGGGGAAATTAGACCGGTCCCCAACGGTCAGGAGCGCCTGAAAGAGGCGGTTAAGCATGGGTTTAAGCAGGCAATTGTGCCCAGTGCCAATGCTCCTAAAGCCGGAATATCCGGCATGAAAATAATCCCGGTCAAAAAAATTGGCGAAGCTTTGGAGTTTATTTAGACCCTTTGATTTAAAGATAGGCGTTTAAGCATGTATCCAGAGAGAAGGAAAAATAAATCTGTAGATGATATATGATGAGTAAAGGGTCTTATCTCCGGTTTTATTGGATCAAATAAGCGGAAGAAATCCCGCCCAAAAACTATTTCTGTCATTGACATGATTTGGTTGAAATGGTAAAAAAGCTCTTTGTTCTGTAGTGCAGTGTGGAGGAATGGCCGAGTGGCTGAAGGCGGCGGTCTTGAAAACCGTTGTACGAAAGTACCGTGGGTTCGAATCCTACTTCCTCCGCCATTTTTTACTCTTGCGAAATATAGTAAAGTCCAAAACCCCGAATCTTGAAAAGGATTTCGGGGTTTTTTTTTGTTTTTTTTGTTTTTTTTGTGTGTGTTATGTACTACTACGTCTTATAGAGGATATCTGACCTGATAGGTTAGAAACAAAATTCCCCCCCCCGCAGGTGTCTTTACCTGTCGTCATTTTCTGACATTTTGGCACAAATTAAAATTATTTCAAAAGGAGATTAAGTATGAAACAAATGAACATTAAATCCCTGGTACTCGCAATGTGTCTGGTTGTTTTAACCTCTTTTACCGCTTCCGCAGCTGATATGGTCAAGTTATGGGGGTCTACCACCTGCCAGAAACGCTTTCTGGAACCAGGGGCGCAGGCCTTTGAAGCTGCAAGCGGCCTCAAGACTAAGGTGTTTGGAGTTGGCACTGGCAAGGGTATGCTCGCCTTGTTTGAAGGAAAAACTAATGTGGCCATCTCATCCAATACCCTAGAAGAAAGCATAAAATCAGCTCAAAAGGTTCTAAAAAAGGACGGCAAGGCTCCAATTGAAGTGCCGCAGGGACTGCAATTCCATGAAATTACTAAAGATATTATCGTAGCAATTGTCCATCAGGACAATTCGGTCGATTCTCTCAGCTGGGCACAAATTAGTGATTTAAATACCGGTAAGGTCACCAACTGGAAAGATGTGGGCGGTCCTGATCTACCAGTGCAGGTAATTACTAGTCATGCCGGAAGTTCAACTAAGGCAGTGTTTCAGAAAATGGTCATGAAAAAAGCTGATTACGCCGCCAGTGCTACCCTGGTAAAAAGCACTCGTCTTGAAATTAACGAAGTCTCCAAAGACAAAGGTGGTATCGGTGCGGTAAGCGCTGGCTTTTACTCCTTAAACCCAGGTAAAGCCAAGGTAATAAAAAGTGAGACGATTGAACGGCCTCTTGGCTTAATCACCATTGGCGATCCGGCTCCCGAAGTCCAGAAAATTATAGATTTTTATCGCTCCCCTGAGGGCCAGAAACAGATCCTTAATTAGTTTGCCTTAACTTTACTCTGTCAGCGGTCAGCCTGAAACTATGATTTAGCTGGTCGCTGATGGATGAAGTGGAACAAAACATATTTTCGGCTGCACTCAAGTTTTTCCATGCCAACTACAATCTCAATAAAAAAAGAAGATTATATATGAACGTATCTATTCAGGTTAAGATTCTTGGGGGGTTTCTCTTTGCCACCATTATAAGTATTATGGTGGGCGTAGTGGGCTGGAGCAGTTCCAGCACTATCCAGGCAAAGATGAACCGCACCGGTAAGGTGGATTTACCTACGCTGAACAATATTAAAGATATTAAGCAGAATCAAACGGAAGTAAAGATTATTCTCCAAACCGTCTTGGACCCGGCCTTGTCCAAGGAAGGGCGAGCCCAGGAATATGAAAACCTTGCCGCTGCCTTGGAAGAAGGGGGGCAGTACATGGAAAATTTTGATGCCCTTCCCAAAAGCTCTATAGTTAATAATCAATGGCTTAAGTTTGAAAAAATCTGGCTGGTTTGGAAAGCAGACATCGAAAATTGTCTGGAGTTTGCCCACCAGATTGATGAAATATCTATTGATAATCCGCAAAAACTTGCCATGAATGCAGAGCATTATTTTGGTACCTATAAGGCGTGGACAGCTGACGTAAGTAAGTCAGTCCTGGAAAATGTTAAGGTAGATACCGGTGAAGATGTCGAGTCTTTGGCCTTTGGCAAGTGGCTTACTGGTCTTGAAGTTGAAAATGAGCAGGTTCAGAAGACAAAAGAGCAGATACTTTATGAATTAGGCCAGGTTTTGGGGGCCACCGTTAATATTGCAGATTTTATTGATATCGAAGAACCTGATCTGGCCAAAGATGTATATATTGCAGAAGTGTTACCCAGTATTGAGAGTATTCAGATGTATGTGGATAATTTAATGGTCCCAATAAATGAGGCATTGCTCGTTTACAGTAACTTTCAGACTCATAATCGGGAAAAGACAGAGGTCTCTTTACTGGATGCAGAAAAAGTTCTTGCCTCCATTGTTTCCACGATCAATGAGGAGGTTAGCAAAAATCTTGCAGCTGGAGATGAGACCGCTAAAAAGGCAAAAATTATTTTATTGGCGGTCGTTTTGGCAGGTTCCTTAATCTCAGTAATCATTGGTTTTATCATAAGCCGCAATATCAGCCTCCCTTTGCGTAAATCAATAGAAAATCTTAGCATTAATTCCGCGCAGGTGGCCGTAGCGTCCGGAGAGATATCTGCTGCTAGCTTATCCCTTTCCGATGGCGCTTCATCCCAAGCTGCAGCGCAGGAAGAGGCGGCGGCCTCTCTTGAGGAGGTATCCTCCATGGGCAGAAGTAATGCGGATAACGCCAGCCAGGCTGACAAGTTGATGCAGGAAGTTAATCAAGTTATTGGCCTAACCAGCACATCAATGAATGAACTGGTTATATCTATGTCGGAAATTTCAAAGGCCAATGAAGATACCTCCAAAATAATCAAAACTATTGATGAAATAGCATTTCAAACCAATTTACTTGCCCTAAATGCGGCAGTAGAAGCTGCCAGAGCAGGAGAAGCAGGAGCAGGTTTTGCGGTTGTGGCTGATGAGGTCAGAAACCTAGCCATGCGAGCTGCGGAAGCGGCCAAAGAGACCTCTGTCTTGATTGAAGAGACAACCGGCAAGGTCCATCGAGGATCTGATACAGCCACAAAAACCCATCTGGACTTTGAGAAAGTAGCGGAGAATGCGGCTAAAGTGGTAACCTTGGTCAGTGAAATAGCCAATTCCAGCCTGGATCAGGCCAAAGCTACTGATCAAATTAACCACGCGGTAGTTGACATGGATACGGTCACCCAGCAAAACGCGGCAAGTTCCGAAGAAATTGCTGCCTCATCTGATCAATTGGCCACCCAAGCAGCCCAGGTGAAAAAGATAGTCGCAGATCTTGCGGCCGTGGTCGGGGGCAGAGAGAAAGGCCCCAACGTAAAAAGAACCAAAAAAAATCTGACTAGCCCTGCTAGGCTTTTAAAAACATCAGATAAAACATTGCCAGTAGCCCCAGTTGCAACAAAAAAGCAGAGAACTCTGGCCGCTCAACCCTTAAAAACGGATTTGATGGAAGCCAATGATGAGTTTGAGGATTTTTAGCACCTTGGTAGCTTTCTTGTGAGCCAACACGACGGGCGTAATATAAATCGTGTTTTACATGCCTTAGTCGGTGCTGAAATGAGTGGCATGAAATCACCCCCCCCTGGAAGTATTTTCCCAGGGGGGCAAAAGACGCTAGAAAACAAGAAAAAACTGAAAAATATTACTCTGGCCTACCAGCTGTAAGTCATTGGGTCAATTTTACCTTTGGCCATAAGACCTAAGGGGTACTCAAGGCGGGACTGATCAAACTCTACCATTTCTGGTGCGCCAAAGGCATCTTTTACTTTAATGGCTGCGGCAGCAATCTTTTGTTGAACCTCAGCAGGCACAGTATTGGAAGCGGTCAAAACATTGTCAGGGTTTTTCTCAATGGAAACATCAGGGATTCTGTACATGGCCAGCTCCGGAAATTCATCCTTTTTGCCCTCCCACCACCAATTTTTGACAACACCGGCTTTGGCTTTGTCTGCACTGACAGCACGGCAGGTGCTACCATGGTTGGCGGTGCCCATGTTGGCTTTGCCGCCAGTAGCCGCTTTGGCGCTTGATTCACCGGAGGATGCGCCAAGGGCAAAGGCGATCTGTTCTGGGTTGTTTTTCAGGATTGCTTCAGGATCGCCCCCTTTAGGGTAAATCAAAACACCGGAGTAAAGCTCTTTGCCGTTAATGTTTTGGACAAGGGCAGTCCCCAGGCTTCGTGCTTTGATGATGGCCTGGACAAATGAGCCAACGTAGACAAGGCTCTGGTCTGGGGAGTCAAAGGACTTCAAAATTTGGGGATAGCTTTTGGCAATGCGCGGTTTAATGGTTATTCCGGTTTCTGTGCTTAGGGCCTTGGTAATCGCCAAAGCTTGTCTAGGTTTACTTTTCCAGCCCGGTGGGAACCAACAACTAATTTCTGTGCCATATGCTGATGCAAGTATACCCATGATCAAAAAGATAGCTGTGGTAAAACCAATAACTCTTCTCATACTATTTCTCCTGTTTAATATTATCCGTTATAATTTGGCCCAATTTCCTGATTTAAAAATCGTCAAAAAAATCCCAAACAACTTTGTTATGCTATCACAAAATATGGATAAAACAAAATTTTTACGAACATATGTTTTTCGGGGGGGAGGAAAATGTGAGGCTCAGAATGGGCTTCTTTGTAAGGTTATTTCGTAACAACCCCTGAGAGTGCCAAGTGCGATGCTGAAATGAAGGTGTGCTTAATTTCAGGATTAACATGACATGTCTTTAAATTTTTTCACGATGTTATTTTTTATTTCTTTCTCTTCTTCAGGTGTTATTAATTTTTGCCTGAGAAAATCATCGACAACCCCATGGGCTTCCTCGGCGGCAGCTTTGTTTTTGCCTGCTCTTTTTGGGCTGTTATATACTTGGCAATCCTTTGATCTTTAATGATTCTTGTAGGTTGTCCAACGTCTTAACCAACTCTTTGTGCTGATTGTCGATATGCTCTACTCCAATATTATAATTATCATACCAATCCACATTAGTTCCACTTGTTTGACTGATGCCCTTACGCAATTTTTCCGTTTTGTTTAGCAGCATACAAGCTACTAGGCATCAAATTACTTTATATTTCATAGTCTAATTTTGGGATGTTCAAATGCAAGTATTAAAAATAATGAGCAGGGAATGAAGGCGGAAGTTTAAGAAAGGAGTGGAAAATAATGCAAAAATAGCAGAGTATATTGTTTTAAGAGTAACTATTCAGCGAAAATAGCAAAACTCAAGGTAACCCCCTAAGCGTATCTATTCAGGTAAGCGCAGACTCCGGATGTGCTTTAGATGTGTTTGATAATGATCTCCAGCATACCTATGTATCGAAGTCTCACTTTGTTCGCTTATCTGCTGAAAATCATTATCGGGCGCAGATGAAGTGCAGCTGAATAGATACTTTTAAGATTAAACAAAGGAATTACGATTATGTTTTACAAAAACAACACCCTGAATATGATTATATTTGTTTTTGTTTTTTTCATATTGGTACCTGGGTGCAGTACTAGTCATTATGGTGTTGCCGATGAAGAATGGCAAAAAATGAGTGAAGCAGAAAGGGTTGTTGCCATTGAAGGGTATAACGAACGGCAGAGAATTAGGGAAGAAAGCCGGCTCGAAGAAGCAAAAGCTAAAAGAGTGGTGGCAGAGCAGAGGGCTCGGGAAAGAAAAGAGCACATTCAATCTATTTACAATGGCAATGGAGGTCAATTTGGTGATTTATTGAGGGTCAGTATGAAGGGTGGAAAAATACGCATAGGTGGTAAACATCGTTCATATCGACCGGTTTCCTTTAAAATTGCAGATAAGGAATGTAAATCAATCAAGCTTGTCAGTGAAAAAAAGCATTCTTCTCATGGCGGACAGATTACTGCCTGTTATCGCGATGGACTGTTGCTTCTTGATGTATCGGGGAGCGGTAGCCGCGGGGCAACGGCACTAACGTATGATTCCGGCTGGGCAAAGGGGCAAACGTACCAGCATGTAGAAAGTGACGGAAAAAATGAGTTGGAAAATGTCGAGGTCTATGTCTTGGTGGTGGCCCCTCGTGGTCAGGGTAATGTAATTGAGCACCGAGTCTGGTAGTAGATGATCAGGGAAAAAGGCTGTAAGCGGTGATCCCTGTGGGCGGAGTGAATTTATGCCATACGGGGACAGGTGAGAATTGTTATGAAGGGCATCAATTGGAACGAATATCTGAAAATACCTACAGGTAGAAACAGAAAACCTGCTTTGGGGGGACAAAGCAGGTTTTCTTTAGAAAGGAGATAAGGAGTTCGTTTTACTCTTTACTACAGCAATCTACATGCCAACAGGTGGTTTTTTCTTTTTATATGCTCAATATCCTGAAAGCACGAGGTTATTTAACCTCTCTCTCGAAGATGTAAACGGGGTGGCCGGTACAAAATTTAGTAATAGTGGCCATCTCAGTACAAAAATTTATACTGGAACCGGAAAAAATGGCCACCAAAAAATTTTATGCAATCGCCGTAGGACAAACGCCGGGGATATACGATAACTGGCCTGAAGCCCAGGCACAGGTCAAAGGTTATCCTGCGGCCCGCTTTAAAGGTTTTTCGAGCAAAAAGGAGGCCGAAGATTGGCTTTTGGAGCCAATATACGCTGCAGCCGGGCCAAAGGCCAAAAAGAAAGGCCATGCGGAATCTCTTGATATAACGCCGAAACCTGGTGAGGTAACGATTTATACCGATGGGGGTAGTATTAATAATCCCGGCCCTGGTGGCTATGGGATTGTGGTGATTCATGAGGGCGAAAAAAAAGAGCTGTCGGGAGGCTTTCGCCTGACCACAAACAACCGTATGGAGTTAATGGGGGCAATAGTGGCCCTCAGAGGACTTGCAATAAGGGATAAACCGATCACATTGTACTCAGATTCAAGTTATGTTGTGAACGGCATTAGCAAGGGGTGGGCAAAAAGTTGGAGGAAAAAGGGCTGGATAAAATCTGACAAGGCTCCCGCTGTTAATCCTGATCTTTGGGCTGAACTTCTTGACCTTGCGGAGGGCCTTGATATTAATTTTCGCTGGGTAAAAGGCCACGCCGGCGACCTGTATAATGAAATATGTGACACTCTTGCGGTGGCGGCGGCCAGAAAGGGTGGGCTGCCAGCGGATAGGGGATATGAGGAGCGTGAATAGGGCCAGGGAAAAGAGAGATCTGCGAGGTCTCACTCGTTTGCAGTTATCCGAATATCTGCAGAGTCTGGATATTCCGTCTTCAAGGGCTGCTCATCTGTTTTCTTGGCTATACAAGCTCGGAAGTTCGGATTTTTCGGGGCTTGGCGGTCTGCTTAAAAAAGAGTATCGGGACAAACTTGCCTCAGCCTCATATTTAAGCTCTCTTGAGCTCGCACAGGTAGAACGCTCGGAAGATGGCACGGTTAAATATGGTTTTGTCCTTGATGATGGTGCGGTGATTGAAAGTGTTATGATTCCGGCAGAGGGGCGGAACACCCTGTGCATCTCATCCCAGGTTGGCTGTGCCATGGGCTGCAAGTTTTGTCTAACTGGGCTCATGGGATTTGAAAGAAACCTGCGCCCCTCCGAGATGGTCAATCAGGTTATGGCGGTCATGGAACACATGGCTCAATCGGGAATGACCAGTGTGCCAGCCAGAGAGATTATTAATAATCTGGTATTCATGGGAATGGGCGAGCCCCTGGCCAATTATGAACATCTTATAACCGCCTTGACTATTTTGATGGATGAGCGGGGTTTTGAATTTACCGAGCGACGGGTCACGGTTTCAACCTGTGGAATTGTACCAAGAATAGAGGATTTGGGTCGGGATATACGGGTCAATATTGCAGTTTCTCTCCATGCTGCAGATGATATGACTCGCAGTATGCTGATGCCAATTAACCAGAAGTATTCTGTGGCGCAGCTGCTTAATGCCTGCCGATCATACCCCTTGGCCAAGAAAAAGGTCATCCTGTTCGAATATATTCTTATTAAAGGGGTGAATGATTCACTTGATGATGCAAAGCAGTTGGCAGAAAAATTAACAGGGATCTCCTGCAGGATTAATCTGATGCCATTTAATGAGTGTGATGGTTTGCCTTACAAATGCTCTGAGCAAGAATGTGTTATAGCTTTTCAAGAGGTACTGAGAGAGGCCGGCCTGATAGCTCTGGTGAGAAACAGCCGGGGCGCAGATATATCGGCTGCATGTGGTCAACTGGCAAGTAAGACGAAAGCAGACAAGAAGAAAACGTAATTAAAAGAGGTGGACACAATGGCTAACTGAAAACAGCCAAAAGTATTAACTCCGGAGGAGTTAACAAATCTTTGGAATGTTTTAAGACCAGTAGTATATGTAATTGTAGGTTTCAGCTTGTTGGTATGGCTGTTGTTTGCCCTGCTGTAGCCTCTTTATAGAGGGGGGCAAGCCTAGCTGGCCGATTATATTAGGCCAGCTAAGCCTCGTGTTTTTTTACGAGCCTTTTACTCAGTGCGGCTTGTCACTTCCAGAAGATGATAGCCAAAATCAGTTTTAACTGGTCCCTGTACGGAATTAACTTCGGCGCTAAAGACAACCTTGTCGAATTCCTCTACCATGGCTCCTGGGCCAAATTCACCAAGGGCGCCACCATCTTTAGACGATGGACAGATTGAGTGTACCTTTGCGATTTCAGCAAAATCTTCTCCGCCTTCTATCTTCTCTTTTAGCTGGTTGCATTTTTCTTCTGTAGCCACCAGTATGTGGCGAGCCTGTGCTTTTTGTCCCATTTTGAACTCCTTTTGTTTTATCTAAAAAGATAATTGAGCTGCTTATTTAGCATCTACATTAGAGCAGGTCAAGACACTTTGGTTTTTTAAAGGCTGACTTTACGTAGAACTTATTGAGTGGTGGAAAAAAATCTTCTTAAAGAGCCACTTGATGTCCTCGACAATTATATACAGTGAAGGGACCAGGACAAGAATAATCACAGTCGAAAAGAGGATGCCAAAGCCTAGAGAAATTGCCATTGGGATAAGAAAGCGGGCCTGGCGCGAAGATTCAAAGATCATGGGCATAAGGCCGCAAAAGGTGGTGAGGGTGGTGAGCAGAATGGGGCGAAAACGTTTGATACCGGCATTTATGACAGCGGCATAATGGGTCGCTCCACCCCGGACCTGTTTGTTTGCATAATCAATTAAGATCAGGGAATCGTTGACCACAACACCGGAGAGGGCGACAATCCCGAACATGCTCAGGAGGCTGAGGCTGTATCCCATGAGCAAGTGACCGATAATTGCCCCGACGACTCCAAATGGTATGCTGATCATAATAATTGAAGGCTGAATATAGCTTTTAAAAGGAATTGCCAGCAGCATGTAGACGATCATTAAGGCCAAAACCATCCCTTTTGCCAGGGCGGCCATGGACTCTTTCCTGTCGGCCTGTTTCCCCTCAAAGCTGAAACTAAGCCCCTGGTATTTTTTCTGCAAAGCCGGCAGGGTCTCCTGCTTTATTGATTCCAAGACCATTTCTGCTTTACTTTGCGGGGTCACATCAGAAGTTACGGTTACAACTCTTTTCCCGTCTCTCCTGCTAATAGTCGTAAAGGCCTTGCCTCTCTTTATCTCGGCAATCTCGGTTAATGGTACTTTTATGCCCTTGGGAGTGGTGATCAGCATCTCATCAAGATAGTATTCCGCCTTTCGTTCATTTTCTGGGTGGCGCACCATTATTTTTATCTCGTTGCGGCCTCGAAGCTGGGTTAAGGCCTCGTAACCATAATAGGCGTTGCGTATTTGGCGGGCCACCTCCATCGGGCTCAGGCCGAATTGGTAGGCGGCTGCTTTGAGGGTGAAGTCGAACTGGTCCTTGCCGGGGGTATAGCCATCATCAATATCTGAAACCAAGGGGAAATATCCCAAGGCCTCGGCCAAATCTTTGCTTGCCTCTTCCAGGACAACGGTATCGCGATGCTGCAGCTCCACGGTTAGGGCGGCACCTGATCCTGGGCCGCCGTGATCGGCCTTGTATTTCAGGGAGTCAATGCCGGCAATGCTTCCTGTTGCCTGCCGCCATCTTTTAGTGAATTCGGAGGTGTTAACAAGGCGTTCTTCCGGCGGCACCATATGGACCTGTACCCAGACCGTATTTTTGTTGATGAAAGATAATATCCCTTCCACCTGGTTTTCCCGTCCTATCTCATCAATTGTCTGGTTGGCGGCTGCCAGCATCTGGTCGTGCACCTCGATGGTGTCGCCAACGGTAACTCCCACAGGAAGTGTTGCTGAGGCGTAAGAGAGATCTGCCTCTACTTTCGGGAACATGGTTATCCCCATGCGACCGCTTTTCACATAAGAAAGGGTTATCATCAAGATTACGATGCTGATGGTTAAGCTTACATATCTAAATCGTAAAGCAAGGGTGAGAGAAGGGCCGTAGACATTTTTAACGAAAGCCATAAATCCGTCTGAAAATTTACGCTGCTGGCGGGTAATAAATTTTAGCAGAGGATTTTTGACCTTTTTCTGATGGCCCAGGTGGGCTGGGAGTACAAAAAGTGCCTCAAGCAGGGAGATCAGAAAAACAGCTGATACAACTATGGGGATAGTTCGAAAGATTTTGCCCATGGTGCCGGGGACAAAATATAGGGGCATAAAGGTGACAATGTTGGTGATAATACTGAAGGTCACCGGGGTGGCGATATCTTTGGCCCCTTTAATTGCCGCCTCAAAGGCAGAGAGCCCCTGCTGTCTATAACTGTAGACGTTTTCGCCAACGACAATGGTGTCATCCACCACGATACCAAGGGATATAATAAAGGCAAAGAGGGATATCATATTAATACTGACACCAAAACTGGGGATAAAAAGCAGAGAGCCGAGAAATGAGATGGGAATACCTAAAGTGACCCAAAAAGCTAGCCTGGCCTCCAGGAAAACGGCAAGCAGGATAAAAACAAGGGCAAGTCCCAGTAAGCCGTTTTTGACCAGAAGATCAACACGCTGCCTGAACATTTCCGAGCGGTCATTAACCGTGTCCACATATATGCCGTCAGGCAGGGTTTTCTGCAGCTTTTCTACATGGGCCAGGACGGCGTCTGCCACCGAAATGGGGGTCTGTTTACCAATCCTGAAAACGTCAATTCCCAAAGCCGGCATGTCGTTATAAATCAGGTGCTGGTCGGTCTCTTCAAAACCGTCGGTGATTGTGGCAATTTCCCCTAAAGTGACAACGGTGCCGTTGGCGGCGTTAATAATTGGGATGGAGGAGTATTCATTCTTGTAGTCTTTTCTCTCCTTCATGCGCACCAGGATCTCACCGCCCTTGGTTTTTATAGTACCTCCGGGCAGATCGATGGATGCATTTTTAATTTTAGCGGCAACATCAGCGAGTTTTAGATTATATGCGCGCAGGGTTTTCTGAGGGATTTCTATGCTCATTTCCAGCGGATGGTCACCAAGGAGTTCAACCTGGGTGATCTCTTGGTCTTGGAGGAGCTGGTCTCGCACCATTTCAGTAACTTCTCTTAGGACTTTCTGCTTTTGCTGACCATAGACGATGAGAGTAATAACTTGTCTTTTTCTGGAGGGCACAGAGACAAGAGGCTCTTTTGCCTCATCTGGAAAGGTGGTAATCCGATCAACTTCATTTTTAATGTCGGTGGACAGTTGTTGGAGATCAATGTCTAAGGAGGCTTCTACCCTGACACGACCGCTGCCTTCACTGGCGGTGGAGCTAACCTCTTCAATGCCGCTGATATTCTGAATTGCCTCTTCAATGGGCAGGATGATAGCCTGCTCAACCTCTTCCGGGCTGGCTCCGGGATAACCCACCGAGATTTCGACCAAATCCAGGTCGAATTCCGGGAATACCTCCTGCTTGACCTGGGTCCCCCAGAAAAATCCGCCCACCAATAGAAAGAGCATTAACAGGTTGGCCGCGACAGGATTTCCGGTCATCCAGGCGATCGGGCCCTTATATAAACTTTTATCTATGTGCATTTATTTCTTTCTCTGCTCGTCGCCCGTACTCTTTTTTTGTTAACGATCACTTAAGCATACCCAAGATTGCCTAACCCCGAGTCCGTAAGCGTTTCATGGGCACCCCGATTACGTGCAGCGGGGTGTTCATGGAGCGCTTACCTTTTTTTCAGTATTCTTGCCGCTGCTGTCCTGCCATATTTCCAAAGGCATGCCTTCCACTGGCGCCGGAACATTGGAAATAATAATTTTTGTGTCACCATTCATGCCTGTATCGATATAGGCCCACTCTGGGTCTTTCCAGACAACTGACACCGTTTTTATCTGTAGGTTCCCCTCATCTGTGGCCGTGAGGATCTTGCTATTTTCCTGCAAAGCGGGCCGGGGCACTTTAAAAACGTTTTTCATCTCTTTTCCGCTTATTTCAGCCTCAATAAAACTTCCCAATGGCAGAGGAGGGTTGTTGCTTTTTAGGCCCATCGGGTCCCTGATTTCAACCAGAATACGGGCCATCATGCCGTCTGGGTCAAGATCAGGCAACAGATTGACAATTTTACCTTTATAAAGAGCCTGTAGATTTGAATGAATGGTAACTGTTGACCCTTCAGTTTTGTTTGATGGCAGATCAATCCAGCCTACCTTTTCCACCGGTAGAGAAAGGATGGCCCAAAAGACATCAATATCCACCAGGGCGGCTATGACCGATAAATTAGAGACTTGGGAGCCAAGGTTGATTGCTTTCTGGCGGATGACTGCGTTAAAGGGCGTGGTGATTTCCGTTCGGGCCAGATCAACAAGGGCCTTTTCTATGTCGGTTTCGGCCACCATGATTGCGGCATTTGCCTTGTTTAACTGAGGTCTTCTTAAGGCCAGGTCTTCGCTTGTCGTATCGATATCGCTTGAGAGCTTGTTGATGAGCTCCCACTCCTTTTGGGCCACGGTCTGATTGCCTTGTTCGATCCGCAGGTCGGCCAGGGCTTTGGCCAGGGCATTTTGCCTTTGCTTGAGGATAAGCTGGTAGTCCTTGCCATCCAGCCTTAGCAGGACTTCTCCTGCCTTGACGATGCCGCCGGGGATGAAATTAGGATGCAGATATTCTGCCTCACCTGACACCCTGGCCATGAGATTTATTTCCCTGGCAGGGATAATGTTTCCAAAGGCCTTTATTTTCGCATTGATGTCCATCGGGGATATGGTCATTGTTTTGACCAGGGTCTGCATTTTAACCGGCGGTTTTTTCCTTGCCTTGGGTTTTGTCTTAAGGAGATATTGGGCGGCGAAAAAACCAGCGATTAAGAGGCCTAATATTAAGATGACAGCAAGCAGCCTCTGCCGCAACGGTCTGGTGGGTACCGGAGTTTTTTTAGAAATGATGTTGTTGGTTTCTTTTTGCATGTGGTTTTTGGGGTTATTTGGTTGTTATTAATCTACAGCCAGTTGGCCGAAGGCATCACGTGGTGTTTAGTGAGCAAGAGTTGTTATTGCATTTACCCAGGAGCCGCCAAGGGCCTTATGAAGTTTAATTCTGGCGCTCAACATCTTTTCTTGCGCTGTGATCATGTCCTGCTGTAGCTGCAGGTTATTTAACTCCTCTGTTAAGACGTTCAGAAAGTCTGAACTGCCGTTAATGTAGCGAGTTTTGGCCTCCTGCATAGTTTTTGAGGAGAGCAGCAGCTGTTTTTCCAGGGAGACCAGTGTCTGGGTATACTGGTCTTCATCCGCCATGGCATCTTCCACCTCTTTGATGGCGGTAAAAACGATTTTTCTATAGGTGGCCAGGCGTTCATCCACTACGGCTTTGGTCCTCTCGACTTCCAATTTCCTGCGGCCACCGTCAAAAATTGGTCCAGTTAAGTTGGCCGCCAGGTTTAAAAGCCAATTGTCAAAGAGTGAGGATATTTCGTTGCTTGAATATGTGTGGGAGGCGGAAAGTTTTAGGGCAGGCAGTCGGTCAGCTTTGGCGGCAGTGATCTGCCATTGGGCGGCGTTGAGCCGCAGGCCCGCAGCCTTAATGTCAGGTCTGGCGGCCAGCAAATCTGCCGGTAAGCCTACGGCGGGAATTTCTTTTTTGAGCGGGAAGTGTTGTTGCTGGAGCGGCAGATTTGCAAGTGATGCTTTGCCGGTAAGCAGGGCCAGTTGCCTGTTGAAAAGTTGTGTTTTACTCTTTATTGGTATTAAAGCTGCCGAAATTCTTTCAATGGCCTGTCGTTGCTGATAGACGTTAAGAGCGGTTGACTTACCGACAGGAAGCCTGAACTCTATTAGTTCAAGAAGTTTTTCCTGCAGTCCCTGCTGTTTTAAAAAGAGCTCTTTTTGCTTTTTTGTGGAGATAAGGCCAATCCAGGCCTCTGCTATTTCTCCGGAGACTGTCATGATGGCTGATTTTAAATCTTCTTTTGTTGCGCTGGCGCTCAAGGAAAGGTTGCTTTTATCTGCCTCTATTTTGCCCCATAGATCTACTTCATAGCTTGCTGTCAGTCCCGTGGACCAGTTGTCACTTTTTGTCCGGGGTAGTCCCTTTGTCTTTTGCTCCAGATATGATCCGCCGACTGAATAGTCAAGCTTGGGATACAGCAGAGCCCCTTCTTTTTGTGCGGTTATTTCGGCCTGTTTAAGGCGTGCCCAGGCCTCTTTGACTGAAAAGTTTTCATTTATTGCCAAGTCTATCAGACTGTTTAATTCCAGGCTTTCAAAGTCCTCCCACCAGTGGTTGGCTTGTTCAGCGCTTTGACTGTACATGGAAAACTGAGCGGGCAGACCACGGTTGGCATTTTCAATGGCAGTTGGCTGCAATTGGCTGCAGGCTGTGGAGACCAAGACTAACAGCAATGTGATAATCAGCTTGTTCATAAATAGGCTTTATAGCACTGTAAGCACTTATGGTAAATGAGAAAAGAGGGTAATGAAACCAGTAATTTAAGCACCTGCTTTATTAAGTCAAGTGATCCTTTCTGATTGTTTAAGGTACAAGATGAAAGATGAAAGGTTTACAGCAACTGCCAGATAAAATCGGAAAGTTGAATTATTTAATAATCAGGTCAACTTGAGGGGGTGCTTTTTTATCTTCGGAATCTTTAGCGACAGTCTGAGGCTCAACAATGAAAAGTCTCTCCACTTCAACAGGACCGGTTTTCACCAGAAAATCCATGACATAATTAGAGCGCTGTAGTGCCAGCAGTCGGAGTTTATCATCTTTGATGATTATTGCTGCCAACATCTCTTTTTTCATTTCTTCTTCGGTTAGAGAGGCTGCTGGGGCAACTTGGACCACTTTCGTTTCGTCTTTGCTTTTTTCAGGGGTATCTTTGGAGGGAACCTGGTTTTTATGTACTTCATAGGCTTTGCTAAGGTAGAGAGGGTACTCTTCTTCACTGATAAATATAGGAGCATCAGCTTCATTGTTTTTAGCGGTAGAGCCGGTCTCTTGCAGCTTTTGCAGTTTGATTAATTGTTCTAAGCGGCTTTGGGCCAGAGAGGTTCTGTCTACCTCTGCGGCTCTACCCTGGATGTCCATTCTCAGCCCAGGCCTTTCAAAAAGTACAGTGGCCATTTTGGTGAGTTTATCTGCGGCTTTCGGGGTAATTTCTGCAGTCCCTGGCTGAAATTGGACGTACTGCATATCTTCACCGTCTGGAATAAGTGCTCCTAGCAATGCAAAAGGTGAGGTCGCGGCTTTGGCGATTAGGTTGAAGATGACCCGAAAGATGACAGAAGCGAGGC
The DNA here is from genome assembly GCA_030145275.1 of Desulfurivibrionaceae bacterium. GTDB lineage: Bacteria > Desulfobacterota > Desulfobulbia > Desulfobulbales > VMSU01 > JAQYVV01. Next base: position 33,501 of record JAQYVV010000010.1, on the reverse strand, counting down.
TGAATTCTGGGTCGTCCATGTTTCCTTCCACAGGGATATTAAGAAATATTTCACCGCTTCTGTTTTTCAAAAGGGCAATGGCCAGATGAATGGGCAGACTTGCGGCATCAGGACTTTCAACAAAATCTCCCAGGGTAAATTGGTCCAAAAACAGCTGGTTTTTGGCCTTTAATTCCTTCCCATTTATTGAGTAGTGTAAATCCAGGCTCAGTTTTCCTTTATCGGTCTTATAGCCTATAAATTTGCCGGTGTAAGGAGATGTGGGACTGAGATCAATGTCGTGAAAGTCCAGTTTAAGGTCGGCAAAAAGCTCCTCTTTAAGAGGATTTATTGCACCGGTCATGGTCATGGGGGCATGTTGGTTTATATTTCCCTTGAGTTCGACTTGTGCAAGGCTCTCTTTGTTTGTTGAAAGACCTGTGATCGTCCCGCCAAAATTGTCAAGAGTTGCCGTGTATGACGGGGATATTTTTTGGTCCAGAAAATGTATCTTTGCCCCGGACAGAATAAACGTATCAATGTTGATTTCCTTTGCTTCCTGGGTTTCTTCCTTTGCTGCTGCGGGAACAGGTTCGGGGTGTTCCTCCTCCTGAGTTGCTTTGGCCGGGGTGTCCGGTAGCACATTGGCTAGATTCAGGCTACCGTCTTCTAAAATAGTGAGTTGTAAAAAGAGTTCTTTCCAGGCCACCTCTTCGATGGCTACATTCTGTGGTTGGTTGGAAAACTGTATGCCATTAATGGAAAGTTCTTTCCATCTAAGCAGGTCCTCTCCGTCTATATCGGCTATAGCGAGGTCGGAAACCTGGGTCCTGCCCTTGAAATGTGCTGAGATCTCATCTTTTTGAGTAATGTTTAATTCACCATTAGTTGAGACTGCTCCGTCAGTAATAAGGATGTGAGCACGGTCTGCGGCATAATTTTGTAAGGGCGGCAGGGCGATATTGTTCCCTTCCAGGGTCAAGATCGTTGAGAAGGGGGAAAGGCCCAAAATGCCTTCTCCCGCAAGCTTACCACTATCATTGAGCCTAAATGAAAAAGAGATGTTGCCTGTGCTGTTTTGGGCGGTGGAAATGGCACCCAGATTAAGAGACATGTCGGTAATTTGAGCAGTAAACGGAGAGTCTGGGCCTTGGTCAATAAAGGTGATGCCGTATTTTTCTATAGTTGCATTGTTTAGAGTCACAATCCATGATTTTTGCTCGGCAACATCTGCTTTTTCAGGATCGACATCTTCTGCTGTGGTCTCTTGTTCTGTTTCTTTTGGTAATTTCGCGAGGTTTATTTCTCCTTCTTTGCCCTTCTTTAGCAGGAATTCAGCCGATTTGCTGTTGAGCGCACCGATTGTTAGTTCCTGCTTGTTTAAATCTATTATTGTCTCAGAAATCGCCAGCAGGGGAATATGAATGAGGTTTTCCGGGCCATCGCTAAGGGAAAAATCAGAAAGCTGTATGGCCACATTATCAAGCCTGGTTTTGGATTCGTGCTCATCTTTGCTGAACTGAAAATGAGATGCGAAGTCAATTTTCCCTCCGCTTATTTCGGGGTTGAGTAGGTCTGTAAGGTATGGATTATATTTAATGAGATTGAGGCCTTGCAGATTAAGGTTTCCATCGGCAATCAAAGGATCAATACCAGCCTGGCCCTGCAGAGTAAAAAGCTCATCACTTTCACTTCTGGTTTGGACAAGAAAATCCGCCATTGTCTGAGGTTTAGTGCTGAAATTAGTGATCTTAAGGTCAAGAGGGGTCAGAGTGGTCTCAAAATTGTCGGCTGATTGATCGAGAAAGGAAATAACTCCATCGGCAATAGTGACTGTATGAATCGACACGGTCATTGGTCGTGTTTCACCCTTTTTCTCTTTGCCTTCATCTTGAGAAGGAGGCGTCTCCTTGCTTGGAGTCAAGAGAGAGAGGGGCAACATCTCTCCATCGGTCTGGCGGGTGAAGTCTAATTCTGGGCTGATGAGATTGATGGATTCAAGAACGATATTCTGTCTGAGAAGATTGGATGCCGCGATTTGGATGTCGATTTTGGGAAATCTTGCGTAACTTGTACCTTGAAGATCGACAAGATTAAGGTCGCTCAAGGAAAGAAGGCCGCTGAGAGACAAACGCCGCTCATCAGGAGTATCCACATAGGAGAGCTGAGTGTCAATATCAAGGGTAGCTGATTTGAGCGTTGCCTCTGTGGGGTTCGGGATATAAGCAAGATACTCTGGAATATTCAGTTTTGAGAGCTTTAAGTCGAAAATCGTTTCCTGGGAGTGGGCAAAAGGTTTTGTCTTGCCGCTCAGGGCAAGCTCTGTCCCATTAATTTTTGCAGAAAATGCTGGTTGTACATGGGTGTCGATGTCAATTGGCAGGTTTGAAATGGTGGGGATGGCAAGATTGAGTGCGGAGAGCAGATGTGTTTTATCTTTTGGCCTGTCTTGGAATTCGATGCTGCCACCGGCAATTTCAATGTTGTTGATCGAAAAAAGAAAGGGCTTGCCAGACTGCTTGGTGGGGCTCTCCTTTTCAGTATCTGTTAGCAGGTCTGAAAAAGAGTACAAGTCCTCATTCAGCCGCACAAAGTTTATTTCTGGCCCTGTGAGCTGAAGATCCTTTATGACCAAGGCCCTTTTAAAAATGGAAGAGATTTGCAGATTGACAAAGAGATGGTCAAAGGCAATAAAGTTTGTGGAGTTATCTTTCTGCTGCAGAGCAAAATTTTCAACTGTAGTGGTAAGGGTAAACGGATTCAGTTTTATTTTCTGGATGGAAGTGGGGCGCTGCAGGATTTCAGGAATCTTTTTTTCTAAAACAAGTTTTAGAAGGGGAGGTGCGGCAAGAAAACCTGCCAGGGTGTAAAAAATGACTGCTATGAGAGACCAGAAGACAATTTTTTGCATTCTGCTCAGGCTTCTCAGTTTCTCAAAATATCCGGTTTTATCTGTCGTACCCATTGGAGATCCTTTGGTGGATGAACGTGTATGCCTTTGCCATCAGGTCTACTTTGGAATAAAGGCCTTTTTTATTGTTTATCTACTATTATAAGATGCTAAGTCATCATTTTGTCAAGGGAAACAGTTCTTGCCATCAGTTGAATTTACATGGTAAAAAAGAGACTAAAAACAAATAGGAGGACGATATGAGTGGCAAGATAGAAAACATAAGTGTATGGGGTCTTGTTTTAACGCTGCTGTTCCTGGTGGGGTGCCAAAAGGCCTATTATGGAACCATGGAGAAATTCGGTGTTCATAAGCGGGATATAATGGTTGATCGGGTTGAAAACGCCCGGGATTCACAAACTGAGGCAAAAGAGCAGTTTCAATCAGCCTTGGAGCAATTCAGCACAGTACTTAATTTCAAGGGCGGGACCTTGGAAGAAAAATATCAGACCCTGCAGGCGGAGTATGACTTATCTGAAAAGAAAGCAGATGATGTTCGCGACCGGATTAATAAGGTGGAAGATGTTTCAGAGGCCCTCTTTGCTGAATGGCAGGATGAGCTGCAACAGTATTCAAACGCTGAGCTTAGGCGTGACAGCGAGAAAAAACTGACGCGAACAAGGCAGCAATATAAACAATTAATCATCGCGATGCGGCGGGCGGAAAAGAAGATCGCACCAGTCCTAACCGCTTTCAAAGACCAGGTTCTCTACCTTAAACATAACCTGAACGCCCAGGCAATTGCCTCTTTGCAGAACGAGCTTATTGCAGTTGAGGGTAATATCGCTGTCTTGGTCAGGGAAATGGAGGCTTCAATTAAGGAAGCAGACAGTTTTATTAACACCATGATGAATTGATGGCCCCCCTTAGGTTAAAAGATGTTGGTTTGCTAAAGGAGAAAAGGTGATGGAAAAAGAGATGGAAACGATTCAGAGGCTCTATGCGTTGGTTGCGGAGGTACTTGTAAAATATAGCTTCCAGATAATAGGCGCTCTTATTATTCTCTTTGTGGGGATCAAGGTGGCCGGCTGGCTGGCACGAGTTACGGTGAGGATATGTGAGAAATATTCCCTGGATGTGACTTTGACAAAATTTACAGGCAATAGTGTTCGAATTCTAGTTCTTGCTTTTGTTGTTATCATCACTATTGGAAAATTTGGCATATCAATAGCTCCTATGATTGCGGCGATCAGTGCCTTGGCTTTTGGCGCCAGTTTTGCGATTCAGGGCCCCTTGTCAAATTATGGAGCTGGTCTATCCTTAATTCTTACTCGTCCATTTGTGGTTGGCAATACCATAACGGTCAATGAGGTAAGCGGTGTCGTTGAAGAGATTAAATTAGCAGCTACCGTTTTGTCCACCGAGGATGGTGAGGAAATCACCATCCCCAACAAGCATATAGTTGGCGAGGTCCTGCAAAATTCTTTTGCCAATAAGGTTGTTGAAGCATCGGTTGGCATATCCTATGAGGATGATCCGGAGGTAGCCATTCGTATTGTTGGAGAAGTTTTAGCGGAGAATACGGAAGTTTGCCAAGATCCTGGCCCTCAGATTGGTATAGAAGAGTTTGCGGACTCCTCCATCAATATTGGCATGCGTTACTGGGTGCCAACCAAGAAATATTTTCAAACCCTGTTCCAGGTGAATAATGCACTCCATAAGGCATTGCTTGCTGGTGGTGTCAATATCCCATTCCCACAACGGGATGTGAGGATTATTAATACAACTGACTTGGAGAGCGGGTCATAAAAAAAATCTGAAAGGAGAAAACAATGGGGAAAATCGTAAGAGTATTTTTAGTCAGTATGGTTCTTGCTTTGAGCTGTACATTAATGGCTTGTGAAAAGCCGGGACCGGCAGAACAAGCAGGCAAGAGTCTTGATGGTGCCTTTGATACGGTCAAAGAAAAGGCAGAAAAGTTGACGGAATAGCTGATTCATTCAGTTTGGTCTGGCATAAAAAAAGGGGGGGAGCAAAAGCTACCCCCCCCTCTTTTTTTATGTGCCTAATCATTATCAAGCATGATGTTGTTGGCTATTTATAGTGATGTTTTGCCAGTTGCTGTTATGGCATATTTACAACGAACAGGGCTTTCCACCAGCCCTTTATTTTTCAAGGCCTTCAACTGGCAGCTGACAACTTTACTTTCCAAATTGCTTGCCGCGGCGATCACTTTAGTACCGACGGGCTCTGTTTGCTGAGCAAAAGCAGCCAGCACTACTTTTTGTTTTTCCGTTAATTCATTATTTTTACAAGCCACTGAAATTCTCCTTTATTAAGCGAAATATCTTTTAAGCAAGCCCTCAAAGGCCTTACCGTGTCTTGCTTCATCCTTGCACATTTCGTGGACAGTATCATGGATTGCATCATAATTTAGCTCCTTGGCACGGGTAGCTATTGCCTTTTTCCCCGAACAAGCTCCACATTCAGCGTCCACCCGAGCTTGCAAGTTTGCTTTGGTGTCTGCTACCAAAACCTCGCCAAGCAATTCCGCAAAGCGGGCGGCATGGTCAGCCTCCTCATAAGCGATTCGTTTATAGGCCGCCGCAACCTCGGGGTACCCCTCTCTATCAGCCTGCCGCGACATAGCAAGATACATCCCAATTTCAGTGCATTCTCCGGCAAAATTGGCCCTTAATCCTTCCACAATCTCAGGGTCGACATCTTTAGCAACCCCGATCACGTGCTGATCAGCCCAATCAAGGCTCCCTTCTGTAAAAAGGCTGAATTTTTCTGCCCCAGCGCCGCATTGTTGGCATTTTTCCGGTGCATTTTCCCCTTCATAAACATAACCACATACTGAACAAGTAAATTTCTTCATTCTTTCCCCTTAATTTTCTGTTTTGTTTGATTCGTAAATATACGATTGTTTAATAGCGTCATTTGACAATGACCGATTACCATTACAAACGGCGTACCAACTTTTTAAAAAACCATCCCTCAAAGCCAAGAAAAATGAAACATCCTTTGTTTTCAACATGTTACATGCTAAATTTTTTTCATTACAATAAAATAAACACCTCCTGGCAATTCATGCATTGAGACACCATGGGACACGCATGAAGTCATAATATTATTATAGAAATGGATCCATAATGAGTGGTATTGCTATGAATTGCTCATTTTACCCCAAGTTGTCCCAACGTGTCTCTCATGCTCGAAACACACCACAGACATGATACACCTGAGACACTTGACTCTCGCTGTATCTTCTGACAAAATGGTAAAAACAGATATGGGAAAAATAAAAATGAGCCTTTACAGGTCCAGAACTCCTGTGTATTATAGTATGTAATTAAATACCTTAGTGCCATGTGCTACCACGTCAGAGGGTTAGATTTTGTCCAAGTTCCGCAAGCAACTGAAATCATAGGCGAAGCAGCACAATAAAAGTAAAGATTCGGCTTGATACAAATTGTTGATAAAAGCACCGATATGTAAATGTTTGGATAGTGCCCCAGATTTGGACGATCAGGCCTGCGAGTAATATTGAGTCATATGCGAGTAGGCCTGATCGTCCAAAGATGGGGTGCTATCCGAATATTTACCAATAAAATATCTTGATCTCAAAGGAGAGAAAGCATGCATCTTGGCTCCAAATTCATCCAAATATCCCTGAACAAACCTAAATTAGTTGCCATTCTTCTTGCTGCCATAACCATTGTTTTGGGCAGCCTTATAAGCATGGTTCATGTGGATACCGACCCTGAGAACATGCTGAATGAAGATGAGGCGGTTCGGGTCTTTCATGATTTGACCAAGAAAGAGTTCACCCTTCATGATGTTGTTGTTCTTGGAGTGGTCAATGAAGTGGATAAAGACGGGGTTTTTAATCCTGCTACGCTTAAAAATGTTCAGGACCTTACTGAGTTCGTTATGCACCTGCAAGACCCTGATGATCCAAAACGACGGGTGATCACTAAAAACATCATGGCTCCCGGAACTGTTGAAAGCATTGAACAATCCGGTCCTGGTCAGATCCGCTTTGAATGGCTCATGAAAGAGGCCCCTGAGACAAAGGCGGAATCTCTACAGATTCGAGATTCCATCATGGGAAACCCGCTGCTTAAAGGGACCCTGGTTTCGGAGGACAGTAAAGCGATTGGGATTTATATCCCCATATCTTCAAAAGATTTTGCCCACGAGGTGCGAAAGCAACTCCTGAAAAAGATCGCCAGCATGGATGCAGGCGACGATAAATTTTACATTACCGGTCTGCCGGTGGCAGAAGATACCTTCGGCAAAGAGATGTTTATCCAGATGGCAATTTCTGCTCCGCTTGCCATGGTTGCAATTTTTCTGCTCATGCTTCTCTTTTTTAGACAGGTAAAATTGATTGTGGCGCCAATGATTGTGGCGATGATGACCGTCATTGGCACCATGGGGCTTTTGATCGGTACCGGCAACACTCTGCATATCATGAGTTCAATGATCCCCATCTTTTTGATGCCCATTGCGGTTGTTGACAGTATCCATATTCTCAGTGAATTTTTTGATCGGTATCAGAAAACGCGGGACCGTCGCAAAACCATTGAGAGTGTTCTGGACCATCTCTTCATGCCTATGCTCTACACCTCATTGACCTCGGCGGCCGGTTTTGCCTCCCTTGCCTTGACCCCAATTCCTCCTGTGCAGGCCTTTGGACTTTTTGTGGCCCTCGGAATTCTATCCGCCTGGATTTTGACCATTATTTTCATCCCGGCCTATATCATGATGATGAGTGAAAAAAGTCTGGAAAATTTTGGCATGACCAGTAAGAAAAAAGGACCCAAGAAAGCGTCCATAATCGACAAACATATGGCCTGGATTGGCCGTTTCTCATACAAGCAGGCAAAACTTGTCATTGTTCTTAATCTGGCAGTCCTCGGCCTGGCTGGATATGGCATAAGCAAAATTGTTATCAACGATAACCCGGTAAACTGGTTTAAAAAGGGTCATGAGATCAGGGTGGCAGACAGAGTTTTAAACAACCATTTTGGCGGCACCTATGAAGCATATCTGATCCTGGAAGCAAGTGAGAGTGATGAAACAACCGCCGGGGCCGCAACCTGGCTTAAAAAGCATCTGGCAGAACATCTTAGCGAAGATGATAGCATCCTGACAACGGCCCTGTCTCAGATTGACAAGGCTCTTTCTACAAGTGAGACGGTAACAGACCTGGGTGCTCAACTCATGGATATCTGGCAGACAGAAATGGACAATGTTCCCATGGACAATGACAGGGACTATGATGCCTGGGCCAATGCGGTGGATGCCCTTGATGCCATGCAAAACCGCAGTCAGATATTTAAACGCCCGGATGTTTTGCGATATGTGGAAAAATTACAGCAAAGCCTACTTGGTAATGGTGATATCGGCAAAAGCAATTCGGTCTCCGATGTTGTCAAAAAGGTACATCAGGAACTTTTTGAAGGAAAGGAGAGTCATTTTACCGTGCCAGATACAGTAAACGGGGTGGCCCAATGCCTTATCTCTTTTCAAAACAGTCATAAACCGGATGACCTTTGGCATCTGGTTACTCCAGACTATGAAAAGGCGAATATCTGGATACAGCTAAAGAGCGGTGACAATACAGATATGCAGCGAGTGATTGCCGAGGTCGAAGAATTTTTTGCCGCCAACCCGCCCCCCCTTGAACTGCAACATAACTGGGCCGGACTCACCTATATAAACGTGGTTTGGCAGGATAAAATGGTTTCAGGAATGCGTGATTCCTTTATGGGTAGTTTCATTATTGTTTTCCTGATGATGGCCATTTTATTTCGCTCCCCTTCCTGGGGCCTTTTAGCAATGGTGCCGCTCACAGTTACCATTGCTTTTATCTATGGGGTCATCGGCCTTGTCGGCAAGGATTACGACATGCCTGTGGCCGTTCTCTCTTCTCTCACCTTGGGGCTTGCCGTCGATTTTGCCATCCATTTTCTGGAGAGGTGCCGAGAGACTTATAAGCAATTAGGCTCCTGGAAAGCCACCTTGGATGTCATGTTTGAGGAACCTGCCAGAGCCATAGCTCGAAATACCATTGTTGTTGCCATTGGCTTTACGCCTCTTTTGGCCGCCCCACTGGTTCCCTACCAGACCGTCGGCATCTTTTTGGCGACAATTATGTTCTATTCGGGAATGGCAACCTTATGGGTTTTACCTGCCGTCTTGACAGTATTTAAGGGGTGGTATTTTGGGGATAAAAAAGCTGCGAGTTGAGGGAGCGAACCCTTGCCTCAAGTTTCAAAAAAATGGACATTTCATTTTTGTTCTGTTTCAATAGAGCACAAGAAAATTTTTGCAGGAAATTATAGGAGACAAACATGCGCCAACTGTTAACAACTCTAACTATTCTATCCCTCTTTTTTTGCTTCGGGCAGGCCGCTTTAGCCGCAGAAGTTGATGAGATTATTCAAAAAGCAAATCTGGCCGCCTACTACGCGGGAGATGACGGGCGTACCAAGGTGAGCATGGTTATCACGGACGACCAGGGCCGCCAGAGAAATAGGGAGTTTGTTATTCTCAGGCGAGATAATGAAGATGGAGGACAACAAAAATTCTATGTCTATTTCAACAAACCCAGTGACGTGCGTAAAATGGTGTTTATGGTGCATAAATCGGTTCTGGGAGATGACGACCGCTGGCTCTACCTGCCGGCCCTTGACCTGGTAAAAAGAATAGCGGCCTCAGATAAACGGACAAGTTTTGTTGGTTCTCACTTTCTCTATGAAGACGTATCCGGTCGAGGTGTTGCAGAAGACAGCCATGAACTGATAGAGACAACGGAGCAAGCCTTTGTCATAAAAAGTGTGCCAAAATCCCCTGATAATGTTGAGTTTTCAAGCTATACGGTGTGGATCGATAAAAATAACTTTATGCCGATGAAAGCTGAATATCTTGACAAGGAGGGGAAAAGATATCGGATCGTCGAGGCCCTGGACGTTCAAGTTATTAATGGCTTTCCCACCGTAACTAAATCAAAGGTCAGTGACCTTGTAAGCGGTGGAGAAACGATATCTGAATTTAAAGATATACAGTACAATATTGGCCTTAAGGAAAATATATTTTCTGAGCGTTATCTGCGCCGGGCTCCGCGTGAGGTTCGAAAATAGATGCTCCAAAAATACTTATCTCTGACTAAGACGCGCTTACTTACTTTTTGTCTTCTTTTCTTTATTAATCTGCCGTTTCACGCCTTTGCGGCCAGTCAATGGCAGGACAATCTTTTTGACATCTACGGCTTGGAAGTGAACGGTTTTGTGGAAGCACGCGCCGGTCTGCGCCTGCGAAACGACCCCCTCGAAAAAGATTATAGCATTGCCGAAACGAGGCTGCAGCTGGATGTCAGCAAAGACCTGGAGTGGGGTTTTCTCAAAATTAAAGGGGATCTTCTTGGCGATCAGGTTCTTGAGGAGATAACAGCTGAACTACGCGAATTGAATCTGCAGTTTTCCCCCTTGGATTTTGTTGACGTCAAGGCCGGCCGCCAGGTTTTGACCTGGGGAACCGGTGATCTTATCTTCATAAATGATATGTTCCCGAAAGATTGGCAGTCCTTTTTTATTGGCAGGCATGACGAATATCTAAAAGCGCCTTCTGATGCCGTCAAAACAAGTTTTTTCCTGGAGCAATTGAATCTGGATCTCGTTTATACCCCCATATTCAATAACTCTGACTACGTCAGTGGTGAAAGGCTCTCCTTTTTCAACTCCTTATCGGGAAGCTTCGCCGGTCGTGATTCACAAATGCTTGATGACGAGCGCAACTCAATCCGTGATGCTGAATTTTCGGCGCGCCTATCAAAAAATATTGATGGAATCGAGATGGCCGTCTACGCCTATTCTGGTTTCTGGAAGGAGCCGGAAGGCTTTAACATGGCATCTGCTCTCGCCTATTATCCGAGGCTGTCCGTGTACGGCAGTTCTGCCCGGACTGCTCTTTTAGGTGGTGTCGGCAACATTGAGGCCGGCTATTATGATTCAAGGAAAAACAGGGACGGCAGTGATGCCAGCAATCGAAACAGCGAGGTTCGTTTTCTGACCAGTTTTGAGCGGGAATTGGCCCAGGATTTCACCGGAGCCGTGCAGTATTATCTGGAATGGATGCAGGACTACCAGGATTACGAACAGGCTGTCCGCAATCTTTCTCCAAGCATGCCACTGCGAGATGAATATCGGCACATGTTGACCCTTCGCCTTACCAAGCTGCTCATGAACCAAAATTTGACCCTTTCACTTTTTAGCTATTATTCCCCATCAGACCAAGACGGATATGTACGCCCTAAAGTTAACTATAAAATAAATGATAACTTATCAGTGGAAGGGGGCGGTAATCTCTTCTGGGGCAAGGAAGATCACACCTTCTGGGGACGGTTTAAAAAGAACAATAACCTCTTTGCTGCAGTTAGATACGGCTTTTAGTACCTTAGCGCTGAATTCCTGTCACTCAGTTCAGTACCCCCTCGGAGTCTAACGCTTACCTGAGGGGTATAAAAATCACGAAATACTAAAAAATATTTTGAAATTAACATGTTATATTCTACTGTTAAGGCACTTATACCCCCCTCGGAGTCTGACGCTTACCTGTGGGGTGTTAGTGCCATGAGGCTCACCTTGACAAGGAGTTCCCAAAGTGAAAGAGCAAAGCAAATCTGAGATTGCCGAACATAAATATCGTCCCCTTAAAAAACGCCTGCGAGGTTTTTATAACAAAATAAAAGCTGCTCTGAATCGTGGAACACTGCCTAATTCGGCCATCCTCTCCGATTTTATGGCCTTGACCCAAATAATGGTCAGCTATCCAGGTTTTGGGGATGATTACTATGACTATTTTCGCAAGAGTTGTCTCGCTTTTGAAAAGGCCTGCCGAGAAAACGATCTTTCCAAAGCTCAAGAAGCATTTAGCACGATCATGCAACTCAAGCATGATTGCCACCATAGAGACGATGCAAGCGGATTGCCGTAAATCCCATAAGTCGTCTGATTCTCATCACAACGCCGAGCAGAATTTTTGCGCCGTATCTTTATTGCAGTAGGTACCTAATCCTGGAATGAGCATATGGACTTGCGGGTAATTTTAAGGTACCGTATTGAAAATATTTCAGATCCTATTTCCCTCTAATCCGGATAAACCGGAAATAAGTGCCTTAACAGCAGTCTGCAAAGCATTGGGCGCATTATGTTTTTTTGAATTCTCGAAGTCTTACGCTTATCTGGTTTTTGTGACAGGATATCCAGATATAAGGCACTAAAAGGTACTCTAATGAAAAAAATATTCTATCTTGTCTTACTCGCATTGCAATTGACGTTGACTTCATGCGGCGAGAGCCCAAATCAATTATTTGAGACAGCAGAACTTGAAATGATTCAGAGCAATTATCCCAATGCTACTAAGCTTTACCAAGAGATTATTGAGAAACACCCAAGTAGTAAGCTAGCAGCGAAGTCTATGGAGCGACTTGAGGAGATCAAGGCAATTGACAAGTAGGTGTAACTATTCAGTTGCACCCCATCTGCGCGCGAACAGGCCTTCCAGCATACCGATGTATAGCTGAAAGGCCTGTTCACACACATCTGGGGCACATCTAAACAGTTACAATTCGGTGGTTATGCCCGTTTTTGGGTCCTATTTTCTAAGTAACAAAATTACTGGTAGTTAATAATTTAATGTAAAAACAAGCGGTTGCGGCGAGAGTGTAGGGTGGGCTGTGCCCACCGGGAATGGTGGGCACAGCCCACCCTACACAGGCCGGAGCTCCTTGTTTCTTTTAAAATAAATGCCGGGCTCCCCGGTTGCTTTGCTGAATAGATACAAATAGGTTTGCCTTGTTTTACTTCATTGCTCTGACAAATAGAACTGACATGGGTAGGCCCTGCTGGAATAAAATAAAGACAGGATGGAATTTATGCCTACCAATGTACTGAAAGCTATTCAGTTGAGCAAATCATACAATGTGGATTCCCGGCAGATTATCGTGCTTGATAATGTCAGCATAACGGTTCAGGTTGGTGAATTTGTCGTTATTGAAGGGAAAAGCGGCAGTGGTAAATCGACTCTATTGAGTCTGCTGTCAGGGCTGGACAGACCAGATTCAGGGAAAATCAATCTTGGCGGCACCGACATAACCGACTTGAGTGAGGATGAACTCGCACCATTTCGCAACCGGACAATCGGCTATGTTTTCCAATCATTCCATCTTGTTCCTTCCCTGACTGCTTTTGAAAATATCACTTTTCCGGCAGAATTAAACCGGGACCGGCAGGCGGCAGCCAAGGCAAAGGAGTTGCTGCGCCGGGTAGAGCTTAGCGAAAGGATGAATAATTTTCCGCACCAACTCTCAGGAGGAGAAAAACAGCGGATTGCCATCTGCCGGGCTCTGATCAACGGCCCGCAGATCGTCTTTGCCGACGAACCGACTGGCAACCTGGACTCAGCCAATAGCGAAATTATTATGCAACTGCTCCTGGAATTGCGCCAGGAACTCAAAACAACACTGGTGCTGGCTACCCACAGCAGAGAAATAAGCAGCCAAGCGGACTCTATCGTTCGCTTGGTCGATGGCACGATTTGAGAACTCGTAAATTTAGTACCTTATAAATCATTTTCGTGTTTTTTATGGCAAGAAATGAAAAATGTATATTCATTTAAAGGTGTTGCATCTACTGTTAAGGTACTTATTTCCGGTTTATCCGGATTAGGTTAATGCCCGGATATAGTTAAAACCATTGAATTGTAATTGTTCAGGTAAGGTAAACTAGGTAGATGCTGCAGCTCAATTTCATCTTCAGGCAAATAGACGCTTCCCGCAAACAGGCTATTATTTTTATACTCTGCGTTGCCTTGTCCCTGCTCATCTTGACTTCGCTTGGGGGATTCAGCAGCAGTGTTCGTAACTCAATGCTCCAGGATGCCAGACAACTACATGGGGCTGACATTACTATTCACTCCCATTATCCCTTTTCCGGACCGTTAGTCAAAGCCATTCATAGCCATGAACAAGAAGGAATTGTCCAAGGCGCCCTGGTCAATGAATTTTACAGTATGGCCAGGAATCCCCTGACGGAAAAATCCATTCTCAGCGACTTGAAAGTGGTTGAAAAAGGGTACCCTTTTTATGGCAAGGTGGAGCTTCTCTCGGGCCGGGAATTCTCGGAAGTTCTTAGTGTTGGCTCAATTATAGTCGATCAGGTGCTTTTGGATCGTCTGCAGGCCGGCATCGGTGACACCTTGCAAATAGGCTCAACCTCGCTTACCATTGCCGATGTTGTCACCCTGGAGCCGGACCGACCGGTTTCATTTTTTTCCTTTGGGCCGAGAATTTTTATCGCAGCTGACGACTTAGAAAAGCTTAATCTTATCAAAAAAGGCAGCAGGATACAGTTCGACTATCTGCTTAAAGTACATGACCCCGCCCTTGTTGACCGGCTTGCCGAAGAATTTTCTGCCCAAGCAGTTACACCCCAGGAAAATGTTAAAACCTTCCAAACTGGCAACTCACGGATAAAACGTTTTTTTGAGAATTTTCTTTTTTTCCTCAACCTTATCGGCCTGTTCACCCTGGTGCTGGCCGGTATCGGCATCCAGACATCTTTGTACGCTGTGCTCCGTGAAAGTGATTATACAATTGCTATCATGAAGTCAGTGGGTGCAACAAACCGGTTCATCACCAGCCACTTTATGGCCATGGTCATGCTGCTCGGCACAGCCGGAACATTCCTTGGATTAATCTTAAGCTATCTGTTGCAGTTGTATTTCCCCACACTTTTTGCCGATATTTTGCCAGCCAATGTCACCCTAACTATCTCATGGGGGGTTGTTTTTGAAGGGCTCCTCCTCGGAACAATTGTGGTGGGCCTCTTTTCTTTTCTTCCCCTGCAACGTATCAGGAACCTCAAGCCTGCCTTTATTTTTCGTAAAGAGATTGGCAGAGCACCAAGAGGACTCCTGCACTACAGCGCCATTTCGATCATTGTTTTATTCTTTATCGGTCTGGTTATCTGGCAGCTTGAAGATGTCAAGATCGGTCTTTATTTCATGCTGGGACTCTGCTGCCTCATTGGTTTGGCAGCGCTGGTTACCCAGGGTCTGTCTTTGGTTATGAAAAAAAACAGGCCCAGGTCTCTAATACTCCGCCAGGCCTTTCGAGGGTTATTCAGGCCAAACAATGCCACCCGGTCCATTATCATCACCCTTAGTGCTTCACTGGCAGTGATTTTTTCCATATATCTCATTGATCAGAATCTGCGGGCCACTTTTATAGACTCCTATCCCGCCGATCTGCCCAATGCCTATTTCCTGGATATCCAGACTGAACAGAAAAAAGAGTTTGCCGATATTCTCGGCATAGAGGCGGAGTATTTCCCTATTGTCAGGGCCCGGCTGGCCTCAATTAACAATGAGCCCATAAAAAGGGGTGAGGAGAGAGCGAAAAACCGGGACAACATGACCCGTGAATTCAACCTTACCTATCGAGACTATCTTCTCAAAGACGAGAAGATGTCAGAGGGGAAGACTCTTTTTGGCAGTAGGATAGAGGAGTTGTACAATAGTGGGGAGGTGCCCGTGTCGGTACTGGATACAGTGGCCCAAAACGGTAATATCAAGATTGGCGATCTGCTTGTTTTCAAGGTGCAGGGTATTGGCCTTAAAGCGCGGGTGACAAGCATGCGAACCAGAACGGAATCAAGGGTGCGGCCCTTTTTCTATTTTGTCTTTCAAGAGGAATCACTTAAAGACGCACCCCAGACCATTTTCAGTGCCGTCAAAATAGATCGGTACCAATTGACCGCCATCCAGAACACACTTGCGGGCAGGTTGCCTAATATCAGCGTCATTGACATAGGTTCGACAGTTGAAATTCTGGGCGGAATCATGCACAAGATGTCATCCATTATTCAGTTTTTCACCTCGTTTTCAATTGTTGCCGGGTTACTGATCATTATCAGCTCAATCTTTGCTACTCGCCTAAGCAGGATTCGTGAAGCCGTCTATTTTAAGATCCTTGGTGCCAAAGGCTCTTTTGTTGTAAAGGTTTTCACCTATGAAAACCTGATTGTGGCGTTTTTCAGTGCCTCGCTTGCAACTGTCATTTCCCATTTTGGAAGTTGGATTATCTGCCGGGAGGTGTTTAATATTGCCTACCAGCCCCTATTTGCTAGCACGATAATTATGATTGCCGCAACGCTTGTGCTGGTTATCGCTGTGGGGCTGGGTGCCTCAGTTTCGATTTTACAGCAGAAACCGATTGGTTATCTGCGAGACGAGAGACAGGATTAAACGTAAATATTCGGCTAACACCCCAGATTTGGACGATCAGGCCTACTCGCATATGACTCAATATTGCTCGCAGGCCTGATCGTCCAAATCTGGGGCACTATCCAAACATTTACATGTCGGTTGTTTTATCAACAATTTTCATCAAGCCGAATCTTTAAGATTAAACAATGCAAATAATTACTAAAAAAAACTTGGTCCACCACTCTATCGCGATCATCTCCTGGCTATTGTGTACTCTTTTACTGTTTAGTTGTGATCAACAGGAGAGACAATCAAAAGTAGAGAAGAGTGCTGCTCCCAGATACAACGGAACCATTATTGCTGTTGGCGACAGCCTGACCGCAGGACTGGGAGTAATGGAAGAGGAAGCCTGGCCGGCTATGATCGAAAAAAAACTCCAGAATAACGGGCATCACTGGCAGGTGATCAATGCAGGAATAAGCGGCGAGACAAGTAGCGGCATCCTATCAAGAACTAAATGGATACTGGCCCAGAAACCCGAAATAGTTATTCTGGAAACAGGTGCCAATGACGGGCTCCGAGGCATTCCTCCTGTCGTTGTGCGGGAGAATCTCGGCAAGGCCGTGCAAATGCTGCAGGAGGGCAATGTTACAGTGATACTAGCCGGCATGCAGATCGTCCAGAACCTCGGCGCAGACTACACCGAAAAGTTTGCTGATATCTACCCGTCTATAGCCCGTGAACAGGAGTGTATCCTTATTCCTTTTTTCCTAAGCCAAGTGGCTGGCGAACCTGCTCTGAACCAGGCCGACACAATTCATCCCAATGAGGAGGGACATAAAATCATTGTCGAAACTGTATATCCATATGTGCTACAAGCTCTTCAAGCACAACCTTGAGAAAGGATATAATAATATCCTCGATATCGTGTGAATTAAGCTAGGGAGTTACTATTGATGGCGTCGTACATGGTGTATGACGTGGTAGAAGACCCTAATCCAGCAAACCAAGGAATAGGCGAAGGAGAGGGGAGTAGTTTTTCAGTAGCACGTTAGCGTCAGAATTGGAAATAATTGGTTTTCTGACAATTTTCTATCCAAGAACTGCTTCAATTTTTTCTAAAACGGTGTTGCCCGAATAAGGTTTCATGATACACTGGCTTACCTTGGCATTGACGGCAAGATCAATCAATTTTTTATCCGACTCATGCAGCATCATTAAAAAAGCTGTCTCTTTTTTTAGCGGGTTACTACGGACTTTTTTAAGCAAGTCGAGGCCTGATAGTTTTGCTAAATCCCATTCAGAGATTATCAGGTCGATATTGTCATCCTCTAAGATATTTAGGGCATGGAATCCGTCATAAGCCTCATAAATTGCTTTGAATCCCAAATCCTTCAAGATAGATCTTATAATTTTACGGGTACTTTCAACACTATCTACAATAAGAATTTTCTCATCCTTGATATCGATACTATGTGAATAATTTCGTGCTGGTTTCTTTTTGCTGATGCTGCTTTTCAATATCTTTAGTTCATTTTGTAACCTTTCCGGTTCATTCCGCAGTTTAATATTCTCTTCGGTTGTGTGTCTTAGACGTACGGCTAGGACTTCGGCAAAAATTCTATATATTATATAACAAAAATTTGTATGGCCTGATTTGAGCTTATCCTCAATAACAGAAGCATCAAAACTTAAAAGCCAAACTTTAGAATTAGCAACTATTGATGCCGACCTTTGTGATCCATCTATAACTCCCATCTCGCCAAATACGTCACCACATCTACATAGTGAACTGACCTTATGATCTCCTTTTAAAACATTCAGAGAACCGTTTATCAAGAAATGGACCCAGCAATCATAGTCTCCTTCTTTGATTATTAGCTCGTCGGGGTTGTATTCACATAATTTGCCATATTTAACAAAGTTTACAAGCTCCTTGTCAGATAGGTCCTTGAACTTATTTATT
Organism: Desulfurivibrionaceae bacterium; assembly: GCA_030145275.1. Classification (GTDB taxonomy): domain Bacteria; phylum Desulfobacterota; class Desulfobulbia; order Desulfobulbales; family VMSU01; genus JAQYVV01. The sequence goes on along the minus strand of JAQYVV010000010.1, from coordinate 15,388 downwards.
TTTCGAAAAAGCTTTAACGTTTTCTTACTGTCTCTGCTAAAAGGAATTTCTTTCATCTGTAAAGTTTAGATTATCAATGCTCACAATTGGAGCTTATTAAAAACGTTAGTATGGTTGGTGTTTACTTGAAGTAATTTTTTAGAATACCATACTTTGTAATAAAGAGGATCATCATATTGTAAAACTGTGTGATATTTGTGCTTTTATAAATATTTGTTTATCACTTTTACTAAGGATGTAACAAACGCTATGGCAGGGGCTGCAATCACGGTAGAGATCATGATTAAGTTACTAATCAGGCCATCTGCAAAAATCTCAGGTTCAACAATACTTGATATGACAAGCAGGGAAAGGCCTGTAGCAATAAAGAGGATTTCAAGAATTAAAAGATTTTTGCCAAACATCAATATCCCTTCTACCACCATTTCGGCCCGAGACATTTTTCGTTTGGTCTTATCAAGTTTATCAAAATCATTTCTAGTGGTTGCCAGTACATCAATAGCCTCTCGTAATGCTGTACCCTTGTTGCTTTCCAGCAATGAGCGGACATAGGCAATTTTTCTTTTTAAACCTTTTAATTGCTCACTAAACGTCTGAAACAAAGACTGATAAGAGTACCCTTCCCAGTACGATACGGATTGATTGTATCTTGCGGTCAGTGCTTTAATGTCTCTAGTTATTTTGTTGAGCTGCCTTTTCTGAATTTGCTTGAAGCCGTAGTTCACGCCATTACATCTTTCTGCTACATCCAGGGAGCCAAAAAAACTATTGCGCTTGAATTTATTTTCAAGCTCCTCCAATGCCTGTAAATTTATCATAACCTCTTTGTCCTCCGTATCGGCCCAGGTCATGAGGTGATCACAGGTCTTCCGCACTTCAAGCAGTTCTTCTTGCGCTTCCTGCTCCTTTTCCCGGAAGATGGCGGCTAGCATTTCCTCCACTAAATCCTGGGCAGGCAATAACATAGGATCCAGCAATACCATTATAAAGTATTCTTCATGCTCTTGAATAATATCGCGGAGCTGTTTGAGCGTCCTTTCTGTTGCCCCGCAGTTAACTTCCATCTGTATTCGAGCATATTTAGCGTCAACGCATTTATAAACGGTACCTAGTAGTTTTGACAGCACCTTACTTGCATGTTCCCAATTCTTGCTCAAGGCGTGTACCCTGGCCGAAAGCAGAGCAATATAGACTTTCTCTTTTTGGTTATTGGCAAGTAACTCGGCTTTTCTGAGACCCGGTCTCATATCATTTACACATCCTGTTTCCAGAGCAATAAACGCTTGGCCAACAGTCGCATAAAAATATTTCCCAAACGGACGTTTGAACTCTTTGTCAAACATAGCGCTGGCCTGTTGATATTGGCCAACCCGCAGACAATCGAAGCCGATTGCCAGATTCCGGTTGTCCTGTTTACCTGGGAAGGTTCCAAGGGAATCTTCCCACACCTGCGATTCGCTGAATGCCAGGTTCCAAAGGAATCTAGGCTGATATATCTTCAATAGGTCAAAAAAAGTTACAAAAATGAGAAGAGCAGGGTTTTTTCGAATTTCTGAATACGACACACCTGCTTCAAAAATATCGGTATATTTCCTCAGTTCGGAAAATACTTGCTGATAATATTTGCCGATATCTGTGATACTCAAATAGCCGATATCACTAATTCCCTGCAATTCTGGTGATAATAGTTTACCCGGACATTGGGCCGGAGAGTGGCTTTTTATGCCGCAATAGAAACATTCCTGCATCTTGCCCTGTACTGTTAAATCTCTGTGGGGGAAGTATTGTTTTTCCTTAGGATTTTCTTTTGAAAAAAACCTGACTTGAAATAAATTATTATCCTTTCTTTCAAAAAGGTGGGCTGGCAGATCAATGTTGCCCGGGAGTTCGAACCAATTAGTTTTAAGAGAATCCGTCACATACAGTACATCATCTGCAAGTGTGTTCCATATGGTTGAATTAGGAGTGCAAATATCCTCAGAAACTGCGCCATCATTGCTGGGATAGTGAAAGATAATTTGGACAGGGAGTTTGTTTTGCGAAAAATTACCGTCAAACTCTTTTTTGATTTGTTTCAAACAATTAAAAACGGAGAAATAAGCGGCGTTAAGCTTTTTAAAACTGAAAAGCAATAGACCTTCAACATTGTTTTCTTGATCCCCTGTCTGTTGCAGGCAATCTTTTATGGCGCTGGCCAGATCCTGTCCGCTACTGTCATCAAGCTCTTCACTTTGTGGGGCAAGCAGTTTGATGGCAACTAATATATCGTTTTTTGCGGTCATTTCAGTCTATACCCGAAATAAAAAATTTGTTTTCACTGTTTATGATAGTCTGCTATTACTATATATCTTGAAAACAACTTTACATTCTTAGCGGTTAAAAGGAAAACAAAAAGGAAAACTTTAGACATATGGAGTTATTAAAGTTTTCTTCAAAAAAACTATAAAATGTAGGTTAGTTATCTAATTATTTTTAATGTTTTTTTATATAGTAACGATATAGTCATAAGGCCACCTTGAATAATTGCCTTTTTGCTCGATGCCTGCATCATTATCCAGATAAGCGCTAACATCGAAATTAGAAGTGGCAAAAAAAACTGAGTATTAGGAGTTTATACCCCTAAAAATTATACTTAGCCAAGGTAACCATAATTGATCAATAAAGTTGCGGTTTAAGCCAAAATCGGGATTTTTTGTCCGGGACACAACATAAGATAAATCAAGAAAAAGGGAGAAAACGAATGACCCGTGAATTAGATAAAATTGATACGGCCATTAAAGCAACCAAGAAGCCGGTAGTTTCCAGAGAGAAGGAGATTGGCGAAGATGCCGAACTTCCGAAAGGCCCTGTTGGCCTGGATATTGGTACTACCCATATTGTTTTGTCCCAGAACAAGGGGAAAAATGTCCATACTGTCAAGCAGCTCAATGCCTTTTTCACTATTCCGGCCTCCAAGTTCACAAAAAAAATTCTGGTGGAAAACGAAGTAACGTTTTTTGAAAAAAAGGAGCAGTTTTATATCCTCGGATATTCGGCTGAAAATTTTGCCTATATGTTCAACACCAATACACGCCGAACTATGGAGAGGGGCCTTCTCTCCGCCAAAGAGGACGAAGGTATCAATGTTCTGCACGCCATAATCGATACGCTGATCAAAAATGACAATCAGGGTGGCGAGACGGTTTGTTTCAGTATCCCCGGCGAACCACTGGAAGGCCCAAAATCTGTACTTTACCATGAATCCGTGGTGAAAATGTACCTTTCTAGTCTCGGCTATAAACCTATTTCGATTAATGAGGGGTTGGCAACGGTGATGTCCGAGCTCTCCAATGATAACTTTACCGGTATTGGTATAAGTATGGGGGGGGGGATGTGTAATGTATGCCTGGCATATCTATCGGTGCCGGTGATCACCTTCAGTGTGCAGAAAGGGGGCGATTATATTGATGCGATGGTAGGTACGTCCGTGGCAGAGCCAGCCACCACTATCAAGGTGATTAAGGAAAATGATTTAGACCTGAGAAAAGCTACTAAAGATCGGGTTCAGAACGCCATGTATATCTACTATGAAGACCTGATCTTTACCTTGCTTAAGCAACTACAGGAGGTACTGCTTGCCACAGACAAGGTGCCAAAGATTGCCAAACCTATTCCAATGGTGTTAAGTGGTGGTAGTGTTCTGCCCAAAGGGTTTGCCGAGTTGTTTGCGGGGATACTTGAACAAGTGCCGCTACCTGTTGCAATTTCTGAAGTGCGGATTGCCGAAAATCCATTAAATACTACAGCCAAAGGAGCCCTGGTTATGGCTCTTGCGGAAGATCTGTAAAAGTTTCTTGACTTAGACGTGCCGGTCGATCATCTTTTGCATCGATTTTGCTCAATAAAAAAAGATAAAAAGCTCCTTGGATGATTTATCCGGGGAGCTTTTTTATTGCTATAAAATCACCTTTTCCTCAAGTCTCATTTTGGCTTCATAGCGTTCCGGGTCAAGAATTGTCAGGTGATGTTCGCCTATTTTGTCTTTACCATAGAAAAATTCTACCACCCACTGTCCCAACAACGGTTTGTTCTCCTCAGGGAAAGTGTAAGTCGTTACCTGATGCTCCTCGTATTTTATCGTATTGGTTGTTGAGCTGACCACGGTATTGTCCGGTGCGACCCATTTAATCTTAATGGGCAGTTCGAGATTTCCCGGGATAAAGTTTACCGAGAACAGCGCTCCAATAGTTATGCCATGACTACCTGGCACTCCATTATGATTGTCGCCGAAAATCTTATACTTCAGGAAATTGACATCTAAACCACTTAAGCCCTTAAACGCCTCACTCAGGTTGGGCCTTGTTTTATAAGGTTCCTGTACCATACCATAAGCTTCAATTGCTACTCCCCAGATTTTGACGTTCTTTTCTGCTGCCGGCAATTTGGCAAGAGGTGTGTCGCTAGCGGCTTTAGTATTTTTTGGAGAAGATTGTTTGCCTGTGGCATTGACAGCAAATAAGAGGTTAATCAGACCCGCAGGCAAATTCTTTGCCTTATTAACATTTTTTAAATTAAAGACTTTGAGCTCTTCGACATTTGCTTTAGCAAAATTTGCCCTGGCAATATTGGCGTCACTTAGGTTGGTTTTCTTTAAGGTGGCGCCGGACAGATCTGTATTGGTCAAATTTGTCCAACTCAGATCTGAGCCCTCGATATGAGCATTGCTCAAGTCGGCATTGGTCAAATCGGCATTGGTCAGGTCGGTATTGATCAATTCAGCATTGGTCAATTTTGAATTTTTCAAATTAGCATTTCGTAAATTTAGATGGGTAAGCTTTGCATCCTGCAAAAGTGAAATTTTGAGATTTTCTATATTAAAATTTTTAGAGGAGGAGATATGAATATCGCTGAGCTTGGCACCTATTAAATCGCTATTGCTGAAATCAGCATAGGATAAATCGGCCTTGCTTAGATCTGCCCCATTTAAATTAGCATAGTTAAATCGTGCTTTGGCTAGATTTGCCTGTTTCAGACTGGCGCCGGTCAAATTTGCTTTGCTAAAGTCGGCTTGGAGCAGATTTGCCTGCTCTAGTACGCAGTCGGTCAGATTGGCATGTCTGAAAGTTGCCCCGGATCTCAACTGCACATTTTTCAGGTTGGCACCGGTCAGATTGGCTTTGGTCATTCTTGTCTTGTCCAGATCAGCGTTGAGCAAAACTGCATCTGTAAGATTAGCTTCGTCAAAATATGAGCCGGTTAATACGGCAGCCGTTAAATCAGCTCTGGTCAGGTTTGCTTTCTGAAAATCGCAATATTTTGCTCTTACTTGACGGAGATTTGTGCTGTGCAGGTAGGCGTGTACTAAAGTGCTGCCTGATAAGTTAACGCCGCTTAAATCTGCTTCGGAAAGATCTGCTTCGTTTAAATTAGCGCCAATGATCTTAGCTTCGCTCAGGTCAGCATGATTCAGCTTGGCCCTGGTCAGGTCTGCTTTGGCCAGGTTGGCTTCGGAAATAATTGCCTCGGAAAGATCGGCTCCAATAAAACTGGCGGCAGTAAAATTTGCTTTGGTCATATTTGCATTTTTCAGACTTGCCTGGCTCAAATTGACCCGGAAGAAATCGGTTCCGTGCAATTTAGACAGCTCTAAATTTGCGCCCTGGAAATTAGCAAATTGAGCCTTTGCACCGCTTAAATCAGATTCGGCTAAGATAGCCTTGCCAAAATCTGCTTTTTTTAAAATAGCCTTAGCAAGTTTCACTTTGCTTAAATCGGCTTCCGATACATTTGCGCCACTGAGGTCAGCACCGCTTAAATCTGTGTGCTGGAGATTGGCTTGCACCAATTTAGCCCCTTCTAATTTAGCCTTGCTAAGATCTGCATAGCTCAAGTTGACATGGCTTAGATCTGCGCCGGATAAGTCTGCTTGCCGTAAATCTGATTTATGCATATTGGCGCCAGCAAGAATTGCCTCCCTGAAAATAACGCCGCGCAAGTCTTTTCTGGATAGATCCAAACTGCTTAAATCCAGGTTGCTCAGGTCACGGCTGGAATTAAGAAGCTTTTCTGCTTGGGCCTGTCTGGAAATTATTTTATTGTCAGAGACCGCTGAAGGCTGCTTTGTAAAAGCAGATTTTATCTCTTTGGAGAGGTCGGTTGCAAAAATGTTTTTTGTGTAGTCAAAATTGAATAAAAATGCGCCCAAAGAAAAAGTAAGACATGCGGCACCAATGCTAATGAAAAGTTTTTTACTGCTTAAAGCCTTCATGTTGACCCGGTTGTTAAACCAGGCATTAGCCCGTTTCAGGAGGGGGCTTTTTTCAAGTAAGTTGTTTTGTATGGGCAGGGGGGGGCAAGAAATAGTTACACGGGCCTTGCATTTGGGACAGTTGCCTGATTTGCCTAAAAACTTTTCTGGCACCGTTTTATGCAAGCCACATTTCGGACAGAGGAAAGAAGGCTGTCTACCCCCGCCTGCGGCATGCTTGAGTTTGACGGCTTGTTCTCCGTTAACCGTCACAGCTGCTCGGCATTTAGGGCAGAGCGCAGTCTTTCCCTGGTGTTTTTTGGGGACCTTGGTGGAGAATCCGCATTTACATTGAAATAACATAAGGATTTTCTAAATATGCAAAGACTTTGGAAATAATTGTGTTGCTTTAATTGTTTTCCATTCTTTGTCCGATAAAGGTTATTAATAACAATGCCGTAATTAAGATGACTTAATATATTTCTATATGTTTTGAACATTTATCGGATTAAAAGACTATATACTTTAACTATATAACATGAGAGTCATTTTCCCTAAATTTTTTATATAGCTTTATTTGAGCAGGATTTCGGAGCACCAGTGAAAAACAACAATGACAATATTGAAGATAGTAACGAGTCCAGTGAGTCGGACCCGCGACGCCAGGCGCTTAAACTCAAGACTTTCCGCCACTTTTTTTCCTCAAAGGACATTGGCAAAGGAGTTAATAAAAAAGCAGTTTTAAGCAAACTGAAGAAAAGCAAAGATGTTGAAGCAAGTGCCCATAAGTATATACAAGCGCTTGCCGAAGATCCCACCATGAAAATTGCTTTCCCCTGGGACAGTCTTTTTCGCCGAGCCTCTTTTTGGGCCATTTATTGGATCCCCCGGGTCATTAAATGGGGTGTTCTAGCACTCCTGACCCTCTTTATCGTCAACTACATACCCGGTCCGTCCCAGCATCTTATCGAGTTGTTTGCCGTCAGGGCAATTTATGACACGGCCTCATTGTCGCGTTTACCTGACAACCTTGAAAGCTATGCCCATTCAGCCAAGATTGTTGGTGCGCAGGGAACGGTAATTAAATCATACGGTAAAAGAAAAGTAACAGCCCAGATACCCGAAAAAGCCAAAAAGGCGATAATGGCTTGCGAAGACCATTATTTCATGCCGCACCGCAATAATCCTTGGTATGTGAATGCTTTTCTGGTTCACCCCGGTGTCAGCTGGGTAAACCTGGTTGGTGCAGTCAAAGACACCCTGGGGGGGAATACCAGGGGGGCTAGTACTTTGGTCATGCAAAATGCCAAAAAGATACTTGGCAATGATAAAAGGACCATAGCCAATAAATTTGAGGAAATAATAATTGCCTATATGATGGTCTCAAAATTCGGCAAAGATAAATGCCTGGATTTTTATATCAATACCGTCCCGGTCGGCAGTAATATCTACGGGTTCCAGGCCGCAGCCAGAAACTACTTCAAAAAAGACCTTACTGAGTTAAACTATCAGCAATTAGTGGCCATCGGTTCTTTTATTCCTAATCATAACCGGAAACTGGCCTTTTACGACATAGCTATTAAAGGCAAAGACTTTGGAGAGCTTTCCGAGGCACGCCGCTTCCATGCTAAAAGTGCTGTTAATAAGATAAACCTGGCCCTCGCTTACCTGCGGGGCAAGGAGGAAATTAGCCAAGAAGAATATTTAAATTGGTTTATAGATGATGAAGAATCAATAAGAAGAATTGGATTTCGTAATTTTAGTTCACCGCTTTACGGCAAGGAGCAATGGACCTCCTGGAATGTTGTCAGGGAGGTAACCTCACGAAATTACAATGTAAATGGACGCAAAATTTCAGGAAGCGAACTTTTGTTGGATGAAAAGGGAGATGTAGTTATTGAGACCGGTGTTGATTTGGCCATGGTTGAACAAATAAAACAGATCATCGCCAAATTTTTAAACAGTCCGGATTTTGAACAGGTTCTTAGAAAAAGAAATAAACAAAGATGGCAACAGGACCTGGAGGTATATAGGAGAGAAAATATTTCGCCCCCCTATTACGATTTTGAAGGGTTCATGAAATATCTTTTCCAGCACATCAATGTTGGCGTGGTTGCAATCAACAGAAAAGGCGAAATTATAGCCTATATTGGCGGTAAAGAGTTCTGGCAGACCGACAGCTCAAGCCCCTCAGGCGCGGAAGCGGTTAAGGCGGACAGTAATAATGCCACGAAAATAATTATCGATTTGTTGGACAAGAACGCAAAATTTGCTCCCTCTTCGACGATTAAACCTATCATTTCCTATTACAACATGGTTACCCATAATACAGACTTGCAGGCCACTTATGTGGATAAACCGCTGGAGTATAAATATGTTGAAAGTGCGGGCAAAGAGTTGTGGCTCCCCAGGAACTGGTATAGGTACAACGAGCGCGGCCAGGGCAGAAACCGATACCTCGGCAGGTCCTATTCCTTACTTGAAGCCCAGGTAATCTCAGTCAATACAATTTTTGCCAGGATGTATAATGATCGCCTGGTCAGAAATGCCATGCTTTTAGGTTTTGACGAAATAGGTTTGGATTACAACAGGGAAGAGGCCAAGTCCTGGCCTTTCGGTATAGGGTCTTCAGACGTGCCTGTGCAAAAATGGCTTGGGCTTTATAATGCCTTCCTTGATGGTAAATACCGGCAGCCTTCTTTTGTAAAAAGAATTGTGATCAATGGTGCGTCCATCTACGAACGTCAGTCAGATCCTGAATACAGCCCCATCCCCCTTTTTGAAGCAGATCAGGAGCGCAAGCAGGAAATGATGGCCCTTTATGAAATTTGTAACAGGGGAACCGCCTCTGGCATGAAGAGCGAGTTTAAATACTATACAAATTTGGTGTCCGGTAAAACCGGCACAGCTCCCCAAAATAAAAGCGCACTGTTCATCGGCCACTTCAATCCTTACCAGGATCGCGATCTCCACCCTGATGAAACCATTACTATGCTGGTCACGGTAACAACTAACACGGGTGGAATGAAGAGTGTCGGCAGTTCCGGGGACGGTCCGGTGAAAATCGCCGGCAAGATATTTGATCACCTCTTTGATAAAGAAATCGAACGAATGGTAAATAAATCTGTAGACCATGCAAAACGCAGCAATGCGGATTTTAGGAACAATCATTTATATATGGCCAATGTCAATAAATACGCAGAGCATTTATTACATGGGAAATGCCAAGAGAAATATATTTTTGAAAATATTATCGGGGTGGATGGTCATGAGGAGGCGCTTGGGCAGATCCTCAATACCAACAATGCTATTTATCAAGGTAAAGACGATTTATTTATCAAACTTGTTGAGTACTATTGTGATGAAAAAATTCCATTCAAAACAAAATCCCTTAATCTGGTCCCTTTGAAACATAAAATAAAGATTAATTAGGAGACAGGCAATGGACAGCAATGAATATCAAAAAACAATTGAAGAGTTAGAAAAAAGTTTGAGGGAAAAACAGGAAGAGCTTGACGGGATTTCAGCCAGAAAGGCGGCCATCCAATTGAAAGGAATGGCCGGTCTGACTGAACAGGTTGACGAGCTTGCTTTGCTGAATAAACAGTTGAAAAATGCAAAAGACCAGTACGAAGAGGTGGAGAAAAAGGTAGGAAGGATTGAAGAGCTGGAAAAAATAATGGCAGTACAGCAGGATGAGATTAGCAGGCTCTCAGAGGAAAACACTGCCTTGAAACTAGAAATAGTAAGCGTCGCCGAGGAGCAGGAAGTAGAATTTCAGCTGGAGGATAAACAAAAAGATGCCTGGGAAGACGAAAAAGCAACCTGGGAAGAGCAAAAATCGGCTTTAGAAGAACAAATTGACGAATTACAGAGCAAGCTTGACGCAGCGGAACAAAAAGAGCAGACCGAGAAAGACCCTGATACTGGAGTTAATCTTGAAGAAGATACAATAACCGATTCTCAAAGCGCAGAGTTGTCTCCGCAGGAAGAAATGCATGAAGTTGAGAGAGAAATCAGCTCCGCAGAGCCTGTCAGGGTTGCAGAACAAAACAACAGCACGACCGCTTCTCCATTGCTGCCGAATGATATATTACAAAGATGGCTTGACAAATGATTCCTCAGTTTCCTGACAGAAAATCCATGCTGTACTAAAGTTGTTCCTCCATTGCTTTCGATAACATTTGGGATAATAGGCATGGGTCAGACTTCTTCACTCTGGCTTTGCACTGGATTTTTTTTGCCGCAAATGAAACCTTCTTTGGCGGCGAGCAGGTCAAGATGCAGGGTGGCGATATCCTCAACTTCCAGAATCAATTCTTCGCCGCGTTCACGGCTGTCAACAACCTTAATGTAGCCGTCGCACCCATGGCAGATATCAACTCGGTAACCAACTTCTCCCTCGGCGGTGAAGTAGGCGAGGGTTTTCTGGTCGCTATTGCCACAGTGGACACAGGTAAGGCGACGGAAGGCCCAGCTGTTTCTACATAGTCCGCAATGCAGAATCTTTTCCCCTTCTTTACCATGCAATTCGGCGATGGATGGCAGGCCGCCGCATATCGGGCAATAGCCATGGTGCCAGCTGCTGTTGTCTGCTTTCAGACCTTCAGTGCGGCATTGTTGCAGGGCTGCCCCGAGAGCTGTGCTCAGGCAGTATTCTAGTAAGGTCGGACGCACATTTATCTTTTCAGCCGTTTGCCTGATTGGAGTCTGGTCCCGATCAAGGGTAGCCCGAAGCAGGCATTCCAAGTCAAGGTCATCTGCCTGCAAGGCAGTTGACATAATCTGTAGTTCTTTTTGTTTCTGCTGGCCATATTTGTGCAGCGTCTGTAGTAAATCAGCAAAAAAGTCCTTTGCGGCTTTGGCATCAAACTGCAGCGTGGTGCCACTGAGTAATGGAAAACCCTGTTCCCGGCGCTGTGCTGCCACCGTGTTATCAATAGTGAGGTGCACGAACTTTTCAGCATTGGCGATCAGCTGGAATATGCGGCTATGAAACCGGCAGGCATCGGCCAAGGATGGTTTTGCTTCAGCAAGTTTTTCAAGGCTTTCTAATCGTTTCTGCAGCATAGATCCCTCTTGGGTATGGGCTACGGATATTCTTCAGGCAGGATGCTACTGTGCCGCAGAACAGGCAGATTAGCACTCTCATCCGTTCACCTCTTGTTTGCGGACAATGGCGCGAAGATATGGTCAAAATTCCCGCCGAGGCAGAACACGAAGCGCCCCGGCGGAACAATTGTCAGCTTTTGAGCATCTTCTGATACCATTTGATTGCATGTGCCTTTGCCCAGCTTTTACGCACCTGGCCCCAGAGCATCCCTTCAATTGTACCGGGGTTGGCGATGGTGGCCAGGTAGATATGGACGACCATAGCGATCATGAAAAGGGTAAAGAAAAGTCCGTGCAGCATCAGCGACAACTGGGTCAGTTCACGGCTGTATGCGGTCGGGTCCCAAATGATCCATCCGGTTATACCCATGACCAGAGTGGCGATGATGGCGAAAATACCAAACAGTTTTTGCCCGGCGTTGAACTTGCTTTGGGGTATATCCTGATGCTTGCGGGATAGGTAGCCCCCGAGTTTGGCGATCCATCTGATGTCATCAGCGTCAAAGCGGCAGGTGTCTCCGGCATGGCTTAGAAAAAGTATAATTGAGCCGACGAAAAAAACTACTCCGGTCCATTTGTGCACCATGATCGCTTGCTGCGGCCCGCCAAACATTTCAAAAAAGCCGAAGAAGGCATTGGCAAAAAGTCCTACTCCAGACAGGAACAGGAGAAAGAAGGAAAGGGCAACCGTCCAGTGGAGAATGCGGTCGAAGGTGTTAAAACGATCGATATAGTTATTTGATATCATGATTCACCTCCATTGTCTGGCTGCTCAGATGAGTCTTCTATCTTCTTTGGGCCAACGGTCACATAGTGCAGGGCTGCTGCGCCGACGACGCCCCAGAAGCCGAAAATTCCCAGCGGTTTTACGACATCTTTCCAGAACAGGATTGAAGCAGGAATGGCAGGGTTTTCCGGCAGTTTATATGTGCCTGGTTTATCATCAAGAACATAGAGAACCCCGAGTCCGCCAAGATCGTTTTCACCGTAAAGTTTTTTGCCTTCCGCCTTGGCCTCGGCGATTAGCTGATCGCGATCACCGAATTGAAGGGTATTTGTGGGGCAGGCCTTAACACAGGCTGGTAACAGGCCGTTTTGTACCCGGTCCATACAGCCGTGGCACTTGGTAACTTTTTGCTGGGTGTCGAAGCGCGGCACATCAAAAGGACAGGCATTGACGCAGTAGTGACAGCCGATGCATTTATCCTGGTCATAGACGACCATCCCCTCCTTGGTACGATAGAGAGCCCCTTCTGCTGGACAGACCTTCATGCAGCCGGCATCAGCGCAATGCATGCAGCGCCGGTTGATGAATAGCCAGCGAAAATCATTAAAGTCATCCCCATGCTCTTTTTCGATAAAATGAATCTGATTGTAGAGCTGCGGGGTTAGATCCGGGGGATTTTCATAGCTGCCGCGGTTGACCGTTGCTTCAGCTTCGAGTTTGTTCCACTGTTTACAGGCGACCTGACAGCTGCGGCAGGCGGTGCAGCGGGTGGTGTCGATCAAAAAGGCTTTTCGTTTCATGTTTTTCTCCCCCCACTGATTTTTTCGACATTAACCATGAAGGCCTTTGTTTCTGGGATCATGGTATTGGCATCGCCGATGGTTGGGGTTAACAGATTGGCGCTGTCCCCGCAATTTGGGGTGTTCCAGCCGTAGCACCAAGGCAGGCCCACCTCATGGACGGTTTTCCCTTGGACCTTAAAGGGTCTAAAGCGCCTGGTAACGACGGCTACAGCTTCAACACTGCCTCTTCCCGAGCTGACTTTGAGCAACTCACCTTGACCGATACCCTGGTCTTTGGCCAGTTCCACGCTGATCTCAACGAACATTTTCGGCTGCATTTCCAGCAGCCACGGAGTGTTTCTGGTCATGATCCCGGTCTGCCAGTGTTCGGTGACCCGGTAGGTGGTGCCTACAAATGGATAACGGTTGTCGGAGGAGTAATAGACATCTACCTCCAGTTTTTCGTCTCCTTCGTAAAAGAGCTTTATGGCCGGATTGTTTTTGGTGCCGGAGAGAGAGTTCTTCTCGATGGGGCTCTCCAGCGGTTCATAGTGCTCAGGGAAAGGTCCTTCCTTCATGCCAGCGCTAAAAATTGAGGCGACTCCGTCGGGCAGCATGATGAAGGATTTTCTGGTGCCGGCTTGTGACAGAGGTTTCCAGCCACCGTCGGGAACATCCCCCTTCCATTTGGAGCCGTTCCAATAGATGACTGGTTTTTCCTTGTTCCAAGGGACTCCGTCGGCATTGACCGAGGCGCGGTTGTATAAAATGCGGCGGTTGACCGGCCAGCACCAGGACCATTCGGGGTAGAGACCAACTCCGCTTGGATCTTTTTGGCCACGGCGGGCCATGTTATTGCCGGAGCTATTGTAGCTTTGGCAATAGAGCCAGTTGCCTGACGAGGTCGAACCATCGTCTTGCAAAAAGGCAAAGGAGGGGACCAGATCGCCTTTTTTGTAGAGCTTACCTTTAATCTCCTTGTCGACAAGAAAGTAGCCGTTGATCTCTTTGGCTACCGCATGGATATCAATTTTACGGACTTTGCCATCCAGGAGTTTGAAACCGTAATTCCAGCTCAATTTCAGTATAGGGTCGGGGAAGGCGCCGTTTTCAGCGGCATAGCGCTGCCGCACCCGGTGCTGTAGTTCGTTTATCAGTTCTGAGTCATGGCGACTGTTGCCGAGAGGTTCCACCGCCTGGTAGCGCCATTGGGCCCAGCGTCCCGAATTGGTGATACTTCCTTCCTTTTCAAAGGAGGCTGCCACCGGCAGGAAGAAGACCTCTGTGTCGATATTGGCCGGGTCCATCCCCGGGCCTTTCCAGAATGAAGCGGTTTCGTTGTCAAACAGGTTAACAGCCACCATCCAGTCGAGTTTAGACATGGCTTGGCGCACCTTGTTGGCGTTGCTGCCGCTGCAGGCCGGGTTTTGACCCCAGGCGAAGAAACCTTTGACCTGATCACGGAACATCCGATCAAAGATCATGAGCCAGGAGGCGTTCTGACCAGCATCTAGTTTTGGCAGGAGCTGGTAGCCGAATTCATCCTCGGCGGTCAGGTTGGTGTCGAAGAGGGCACGAAGCAGGGAGGTGATGTATTTGCTGCGGTTGCCCCACCAGTTGGCGCTTTGGGGATCATTGGTGGTTGGTGTGGTCTTCTCTATGTAAGTGGCCAGATCTTTCAGGCCTGCTTTCGGTGTCGGCAGGTAGCCGGGGAGAATGTGGAACAGCAGACAATGGTCGGTTGAGCCTTGCACGTTCGATTCTCCGCGCAGCGCATTGACGCCGCCGCCGGCTATGCCGATGTTGCCCAATAAAAGCTGAATAATGGCCATGGTCCTGATGTTTTGGGTGCCGACGGTATGCTGGGTCCAGCCCATGGCGTACATAATGGTTCCCGCCTTGCCGGGTTTACCGGAAGAGCCGTAATTTTGATAGATTTCCGCGAGTTTGTCGGGCGGAGTACCGGTGATATCTGAAACCATATCTGGGCTGTAGCGTGAGTAGTGCTTTTTGAGTAGCTGTAGGACGCAGTTTGGGTCCTGCATGTCTGGGTCACTCTTTGGCACGCCGTTGGCGTCACGCTGGAAAGCCCAAGTCGCTTTGTCGTAACTGCGTTTTTTGGCATCGTAACCGGAGAACAGACCGTCCAGTTCACCCGGCATCTGGAAAAGGGGATCGACCAGAAAGGTCGCATTGGTGTGCAGCTGCATGTATTCTTTGTGCTGGAGATCGTTGCTCAGGATGTAGTTGATCATCCCGCCGAGAAAAGCGATGTCGGTGCCGCTGCGAAGCGGTGCAAATATATCCGCTTTGGTGCTGGTGCGGGTAAAGCGGGGGTCGACGCTCAGAATCTTGGCGCCGTGCTCCTTGGCTTCAAGGACATACTGGAAAGAGATAGGGTGATTTTCAGCGGGGTTTGCGCCCATTATCAGAACAACATCCGAGTTGCGGATATCGATCCAATGGTTGGTCATTGCGCCACGGCCAAACGAAGTTGCCAAACTGGCAACGGTTGCGGAGTGTCAAATTCGCGCCTGGTGT
>JAQYVV010000009.1 GCA_030145275.1 Desulfurivibrionaceae bacterium | reverse complement strand
AAGTTTGATACCATCTTTGTTGATCGTTATAAGATTTCTTTTGTAGAGAGCACCTATTGCTTTTTTGAAGGCTTTTTTACTTACCCCAAACAGGGCGTAGATCTCTTCCGGTGGGCTTTTATCAGTTAGCGCAATGCTGCCATCCTGGTCCTTAATTGTTTTAAGAATATTCTGGGAAATATCACTTACTCTTTTATGGCCAGATTGCTGTAGACTCACGTCAATTTTGAGGTCTTCCCGGACTGTTTTTATGTATCCTTTGAGCTTCTGGCCTATGTTAATCTCCTGAAACACTTCGTTTTTATAGATCATTCCCCAATGACTATTATTCACAATCGCTTTATAGCCTAAATCAGTTTTACCACCTACAAAAAGATCGACCTCTTCCCCCTCACCATAGTTCGGTGGCCACTGGTCAAGAAATTTATCCAGTTTTGAAGATGCTGCAATACGGTTGGTTTTTTCCTCAAGAAAGACAAATACAACATATGACTTGCCTTCATCCATTTTGACCTGTTGTTCTTGTGTTGGCACAAGCAGATCTTTTTGTAGGCCCCAGTCCAGATAGGCACCAGAGGATGATTCTGCCACCACCTGCAATAGGGCAAATTGGCCCACTGTTGCATAGGGTTTTTCGGTGGTTGCCCGCAGACGCCCATCCCTATCGGCATAGACAAAGACTTCAACCTCGTCTCCTGGGCGACAATTCTTGGGGGCAGATTTTTTTGAGAGGATTACATCCCCCGACTCATCACCATCAAGGACGATTCCATGCTCCAGCATTCTTTTAATCGTTAGCGTATGTATTCTGCCTATCTGTATCATGTTTTCCTTTGCATAATTAAATTGTCTGAACGAGAATTAGTGATGGTGGTGATGCTGATGACCTTCTATCTGGCCGCCCAATGCTTCCAGGGCTTTTGCCAGGGCCTTGTCGGTTTCCTTCATCCCGGCAATTGCCTCACGTATATGGGCTGCGGCTTTTTCCTGGTTCGATGCTGCTGCGACTTTCTGCCATTTATCCATTTCAGCCTCATGGCTGTGGTTGTGGTCGATCCAGTGGTCTAAAAGTATTCGAAGTTTTTCTAGATCAGATTTGTCTGTCATGGGGAGATGTCCTTTTGTGTAAATATTCGGCAACACTCCAGCTACGCCCGATCAGGCTGACTCACGTAGAACGGCTACGCTTCGCCAACCTGATCGAACACATTTGAAGCGTTGTCAAACATTTACATTTTGTTGGTTATTGTTGTTTTCCAGTGTTAGTCGAATATTTACACCCTTTTGTTGCTTTTTATTTACGATTCTTTGAGGGTTACAAGACCATCGAGAAAATTAATGCGTAGTATTTCCGTATTTGGCAGGATCTTAGCCTCTTCAAAAAGAGTGCTTATTTTAATTCCTTCCGCAGTGACCTCTAATAGATTGACGTTTTCCATGATTTTTTCTTGCTGGCCGTCTTTTTCCAGTACGATGCTCATCTGGCACATATGATTTTCTCCTGACTTCGATCAACAGTGAAATTAGCTAAAATTTGATGTAAAATTTGAGTGTAAAAATAGATTTGACTCTGTATTATCGTATGTTCACGCTAGCAATTTATTTTTTCTTCAACAAGTAAAAAGAGACGGCGGAGTCAAAAAAATCTCTCTATTATATGTAGAGCAGGAGGGTTTTAAATGCTTGAGTTTGAGATACCTGGAATTTTACAAAAGAACAGCTCTATTGCAGTTGTCGGCCTGTCTCCGAAACCGTCCCGTCCGAGTCATCAGGTAGCTTCCTATTTGTTGAAGGCTGGATATACTATATACCCTGTTAACCCTGGCCAGGAAGAGATTTTAGGTCTTTCCTGTTACCCCGATCTTTATTCAGTGCCTGGGCCGATAGATATTGTCAATGTTTTCAGGAATCCTCGAGATGTGCCGGCAGTGGTTGATGCGGCAATTTCCGTGGGGGCCAAGGTAGTTTGGATGCAGGAGGGGATTGTTCACCAAGAGGCGGCGGCAAAGGCACGGCAGGCGGGTCTTGTGGTGATTATGGACCGTTGTCTTAAAATAGATCACATGAATATGGTTACTGCAATTTGAGAGGCAGGGAAAAATGAGTAAGAAAGATGTACCACCGGACAAGAGTTTTCAGATACGATGCCCTAGACTTGGTCACCAGATCTATTTCACCTACTGCTCTCAGGAGAATTTGGGCAAGCCGTGTGCAAAGATCCTGGATTGCTGGCATTATTATTTTGATGTGGTCTCGTATTTCCGGCAGGAGATGAGTCCAGATGAGTGGGACGAGAGCTTTGTGAAACAGGTTAAGCCCAAAATGGTCTCCCTGCTGGAGCTTATCGATAAGGCTCAAGAGGGAAAAAAGGAGTAAGATATGGATGTGCAATTAGTATTATTGCCTGTTTTTGGTGTACTTGTTGGTGTCGCAGCTTCGTTTTCCGGGCTGGGTGGTGGTTTCCTGATGGTTCCACTCCTCCTGTTTATGGGATACTCTGCCCAGAAATCGGTGGGGACCTCTTTCCTGGCAATTCTAATTATTTCTCTTTCCGCTTTTTTTGCCCACAATAAATTGGCCAATGTTGATTATCGGGCAGGAATTTTACTCGGTGTTGGAGGTGTTGTCGGTGCCCAGGTTGGGGCTCGATGTCTTGAACATGTCTCTACTGCCAATTTTCGTAAAATACTCGCCTGTATCCTTATAGCTCTCTCCTGCTGGCTCTTTTTGAAAAAGTAATACTCTCTCCTGAGTTACTCCAATCACATGGGTGAAACGTGAAATTTGTCCGCTTCATCTACAGGTTTCACGTTTCTAATTCTCACTCTACCTCCTTCTTTACAAAAATAATTTGACAATCATCCATGCACTCATCTTATAATGAAGGCATGCAAAGAAAAATTTTAGTAGCCGTTGACGGATCCGTGTTCAGCTTCAACGCCCTTCGCTATCTGAGCCATCTTTTTACCGATCTGGATGATATCCACGTTCATCTCCTCTATATTGTCCCCACAGGCTTGCAGTCTTCCGGCAGTGAGTGGCTGGACGATCTTGAGGTCATATGCCGGATAGGTCCGAAGGCTCGTGCCCTCATGTGCAAGGGAAAAAGATTTATGGAGGAAGCTGTTTTGCAACTCGGGAGAAGAGGAATTGCTCCAGAGCAGGTTAGCACAACGGTGCAGTTATCGAGGGCGGGGGTTAGCGCCGACATTTTATTTGAGGCCCGAAAGGGACTGTATGATGCTCTTGTCATTGGCAGAAGAGGGGTCAGCAAGATAGAAGAGATGTTTATGGGGAGTGTCTCTGCCTCCATAACTGATAAATGTTTCGATCTGCCCATCTGGATTGTTGACGGCAAGGTGAATTCACGCCGCTTTCTCTTGCCGGTTGATGGAACCTTTAACTCCCTGAAAGCGGCCGATCACCTTGGCTTTATTTTGAAAGATAATCCCTATGCGGAGGTAACCTTATTCCACCTGGCGGCTTTGTTTAGCGATGAGAATAAAAAGGTGCAGATGGATGAGTTATGTGAAAAATGGGGTGAGGAGTGGTGTGAAATGCATTTGGAAAGGGAAGACAGTGTCTATTTTGCTCCAGAGCAGATGCTGATCGGGCACGGTGTTCCTCCCCAGAGGATCAATAGATTTACAAAAGGCAGAGGAGTGAGTGCCCCTAAGCATATTCTTCGCCACTCTGAGATTGATAATCATGGCACTATTGTCATTGGGCGACGAGGTAAGCATGCAAAAAAAGGCATTCTGAAAGGGGTTTCTGGAAGTGTGTTGGCCTTGGCGAATGGTGTAGCTGTCTGGATCGTTTGAGGGTTAGCGATCAATTAAGTACAGCCAAGATTGCATACCCCCGAGTCCGTAAGCGTTTCAGGGAAAAGGAGGGTAGGGAGAGACCATGAGAATTGTGATAGTCGGTTCCGGCGGTATAGGTTTGTTGATCGGCAGTTATTTGAGTAGAGGGGGGCACGAAGTTATTTTTGTCGAGATTCAAGATGAAATAACCGAGGCCGTAAATTTAAAGGGCATAGGTTTTATGGGCACCGGGGAAGAGGAGCAGGCCAACCTGGTTTTCACTCCTGCTAAGGCGGTTCAGGATCCTAGTTCGATTGAGAACTGTGACGCCGTATTTCTCGCGGTGAAATCGTTTGACACAACCGCAGCAATACAGTCAGTGGCCCACTTGATTGGCAAGGATTCTCCGGTACTCAGCCTGCAGACCGGTTTGGGTAATATTGAGAAAATGGAAAAGGTGGAGCGGCGCAATAATATTGTCGGCTGTTTTACTTATATGGCAGGGGCTGGCATCGGTCCTGGGCGGGTTAGGCTAGGAGGTACCGGAAAGACTTTTCTCGGCGAACTTGATGGCCGGAAGTCTTCAAGGTGTGAAAAACTATGCACCATTTTCCAGGAGTGTGGTTTGGAAGCCCAACAGGTCCCGGATATTGTTACTTGGCTTTGGAGTAAGGTGCTGGTCTATTCAGCTATAAATCCTCTTTCAGGTGTATTGCGGGTCAAAAACGGGCATTTACTTGAGAAGATGGAGTCCATAAGTCTTGCCAAGCGCCTCATCGACGAAGGCAAAGAAGTGGCTGAGGCACATGGCGTTTCCTTTGCGGACTTTGACCTCTATGAAATCTTTTTTGACACATGTAAAAGAACATCCGGGAATATCTCCTCAATGCTTTTGGATTTGATCATGGGCCGACGCACAGAGATTGAGGCGCTGAACGGTGAGATATTCAAGTTGGCTCAGGAGAAGATGATCTCAGCCGGCACCCACCAAACCATGATGGAGCTTGTCAAACTTGGTGAAAAATGGGGTGCCGGCTTTCAGAAGCAGGTTTGAGGTGAAAAATGATGCCAGAAAAGAAAATATTGATATCTGTTAATGAGTCAGAAACGTCTATGAAGGCGGTTCGCTATGTGGGGGAGATGAGCGGTTGCCTTGCCGGCTTGGATGTCTGTCTCCTGCATGTGGCACCAGAACCTCCACCCTATTACTATCTTGAAGGGAATAGTTTGAAGGACTATGTGCGGGAAAAAGAGGCGCGGGCCGATGAAATTTTCCAGGTGGCCTTTGATCTCTTGGCTGAATACGGTGTGCCTAAGGAGAGTATTTCGACCAGAACCTATATTGCCGAACAGGCCGAAACTATCAGTAGCGCTATTCTTACCGTGCAGGAAGAGGGGGGCTTTGGGACAGTTGTAGTTGGGAAGAGAGGGGTTTCTAAGGCGGAAGAGTTTCTCTTTGGCAGTATCTCAAATGCTGTGGCTCAGCACTGCGCCTCTTTTGCTGTCTGGATTGTCGCATGAATTTTAGCGAACTTCCGGTGAACATTCAGCAGAAGGCCTTAGCCCATTCCGTGGTTCGAGGAATGCGCCGCCGTCCCAGAGTGTTTGCCGATACCCATGATTTTACCTCTATTGACTATGGTGACATTATTTATGTGGACGAGCGCTACTTTTTGGTTATTGCTTATACCAGGGAGGGCAGGTTCGGGGTCGATGATCAGCCGAAACAATGGGTACCCAAAGTTTCTGATCTTGTTTCAGGGGAAACACATATCTTGAAACTTGTTTTTCATGAGGAATTTGAGATAAGCTTGGGAGAGTTTCGAGTAACCTGTTACAGAAATCCTGAAAAAGAAGCCCGCATATTGGAACTGATCCAAGGCAACCCCAGGTTCATGCAGGGGTATGGTGTGGAGGATGAAGCCGGCAATCTGGTCAGGGTTCTTGACCTGATACGTGGTCGTCGTCTTGATAAGTACATTCACCGCTTTGAGGTGGGTCATGAGGAGTATTTTGAGACTATTGTCCCCAGGCTTCTCGGGGAGTTTTTAGAATGTATTAAGGCAATAATGCTGGTGCACTCCCATGGCATGCGTCATGGCGATATTCGCCGGGATCATATTTACGTGGAATATGACAGCAACATGTTTCGCTGGATTGACTTTGATTATGATTTTTATCTTCCAGAAAGGCCGTTTGCCCTTGATATTTATGAGCTCGGCTCAATTCTTATGTATATAGTTGGCAGGGGGAATTATTATCCAAAAGATGTGCTGGCGGATTCGGCAATGGGGCCCAAAGTACAAGATCTCTTGACGGTTGACGATTTTTCACTTCTTGCTAAAAACCGTATCGTCAATCTTAAACTATTGTACCCCTACATTCCTAAAAAGCTGAACGACATCTTCATGCATTTTGCCAAGGGCACCCCCGTCTTTTATGATTCAGCCGCAGAGCTTGCCGAGGATCTCGGTTCTTTCCTGTAGAATTTTCTTGAAAATTTAAAGAATAATCGGAACTGTTATGAATTAAAAATCGTAACTATTCAGACAGGGCTTGAAATGACCCTAAACTCGGAACTGTAACTGTTCAGAAGTGCCCCATATCGGAGTCTACGCTTACCTCGTTCAAATGGGCCTTCGTAGCATGCTAGTGCTATTCGAGAAGGTCCATTTGGGCGAAGATGGGGTGCTGCTGAATAGTTACTAAAAATCTAAGCCGTTGGTTATGCCGCTCCAGGTATTGTCTAGCTCCTGGCTGAAGGTCTCTATGAAATCAGGGACGTGCACATCAAGGAAAGGGCGATGCTGGTCTTGCAGAATGATCCAGCCAAAAGATTCTAAAATTTCAGGTTCATATCCGCTTCCTCCAACTCCGGTGTCTCGTGCCATTGCGAAAAGATCGGCTAAATGGACTAAGGCCACCATCAGGGTGTTGGATTGGGCTTTTTCTGGAAAATGGTGGTGTAAAATGACATCAAGATAGTATTGGGGCAGGCCAATGCTTTCACCATACCAGCATCCGGCTTGACCGTGATCGATGCCGATGAGAGTTGTTTCATGTTCGGATAGATTTTTCTTGAGGTCGCTTTTAGAGTCGACAAGATGTGGATAGAAATTGGCTTCAATTTGATCCAAAGAGAGTATGCCTACGTCGTGCAGAAGGCCTGCTAGATAAATGTCGGAAGAGAGGTTGACCCGGAGGACCTCCTTAAGCATATCCGCAATTCTCGCTACTATTATAGAGTGTCGCCAGAAGGAACGGGAAACATCGATGAAGCCGCTAAAAGGTTTCTTGTCAGTGGCAGTTGCAATGGTTTCAGTCAGGGCTTCCTGGATCTGTTTTATGCCAACAGTGATTAATGAGTGCGCTACGGTGCCAATAGGTGTGCTCCTGCGAAAATAGGTAGAGTTGGCTATTTGCAGGACTTTGCAGCAGAGGATAGGGTCAAGCTGGATAAGGTCCGAAAGCACTCTGGTGTTTTCGCATTCTCCGTGTAAATATGGGGCAAGGCGCTGGCCAATTAACGGATTAAAAGGCATATGCATTGATGTTTTTACCAAACGCTTGATTTTGGTTTTGATGGTCCTGTCTTTTTTGTTGGGCATTGGAGGCAGCACCATAATGGTGTCTTCATGTAATAAACTCTTTTCAGGCGGGGTTAAGGTTTCCTCATTTACCGTTTCATTTATGTCAATATCCTCTTTCTTTTCATCTGCTTCAGAAATTGAAGGGCTTGTTATCTCAAGATCAGCCATTCGTTCGTTGGCCATGATAAGCCTGCTGACTAGAACTTCGCAGAACCTCTTATAGAACTTGAGTTGTAAAAAAACATTGGAGGTGTTGATTATGCCAGGTTCGACCATCAAGATAAAACACTTGGTATTGGTTACGACACCGGCGGTTCTTTTCACGTCCATGACCAAGGACATCTCGCCAAAACAGGCGCCGTCGGACAGGGTTGTCAGTTGTAGCGGCTTTTTTTTGCCGGCTACAGTTTTTATGACGGAGACCCCACCTCTAACCAGTATGTAAAATGCCCTCTCGCGCGTGTTTTCTTTAATAATGTGGGTGTCTTTTTCTACCCTGAGCCATCGGCTTACGGTGAGAAATTGTTTCAGCTCATGGTTGTCAAAATTGTCAAAGAATTCTATTTTTTGGAGGAATTTTATTTGTTTTTTGAGGTCGAAACCACTGTCTTTGGTTTTGTCTGCTGGAGTTTTCATGGTGGGTTCCTTATTTTCCAATACAGAATTCAGCAAAAATTTTATCGAGGACATCTTCGGTGGTCGTGTAACCGACAATATCTCCAAGGGAATCTAGACTGCTTTGAAGCTCAATAGCGAGAAGGTCGGCAGGTATATTTTCCTCAAGTCCACGCATTATTCTGCTACAGGCAAGCAAGGTTTTTTCAAGAGAGGATTTATGGCGGATGTTGGGGGCAGAAGAACAGCCGGGGTCCCAGTCTGACATATCATCAGTGACCTGTTCGAAGATGGCATCTTCAAGGTCTTTTATCCCTTCTGTTGTTTTGGCAGAAAGAGGAATTGTTGGGGTGTGAGGAAAGTTTACAGAAAAACTTTCCTTTTTAGAAATATCATTTTTGTTTGCAACTATGAGTATCTGTTTTTCTCCGATACTCTGATGGAGGTCGTAATCTTCCTGTTGAAGAGGGGAAGATGAGTCAAGGACCAAAAGGACAAGATCGGCTTCTTCGAGTTTTTCTTTTGAGCGCTGGATCCCTATTTTTTCGACGGCCCCTTCAGCGTCACGAATACCAGCAGTGTCGACAATTTTGATCGGTATTCCGTGGATGTTCAAATACTCTTCTATGGTATCCCTGGTTGTCCCGGGTATTTCTGTGACAATTGCCCTGTCTTTTTTGAGAAGTGCGTTTAAGAGGCTAGATTTGCCGACGTTAGGTTTCCCTATTATGACAATAGAAATACCCTCTCTGAAAATTTGACCTCGGTCAGAATTCAAAATGAGTTGTTGGAGAACAGGCATAACCTTTTCTCGAATTTCAGCTTTGCGTTTGTCGGGATCGATAATATCTACATCATCTTCGGGGAAATCGATGGCAACTTCAAGAATAGCCTTAATACCCACCAGGATGTCCCGGACTTCTTCTATTTCGGAGTGCAGATTGCCGCGCAGTTGGTTGACCGCAATGTCAAGTCCCTCTTTTGTTTTGGCATTGAGAAGCTCAATAACGGCCTCAGCCTGGGTGAGGTCGATCCGGCCATTGAGAAAGGCCCTTTTGGTGAATTCTCCTTGCTCTGCAGGTCGTGCCCCGGCCAGAAAGATATGGGAGAGGATTTCCTTAAGGATGATAAAGCTGCCGTGACAGTGAATTTCAACTACGTCTTCGCGGGTGTACGTGCTCGGAGCCTTCATGTAGACGGCAAGCACCTCATCTAAGGGGGGACTGTTTTCTTGGGGAACGATCCAGCCGTAATAGAGTTTGTGGCTGCTTAATTGTTTGAGTTTTGTTCTTGGTTTGAAAAGTTTTGTTAGGATGGATTTTGATTCAGGGCCGCTGATTCGTATTATGCCAATGCCGCCCGGACCGGGAGGAGTCGCTATTGCAGCTATTGTCGGCTCGTGGAGATCAGGCATAGTGCGGCAATCTTTAGTCGTAGTTAGGTTGTAAAGAGGAAACCGGAGTTTAGAAAATCGTTACTGTTAGTGTGTTCCCGTTACAAAAAGTATAGAACCAAAAGAAAAAATCTGCAATCTGAAATAAAAAATACTATTTTTTGGCGGGTCTGGTCTTGTTGGAGGAGCGTCTTCTGCCAGAATTTTTTCGGCCTTGACCGGGCAGATAAATCTTTATTTTTTTGAAGAGGCCCTCTCCTATACTCTTACTGCGAATGGTCGTGTCTGTCTGTAGGGCAACATGAATAATGCGTCGTTCAGCTGGGTTCAACGGAGCAATTATTCGATATTTTTTACCCTCTTTTACAATTCGGGCCATCTCAAGTGCTAGTTCTTGCAGTTGTTTTTTTCTTGTTTCTCTAAAGTCTCCAGCGTCCATTGAGAGCATGATTTTTTCAGAGAATTTCTGGCTGACAATTTTTCTAACCAGATATTGCATGGCATCTAAGGTATTTCCTTCTTCTCCAATGATATTTTCAAGATGATCGCCGGAGATTTGCACAAGAACTTTTCCTCTACTTTGTGAAAGAGATACTTCGGCAGCATATCCCATAAGATCAAGGATCTTTTCTGTTGAACTTTGTATTTCGTCCAAAATTTCCTGTGAGGCTTCCTTGGCAGGGGCTCTTGTTGCCTCTTGCCTTGGATGTGTTTCTGTGCTTCTTGGGGGCGAAAACTTTCTTTTTTCTGGGCGACTGCCAGAAGACTTATCTTTGCTTGACTGCTTTGTCGGTGGAGGAGTGTCAAGCCCTTCTTCCTTTGGGGAAACCAAAATTACTGCTTTTTTGCGCAACAAGCCGAAAATGCCGGCGGAACCAGGTGAAGTCACCTTGATGCTGAGTTGTTCACGAGGACAATCCATGCTTTTGCAGGCATTGTTGATTGCTTCTTCTATATCTTTACCACTATATTCAGTTTCTATTGTCATTATATCTATCCTTATTCATGCCGCGATATTTGCTGGGAAATTTGTGTCAGACTTTTACTATCTCTGACCGCACGATGTCGCTCTGTTTTTAAATTGTCCTTTAAGCATCCACTGATTTGTTAATGAAGTATTGTTGACCGATGGAAAGAAGGTTGTTGATAAACCAGTAGAGAACCAGGCCGGAGGCAAAATTAAGGAACATAAATGTGAAAATAACCGGCAGAAACATCATAATCTTTGCCTGGGTGGGGTCAGCCGCTGTTGGAGTCATTTTTTGCTGGAGAAACATGGATGCACCCATGAGAACAGTTAGAACTGGGAAACCACCAAGATATGGAATGTCAAAGCCTATAAATAGACGGTCTGGGGCTGATAGATCGGTAATCCAAAGCATAAAGGGGGCATGCCGCAATTCTATTGTTTGCAAAAGGACTTTGTATAAAGCAAAGAAAACCGGAATCTGCAATATCATGGGTAGGCAACCGCCTACGGGGTTAACCTTATACGTTTTATACAGGACAATCATTTCCTGGTTTAGTTTTTCTTTGTTGTCCTTGTATTTTTCTCTCAACTTGACCATTTTGGGCTGAATCTTAGACATGGTTTTCATGGACTTCATGCCCTTGTGGGAGATTGGCCAGAAGATGAGTTTAAAGAGAACGGTGACCAGAATAACAGCGACCCCATAGTTGTGGAAATAAGAGTAAAAGAAATTAAGAAGGTACAGGGCGGGTTTGGCGATCACATCAAACCAACCAAAATTGACAATTTTTTCGAGATTGTGGCCACTCTCCTGTAGTGTTTTTAGCTTTTTGGGACCCATGAAAACGGTATAGGAATATGTTTTTTCTCCGCCTGGCGGGATTATATCGCTGGCACTTGAAAGAGTTGAAAAAACAGTGTCTTCACCCTTTTTAGAAATGTTAACGGTATTTTCTGCGTCGCTGTTGCTCATGATGCTGCTCATGAAATAAGTGTCTTCGTAGGCGAGCCAGCTGAGATTTCCGGCCATGGTCTTGGGGCCGGCGTCCAGGTCGTCAATATCAATTTCCAGCAGTTCATTATTTAGAAAAACAGCGGGTCCTGAAAAAAGCCATTGTGTATCCATGCCTTTTGACTCAGAAAAAGGACGGTTTGCAAGGGTTAGGTTTGGCGCACCCTGCAGAGACTGCATGCCTGTGTTGCGTACGGTTATATTGAGCCCGATCATGTATTTATCGTCGCTAAATGTCATTTCCCTTTCTATTTCAAGGCTGGGAAGAACGGCTTTCATGTTTAGGGTCAGGCTTTGGCCGTTTTCTGTTGTTATGCTTTCTCGATCGGCAGAATAAAGAGGCAGGTTGGCAGGCTGGCCGACACCCCAATTGAACAGAAGGGGCAGGTCAAAGTCGGACGGGGATGTTATTAATTCCTTAGCGGGGCTGTCTTCGGCAAGTTCTTCGCGGTAGTTGTTGAGCTTGAAACTTTTGATTGTTCCGCCATTTTCGGAGATAACTGCCTGGTAGAGACTGGTTTGGACCATAAGGTCTCGACCTTCCAGGTTTGGAGATGGTTGTTCCGGGCCTTGGGGAGAAGAGACTATTTGGGCAGGAGCCCCATAAGTGGAGGCTGCGGGTTCCGTTTCTGTTTGGTTCTGTGCTTCGACTAGAACCACGTCTTCAGGGACTGGAGGGGCCGGCACGAAGAAATATTGGTATCCAAGTAAAATGGCAAGTGAAATAACTATGGCCGCGAGGGCTCTTTGGGTTTCCATTCAAACTTCCTTTTGTTTTTGATGATCATTCTCGCAAGAGAGGTACTTTTCTCTGCTGAGTGAGGTTCCCTCGCTGCGCGCTTGGGTTTGTCTCGGTATTTCGTGACGCGGTGTCAGTCAATGAGGGGCGCAGGAGCCATTTGTGCATAGAAAATGGATATAGAGAAGAAAGCTTAAGCGCTATTTTTTGACGGGATCGTAGCCGCCTTGATGCCAAGGATGACAACGCAGTATTCTGCGCAGGCCCATGAATGAGCCTTTGATAGGTCCATGTGCATTGATAGCATCGATCGCGTATTGGGAGCAGCTTGGGGTGAAGCGACAAGCTGGTGGGAAAAGGGGTGAAAGTATCAGTTGATAGAGGCGGATAAATGATATGAATATTTTTTTCGCATTAATAGTAATGCTACATACAGTTTTATTCAGTTTTTTTACTGAATTCATTCGCATTTTTGTATTCGTCCTGGTTTCCCTGTAGGCACATCATTAAGGCCTGACTGAGTTCAGAAAGTGAATTCGGGGAAAAATGCCTTCTGGTTGCTATGACCATATCGGTGTTTTTGAAAAAACTTTTCTTGCGTGCAACCTGAGAAGGGAACGACCTGTTTGTCCTGTAAAATTCTTTTATTATCCGCTTTAACCTGTTCCTTCTTACCGCCAGTCGAACACCACCTATGCTGATGCCAAGTCTGTCTTTCTCCAGATCATTGCTGCGAAAGATAAGACTGAAACCTTTGCCCCTGATCCTTGTTCCGTGTTTGTAGACTTCATTGTACTGTTTTGATTTGGTCAACAGACAGGTCTTTGGCAGAGGCAAACTTTTCAAACGCCTATTTTCCTTATACGGCTAATCTCTGTCTGCCTTTAGCTCTTCTGCGGTTAATTACTGCACGGCCTGCCTTTGTTCTCATGCGAAGGCGAAATCCGTGGGTGCGATGGCGACTGGTATTGCTTGGTTGAAATGTTCTCTTACTCATGGTTATCCTCTGTGTTGTATCGACTCAATTGTGAGATTAGTAGTGTGCTTCTGTTCGTGTCCATTATTAAAATAAAAAAATCGCCCAGTTGATACCTCTGTTTCCCGAAGGGTTACGAGCCTCGACTATGCTGTGTACGAGCTGGCTTGGTGTTTTGGGCGAACTATGGGTAAAGATTTGTGAAACAACACAGCATAATAACCACAAGTGGGCTTATATGTCAAATAATTTAATGGGAATTTTGCTTTTGAAACTGTTTCGTGGCTTGACAATTTGAAATAATACTGTATTCTTGGGGGTCAAGCTAGGATTAGAGCGGGTGTAGCTCAGTTGGTAGAGTACAAGCTTCCCAAGCTTGGTGTCGCGAGTTCGAATCTCGTTGCCCGCTCCAGTCGTTTATTGGGCGCAGGGTTTTTGCGGCACAGGCTTGAATGTTTTTCTAGATGCGGCCGGTGTTTTTTGGCCATGAATGGAAAGTGGGTTATAGCCCGCTTTTTTTTTTATATTTATATGGTTTTTTTGAAAAAGGTGCCCTTGGACTCTTTTTAGGGCGCTGACTAATTGAATATGGCTTCGGAAACGGTAGAGAAAATTAAGGGGATCATTGAGCCGGTTCTGAGCGATCTTGGCTTTGAGCTTGTGGAGGTTCAGCTTCGCAGGGAAAGTTCAGGACTTGTCCTTCGCCTTATGATTTATAAAGACGAGGGAATTCGCTTAGATGATTGTAGCCTTGTTAGTCGAGAGGTCGGCTATCTTCTTGAGGTTGATGACCCGATCAGTGGAGCCTATACCCTGGAAGTAACATCACCAGGGCTGGATAGGCCATTGTCAACAGCCAGAGATTTTGAGCGGAATAAAGGAAAAAAGGTGACCGTGGTTTTTGATGATCACGGTGATAATAAAACGGTTACAGGAACCGTTCAATTCATAGAAAGTGAAATGTCGTTGCATCTAAATACCGGGGGAAAGGATTTAGTAATCGATTTGCTACAGATTATTAAAGCTCAACTGGTCATTGAATTTTAAAGATAAGCGGATATAGGCTTGGTTCGAGAAACAGGCAATAATAAGGTTGGAGATAGAAGATGATTTCAGATTTACAAAGAATTATCGACCAGATAAGCAAAGACAAGGGAATTGATAGGAGTCTTCTTATCGAGGCACTGGAGGAGGCAGTTATGTCTGCCGCCAAAAAGAAGTATGGTATGCGTCGTGAGATGGAGGCCCAGTTTAACGAAGAACTTGGAGAAGTAGAGCTTTTTCAATTTCGCATAGTGGTGGAAGAGTCTGAAGATGAGCAGACTGAGATCGCAATAGGGGAAGCGAAAGTGCTTGACCCTGATGTTGAAATTGGAGATGAACTCGGTAGTAAAATGCAGAATGTCTCCGCTCTTGGCCGTATTGCAGCCCAGTCGGCCAAGCAGGTCATTATCCAAAAAATGAAGGATGCAGAACGAGAGGCGGTTTATGAGATGTTTAAAGACCGCAAGGGTGATGTCGTCAATGGTATCGTGCAGCGTTTTGAAAGAGGGAATATTGTTGTTAATCTTGGCCGTACAGATGCAATTTTGCCTAGAAGTGGGCAGATGCCAAGACGGAGTTACAGGCAGGGGGATAGGATACGTGCCCTTCTGGTAGACGTTAAGCAGGTTGCCCGTGATTCCCAGTTGGTCTTGAGCCGTACCGATAATCAGTTTGTCTCAAAACTTTTTGCCATAGAAGTTCCTGAGATTTCCGAAGGTATTGTGACGATATTAGATGTTGCCAGGGAGCCCGGGATGCGTGCCAAAATTGCTGTCACATCGAAAGATTCTGATGTTGATCCAGTTGGCGCCTGTGTGGGTATGAAGGGCTCAAGGGTTCAAAATGTTGTCCAGGAATTGCAGGGAGAGCGGATTGATATTGTACCATGGAGTCCGGATCCAGCAAAATACGTGTCCAATGCGCTTGCCCCGGCAGAAGTTTCAATGGTTATCGTTGATGAAGATAAAAAAAATCTGTTGGTTGTGGTTGTGGATGATCAGCTTTCGCTGGCGATTGGTCGTGGCGGTCAGAATGTGCGCTTGGCCTCAGCTTTACTGAAGTGGCGGATTGATGTCAAAAGTGAACAAAAGTACGCCAAGGGTATGGAAGAGGGATATCAGTCACTCTTAGCAGTTGAGGGCATTGGTGAAAAAATGGCTGACGCCCTTTACGATAAGGGTATAACTGCAGCAAAAGATCTGGCTGCCGCTGAACCTGCTGACATTGTTGCCCTTGAGTTGGCCGGGGTAGATCTGGACATAGTTGCCGGGATGATCGCAGCAGCCCA
Source organism: Desulfurivibrionaceae bacterium (assembly GCA_030145275.1). Classification (GTDB taxonomy): domain Bacteria; phylum Desulfobacterota; class Desulfobulbia; order Desulfobulbales; family VMSU01; genus JAQYVV01. The sequence goes on along the minus strand of JAQYVV010000009.1, from coordinate 62,716 downwards.
AGAATTTATCGAAAAGGCTGAAGAAGAGAGTAAGGTTTCTGCTGCCAGTGAAGAGGTTCAGGAGACTGATAATAGTTCCAATGCCGTGTCGGAAGAGGCCGCAATTGACGAGTCTGAAGAAGCGGTTGCGGTAGAGGAAGAATAAAACCAATTGCAAGAGGTCTCGGTTCGAACTTGCATAGTCTGCGGTAAAAGATTCAATCAGTCTGCATTGTGCAGATTTGCGTTAAACCATGATAAAGTTCCTGTTTATGACGGGGAAATGAGCATGGAAGGACGTGGAGTTTATTGCTGTAAAAATGATGTTTGTCTGCGCTCTTTTGCTAAAAGCAGGAAGAAATTGTCCAGAGCATTTCGACAAGAAATAGCAGGTGGGTTTAAAATAGATTTATTGCTGGAAAGCGGGAGTTTTAAATGAAGAAAGTTAGGGTTTACGAGTTGGCCAAAGAGATTGGCATGGAGAGCAAGGTTTTAACCGCCAAACTTATCGACTTGGGATATGACGTCAAGGCATACAACTCCTCATTGGAGGAGGGTGAAGCTTCTGAAATAAAAACGCGTCTGTCTGGGGGCGGTAGTGCCAAGGTAAAGGCTGCTCCACCTGCGGAAAAAGAGGAAGTTGCCGAAGCAGTATCTGAAACGGTAACCACGAGAACAGAGGTTGATGACACTTCCTCTGATACCTGTATCACCACGACAGAGGTGGAGGACAAAAGGATACAGGCAAAGGGAAAGACTACCATAATCCGCAGACGCAGGAAAACGGTTCAAGAAGAAATACCTGTTGAAGAGATAGTTGAAACCCCAGAAGTTCTCGCAGAGACTGGCAATGAAGAAAAACCGACTCCAGAACCATTAGTGCCTGAAGATAAAATCGAAGATCAGCCTGAAGTTATCGCCGAAGCTGAACTGGAAGCAACTGAACTTGAAGAGGATAAAGTCTCGCAGACCCAGGAAGTTGATTCCGAACAGGCTGAGAGTGAGGTTGGGGGAGAGGTATTAGAAACACCTGAAGTTGAAGTCGAAGCCGAGAAACCGGAAGCTGAAGAAGTTACGGTCAAAGCTATAGATGAAACCAACAAGCCTCCCAAGCCTGATAAGAATAGAGCTGGCTTAGCCAGGATGATTAAAAAATCTGCTATTCATATCCCGGTTGAAGAAAAACGGGTTAAACCTGCCCCTAAAAGACATATTAAGCCAAGACCCTCAAGACCTGCAGGGGGTGCTGCTGAGAGACCAAAAAGATATCAGGCAGCTCCATCTTCACCAAAATTTCCCGGAGGTGACGCTCCTGCTAAAGGCAGTGGAGATAAGCCGGGAGCTCAAGGCAAAAAAGGAAAACGGTTCGTTAAGTTTCACCATGAACCTGGTGGCAAAGGGAAAAAAGGCGGCAAGCGAAAAGGGTTTTCCACCGTTGACATGGAAGATGTTGCCATGGCTGGTGGTCGCTTCTCTTCCGCTCTGAAACTGGATAGGTCCAGGGGGGGCAAAAAGAACAAACATTCCTTCTCCGGTGATGCTTCAGAGGCCAAGGCGATTAAAAAGCGAATCAAGATTCAGGAGACAATCTCAATCGGAGATTTTGCTCACAGAATGGGGGTTAGGGCCAATGAGGTTATCGCAAAACTCATGGGGCTTGGCGTCATGGCTACTGTGAATCAGGCCGTTGACGTTGATACCGCAACTCTTGTCGCCACAGAATTTGGTTATGAGGTTGAGCAGGCTCTCACAGAAGAGTTAAGCATTTTTAACTTAGAAGAGGAAGAGAGCGGTGGAGAGATGGAGTCACGTCCGCCGGTGGTCACCGTTATGGGACATGTTGATCATGGTAAGACCTCAATTTTGGATGCGATTAGAAATACCGATGTTGCCGATGGAGAGGCTGGCGGGATTACCCAACATATAGGGGCTCATTATGTTCGCTCTGCCCAGGGAGATGTTGTCTTTCTTGATACTCCTGGACATGCGGCCTTTACTGAAATGCGTTCGCGCGGGGCCAAGGTCACTGATATTGTTGTTCTGGTTGTCGCGGCTGATGATGGAGTTATGGAGCAGACCAAGGAGGCTATTAACCATGCAAAGGCAGCGGGTGTTCCCATTGTTGTCGCGGTTAATAAAATTGACAAAGAGGGCGCAGACCCCATGCGGGTTAAAAGTGAGCTGGCAGAATTTGAGCTGACTCCAGAAGAGTGGGGTGGTGACACCATTTTCTGTGAAACCTCAGCAAAACAGAATATTGGCATCGAGGAGCTTCTTGAACAAATTCTCCTACAGGCAGAAATTCTCGAGTTAAAAGCTGACAAGAAGAGAAAGGCCCGTGGGCGCGTTGTAGAGGCACGGATTCACAAAGGACGAGGCCCTGTCGCAACTATTCTTATTCAGCAGGGGACGCTTCGAACTGGCGATGCTTTCGTGGTTGGTGAGCATTATGGTAAAATAAAATCACTGCACAATGATAAGGGGATAAAGATCCAAGAGGGTGAACCTGCATGGCCTGTTGAGATCCAGGGACTGAGCGGCGTACCGATGTCTGGAGACGAATTTGTAGTGGTCAAAGATGAGAAAATGGCTAAAAATGTCTCGGCGCAGCGCTCAATAAAGAGCAGAGAGAGTCAACTGGGGCACGCCACCAAGATATCCCTTGATAACTTATTTGATAAACTACAGGAAGGTAAGATTAAAGAGCTTACAGTCCTGCTGAGAGCGGATGTGCAGGGAACCCTGCAGGCCTTTTCTAAGGCCCTGGATCAACTTGGTACCGATGAAATTAAAGTCAAGGTGGTTCACGAAGGAACCGGGGCTATTATTGACTCGGATATCCTCTTGGCTGCGGCTTCTGATGCCATCATAATTGGTTTTAATGTTCGTCCAAGCGCTAAGGTGCAGGAGTTTGCCGCTAAAGAAAATGTCGATATCCGATATTATGATGTCATTTATAATGCCCTCGATGATATTCGAGATGCGATGGTGGGTCTGCTTGATCCGGTATTTCAAGAGAGAGTTATTGGTTCTCTTGAAGTGCGCGACACTTTTGTTGTTCCCAAGATTGGCACTATTGCCGGCTGTTACGTCAATGACGGCAAGATAGAAAGAAAAGCACAGGTAAGGCTGGTTAGAGACGGTATTGTTATCTATACCGGCAAGATAACCTCGCTTCGAAGGTTTAAAGATGACGTTAAAGAAGTTGCCGGCGGTTATGAATGTGGTGTTGGCCTTGAAAACTATAATGACCTCAAAGAAAATGATGTCCTTGAAGTATTTGTAATGGACCAGATTGCTGCCAAGTTATAGTAAATATTCGGCAACGCTTCATAGAAAGGCGACCAAGACGCTTCACATACAGACGTACAGCTTCAGCGTCCTGTTCACCTCCCTATAAATCGTTGCCAAACATTTACAGCTCTGTGGGTTTAGTTGTTTTTGTGCTCCAAGCCGAATATTTGCATGTTATAACAGTTAGAATAAAGGGATAGGTGTTATCTAGTCATGGCTGCGAAAAAAGCAAAAACACGATTTGCCATGCCGGAGTTGGGGCGGACTGTAAACCGTCGCCCTGCTAGGGTTGCTGACGCCATCCGCAAAGAAATAGCCATGCTGCTTCTGCAGAAATTAAAAGATCCGAGACTCGCACAGGTCAGTGTTACTGCGGTTGATATAAGTCCTGATTTAAAAAATGCCAGGGTTTTGTATAGTTGCCCAGACGAAGATGTGAAGGATGTGCAGGCTGGGCTGGCAAGTGCTTCAGGTTTCGTGCGTAGTTATCTCGCAAAAATTATGTCCATGAGGTATATGCCGAAGCTGCTTTTTGTGCGTGATCTTGCCATTAAGAAGCAGGAGGAGTTGGAAAAGATTTTTAGGGAGATCGAAAATGAGCGGAAAAAAACATCTGAGTAATATTGTCGAAACCATAAAAGGTTCTGATACGATTTTACTGGCCACTCATGTCTTTCCGGATGGGGATGCTCTTGGCTCATTGATAGGGCTGGGAGACATACTTGAATCCATGGGGAAAAAAGTTGTCTATTATGCGGAGGAGGAAGTTACTTATCTGTATGATTTTCTGCCATGCTGTGAAAAGATAACAACTTCGGTTCCTGATGTTGGCCAGGTTGACTGTGTTATTTCTCTTGATTGTGGTGACAAGCTGCGTCTTGGTGCCGCAATGGACAAGCTTCTCAAAATACACCCTTTTATCGTCTTGGATCACCATGCCGGGCATAAAGATTTTGGTGATATGCGCTGGGTAGATTCTGCCATGCCGGCTACTGCAAGTATGGTCTATGAACTTGCCGTTGCTCTCGCTGTTGATATTTCCTATACGGCTGCTTATTGCCTGTATACAGCCATAGTCTCGGATACAGGTTCGTTCAAGTATGCCTCAACTACGGCAGACACATTCAGGGTTGCCGGAGAACTGCTGGCCAAAGGTATAAAGCCGGAAGAGATTGCCGGTAAGCTTTTTGACAATTTCACCGAGAGAAGATTGCATCTCCTACAGCTTGTCTTGGCCTCTTTAGAGCTTTTTGCCGAAGGGAAAATTGCAGCCATCACAGCTTCCAGGGATATGTTTGAAAAGAGCCATTCTCAGCCCTGTGATACAGAAACATTTATTAACTACCCTCGCTCCTTGGCAAAAGTTAAAATAGCGGTATTTTTTAAGGAAAATGGAGACACGCTCAGTGTCAGTTTAAGGTCTAAAGGTAGTGGCTATGATGTGGCATCAGTGGCTAGACAGTTCGGCGGCGGTGGACATCGCAATGCTGCAGGATTTAAAGTTAAAGACAACCCGGATGTCGAAGAGGTCAGGACAAATCTTTTTGCCGTGTTAAAGCCTTTGGTCATCAGCTAACTCTTGATTGGCTGATCCTTTTTTTTTATGTAGCAGGTCTCTTCCGTCGGAGTAGTAATGTTTGAAGCTGGTGTTTTTTTAATTGATAAACCGATTGGGCCAACTTCGTTTAAAATGGTCCAGAGAGTCCGCAGGGCTTTATATATTAAAAAAGTTGGTCATAGCGGCACGCTTGACCCTTTTGCCTCCGGGCTATTGATTATTTGCGCAGGCAGGGCCGCTACGAAAATTATTCCGCAGTTGATGGGCGGAGACAAAAAATATGAGGCCACTCTTAAGCTTGGTTTTGAGTCTTCCACCTTTGACCCTGAGGGCGACATAGTTGCAACAGGCAGTGCTGCTGGGATAGATAAACAGGCCATTGAAGCATGCCTGGGAAAATTTTGCGGGGAACAGGAGCAGATTCCTCCTCAGTTCTCAGCATTAAAACATAAGGGGAAGCCTCTCTATTATTATGCCCGCAAGGGGATCAAAATAGAGAAGGAGCCTAGGAAAATAACAATTCGGGATATTAGCTGTAGCTCATGTTCCGAAGGTGAAGCAACAATTCAGATATGCTGCAGCAAGGGTACTTACATTAGGACCCTCGCCTCCGATATTGGTAAGGAACTTGGCTGCGGAGCTTATTTGACAGGATTAAGGCGTACCGCCAATGGGCCTTTTTTAATTGACGATGCTCTTTCTGGGGACTTGCTGACCGGAGAGAAGTCAACGGTTAAAGAAAAACTCATGGAATACGCCCTTACTGTTGAAGAGGTACTGAATATTATCAATAATAATAGCATTTTAACAAAAGAAACTTGAAAAAAGAAAACCATATGGAGGTTTATTGTGACATTAGACGCAACAAAAAAACAAGAAATTGTTGAAAAATTTGGCAGCCACGCCAATGATACTGGTTCCTCAGAAGTCCAGATTGCCCTGTTGAGCCATCGTATCACCTATTTGACAGATCATTTTAAAACTCATAAAAAGGATCATCACTCTCGTCGCGGACTGCTGAAACTTGTTGGTCAGCGGAGACGTTTGCTGAACTATCTTAGCACTAAAAGTGTCGATAGATATCGCGCCTTAATCGCAGAACTTGGAATCAGAAAATAAGTAACTCTCCAGTAGGTAGCACCTCATCTTTGCACCCCAAGGGCACTCGAAGTCTTTGCTTATCTCCTGCGGGGCGCCCATTTTAACCTTCTCACATACCAAAAGTATGCTTCGAAGTCTAAAATGAACAGGTAAGCAAAGACTCCGAATCTAAGGCGCTTCTGAACAGTTACGCTTCTGAGTTAAGGGTAATTTCTTGCCCTTTTTGAATATCTACTAAAATAGTTTTTTACTGTTATTCTGTTTGTAGTACACATTATTGCCAACGAAGATAACGCTAATACGGGTGTTTCTTCGGAAAGAAAGCAATGTTAGTGCAGGAAATGCTAGGAGGGTGTCCGAGAGTAGAAGCCGTAGCGAAAGGCGAAGAATTGAGAACAGTTTTTCGGTTGCTTTCGGTAGGTTAGCTATTCTCGGACACCCTCCTAGATGCGTTTAAGGCAATAGTTGATTTTGTCGGGTATTTTTTGTAGTTCGGCATAGGAGAAAATATGTATAAGAAAGTTGAAATTGAATTAGGTGGAAAGACGCTGACCATAGAGAGCGGCAAGCTTGCCAAGCAGGCCAATGGAGCTGCATTGGTCACTTATGGTGAAACAGTTGTACTGGTAACCGCCACCGCAGCAAAAGAGGCACGAGAAGGACAAGATTTCTTTCCCCTCACCGTTGAGTACCAAGAACGCTTTTATGCGGTAGGCAAAATTCCGGGAAGTTTTTTCCGTCGGGAGATTGGCAGACCAACCGAGAAAGAAGTATTGACTTGTCGTTTTATCGATAGACCTCTGAGGCCTCTCTTTGCAGACGGCTACATGAATGAGACCCAGGTTATTGCAACGGTCTTGTCAATGGACAGGCAGAATGAATCCGACGTTTTGGCAATTGTTGGTGCCTCTGCAGCGCTGCAAGTCTCAAATATCCCTTTTCTCGGCCCAATAGCTGGGGTTCGAGTCGGGATGCTGGATGGTGCTTATGTTCTTAATCCAACCAGCGACCAGTTGAAGGAGTCAAAACTTGATTTGATTGTGGCTGGTTCCAGAAAGGCTGTGGTCATGGTTGAAGGCGGGGCAGATTCACTTTCCGAAAAGGAAATTCTTGATGCTATCTATTTCGGTTTTGAAGGATTGCAGCCCATACTCGATGCCCAAGACGAACTGCAGGGCGCCTTTGGCAATGCAAAAATGGTTGTTGAGGCCCCTGTCATCAATCAGGCCATAAAAGATAAGATAAGTACGCTTGCTAAAGATGAAATGCAGACGGTAATAACAACGGCTGATAAAATGCAGCGTCAGAATCTCTTTGACGATCTTAAAAAGAGAGTCAAGGTGGAATTTGAAGATGAGGAGCGTGGCGAGGCAGGTGAACTTCTTTATGACCTGAAAAAAACAATGATGCGTGATCGCATTGTTCAGGATAAACAGAGACTTGATGGCCGTAGCTTTGATGAAATAAGACCAATTTCCAGTGAAGTTGGCCTTCTACCCCGTGTCCATGGTTCTTCCCTCTTTACCAGGGGTGAAACCCAAGCCATTGCCACAACTACCCTGGGCAGCGGTGATGATGAACAAAGAGTTGAGACCTTGTATGGTATGACTTTTCAGCCATTCATGCTGCATTATAATTTTCCGCCCTATTGTGTTGGAGAAGCCCGCTTTTTACGCGGTCCCAGTCGCCGTGATATTGGCCATGGAGCTTTGGCTACCAGGGCCATTAAGGCTGTTCTTCCTAGTGTTGAAGATTTTCCGTATACCCTTCGGGTTGTTTCTGAAATTACCGAATCCAATGGATCATCCTCCATGGCAACGGTATGTGGTGGTATTCTCTCTTTAATGGATGCTGGTGTGCCCATTAAAAAACCAGTTTCCGGAATTGCCATGGGACTCATAAAAGAGGAAGACGAAATTGTAATTCTTTCAGATATCCTTGGTGATGAAGACCATCTTGGCGATATGGATTTCAAGGTTACAGGCACAGAGGATGGAATTACAGCCCTGCAGATGGATATAAAAATTGACGGTGTCTCACCTGAAATTATGGGGGATGCCCTTGAGCAGGCAAAAGCTGGGCGTCTGCACATCTTGGCCAAGATGAATGAAGCCTTGACTCAGCCACGTACTGAAGTGTCAGAGTATGCGCCTAAAATTGTCAATCTGATGATTAACCCTGACAAAATCCGTGATCTTATTGGTCCTGGAGGGAAAGTCATTAAGGCCCTTTCTGCTGAGTTTGATGTGAAAATTGATGTAGTAGACTCTGGTGCTGTCAAGATTTTTGCAAATGACAGCGTTATTGCCGCAGAAGTTGAAAAAAAGGTGTTGGCCATTGTCGCCGTACCTGAAATTGGCCAAATCTACGAAGGCAAAGTCCAAAAGATAGTTGATTTTGGCGCCTTTGTTGAGATTATGCCTGGAACTGATGGCCTTGTTCATATCTCAGAACTTGAAAATAAACGAGTTGCCAAGGTTACTGATGTCCTAAATGAAGGGGACATGGTCAAGGTCAAGGTTCTAGACATTGACGGGCGAGGTAAAATACGCTTGAGCCGTAAAGCTCTTCTGAATGAAGAGTAAAAGCAGCAAGACAGTCCTTGACAACGGCGTACGTATAATCACCGAATCCCTACCGGTACGAACAGTATCGGTGGGGATGTGGGTGGATGCTGGCTCCAGGGACGAAGATAGCCAGAACAACGGCTGTGCCCATTTTGTTGAACATATGTTGTTTAAAGGGACCGCTTCCAGGAGCTCCAAGCAGATTGCCAGGGAGCTCGACGGTCTCGGGGGGGCAAGTAACGCCTTTACCTCCAAAGAGAATACCTGCCTTTATGCTACGGTCCTAGACTCACAGCTTCCCCCTCTTATTTCTATCTATTCCGATCTTTTTTTACATTCTGAATTCAAGCGAGATGAAGTTCTGCGCGAAAGCTCGGTGATTCTTCAGGAACTTGACATGGTTGAGGATACTCCCGAAGAATTAATTCATGATTTTTTTGCGGCAATAATTTGGTCTGGTAATCCTCTGAGTAATACTATCTTAGGTACTCGAGATAATGTTGCTTCCATGACCCCTGAGCGCTTACAAGAATTTGTTAATCATTTTTATGCACCCGAAAACATAATTATTGCAGCCGCCGGTGGTTTGGAACATAATCACCTTGTCGACTATGTGGCTGCGGAGTTTTCAGATCTGCCGAAAAGAGCTGCCAGTAAAGATTTTGGGGATTCTTTAAAGAGAACAGGGCCCGAATTTTTGCCGGAGCAGAGAAAGATTTTCACCAGACCTTTCGAACAAGCTCATATTACTCTTGGAACCTATGGTCTGCCAGCAGGGTCACCTGACCGATACGCCCTTCTTTTACTGAACATTTTATTAGGCGGAAATATGAGTTCCCGCTTGTTTCAAGAGGTCCGGGAGAAGAGAGGTCTTGCCTATTCCATTGGTTCATTTTCTGAGTCTAATGTTGACTCTGGCCAGGTTGGTATATACACCGGTGTTAACCCGCAAAAGGTGCAAGAGTCTATTGAAGTCATCACAGATATCGTGGCTGATTTTGCCAGGGGGATCCTTCAGGAAAAAGATCTGGAAAGGGCGAAAGGATTTGCCCGTGCGAACTTATACCTTTCCTCAGAAAATATGGATGCCCGCATGATGCGTTTGGCCAAAAATGAGCTAATTTTCCAGCAGCAAATTTCTCTGTCTGAGATTGATGCAGCCTTAGTAAATGTAAATGTTGAGGAAGTAAACAATTTGGCAGGGAAACTCTTTGCCAAACCAATGAGCGGTGTTATTTTGGGACCGGTCAATGAAACCGATGTTATAAATTGGTAGATTATTCGTAACTTTTTACCTGCACCCCATCTGCGCGCGAACAGGCCTTTCAGCATACCGATGTATCGAAGTCTCACTTTGTTCGCTTATCTGCTGAAAGGCCTGTTCACACACACCTGGGGCACATCTAAAAAGTTACAATTCGGTGGTTCTGCCTTTTTTGGGGCCCTACCTGAATAGCAACTAGTTCTCTATTTTTCTCATTCAAAATTCGGCGTAGGAGTCTGCGCTTACCTGAATGTTCGTTGTTCATCTTACTAGTACCTTAGAAATTCTTTTCTCGAAGTTTTCACTTACCTGTTTTTTTAAAAAAAAAAGAATTTCGTGAAGGTACTTATATCCCCTTGTGGGGTGCTATAAATACAAAATGTCCAATAATAATCATCTAATCCATTTGAAGTGGTTGCATCCTGGTCTGGATAAGGACCTGAAGGTACCGGCCTACCACTCTGATCTGGCTGCGGGGATGGATGTGCGTGCGGCAGTTGTCGAGCCCGTTTCCCTTGCTCCAGGTGAAATTATGCTTATCCCCAGCGGTTTTGCGGTTGCGCTTCCTGAAGGCTATGAGTTGCAGGTGCGGCCGCGAAGCGGTTTGGCTATAAAACATGGGATCACCATAATCAACGCCCCTGGAACCATTGACGCTGATTATAGGGGGGAGGTTAAAATTGGCTTAGTAAACCTCGGCAAGCAGGCCTTTTCTATTAACAGAGGTGACAGGATTGCCCAGCTTGTTCTTGCCCCCGTCTGTCGGGCCGTTATTGAAGAGGTGGAAGAACTACAGGAAACCAGCCGCCAGGACGGAGGGTTTGGGCATACAGGGATTTGAATTATGCGCTTTTGCGTTCTTGGCAGCGGTAGTAAAGGTAATTGTACTTATATTGCATCGGAAAAAACCGCAGTTTTGATTGATGCCGGGTTTTCCGGTATTGAAATTGAGCGCAGACTTTCCAGCATTGGTGCCGATATTGCAAAAATTTCAGCAATTCTAGTTACCCACGAACATGGAGACCATGTTAAAGGGGTCTCCGTTCTCTCCCGCAGGCATGGGATAAGGGTGTATGCTAATCAGCAGAGCCGGGATGCTGCTGGAAAATATCTGCAAAAACTTCATCAATTTACCCCTTTCTCCACCGGCACTTCCTTTCAGGTTGATGACCTTGAAGTTCACCCCTTTGCAATATCACATGATACCGTTGATCCGGTCGGTTTTACCATAAGCGATGCAAAGGCTCGGATGGGTTATTGTACCGATACAGGCATGGTGTCAAAACTTATTCAGCACCATCTCTCTTCCTGTCATGGTCTCGTTCTTGAGTGTAATCATGATCTTGAGATGCTAAAAAATGGTCACTATCCGCTCCATGTGCAGCAGCGTGTCCGTTCCAAAAGAGGCCATCTTGCTAACCCGCAGACTCTTGAGTTTTTAAGGGAGCTGTACCATAGCGGTGTTGAGAATGTGGTTTTGGCCCATATTAGCGACTCCAACAACAGTTCAGAGATTATCAGGCAGATTATTGCCGAATTTCTGCACGAACAGAAAGGTTCTTCAACTCAGCAAAAAACATTCCAAATATCACTATCTTCCCAGGAAAAGGCGGGCGAGATGGTGTTGCTGGGGTAGGGGGGGCGATTGTGCTTACTCTTCGTTGTTCCTCCTGTAAAAAAAAGCTCTGGCGCTATAAAAAGATTGGTCCAGGTGAGGTGCTTCGCTGCCATAAGGAGAGAATTAGCAAAGAATTTGACAACTGTACTTTGAAAGGGCATAAGATATACTGTCTTTGCGGCAAGGAAGTGGGGATCGACAAGGGAACCTTCTTTAAGATGATTGCAAAGTCCTTCACCTATTCAGGTAAGAAAGTGAACAAATGATGTTCTCGCCGATAGCGTTGACTTTTCGAAGTCTAGGCTATCGGCGAGAACATCAATAAATAGGAGTTTTGTTTTGATTAAGAGATTATTTGACAGGTTCGTACGCTGGATCGGCTATGATTTGGGGATAACACCGAACCAGATAACCTGGGGACGCGCGGTTATTTTTGTCCCAGGCTGGTTTACCTGGGTGTATAAAAATGAATTGGCTGCCTGGTCCGCCTTACCGTGGCAGCTTTTTGGCTATATTGCCATGGTTGTGGTCACCATCGTCATCATTTTTGATGTTGTGGATGGGGCCTTGGCCAGGGCAACCGGCCAGGTCAGCGATCAGGGCAAGGTTCTTGACCCCCTGGTGGATAAACTGATCACCTACAGCTCCTTGGTTTTATTTTGGGGTTCCATAAACCTGGTTGGCTTAGGACTTCTTTTTGTTTTGGATATAGCTTCCACCTTGTTAAGGGGGGTGCAGGTTGATGGGGCCAATCAATTCGGTAAGAAAAAGGCCCTCTGTCAAAATATTTCAAAATTCTTTTTTGCCTTGGCCGTTTTAACGGCTTCTCCTTGGGGAGCCTTGGTCGGTAACATCTTGATCTGGATGGCGGTCTCATTGGCTACCATTTCAGTGGGGATTCGGGTTTTACCTGAAAAGGCAAAAAATACGATTCTTGTGCTTATTCCCCAAGCCATTACCATGGGGAATCTTGGCGCTGGCATGGGGACTATATGGTGCGCCTTTAATGGCCGAATAGGGCTTGGGGTGTTGCTCAATTTTGCGGCAATGGCCCTTGATCTTATGGATGGTGCGGCTGCCCGAAGATTTGGGGTCACAAGTAATTTCGGCAAGAATTTTGATACCGTGGCCGATCTCCTAAGTTTCGGGGCGGCACCTGCCTTCCTGGTAGCCGCATTAAATGGTTTTTCTCCCTTGTCCATCGGACTTGGGGGCTTGTACCTAAGCGCAACCTGTGTCAGATTGTATGATTATGGAAGGTCGAAGGGGACGGTTCCCGCAGGTTTTTTCCGAGGTATGCCGAGTCCTGCCGGGGCATGGTTGGTTGTCGCTTCAGTTCTGTTTGAGCAACCTGATATCTGTTTGGCTGCACTGGTCTGTGCCTCTTTACTGATGTGTCTGTTTCAAATCAAGTGGATCCATTTTAGTAAAGCATTACCGAATATGAGGCCACTAGAGTTGATAGCCGCAGCCATTATTGCAGGTGGTCTCGCTTTTTTAAGTCCATCCGGTGCTCTCGCACTAGGACCTATTCTTGTCTACATTTTCAGCCCTTTCTGGCGAAAAGCGGCAGCCTCTGGCGAGGCTGAGGGACTGTAATGGTTCTTGCCTAACTTTGTAGGTTTAAGTTAGTTGTTCTCCGAAAGCTTCAATACCATGTATTTATAAGTAAATACGTGAAATTCCTTTTTCCTTTTCGTTTGACAAATTCTACTAAAAAAAGTAACTGGTTTTTGTAGGTTTTCCTGGGTTAGGAGCTGCGCCCATACTTTTTGTTGGAAAAAGAATATTTTGAAGGAATGGGTTGTTTGGCTGCGGGGTGTACACCCATCCTTTTTCTGAGTTGACTCATCCTCTTAAAAGCGATTATTTATCACTTACCGTCTCTTTATATTTATTTTTGCCCTTTCTGGATTTTCCGGGCTCATCTACCAGTCCATCTGGTCACAATACCTAAAACTGTTTCTTGGTCACGCTGCCTACGCTCAGACTATTGTTTTAGGGGTTTTTATGGGTGGCATGGCCATCGGTTCTTGTGTTTGCAGCCGCTTAAGTCATAAATGGAAAAACCTGCTTCTTGTTTATGCCATTGTTGAAGCGGTCCTCGGATGCATTGCCCTTCTCTTTCACCCCCTCTTTGACACCTCACTGCACTTTGCCTATACGCTTGTCATTCCGAACTTGCAAAGCCCACTACAAATCACAACTTTTAAATTCCTTCTGGCTACCCTCCTAATTTTGCCTCAATCTATTCTCCTTGGTATGACTTTCCCACTGATGAGCGCCGGGGTGCTCCGTCACTTTCCGCATAATTCCGGACGCTCTTTGGCGACACTGTACTTTTGCAATAGTTTTGGGGCCGCAATCGGAGTATTGGTCTGCGGCTTTCTGCTTCTCAGAACTGTGGGGTTGCCGGGTAGTATTGCTACTGCCGGCAGTATAAATTTGCTGCTGGCCCTTAGCGTCTGGTTCCTCTGCAAAAATGATCCCCACTATCCATTCTTGCCGCAATTTGGCAGAGAAGCGCAGTCGGAGCTTAGCAAGAAAAAGATAAACCTCTATTTTCCCCTCCTGATGCTCTCTTTTTGCACCGGTACGGCCTCATTCATCTATGAACTCTCCTGGATACGAATGCTCTCCATGGTTCTTAGCAGCTCAACCCACGCCTTTGAACTTATGCTTAGCGCCTTTATCTTTGGGCTGGCCATGGGCGGCCTCTGGATCAGGTCCAAAATTGAGAGTATTCGCCAACCCATTTTTTACCTGGGCCTAATTCAGCTTATTATGGGCCTTCTTGCCCTCAGCACAATCCCTCTCTATAATTTAACTTTTGAGGTCATGCAGTGGCTCTATCACACTCTGGACAGGACGGATGCCGGTTATTTTTGGTTTAACACGGCCAGTCATGGTATTGCCCTGGCCGTCATGCTGCCCACCACTTTTTGTGCCGGTATGACCCTGCCGCTTATAACCAGTGTCCTTTTGCGCCAGGGGCATGGCGAAAAATCAATAGGCTCGGTCTACGCCTGCAATACCGTGGGGGCATTATTGGGCATAGGCTTTGCTATTCATTTGGGAATGCCCTATCTCGGCCTGAAGGGGCTGTTATGCGTTGGGGCAGCCCTTGATATTGGGGTGGCCCTGTTCCTTTTCTTTTTACTAAAAGAGTACAAGGGCCGAAAACCTGTTTTTGCGGCAGGAGCAATCGGGGCAGGCGCTTTGCTGTTTGGCCTACTATTGGCGAAACTGGATTTTTATAAGATGTCCTCCTCTGTGTATCGTTCCGGTATACTCTATTCCCAACAAGTGGCTGAACTCCTGTACCATAAGGATGGCAAGACCAGTACCGTAACCCTCCAACGAATAGGCCCCTCTGTCAATATTCGCACTAACGGCAAAATTGATGCGGCCATTAATTCACAAAGGGTTGGCTCGGATGAGCCAACCATGGTGCTTGCGGGGGCAATTCCCCTGGTTCTTCATCCAGATGCAAAAAATGCAGCAGTGGTTGGTCTGGGCTCTGGACTTACGAGCCACACTCTTTTATGCTCTTCTGCACTTGACGAAGTTGATACCATAGAGATTGAACAGGCTATTGTTAAGGCGGCTCGGGGTTTTATGCCCCGTGTGGCCAGGGCCTACAGTGATCCCCGCAGCCGTATTCACATAGATGACGCAAAAAGCTTCTTCTCCACCCAGCAGAAAAAATACGACATTATCATCTCCGAGCCATCTAATCCTTGGGTCAGCGGAGTTGCTGATTTGTTCACCAAGGAGTATTACGCTACTCTGCCAAACTTTTTGAATGATCAGGGCATTTATGTGCAATGGTTGCAGCTTTACGAATTCAATATGGATCTGGTTGCCACCATTATGAAGGCCCTCTCTCCCCATTTTGATGATTACGCCCTCTACATGGCCACCGGAGGTGATTTACTGGTAGTGGCCAGGAAGGGCGGCAAGCTAGATAAGCATAGCGACCGGCTTTTCAGCTATGCGCCGATGCGAAAGGAGTTGCAATGGATCGGCGTTCACACTCTCGGAGATATTACAGTCCGGCGTTTAGGCGCAAAGGAGGTATTTGAGCCTTTATTTCAATCCTTTACAATCAGAGCCAACTCAGACTATTATCCGATTTTAGACCTCTCTGCGGCGAAAGCGCGCTTTCTGGGTGAGACAGCTGATTATCTAAGCAGATTGAACTATAGCAGCCTGCCGGTAGCCAGACTCCTTGATGACTTTGATCAGGGGCGGAGCAAATCATTGCCCATTCACGCGGTGCAGCATAACTCGCGGGAAATTGGAAATTTGATGTCTGGTAAGATCGCCAGGGTCATGCGTGATTGTTATTATTCCTGCGACCTTGACGAGGCCCCTCTTACGGACACGCATAAACGGATACTGACCGACTTTAACAGATATTTCAAACAGTGTGAAAAGACGAATGCGAATAGGTGGATTGCGGCCCTCTTAAATTTTTCAAATAGCATCCTTGCTCACCTTACCATCTCCGAGTTGGATGCAATATGGCAGGATCTCGAAAAGGGCGATTGCTACGATGAACTGCTGCCGGAGCAACAGGATTGGCTGGCCCTTATGCACTCTATTAGTCTGCGGGATGGATTTAAGACGGAAGGGTTGGCCAGTTGGCTCCTCTCCCACAATATAGCGGGGAGCAAAAGACAGTTTGGATTTCTGGTAGCCGCAGCCATGTTGGGGGAAATTATGCAGCAACAGCCGGAAAAAGCGCGGGTAATCTTTGAGAAGTACAAGGAGCACATTGATTTACGAAACAATCCAGATTATCGCTTGTTACTCTCTTTTTTTTGATTAGGAAACTTATGGTAAAAAGCTAAGCGAACTCGGCAGGCCATGAGAAGCTAACTTGAGAAAAAACAGCAAACGATACGCCTAGGGAAATTGTAGTAAAATCAATATATTGTCATACTGAAGTGATTTGAGTTAGTTTAAAAGCTCTTACGTGAATAAACATTGCTGGTGTTGCCTGTATCCCCGTCATTCTCGGTGTTAGGGGGAGGTATTTGTCGCTCATAGTCTGTTCCTACATCTATAGTTTGATTGGCAACCCCGGAGAGCCAAGAGCCGTGGCCGTGACACCCCTCACAGTTTATTTTAGTGGAACCAGAAATATGACAGCGGCAGGACCCGCCAGGATCAAAAGCCCCGTTTGTGTAAACAACAGAGCCAGATAGCCCTGAGATTGACTTATAGGGGTTGTCGGCGCCGCCACCATGATGGGTAGTCTTCCACTTGTTCTTATTGGTCTCAGTTGCTTGGAGCAGTTCATAATCATCCTTATGACATTGGCGGCACTGCCAGCCTCGGTCACCATCGTCATCACCAATAATCTCAGACGTACTATCAAGGCTATTGTAAACAGGTGTGCCGTTAATTGCACGTCGTAATAATGTCTTATGGATGGAGCCATGGGCCTCATGGCAGTCAAGGCAGGAGAGGACCAGGTCTTGGGTGCCGTTATAGGGTGCTCTGGTTTGCACTACATCTGTTGCGTAAGGGGTGGTGTTTTCACCATGTTTATCACCGGAGTCCTGGGCATCTCCCGTGTCAACCCTATCTAACCAGTAGATGGTTTTCAAAACACCGCCCCGGTTAACGCTGGTAATTGTCGCAGGGGCATCAGGACCGTGACAGTCCAGGCAGTAGCTGTTGTAATCGGGTATGGTGGAACCGGTGGTAATCGTGGTGCCGCCCGGCTCGTAATTTGCGCTGCCAGCAGGCCAAGCATATGGGGCCAGGTAGATTCCGGCATAATCATCCATATTTTCACCGGCCGAATCCCCCCAGAGGTTGTTGTGGTCGGTGGGCCGGGAGATGGCGGAGTATCCTGGCTCGTCAGCGTGGTGCATGTACGGTTTGGCCAGGTGGACATTATGGCAGGCAGAACATGGATCGGAGTTGGAGTGGAAATAGCTGGAGAAATTGGTGGCAGCGTAGCTTTGCACGGCTGCGAGGTTGTGATTAGAGCCGGTCTTGAGGGTGTCATCGTACTGGTTGAAGAGTTCGAGCAGGGTGTCCTGGCCGGCATCGAGGCCGGATCCGGAATAAAGCCCGTAGACCTCGGAATAATCATAATTTAACATGTCCTGACCAGCGGCAAAGACCTGATGATCAGAACCGGCGCCGTGGCAGTAGAAACAGACCGCATCATCTGAGGTATAGGCGCCAGAGGTGGCTCCTGAATTAAAGACGGTATTTAAGAGGGTAAATTCGCTCACGGAGTCGATAGGCACAGGTTCAGAGCCGCCCATGCTGGCGTGCATTTCATGGCAGTTGGCACAGTTGCCACGGGAGTAGCCGTGATTAGAACCAGCACTATCTTCACAGACCCCTTCCAGGCATACGCCGCTGGTTGCATTGCCATGGGCTGAGGAGGTGTAGAGGTTGGCACGGGTTGTGTGCACAGGGAAGAAGAGTATGGCAAAAATTAGGCAGGAACTGCCGCAGAGAAGCAGCAATTGTGAGAGCTTTTCTCCTGAGATTTTTTTTACATTAAGCATGTCTCGATTCCTGAAGAAAATATCAATTATTATCACAACCGGAGTTTTTCAACATGAGATATAACTTTGACTGAACATTGGCCATTGAAAGCTTTGGGTTATTGCCACAACCCCCAGTATAATAGAGAATGAGAGGATATTCAAGGAAAACATTAAATCCCACATGAAACGGGGGGTTATACATTGGGAAGTCCTCTTCTTTCAAGTGGGGGGGGATTATGCAGACCAGACATGGCCCGGGATATCTTTTCCTAATACAGCTACAAGACCGACCTGAAAAACAATAATTTGGCGTAATTTACGTGATCTGCGTTCCTTGGTGCCCCCTCTGCCGCTCCGACAAACTTATGGGCAGTTGGCTCGATTCATGACATACACGCTTATGCGTGGAGGTTTTGGGCAGAGGGTCTGAAAATAGCTAAAACCAACGAGTCGAACTGTTTGTCAGAAAGTCTTGCGGCTGTAGAGCCCAGAACCAGGGGCCGGGTTGGCCGGCGGCGGGATTACCCGTTCAGTGGCCAGGCCCACATCAACGGTGACACCGGTAACCCCCGAGAGCCAGGAGCCATGGTAATGGCAGTATTCACATTTGATCGGCAGTTTTTTGTTGACATCAATATAATGACAATTGCATGCCCCCCCTCCAGCCGGGTCATTGGCCGGAGTGCTCCATGCGGCGGTACCCCCGGAACTGTAAGGATTATCAGGGCCGCCGCCGTGATGGGTGGAGCTCCACTTGTTAATGTTTTCTATCTTGTTGAGCGGCGATTTCAGCTCATAATCGTCTTTATGGCACTGGCGACACTGCCAGCCCCGGTCTCCATCTTCATCGCCGATAATATTGGAAGTCGGGTAGCCGGCGGTAGTCACCGGCAAGCCGTTTATGGACCGTCTTACCATGGCCTTATGTACGGAACCGTGGGCCTCATGGCAATCCATGCAGGACAGGGTAAGAGAGTGGTTTCCATTGTAAGGGGCCCGGGTTGCAACATTATCTGTGGCATCGGTGGTATTGACACCGTGTTTGTCGCCAGAGCCGTTGAGGTCGCCGGTGGCCGTCGTCCAATCAATATCGTGTAATACAGCCGTTGAGTAGTACGGATCGCCTGTCCGGTTGACGCTGGTGATGGCGGTGGTGGTGCCGGCATGGCAATCAAGACAATAGTCATTATAATTCGGGGTGGTGGTGCCTAAGGGGTTATCGATCCCGCCCGGTTCACGTACAGTCTCACCGCCGCCCAAGGCCATGTTGTAATATGGGGCTCGATAGATGCCGGCGGCATCGTCCATGTTTTCATCGGTTTCATCGCCCCACAGGTTAAAGTGATCGCTAGGGCGGGAGATCGCAGAATATCCAGCTGCACCCGCATTGTTTTTGTAATCCTTGGCCATGTGGACATTGTGACAGGCCGAACATGGATCCGAGTTAGAGTTAAAATAAGAGAAATTGGTATCAGCGTAAATTTGCACCGCCCTCAGGTTGTGGTTGGATCCTGTGCGGCCAGCAAAATCAAACTGGTTAAAAGTCCCAAGAATGGTCTGCGGACCGCCAGCGTATCCGCCGAAAAGCTCGGCATAGTCCTGGTTGTCCATAGGATTGACCAGCTGATGGGTGCTGCCGTGACAATAGAAACACAGGCTGTCACCGATCAAATAGTCACGGGCAACGGCAGCTTGGTTAAAGGTGGTGGTAAGTAAGGCAAAGGGCGAGGCAATGCCGTCCACTGGCTCTGGTTCACTGCCATCCATGCTGGTATGCATTTCATGACAGTTAGCACAATTGCCCCTGCCGTAGCCATGGCCGCCGCCGGTGGTTTCAGCGCAGACACCGTCAAGGCAGACCCCATGCTCCGAGCTGCCATGGGCCGAGGTGGTATAAAGGTTGCTAATGGCCAGGGAGTGCAGAGGGGTTAATAATAAAGCCATGCAGGTAAACAATGCGGCACAAGTAAGATTTTTTACTTTGAAAAAAAGCATATCAAAATAGAACCTGAAAATAGCCATCAAAAGCCCCCGTCTGAAGAATTTATGCACTTAATGGTTTAATAGATTTTTTCGGCAAGACTTTTTATCTACAACTTCATTGTAACGCAACTTAATCTTTTAAAACAACAAATTCTATGGGTATTTAGTGTCCGGCATGATTAATTCTATATTAATTTGGGCTATATCTTACC
Source organism: Desulfurivibrionaceae bacterium (assembly GCA_030145275.1). GTDB lineage: Bacteria > Desulfobacterota > Desulfobulbia > Desulfobulbales > VMSU01 > JAQYVV01. The sequence goes on along the minus strand of JAQYVV010000009.1, from coordinate 42,619 downwards.
TATCTTAATAAGGGGATAATTAAACTTAAAATTTACAATCACTAATTTGGGAGTGTTGGCCAGTATCTAGAGAATACTAGTTGCTTAAAAGTCATCGCCGCCTTCAAAGAGGTGAGGTGCAAAAAGATGAAGATTAGTGCTATTAACTTTTTTAAATAACAGGCTATAAATTAAAAATTCGGCTCAATTTACTTAAAAAGTCGTCTTCGGAATTGAAAGAGGCCATAGCCATCTTTTCGAGGTCTATCACGTCAATGTCTTCAGGGTCAGTCAGGAATTGAACGCCCATCCTGAAAAAACCAGCGGTATCACTATCGTCGAGACGGAGCCAGGCAGGCTTTATCGGCACTATAATGCCTCTTTCCGAGGCCTTTCTTTTTTTTTGGAGACAGAGGATCTGAGCCTCATGGTCGCGGGGGGCGTAGAAAAGATGGTGCGGTGGGAAAAAGACTTTTTTCAGGAGAAGACCCGCGCCGTAATAGGAAATGTCATGAATGAAAGAGGGCGCAGGGCCGGCAAGAATTGCATCGTTTTCTGAATTGTAGAGAACTAGCTGGCAAGGTAGAGCTGCGGCTTCTCTTTTGGCGCGGCGTTTTTGCTGAAACATGTCTGTTCGCTAGGTTAAATTGAATTTTTAGTATCTTTTCGGAAAAAGGAGACATTGTCAACCTTTTGTTGTGCAACGGAGCGAAATGAGGATAATATTCTTGCTATTGCCAGTAAGACACCGTATTTTATCTCGAAATTTAAAATTAAAGGCCTTGATTACATCGTATGCTAATTCGGGAAAAAATAGAAGAGAAAGAAAGAGAACTTTTGTCTCCCTACGCTTGTTGCAGCGGAGATACAAAGGGTAGATTCCGGACGGAGGAAGAGTGTCCTCTGCGAACGGCCTTCATGCGTGATCGGGACCGGATAATATATTCAAAGGCATTTCGGCGTTTAAAATACAAGACCCAGGTTTTTTTGGCTCCCTCTGAAGATCATTATCGGACCCGCTTGACCCATACCTTGGAGGTTTCTGAAATTGGCAGGGTTTTGGCCCGTTCTCTTGAGTTGAATGAGGATCTGGTGGAGGCCATTGCGCTTGGTCATGACCTTGGCCATACCCCCTTTGGGCATGCTGGTGAATCTGTGCTTAATGAGCTTGTGACCAACGGATTTTCCCACTATAAGCAAAGTCTCAGGGTTGTTGATGTCTTGGCTAATGAAGGTTGCGGCTTGAATCTGACCCATGAGGTGCGGGACGGTATTGCCAAGCATTCTAAGGGGTATGGTGAAGTGATCCCGGCAGGCAGTAGAGACATGCCAGAAACAGCCGAGGGATGTGTTGTGCGCTACGCAGACATAATTGCATATCTCAGTCACGATTTGGATGATGCAATTCGCAGCGGTATAATAGGCGAGGATGACATCCCTAAAAATTGTAATGCTGTTCTTGGCAAGACCCACTCGCAACGTAATATGACCATGGTCCAGGGAGTAATTTCAGGGACGAATGATGATAACGGGGAGCTGGTTTTTGGAATTGATGTAAGAATTGGTGAAAGTATGCAGGAACTGCGGAGCTTTCTCTTTAACAATGTTTATCGTTCTGAGAGAGTTCATAAAGAATTTGTGAAAGCATCCAAAATTTTACGGGAGCTTTACGGGTATTTTATGGAGCATCAAGACATTCTTGCTCAAGAACTTGGTCAATTCGCCTTGAGCGCTTCGCCGGAACGCCGGGTATGTGATTACATTGCCAGTATGACTGACAGGTACGCACAGAATATGTACCAAAAGCTTTTTCTACCCAGTGTTTTTCAGGAAGATTAAAATTGATGGCGTCGCAAAAAGTCCGATCTACTGCGATATAGGTTTTGTGCTAAGCCATCTTGGAGTTGATTGAGACTTTTTACGAGACCATCAAAATTACGAGATGAGATGAAGGGGAAAAAATTTTTTGGCAGATGGTTTACCCTTCTTTCTTTAAAAAATGGAGAGAACAATGAGTGACGAGATAGAATTTATTCCTTATGAGGAAGCAAAAAAAATTATTGGCAATGTCATTGAAGAAGAGCATCTTAGTGAGACGAATAGGCGCATTCTTACCGTGTATGATCTGGCAGGAAAGGAGATGTGTTGGTTCGATGCTGAAGATGTTATTCAGGAGATAGGGATGCGAACTGTCAAAAAGAAGCTTAATGACCAGGAATTAGAAAACGAGAAACTTGCTGCCGTCGAATATGTTATGCGGAGAATTCCTACCTGGGTCCGTGAGGGCTGAGAGCTCTCGGATTAAAGGGGGGCTAAATGTAGTTGTCTGTTTCCTCTTTCAACTTGCATCTTTCATCTTGCAACTTACTGCTTCTTCTACCTCAAGGTTACCTTGCCTTGTTGGTATTTCAGGAATTCTGTTGTGACCGAGAGTAAAACCGCCGTCGAGTGTCAGTCGTGAACCTGTCATAAAAGTTGCTTGTTGAATAAGAAAAAGAACAGTATTAAGCACTTCTTTCAATTTGCCTGTGCGCTGCAAAAGTGTATGGCCCTCAATGGCTTCTTTTTGCTCATTTGAGAGGAGGTCCCAACCCCTGGTTCCTGGTCCATGTCTGCTCTCGATAAAACCGAGCACCAGTTCATTGACTCGGACAGTGGGGGCGCCTTGCCTGGCCCATGTTTCAGTAAAAGAGGAAATGGCTCGGTTTGCCGCGGCATAACCGTCGTTAAAAATCAAACCTGCAGGCCCAGATCTACCTACTATTCCGGCAATGGAAGAAAAATTAATGACCACTCCTTCTGGTTGTCTTCGCAACAAGGGCAGGGCATTCTGGAAAACCTGCCATTTCGCCTTCAAGGTCGTGTTCATTTCCAGGTCCCATTGTTCGATGGTGTACGAACCGTGCACAACTGGCATGCCTCCCCGTTCAATGTTATTGATTAGAATGTCGAGAGAGTCGCATTGATTGTGGATGTAGGCGAATAGATCTTCTACCTGCGCCTGCTCGCGTAGATCTGTTTTTATGAAAAGATGACCGGGACTGATTTTTTGGAGCTGGGCGATAGTTTCTTGACAGGATTCAGGCCAGTCGAAATAGGGTACGATAATTCTCGCCCCTTTTTGGGCCAAAGCTGTTGCTATGGCTCTTCCTATTCCCCTTGTTGCGCCAAGAACAAGAGCTGTTTTTCCTGATATTTCCATGTGTTGAGAAAATAATGGTCCCGGATTTGGCTAACGAAGTCTACGCTTATCCGAAGTCTACGCTTATCTAATATTTCTAATTTCGAATTGAATAAGCTGGTTTTGTTGTATTGATTCTAGATTTTGAGAACGAGCTTGAGGCCCGGATGGATCATGTTGTTCTTGAGGTTGTTCCATCTCTTGATATCTTTGGTTTCTATGTTGAAACGTCTGGCGATTTTCCATAAACTGTCACCGCCTTTGACCTTATAGTAGGTTGGCGGAACTGAGTAATTTTTTGCTGACGCCACTTTTTTGCTGGTCCCGGTTAAAAGTGGGAGGCTCTTTTTTCTGGTTTCTTTTTTTGTGACGGTCTCATGCTCAATGGAGCCGAGGTTCTGGGGCTGGTATTCGTCGGAAATATAGAGGGCAAGTTGCTGGCCTGCCCTGATTTTGTGGATGTTATCCAGGCCATTCCAGGCTGCGATAAGATGGCTTGATACTTTGTATTTACTGGCAACTTTACCGACGGTCTCACCTGGCTGTATCTTGTGGAGAATGAAGTTAATACCCCGCTGAGCCAATCCTGAGTTGTTCATTTCTTCTTCAGAGAGGAGAACATACTGCGTTTCCCTGTACGGGATGCGCAGGAGTTTGCCCACGGGCATTTTTGAGTGGCGCAGGTCATTGGCCTTGAGAATGGTGGTCTTGTTCAGGTTGTACTTTTTGCAGATTTTATCCAGGGTATCACCCTTTTTTATTTTATGTGTTTTATACAGGGTTGTAACAGTTGTATGGACTCTTGGCAGGTTACTGGCAAGCAGCTCTTTGCTGCCGGCGGGTATTTTGAGCTCATATTGTTCTTGGTCTGGGGGGGTGATCAGCTTTTTGAGTTCTCGGTTCAGATTGTGAATTTCATCAAAGTCCGCATCAAGTGCGATTGCAACTGCCCGCAAGGATGTCCAGCGCGGAACTTTGGCATATTCAAAATTGAGAGGCTCCTCAAGCTGCACATCGCCAAAGCCATATTTTTCGGGATCTTTTGCAATGAGTATTGCTGCAATAAGTTTGGGGACGTACAGTTTAGTTTCTGACGGAAGAAAGCGGTGTTCGGCAAGTTCCCAGAAATCATTGGTGTTAAATTTATTGATGCCCCGGCGTATTCGCCCTTCCCCTGCATTATATCCAGCGACAGCAAGCTCCCAGGAGTTGAATTCTGCAAAGAGAAATTTTAAATAGGCTATGGCTGCGGCCGTTGATTTAATAGGATCACGGCGCTCATCAACATAATTTGTCACCTTAAGGCCAAAGTTTATACCTGTGGCCCGCATAAACTGCCAAGGTCCAACTGCACGGGCTTTAGAATAGGCAGTTAGGCTGTAACCCGATTCGATCATCGGCAGGTAGACGAGATCCAAGGGGAGACCGGCTTCTTGCAGCTGTTTATGGATCATTGGCAGGTAGCGTCCGGACCTGCTCAACCAGCGGCTGAAGGATTTTCTCTGGCGGTTTTGGAAAAAATCAAGATAGTATTCGACTTGGCGGTTCATGGTAATCGGGAAGTCGTATTCTACTCCTTTTTCTTCTTCCAGCGGCGCAGGCGTAACTTTCTCGACCCAACTGCCCAGTTTTTCCAGGTCCTCAACTTCCTGGCTGACTGTCTCTTCCGGTTCTGGTATGGTCATCTCCCCAGGAAAATCTCCATTGACATCCCGAAGCGTACTTTCCAGAGAGAGATTTTCTTCCAGAAAAAGGTCAATACTACCGGAAGAAAGGTGTTCTTCTCCCTTTGCTGATTGCATTTCCACCGGTGCTGGGGGGATATGTCGCTGACTAGTGTTGTTGTCCATTGGCGCACAGGACCAACTACTGGCAAAAATCAGCAAGGCAAGTGATAAAATAAGGGGGCGGGTGTTGAAAAAGTTGAAAATACTATTTTTCATGATAGTCTTATATACTAAAGCATTGGTTTGGAAAGTATGTTTAGTCTGGTAAATATTAGGCATCACTTCCCAGGAAGGCGATCAGGCTGTCTCACGTAGCCAACTACGCTACGCCAGCCTGCTCGCCTCCCTGAAAAGCGATGCCAAACATTTACGGATTGGCTGGTTGTTTAAACTTTTCAGACAAGTAGAGTATATACTTAGTCTGTGGCAAGCAGTACGGATAAAATTTATCTTACTCTATGAGTAGACTAAAGCAATTTTTAGGCCGATAGTTATCTTATGGAGCAAGTGAAATCCAGTTGTCTGGAAAATGTGCTATGGGATCAAAATGTTAGTGGTCTGTCTGCTTTTACTTGTTGATACCTCTGTCATCATCCTCGGCGGCCATTTGGCATGAGAAATTTAAAAGGCCACTAAAAAGTTTTTATACCTTTTGGTATTTACCTGACAAGCAGTGTTAGTGCAATTAAAAAAGGCTGTAACTCTATCCCCGTAAAAAAAGGAGGTTTTTCAACTTCCTACCTAAAGGCCCAAACTTTTTTTAGTAAAACAAGAATGATATTAAGACTGATACGAAAAACATTACTTATTGTCGCAATTTTAACATTAGTCGTGGGGGGGGGAGTTGGACTCGCTCTCTACTGGCTGGTTGCGGTAAATCCGGGTGAGTCGATTAGCCCGAAGTACCTGGAAAATATCTTGGCGGTCGAAAGCCCTGTCTATTATAGTGATGGTAAGGATAAAATAGGTGTTTTTTTTGAAAATGACCACCGTCAGTATATCGCTTTCCAACAGATTCCGAAAAATTTCGTAAACAGTATTGTCGCAGCTGAAGATCATAAGTTTTTTCAGCATTACGGCATTGATTTTTTAGGTGTTTCCAGAGCCATGATCCACAACCTGAAGGCTGGCAGGGTGGTGCAGGGTGGGAGTACCATAACCCAGCAAACGGCTAAAAATCTCTACAAGAGAAAAGACCGCTCCCTGAAAGAGAAATTTAAAGAGCTTATTTATGCCTGGCGCTTGGAATATCACTACTCTAAAGAGAAAATATTAGAATTTTATGTCAACCAGTTTTATGTGAGCGGCAATGGCAGGGGACTTGGGGTTGCCGCAAATTACTATTTCGATAAACCTGCCAAAGAGCTTGGGCTTCTGGAGTCAGCCTTTATTGCGGGGAGCGTCAAAAGGCCAAATTATTACAACCCATTTTTAAAAAAGGACGAGGCCTCGGCTCAAGAAGCAAGACATAGGGCAAAGAGTCGGGCGGGCTACGTTTTAGGACGCATGCACGAATTGGGGATGATATCTTCTCAGCAGTATCAGGAAAACCTGGATAAGGATGTTCCCTTTCGCCAGGGACAGATGTCCTATGCGCTTAATACCATAATGGACATGGTGAAGGAGGCCTTGGCCGAAGCAGACGTCGAAACAGCTCTTGTGAGTCACGGGATTGAAAATGTAGCGACATCCGGGATCAAAATATATACGACCATTGAGAAAGACCTACAGGATCAGAGTTTCTATGCCTTGAAAAAGGAGTTGTCAAGGTTATCAGTCCGCCTGGAAGGATATGATAAAAAAAGCCTCCAGGAAAATTATGCAAAACTCAAAAAAACGGGGAATAAGGTTGAATCTGGGGAGTTTATTTTTGGCAGAATTGCTGCTGTCAGCGTAGGGGAAGATCCCGCTCTGACGGTTTCGTTCCAGCAGACAAGAAATGGCTCAATTGAGGAAATAACTGGAGTGGTGGACAGTAAGGGGCTTAGCCTCTTTCTCTCTTCCCTGGTAAAATATAATCAGCAAAGATGGTCAGAAGCAAAATCTGGAGACATGGATAAATTTCTGAGCAATTTTTCTCCTGGCGATCAGGTTTATGTGAGCGTGCGTGGGTATGATGAGGCTTCAAGCCGGTATCTCCTACATCTGGAAAAATATCCACAACTGCAGGGAGGGCTTGTTGTTCTAAAAAATGGCAGCATTCGAGCCATGGTTGGTGGAAATGAAAATAGATTCTACAACCGGGTATTGGCACGCCGCCTCATGGGGTCAACCGCCAAGCCTCTTCTTTATACAGCGGCAATCCAACTTGGCTGGAATTCTCTGGATTTGCTCAATAACGAAAGAGATGCCTTTGTCTACCACGGGCAGACCTATTTTCCCAGACCTGACCACCATAGTCCTTTCAGTGGAGTCTCTATTAACTGGGCCGGAACCAAATCGGAAAATGTTGCCTCGGTCTGGCTTTTGTATAACCTCTGTGAAAGACTTTCTGAGGGGCAGTTTCGAAAATTGACTGAAGGGTTGGGGCTGGCTCGTGGAAAAAACGAGCAATATGTTCATTATATGGAGAGAGTTCGGGATGGTTTTGGCATCATGGTCAACAAAAAACAGCTACAGAGGCTGGCTTTTGTGAAGGCCTTGGAGGAGATTGGCCCGGATCTTCTCTTTTCGGGAAAAAGTTCGGAATATGCGTTGCTGCAGCGTTTCCATTATGAACTCGAAGACGATGTTGTTGAAAAGGATGACACCAGCTCTGAGGCTGATATTCGCCGCCAGATTCTCAAGATGACTTATGTGAAATTAGCGCAACTGGCTGAGGACTTCGATCTTTTTCGAAGGGATGCAGCAAAAAGGAGGGGGGAATTATCCGCTTCCTGGCTCCAGAAAACATCTTCGTGGCAAGGGGAAAACAAGCTGTATTACAATAGTTTTACAGAGGTATATTCCTTTGGTGAACCTCCGCAGGAGGGGGTGTGGTTGATTGTAGATCCTCTCTCTCTTGAAAAAATAATTAAGCAAACGGCGGTGGCTGGTAAAAAGTGGGAATGGGGGGATGTCCTGCTGAATAGAATGGTCTCGCTGTCCACCTTTGAGTTCTTGAAAAAAACGGTTGCAAAAGAGTATGAGCAATTGTCGCGTCTCCGGGCCTATGGGCCGGACGTACTTTATCAAATCAAGGATTTTAGGATCTTGGTGGGTTTGCGCTATTTGATTGCTCTTTGCAAGGAGATGGGGATTGAGAGCCCGATGGAAGCGGTGCTATCCTTTCCTCTTGGTTCAAATGTCATTACTTTACTTGATATTGCCAGGGCTTATGAGACAATAGGGACCGGTACAAGGGAGTATTCAGGAAGATTTGGGGCGGGTAATGGTCTTTTACTGATTGATCGAATTGAAAGCAGCAGTGGGGAAATTGTCTACCGGCCTAAACGATCTGCCAAGAGGATAATAGACAACAAGACCTCGTTGGCTGTAACTGATTCTCTTAGGAATGTGGTGAAATATGGGACTGGTAAGTATGCCCGTGACAATGTCCAGATCGTGCAAAAGGTCCGGCAGGGAGATCAAGTGCAAGCTGAAATAACTGTGCCCGTACCTCTCTTTGGTAAGACCGGAACCGCAAACAGTTTCCGGAACTCATCTTTTGCAGGGTTTGTCCCTAGCCCTGCTCCGGGAAACAAGGGGGTTCAGGTGCAAGATGGATATGTTATTGCTTCCTATGTTGGTTATGATGATAATAAACCTATGGTGAGAAAAACGACTCGAATATCAGGGTCATCGGGTGCTTTGCCCGTTTGGAGTATGGTGGCACAAGCCATTGTTGACCGAGGGAACTATTCATCTTTACTCGAGACAGAAGGCATGGTTTTGGACGGAGACCGGGAGATTCCCGTTAACTATCTTGGCCTGGGCCAGATCCATATTGCTTCTGATGGCGAAAATAAGATAAATGTTGATGATAGCTGGAAAATGTCTTATTCCAATAAAGTTGGAAGCGTTAAGTATAGTAATGGAATGATAACCTTCGGCGAGATTGACCCAGATGGCGTTATTCTGCCGACCCGTTACTTTAAGCCTTATTGGACGTTAATGAACTAGGAGACTGTCCGAGAATAGCCTTCTGGCTCCGCCCGAAAATTTCTATTCTCGGACAACCCCTCTGGTATTTGAATCTCGACAATCATATGAAGAAAACGTTTTTCATTCTCTTTCTTGCCGCTTTATATTTGTCCTTATTTGGATGTTCGCAAAAGAAGATTTCTTTGCCGGAGTATGATGGGGCTAAGGAATATGACTTTGTGGCTTCAGGGGAGGATGTCTCTCCTGAAGAAGGTCAGCAAAAAGTTCCAGAAATTCTCTTGAAGTTATCAACTCTGGAACAGGATGAGAAATATCAAAGCCACGAGTCCACAATGGCACAGCCTCCCTCTGTCCTGGAAGAAGATTTAATGGGTCAAGGCAGAACCACACGTCTGTCTCAAAGGCCTGGGGAAACTGCTCTCTTTATTGAACTTCCCGACCCCCAATATGTTTCATATCGCTTAAAAGAGTACACCAAGGCCCTTGAAGAGTGGAATGGGATGGCCGAGAGAATGATTGCCATTGATGCCGGTGCCGAGTGGCCTGAGCAATGGCATGAATGTGTCCAGGGGTTGGAATATATGGTGTTCGGTTACAAAAGGGTGGCGTCTCTCCTGCAACCCGGTGATGGTCGGCACATTGCTGCCCAGGGGATCAACCCATGGGACATTGTGCAAAGAGATGTACACTATCTTGAGAGCAACTGTGGGAATGTTCTTAAGAAGGGCTTGGCCTCTTTAGATGCGGTGATATATGACTATAGAGCTCAAAATGTTCACTCTCTGGGATCTCTGATTAAGCAGTTGATGGCCCAGGGAGATTATCAGGGGGCCATAACAGCTTACGAAAACTCTGCTGCTGTTCTTGAGGGAGAAGGCGTCGATTTTGCGGCACACTCTTTCTATGCTCATGCCTTGGTTCGTGGTAACCGTTTTGAAGAGTCGTTACATTTTATAAGTGAAAAGCTACAGCAGGAAGGAGTGCTTAAGGCCCAGTTTTTTGAAGAGTCCAGAGGGGCTTGGCAGGCAGCAATGCAGTCTGCCGAACTTTTACTAATCTTGGGTGAAGATAAAAAAGCACAATCAGTCTACCTACAGTTGGATGATTTTTTTGCGGTAATGGAAAAGGACGCTGAGTGGGTAGCTGGGCAGCTTCATTTCCTGAATGATTACAGGTTGTCGCCAGATAAATATGCGGCGTTTGTCGTGTTGCTGAGAGAGTATATGCAATACGATGGACGTGGCATCCCACCATCCTTACAGGCCCAGTATGAAAGGGTACTCGCTGATTTCGATGATATCGGACTGGATAGCCTTGCCAGAAGGGTTATGCGCAAAACTGAAGAGCAGGCACGGCAATGGGCAAGGGACAAGCTTATGGAGGCAGACTATCTTGTCCATGAAAAAGATTTTGGCAATGCACGAAAAATCCTTGTAGCACTGGCAAATCTTCCCGACGATGTGAACCAAGAGCTTTCTGAAGCAAAGAAAAATTTGTCCCGATTAGAAAAAGAGGAGGCAAGGGTTAAACGTTCCCTCGAAAGAGAGGAGGTCTCTGGGCAATGGGAAAATGCTATTGCCCTTTTAGAGGCGGAAGAGTACGAAAAAGCGATTGATGCGTTTGCTTTTTTGTCGGGCAGTGAATACGGTCCAATTGCCAAGATAAAGGGCGAGGAGGCAATTGATAAGCTAGCTGTGCGATTAAGAAAAGAGGCGGCTGCTCTCTTTGTTGCTGCCCGTAATTTAAAAGAACCGGTTAAGAAGGCAAATATGATGATGCGCTCAAGGGATATTTTGTTATATATATTAAACAAATATCCTGGGGCAGAAATTGTTGGCAAGGTAGAGCAGAATCTACAGGTGTTGGAAGATCAAATCCGTATATTTAATTCAGGCCTTTTAAATTATGGAAAGTAGTAGTAAATATAGGGTAGTAAGCATAAAAAAACAGTTGCCAATGGGGCGTTTGTCAGGGCTTGTATGTTATACAAGCAAACCAGTATAAGGTACTTTGAGGATAGATATGACGGAAGAAATAAGGTCGGTTCTTGACATACTTGACGACTTGGCCCTGAAGATAATGATGGTCGAACCGGGAAATCTCGCTGTGATTGGTGAGCTGGTCTCTTTGGTGGAAGAGTTCTCTCAGGCAAGTGATATTGAGGACTTTCCTGTTATTTTGAAAATGGCAGGAGATCTTGAAAAAGTATTTGGCATGATCATAATGACGGATCTAGATGATAGCCCCGAAAATTATGACCAAGTAGGCAAATGTATCGGCCATATGCAGGAAGTACATCGAACAGGAGGAGATAGCAGTCCTGCCGTTCAGAATTTTAAAAATGACCTTCGCAGCATAGGCTACGATGTGCCAGAAGAAGTTCCCCAAGACAACAACACATCGGAAGATGTTGCCGCTGTTCCAACTGGGCCCCCCGAAATAAAGGTGATTGATCCAGACTCCGAACCGATGCCTGATTTTCTACAGGATGTTGATTTGCTGACTGGATTTATAGAAGAAACGTCTGAGCATCTCGAGTCAATTGAGGTCAATGTTCTTGATCTTGAAGATAATCCTGGCGATGATGAAATAATCAACAATATCTTTCGCCCCTTCCATACGATCAAGGGTGTTTCTGGGTTTTTGAACTTGAAAAAAATTCAGGAGATTGCCCATTGTACCGAAAATCTTCTTGATGATGTTCGTAATGGCATTAGGGGCATGGACTCTAGCGTCATTGATGTTGTTTTAAAGGTTGGTGATTTTCTGAAAACGATGGTTGAGAACATTAAACTTGTTCTTGATGAAGGGCCTGACCATTACAAAAATTATGATATCAGTGAATATGTGGCTTGGGTGAAAAGTGTACAGGGAGGGGATACTATCCCAGCTTCAACCCCGGTCCAGAGTGCAACAATTGACTCCGCAAAAACTGTTCCGGAGCTTAAGGTTCCAACGTCTGCGCTGGCAGAGAGTGTGCAGCAAACCAAAGGGGAGATAAGCGCTTCTCCAGGCAAGCCAGCACCACTGCCTGAAAGTTCTCTGCAGAAGAAGGCGCAAGCAGCAACAAAGTCTAAGCCTGGAACCTCAATTAAAGTTGATGTGGAAAAGCTTGACGGGTTGGTCAATGCTGTTGGCGAGCTTGTGATTATGCAGGCCATGGTGCGGGGGAATCCACTAGTAGACAAACTTTCTGATCCAAAATTGACGAAAGATTTTGCCCAGTTGGGCAGGATTACCAGTGAAATCCAAAAAACGGCCATGTCCATGCGGATGGTACCGATTAGGCAAACCTTTCAGAAAATGATTCGTTTGGTGCGGGATCTCTCCAAAAAGACGGGTAAACAAGTTGATCTTGTTATGGAAGGTGAGGAGACAGAGATTGACCGTAATATGGTCGATTCCATCTATGACCCCTTGGTTCACATGATGAGGAACTCTGTAGATCATGGGGTGCAGATGCCCGATGAACGGGAAAAAATGGGCAAATCCACCACCGGAACTGTTAATCTTCGTGCCTATCAAAAAGGCGGCAACATGGTCATTGAAATTGAGGATGATGGCCAGGGACTCAATACAACCAAGATCAGGCAAAAAGCAATTGAACGGAATCTTATCAACGATAACGACAAATATTCAAATTATGACTTAAACAATCTCATTTTTCTACCTGGATTTTCCACCGCTGACCAAATTACGGATGTATCGGGCCGAGGGGTTGGTATGGATGTGGTTAAAAAAGGGGTGGAAAAAATGCGGGGCAAGGTTGAGGTGTTCAGCGAACCTGGAGAGGGATCGCAGTTTATAATCCGCTTGCCCCTGACTTTGGCAATTATTGACGGGATTATCGTTCGGGTTGGATCTGATCGTTACATAATTCCAACAACGGCGATACAAGAGTCACTAAGGCCCACAGAAGAACAGTACAAGACAGTCCAAGGTAAAGGTGAGGCCTTGCTGATTCGCAACACCCTGATTCCAATAATCAGGTTGGCTGATCTTTTCGGTGTTGCAGACTCAAACAGCAATATTTTTGAGGGGATTGTCGTCGTCATAGAGGCTGAAGGTAAGCAACGGGCAATCCTTGTGGACGAACTCCTTGGTAAGCAGGAGGTTGTTATTAAAAACCTGGGCGGTTTGCAGGAAATTAAAGGTGTTGCTGGAGGGACTATCCTCGGTGATGGACGAGTAGGCCTTATTCTTGATCTGGCCGGACTGGTTTCTTCCTCAGCTGCTATAGAAATAAGCGAAGAGGCTACAGCAGGGTAAGTTCAATACATCTACATTTTTAATTTTCGGTTTTTCGCCGGGTTAGGGTAGATTGTTTATGTTTTGAAAAGGAGATAATATGGCAGGTGAAAACACGGCTACGGTCACACAAGGCGGGGCGAAAATTTCTGGGGCGGAAGGAAAATACCTGACCTTTATTTTGGGAGATGAGGAATACGGGGTTGGGATCATGAAGGTCCGGGAAATTATTGGGGTTATGGAGATAACCGCCGTGCCCCACACCCCTGAGTATATCAAGGGAGTTATCAATCTCAGGGGTAGAGTTATTCCGATTATGGATCTTCGTCTTAAGTTTGCCATGGAAGAGAGGGAATATACGGACCGGACCTGTGTTGTTGTTGTTGAAGTACAGGGCCAGAATGGCTCTATGCAAGTTGGTATGCTGGTGGATGCTGTTTCAGAGGTTATGAATATATTGGCAGAAGATATTGAACCGCCTCCTGATTTCGGCTTGACCACCGATGCGAATAATATTTTGGGAATGGGGAAGGTGAAGGGAGAGATCAAAATTCTTCTTGATGCCGACCGAGTAGTAGGAAAAGGATTTATGGCAGACATAGAGGCCATGCAGTAAATGTTGGCGAATGTGGGCCTGTCTGATTCTGAATTTAAAAAATTTAGTGACCTCATTTATGAACACACCGGCATTTTTCTGAAACAGGAAAAAAAAGAACTACTGAACGCACGACTCTCAAAGCGGCTGAGAGCCTGCCAGATAACATCCTTCCAGCAGTATTTAAAATACATTTCTGCGCCGGAGCAGAAAGATAAAGAATTTGTTCACTTCCTCGATGCCGTGTCCACAAATTTCACTAGTTTTTTCCGTGAAATAGCTCATTTTAACTATCTTAGTTCGTCAGTGATGCCAAAGCTTATTTCTGAGTCGTATTCCGCCGGGAGGAAGGAGTTGACTTTTTGGTCTGCCGCCTCTTCCTCAGGGGAAGAACCTTATACGCTGGCAATGGTTCTAGACGATTTCTTACGCAAGAACGGCTCTAAGAAAGTCAGGATTATCGCAACGGACATATCAACAAAAGTGCTGCAAAAGGCAGTTAATGGTGTCTATTCGATGGAGCAGACCAAAAACATTCCGGGAGATTTTTTGAAGCGTTATTTCCAGAAAGGAGTAGGGCAGAGCGTCGGTAAAGTGAAAATTAAGAAGGCCGTCAGTCAGATGGTCGAATTTCAGCGTTTTAACTTGATGCACGACTTCCCCTGGAGAGAAGAGATGGATGTTATATTCTGCCGGAATGTAATGATCTATTTTGACCGGGAAACCCAGCAGCGGCTGGTGCAGAAATTTTTTCATTGCCTTCGTCCTGGGGGCTATCTGTTTATCGGGCACTCCGAAAGTATTGCAAGTATAAAGCATAATTTCAAACAGGTTGAGGCCACAACGTACAGGAAGTTATGAAAAAGATTGTAGGTATATCAGACATGCAGATTAGCACTGATGCTGAGGATCAGCTGATCACCTATTCACTGGGGTCTTGCATTGGTGTTGTCTTATGGGACCCGGCAGTAAAGGTGGGGGGCCTCCTTCACTACATGCTGCCTGATTCAAATATCGACAAGATAAAAGCTGCCGGTAAACCGTATATGTTTGCAGATATGGGGATTCCAATGATGTTTAAGGAGATGTACAAACATGGTGCCCTTAAAAATAGAATGAAGGTGTACGTGGTTGGTGGCTCACAGGTTATGGATAGATCCGGGATATTTAATATAGGTAAACGTAATTACATGGTTCTCCGAAAGATGTTTTGGAAAAATAAAGTTATGGTGACCAAAGAAGATGTAGGCGGCTCAGTTAACAGAACTATCAGTCTCTACGTGGGCACGGGGCAAGTCCGGTTGAAGGTGTCCGGAAAAGGAGAGATGGATTTATGAGCCGTGTTGATGAAATATTAGCTTTAGCAGATCATGTCCCGCCTTTTCCAAAAGTAGCACAGCAGGTCATGAAAATGCTGGAAGATGAAAACTCAAAGGCCGGTGATCTGGCTAAAGTTATCCAATATGATGCCTCCATTACTGCCAATATATTGAAAACCTGCAATGCCGCCTATTATGGTTTAAGCAGGAAAGTAACATCCCTTGAAGATGCCTTGGTTGTACTTGGGCAAGAGATGCTCAAAGACATTATGATCACCTCTAGTTCCGTTAAATTTTACAAAGGCAAGGCTGGCGAGGGCTATCTGCTCGACGAGGGAGATCTCTGGAAGCATGCTGTGGCTGTTGCAATAATGGCAAAATTACTGAGCCCTCATTTTGAGGGTGTCGAAAAAGGGGCTGCGTTTACCGCTGGTCTTCTTCATGATATTGGCAAGCGTTTTCTCAGCAGTTTTGTCGGCAATGAGTTTAAAAAAATAATGGACGAGGCCCATGGGGAGAGCACCTCGTTTTTTGAGGCGGAACAAAAGGTCTTGGGTATTTCTCATGCCGAATTAGGTGGGTTGATCCTGGAAAAATGGGAATTTGATCCAGAGATGGTGGCAGCAGTCAAAAAGCATCATGAGCATTTTGCGTTAAGAGAAGGGGGGTTGGTGGCTCTTGTTGCCTTGAGCAATACCTTGGTTATTTCCATGGGTATAGGTGTCGGTGCAGATGGATTAGCATCCCCCATGGAGGGCGATGCCCTGCAGCGTTTCGGCATTACCAATGCAGAACTTGAAAAAGCCATGTCTGAGTTGTGGTTTGAACTTGAGAAGGCTGAAGAAATGATAAATTTGGTGTAACTACTTAGGTGGGGCACAGATAGCGTCTACTTCGAAACGTGCATTACCGCCGAACAGTTACAGTTCGGTAAAATAAGGGATGGGTCTACATTATGGCGTTTAATATTTTAATAGTCGATGATTCTGAAACCATGCGAGCTGTTATTAAAAGGACTGTCGGGATGACAGGTATTGGGGTTGGGGAGTTACTGGAGGCGGGAAACGGCAAGGAGGCTCTTGAGGTTCTTGCTGACGCCTGGATTGATGTTGTGCTCTCTGATATCAATATGCCGGAAATGGGAGGCCTTGAGTTGCTCAAAACAATGCAGGAAGATGATGTGTTGAGAAATATTCCTGTTATTTTTATATCGACAGAATCCAGCAATACGAGAATGGCTGAGGCAAAAGAACTAGGTGTTGCCGCATATGTTAAAAAGCCTTTCCTGCCGGAAACAATAAAAGAAATAATGATGGATGTTTTGAATAAGGCGTATGCTTCGAGGATGGATGAGATCAGCGCAGAAGGTGGAACTGACCAGTCCGCTGATGAGATGGATTTTTAGTGCCTTAGCTCGTGCCTGCTTGTTATCATTTAACAATAAATAAAAAAGGTTGTTTGACGTAAAAATGTTATCACCAAATGTTAAGGCACTTATCCCCATTAGGGGATCCTGAATTGAGCCCCCTAATGGGGTCAAATAGAGAGAAATGAAAAAGGTGTTTGACGTAAAAATGTTGCTGAATGTTAAGGTCTTATCCCTCTCAAGGGTTATTGAACAGAGTCCCAGGATGGGGCGTAAATGGAGGAGGTAATGTAAATGGACCAGAGTATAAAAGATAAAATTGGAGAATCTGCTGCAGAAGTATTCAGTACCATGTATTTTATATCGGTCCAGTTGCTTCCAGATCTGCCCCCCCAAGATAAGTGGGACTTGGATACCACTTACATATCTGCCAGGATACATTTCACCGGCCCAGTGAGTGCGGTTATCTGTTTCTTCTTCCCAGGGAGTTTGGCTCGTAATATAGCTGAAAGTTTTTTGGGTATTGAGGCGGCCGATGTTTCTGAGAAGCAAGCGGTTGATACCATGCAGGAGGCCGCTAACATGGTTATTGGCACTTTTCTCGGGAAAGCAGATCCGGATGGTGCTTGTAAGCTTGGAATACCTACGGCTCAATATATTTCCGGTTTTTCGCCTGCAGAGTTGGATTCAGAGGCTGAGTCATTCGCATTTATGTCTGAATTTGGCTACTTGTGGATGACGTATAGTGATTAAGATACAATTTTTACGAGTCCATCAATTGTAATCGGTTATCAAAAAAGGAAATGAAAGGACTAATGGGGAAAATAAGGGTTCTAGTTGTTGATGATTCTGCTGTCGTGCGTAAGGTCTTCAGTGAAGAATTAGGCAGGGAGGGAGATATTGAGGTTGTTGGCACAGCGCCAGACCCCTATGTTGCCCGGGATAAAATTGTCAAGTTGAAGCCAGATGTTGTCACCCTGGATATTGAGATGCCAAGGATGGACGGCATCACCTTCCTCAAGAAATTGATGCGTTATTTCCCACTTCCTGTCATCATCGTTAGTTCTTTGACCGAGGCTGGTGGCGGTCTTGCCATGGAGGCTATGGATATAGGGGCCGTTGATGTTATCTGTAAACCTGGTGCCTCCTACTCTGTTGGTGATATGAGTGTGCAGCTCGCCGACAAAATTCGAGCCGCTGCGCGTATTGATGTCAAGGCTATGAGGGAAAGAAG
The DNA here is from genome assembly GCA_030145275.1 of Desulfurivibrionaceae bacterium. GTDB lineage: Bacteria > Desulfobacterota > Desulfobulbia > Desulfobulbales > VMSU01 > JAQYVV01. The sequence continues at coordinate 24,887 of JAQYVV010000009.1, read as the reverse complement.
GACTAAGTCTGTAACCTCCTTGAGAGCTGCAGTACCGAAGTTGTCTATCTCAAAAACAACCAATCAGCTTATTGCCATAGGATCCTCCACCGGTGGAACAGAGGCGTTGACTGTCGTCTTACCACAGATGCCCCCAGCCTGTCCTGGCATTATGGTGGTCCAGCATATGCCGGCCCATTTCACCAAGAAGTTTGCAGAGCGTCTTGACGGTCTTTGTCAGATTCGGGTCAAGGAGGCAGAAGACGGTGATTCCGTCCTTCCTGGCACCTGCCTGATCGCTCCTGGTAACTACCATATGGTCATGCGCCGGAGCGGGGCCCGCTATTACGTGAACATCAAGGACGGCCCACTTGTTTGTCATCAAAGACCTGCGGCCGATGTGTTGTTTAACTCTGTTGCTGCCTACGGTGGCAGTAATGCTATAGGTGTTATTCTCACGGGCATGGGTAAAGACGGGGCCCAGGGTTTATTGAAGATGAAAGAGGCAGGTGCCCGGGTTATTGCCCAAGATGAAAAGAGCTGTGTTGTCTATGGAATGCCTGCTGAGGCAGTCAAGCTTGGTTGTGTAGATAAAGAGGTGCCCTTGAATGAAGTTGCTACTACCATCTTGAATCTATTGTAATGCCACGATCTTGGACCAGGATTTATATGGTTTTTAAACATTACCCTTATTTACCTGCCGACAAAGTCTAGTGCTTGCAACGCACAGGTATCTTTCATTTTTTGTAACTTCAGCTGGGCCCCAGATAGGGTAGACGTTTGAAATGTGCATTCCCATTAAACAGTTACCTTTTCTACTATATATGGTATTGGCTGATGTCTCGAGTTGCAGTATATAGTGTGTCTGTTTTTGTCTCTGGCTAATTTTTTCTTCGGTTTGTCGTAACTCGTTGTTTATATTTGTAAAAACAACTTGCAATAATTTTTTTCTGCTATAGACTAAAGTTTAAGCAATGGGACATTTGGCAATCATTCCAAAATTTACAGGTCTTTTGTGCGTATATCAATAATTTCTCTCCTATGTCTTTTCTTCAGCGGTTTGGCTGCTCCCTCCCTGCTTTTTGGCGATGGATCAACTCCCTACCCTATACTTTCATCTAAGCATAAGTTTAAGTTTTCTGCGGAAGCAGAAAAAAAGGTAACAACCTCCTCTGTAGAGACAAAAGGTTTTGTCCTTATCTCTCGTGGACCTGGTCTCATAAAAAGGCGGCCTTCAAATTATGGGACGACCGCATCAGTTTCTAAGAACATCCGCAAAAAAATAACAGCAAAAAGCGCTATAGTAATGGATGCCAAGAGTGGAGATGTTGTTTATGCCCATTCCCCTGATCGTCCAGGGCAGCCTGCGAGTACCATTAAAATTTTAACGGGGCTCATCTCAATGGACTCCCTCGGTGACCGTGATATGGTGTCCGTAAGCCGAACGGCAGCGCGCATGCCGAGGTCTAAAATTTATTTGCGCAAGGGTAAGGAGTATCCTGCCAATGACCTGATTAATGCAGTACTTCTCGCTTCTGCCAATGATGCTAGTGTGGCTTTGGCAGAAAAAATTGCTGGTTCTGAAAAGGTTTTTGCCAAATTAATGACGGCAAAGGCGAAAAGCTTGGGTGCTAGAAATACGGTATGTAAAACATCAAGCGGCTTGACGGCAAAAGGGCAGAAGAGTACTCCCCGTGATTTGGCGGTGATTTTTAATAAGGCCATGGAGAATGAACACTTCGCTGCAAAGATGTCAAAGCGGCGAATCAAAAACAAAAATGGCGGGATGGTTTACAGCCACAATAAGGCTCTTTGGCAGATAAAAGGGAGCATTGGCGGTAAAACCGGTTATACAAATGCGGCACGACAGACCTATGTGGGTAAATTTAAACGAGGTAAAACTGAACTGCTGGTTGCCTTTATGGGTAGTGAAACCATGTGGTCTGACGCACAAAAACTTGTTGAATATGGTTTTGCCAAACAAGCAGAAGTTGAACGTTTCGCTTCATTTACCCCTGAAAAGATTTGGCCCATCGTCAAGCTAGGAGAGGATGAATTATCTGCAAATCCGCTTCTTCTTTCCAACCTCAGGTAATAAGCTTTTTTTGTAATTATTCAGCGTAGGCTGGAAATTACCCTTAACTCCAAACTGTAACTGTTCAGATGTGCTTCATATCGGAGTCTACGCTTACCTCGTTCATTCGGAGTCTCGTTCCTCGCTTACCTAGGGCTTCGAAGCATACTTGTGCTATTCGAGAAGACCTAAATGGGCGAAGATGGAGTGCAGTTGAATAGTTACTTTTTTTAGCCTTAGAATCTTCGAGTAGGCAGATGCTCATTCTCTCGGTTAGTACAATCAATACTAATAAATAATGAATAATTTCCCAGCAGAAAAAGATGAGATACGGAGTTCTTTACCACTTCCAGATCTCACCCCCGCAGAATTTGGCAAACTTGCAGAACAGGTGAGGCGCTCGAAATTTTACTATGAGTCTAAGCAAATTTTTGTTGACCCTGGGCCTTTGCTTCTTCAGGTACGGATTAATGCCATACTGGACCAAAAAGAGTTGATCTTGCCTTCTGCTGGATTAAAGGAAGGGTTTATTCGATTCAAACCAAATACCATTCCGGCAAATAAATTGTCCTATGCCTTGAGCTTTAAAGGAATGGGGGAGTTTGGCGAGAAACTTCCCAGTGACATGCTTGGTTCTCTGGAAATTGACCTTGCTGTGATAGCCTCTGAGGCAGTAGACGGTTTGGGCGGGCGTTTAGGAGATGGTCTCGGTTTTACAGATATTTGTCTGGCCCTTTTTAAGGAGTACGATTCCTTAAAAAATAGTTGTAAGGTTGTCACTGTCATCCCAGACAGTAGAGTTCTTACAGACTCATTACCGTTGGAACCCTGGGATATTGGGTTGGATGGATATATTACTCAATCGGATGCACAATATGTATCAGTCTCGAAGGAGTCTTCCCGAATTATCTGGTCTGAGTTGCCTAAAAAACGGATAAGAAGAATACAACCTCTTTGGGATTTGTTTTGTAAGTTGAATCCTTTACCTGCAGAGACAAAGGTACAAGATGCAAGTTGAAAGATGCAAGATGAAAGGTTTTTTGTGCTTGGCAGGACTTTCAGCAAGCTAATAATAGTAGTTACCCTTTCAACTTTTACAATTAATTGAGACAAGGTTAGATTAACATCTACTCTATTCTTTAACTTCGAGTTGCCCCCCCATTCACATGGATGACCTAAGAACACAGGCACTAGCCGAACATTTAAGAGAACTGCGTAAATGTCTTTTGGTCTCCTTTGGGGCCGTCTTTGTAGGCTTTGCAGTTTCTTATTTTTTTGTGAAGGATATCGGCCAATGGTTTCTTGAGCCACTCTTTGCCGTTTTACCCCAGGGCTCATCTCTTATCTTTACATCCTATCAAGAGGGCTTTTTTTTTATCTGAAACTTGCCTTGGTTTCGGGCATCCTCTTGGCTACCCCTGTTCTTTTTTCTCAACTCTGGAGTTTTATTGCTCCGGGCCTGTATAAACACGAAAAACGTGTTGTTTTGCCATTTTCGCTGCTATCGTCTCTCTGCTTTTTGGGAGGAGCTGCATTTGGCTTTTGGGTGGTCTTTCCACCCGCCTTTCGTTTCTTGTCCGGCTATGGGAATGAGTACCTTGCCCCTCTGCCTGCGGTGAAAGAGTATTTCTCACTTAGTTTGAGGCTGTTGATTGCCTTTGGAGCCATATTTGAGTTGCCTGTTTTTATGGTATTATTGGCAAAACTTGGGATTGTTGATGCTCCATTTCTGGTCAAAAACCGAAAATACGCCTTTCTCCTTTCCTTTGTCATAGCTGCTATTTTGACTCCGACTCCTGATGTGGTTAACCAGCTTCTGATGGCCGGGCCACTGGTGGTTCTCTATGAAATTAGCATTGTGGCTATTCGCTTGTTTGGCAAAAAAGTTGCGGTGGGGACTGATGTGATAGAGAGTGACCATGAAGCAGACGAAACTGAAATGAAGTCATAGATAAACACGGATAAACCCAGATAAAACAAGAATAATTTTGGTTGTCTAATTTTCTATTGTTGTTTTGCTTTCAACTTTCAACTTTCAACTTTCAACTTTCAACTATATGGCTGTCTCTATGTCTTTATGGGAAGAAACTGTTCCTTTGATGAAGGATAAGTATCATCTGGGAATTCGTGACCTTGCCTATGGCGTGGCCTCAAAAGGAAAGCCCGTCTATCCTCCCCCTGATTTTGTTTTTCAGGCGATGCGCCTGGTGCCTTTTGATGAAGTGAGGGTGGTTATTATTGGCCAGGACCCATACATAAATACACACAACGGTGTTCCAGAAGCCCATGGACTTTGCTTTTCCGTTCAGGATGGTATTCCGGCGCCGCCGTCTCTGAAAAATATATTCAAAGAGATCGAAGGAAGTGTCTATAATGGTGTGGCCCAGGACTTTTCAACAGATTTGAGCCGCTGGGCTGAGCAAGGAGTACTTTTGCTGAATGCAAGTCTTACGGTCATATCTAAAAACTCTAACTCCCATGCCAATCTCGGCTGGCACAAGCTCACAGACAATATTATCGAAACCCTGTCGCTGAAACGTGAAAACCTGGTTTTTATGTTGTGGGGCGCCTTTGCCCAGAAAAAAGAACAGCTTATCGATCAATCAAAACATCTCATTCTCAAGACTAGTCATCCCTCACCCCTGTCAGCTTATAGGGGGTTCTTAGGAAGCGGTGTCTTTGCAAGATGCAATGAGTATTTATTGAAAACCGGGGGGAGGCCTATCCAGTGGTAGAGCTCGTTCCTGTACTTGTAGGGGCATGGGTAACTCTAGATGATTTTAATCTTGCATTTGAGTGGGGAAAAAATGCATTATAAATATATAGGGATATCGGTGTTTGCTCTTTTCGAAATGATGCTGGAGCATTTAAATCGTTGGAACGATACATGAACAAAGGAGTAACTATCCAGCTGCACTCCATCTTCACCCATTTCGGAGTCTACGCTTACCTGGTCTTCTCGAATAGCACAAGTATGCTTCGAAGCCCTAGCTAAGCGAGGAACGAGACTCCGAATGAATGAGGTAAGCGTAGACTCCGATATGAAGCACATCTGAACAGTTACAGCCCGGAGTTAAGGGTAATTTCCAGCCTACGCTGAATAATTACACAAAGGATATGTATGAAAAAAAATCTCGGCTTTGTTGCGGCTATCTTGTTGATTGTCGGCATTATTTATAGTCGGTCATTTTTCTTGCAAAATTTCACTCCTGATTACGCTGAAACGGCAGGATCGGTTGAACAAGCCTCCCCTGCTCCTCCAGTCGGTGCCGTTCTGGCACCAAGCCAGCCGCTAGATTTGGCCCCGCTGACATTTCCTCCCCGGTCTGAGCCCTTAGTCATGCCTGCTTATACCTGGCCTCCCTTTAATCTGAAAGATAAAACCGGCAGATGGCAGGGGGCTGATGTTGAAATTGTTGAAGCGGTGCTGGGTCGGATGGGATACCGGGTTGAGTGGGTTGAATTGCCGTTTGCCCGGGCCCTGGAAGAGATGAAATCTGCTAAATTCCCCGCCATGGCCCCCTGTGTTGTAGGTGGCGGTAGAGAAGAGTATATCTTCTTCTCTGAACCAGTAGCCTCCATTTATTCCGTACTCTGGAAGAAAAAGAGTGATGACTTTTCCTGGCAGACCTATGATGACCTGGCTGGGAGAGTTATCGGTGCTTCATATTATCATTATGGCGCAGGTTTTCTGGAAGCCGGTGAAGCTGGAAAATTTCAACTTGATATGGTGGCCGCTAAGGCTCCTGAAGTTATTCACTTCCGTAAACTGCTGCAGGGAAAGAGCGATATGTTTATCTGCGAGCTTAGTGTCTGTTCGTATCTGCGCTATCAGCATGCCCCGGAATTTGACCAGGTGGATTATGCCCCCACCGGGGTTGGTCCTACCAGGCCCTTCTGTTTTGCCGTCTCCAGGAAATATTTTGAGGGCCGGGAGGGGCAGATGCATGCCTTTATGGATCTGTTCAATCAAGAGCTGGCCGCTTTGGCCAAGGAGGGGGAGCGCCAGAAGATATTTAATAAATACCACATGCTGGTCCAGGTTGACGAGCAAGGCTCAATTATTGTCCCAGGTGAAAAATGACGAGTCGACCCAATTATAAAAAAATATTGTCTCTTGTCCAGTTCGCCCTGCTGGCTCTGTTCTGTGTCTTTGTTGTTCTATGGGAAAAACACGTCTATAAAAATGATCTCCTTGAGCTCCATAAGCAGGCCCAGGTAATCTCAGTCGATCTTTGGAACCTCGACCCCGAGGGCCCTCTTGCCTATCTGGAATTGGCAGCCCGGCTCAATAATTATGGAAAGATTACGGTCTTTGCCGTCAACAATAAACAGTTTGTCCAAGTGGAGGGGGAGGAATGTGGCCCACTTGAGCAGCTTCTGACTAAAGTGGGTTTGATCCCCAAATTAAACCTGAAGACTGAAATATACCACAACAGCAAGATTGTCGGAAGCGTGGAGGTGGTTCAGCGCCATGACACTATTTACATACATCTTTATTTTCTCTTGACATTGGGGCTCATTGCCTTGGCCGTGCAGTATTTCTTCCGTACCCTTCATGCCAGGGACACCCTTGAACTTCGGGTTTTAGAAAGGACAAAAGAGCTACAGGCAGCCACGCAGCAGCTTCGGGCAGGAGAAAAACGATACCGGGAGATATACAATTCACCCAGCGACGCTATTTTTATGCATGATGCCGATACCGGTAAAATCCTTGATGTAAATAAAGGGATGTTGGACATGTATGGCTATACCTATGAGGAGGCACTCCTGATTGATATTGGTAGGGTCAGTTCTGGAGAGCACCCCTATACCACGGAGGAAGCCGGTCAGAAAGTTCAGGCTGCCATATTGCACGGCCCCCAGACCTTTGAATGGCTGGGCAGGAAAAAAGACGATACTCTTTTCTGGGTGGAGGTGGCCCTTAAATACACCGAGTTTAGCGGCCAGCGTTATGTTATTGCCGTGGTCCGGGATGTCAATGCGCGAAAACAGGCGGAAAAGGCCCTGGCTGCAGAAAAAGAACGATTGGCAGTGACCCTGCGCAGTATTGGTGATGGCGTGATTACTACTGATGTGACAGGCAAAACAGTGATGCTTAACATGGTGGCCGAGCAGCTGACTGGATGGACTCAGGCGGAAGCTGTTGGTAGGCCCCTGGAGGAAATTTTTCATATCATCAATGAACAGAGCCGGGAGAAGTGTGAGAATCCTGTGGATAAGGTGCTTTCCCGCGGGGAAATTATCGGCCTTGCAAACCACACGGCCTTGCTGAGCAAAGATGGCAGCGAAAGAAGTATTGCCGATAGCGGTGCGCCGATTAGAGACAAGGACAATAAGGTCATCGGAGTGGTCCTGGTTTTTCGGGATGTTTCAGAGCAAATCAAGACGGAAAAAGAGCTTCTTAAGGGCAAGAAACTTGAATCCATCGGGGTTCTGGCTGGTGGTATCGCCCATGATTTTAATAATATTCTGGCTGCTATTTTGGGTAATATAAATTTGGCCCTTTTCGATGCGGAGCTGACCGAAAGAACAAAAAAACTCCTTACAGAGGCTGAAAAAGCAACACTTAGAGCCAAAGATCTTACCCAGCAGTTACTTACCTTTGCCAAGGGAGGTGAACCTGTTAAAGAGGTAGCATCTCTTGCTAGTGTTATCAGGGATTCGGCAAATTTTGTGCTGCATGGCGACAAGGTTGCTTGTCGGTTCGAGATCCCTGACAATTTATGGCTTGTCGATATTGACAAAGGGCAAATCAGCCAGGTGATTCAGAACATTGTTCTCAATGCCAGCCATGCCATGCCCGAAGGGGGGATTATCACGGTTACCTGTGAGAATGTTGCCTCCAGTGATAATCTCAAGACCCTTGCCTTGCAAAAAGGTCGTTTTGTGAAAATAAGCATTAAGGATGAGGGGATCGGCATACCAGGGAACTTAGTTGAAAAAATATTTGATCCTTATTTTTCCACTAAACAAGAAGGGAGCGGCTTAGGTCTTGCGGTAACTCACTCTATAATTATCAAACATGGTGGTCATATTTCGGTGGAATCATCTCCTGGGGTTGGCACCACTTTTACTCTGTATCTGCCTGCCTCAGACCTTGAAAAAGTCGGTAGGCAAGAAACTAAAAAACAGCTAAAATCATCTTCGCAAGCAAAAATAATGGTAATGGATGACGAGGAAATGGTGCGAGACGTATGCCGAGAGATGTTGCTCAGTTTGGGGCATGAGGTTGTTCTTGCAGCAGATGGGGAGGAGGCTGTGAAATTGTATCAGGAATCAATGGATGCAGGTAAACTAATTGATCTGCTGATCATGGATCTGACCATCCCTGGAGGCATGGGCGGTGAGATAGCCGTGCGAGAGGTTCTCAGTATCAATCCAAAGGCCAGGGTCATTGTTTCCAGCGGCTACTCCAATGACCCGATTATGGCAAAGTATAATGATTATGGTTTTTGCGCCGCAATAGTCAAGCCATATCGACTAAAAGAGCTGGCCGGGCTAATCGGAAAGATCATTGATTGAGCATAACTGAGATCAATCCTTACCACTACGTGGTTATAGCTGTTTCGGCATCAAAGCCGAATATTTTACAAAAGACAAGTTCACCCCTCCAGTACTAACCTTATGATCCTCGCATCCAGCATGGCTTACTGGGCCAGGATTTTTCTGTTTTTTAGCTGAGTATAGCTGCCCAGATGAACTGCAAAAGTGCCTTAAGATTAGACGGCAACATTTTTTAATTGTTGCCACTCATTTCATCAGTATCCTGCCTGGAGTCTAACGCTAAGCCGTGGGGGGTAGAAATATGAAATTAGCGTAAATGTTCGGCAACACTCCAGCTGCGCCCGCCCAACGGAAGTGCCCTTGGGGTGCGATCAGGATGACTCACGTAGAACTACTACGCTTCGCCAACCTGATCGAACACATCTGAAGCAGACGGAGTCTTCGCTTACCTGTCAAACATTTACATTTTATTGGTTATTGTTGTTTTCCAGTGTTAGTCGAATATTTACAAGATTAGCGACTAAAGTACTAAAAAAATAAGACAATTATGCGCGAAACAAAAATAATTTGCACCATTGGTCCTCAGACCGCCAGGTTTGAAATTCTCCGAGAGCTTGCTGAAAAAGGCATGAATGTGGCCCGCCTAAATATGTCCCACGGTACCCTGGATTGGCACCGACGGGTTATTCAGAGTATCAAGAGGATCAATAAAAAAACAGGATTTCCCATTGCCATTCTATTGGACACCAAGGGGCCTGAGGTCCGTACCGGTGATGTGCGCCAGGACATTATCCTTAAAAAAGGTGATTTCCTGACCTTGACCATCCGCCGCCAGGCCGAGCTTGAACCCTATTGCGTGGAGGTGCGCTACGATGGTTTTGTCAATGAGGTGGAAGTGGGTGATACGGTCTTGATCGACGGTGGTATGCTGAGTCTCAAGGTTCAGGAGATAAGAGGCAAAGATGTGCTTTGCACAAGTCTTGACGATGGGGTTCTGACCTCCAGGCGGCATGTCAACATTCGGGGGAAAAGTGCTGATTTGCCTTCGATTACCGAAAAGGACTGGCAGGATATCAACTTTGGGATCGAAAATAATATTGATTTCATCGCCCTTTCTTTTGTGCGGGATGCCTCGTCCATTGTCAAACTACAGGAGTATCTGGAGGATAAAAAGGCCCCCATCGATATCCTGGCAAAGATCGAAAGCGCCGAGGCCATCCCGCATCTCGATGCGATCATAGAAGTTACAGATGGCATCATGATAGCCCGTGGGGATTTGGGCGCCGAATTACCCTATGAAGAGGTGCCGTTGTTGCAGGATGAGATCATCAGAAAATGTCGGAAGGCCGGAAAACCAGTGGTGGTGGCAACCCACATGCTTGAGTCGATGATCGTCAATCCCACTCCCACCAGGGCCGAAGTAACTGACATCACCCATGCGGTACTGCAGGGGACCGATGCCATAATGCTGTCCGGTGAGACAGCCACGGGAAAACATCCGCTCAGAGCCCTTGAAACCATGGACACGGTGGCCAGAAGAATCGAGAAAAAGATGAAGGCAGAGACCAGGGTGCGGGTGGCGGTCTCTGAAAACTCCAAAGAGGAGATTGCCCGCAGTGCTGCCATTCTTAATAACAATCTAAGGGCTGTGGGAACCTTAGTCATAACCAGGCGAGGTTTGATTGCCGTCCTGCTCTCCAGGTGTAGACCAGTTGCACCCATCTTTGCCTTTACCAATACTACCCATGTACGGCGGCGGCTCGGTATTCATTGGGGCATCCACGCCTATCGGATCAAATTTTCTAAAGATCCTGAGGTCTCAATCCAGCGTGGCATCGAACAATTAAAACGGAAAGAAATTGTCACAACTGGCGATAAGATCATAGTGCTCTCCGATATCTTGGTGGAGGGTAATTATATAGAGACCGTTCAGGTTAGGACTATTTAAATCTGTTTTGAATTCCGCTAAAAAAGATTATGACGATATTGCTAGGAGGCTGTTCGAGAATTAGCGGAAAATTGGGCAATTTCTGCGGCTTTGATGTCTGCGCTTATCTGCAGTAGGGGAGCTATTCTCGGACAGCCTCCTAGGCACCACATGGAACTACTTCTGAGGGAAAAAATTGATTTGGGAAAAAAAGAATGACTGAGCAGCAGAAGGTTACCTGGTTGGCTAGTTGCTCCCACTTTATTACCCATGGATTCATGACCCTTTTCCCGGCTGTTATGGTTATTATTGCCGCAGAGAACTCCATGTCTTTAATGGATATCGGTATTATTGCCAACATCGGTTACTTTTTGTATGGCTTAGGTGCGTTTCCTGCGGGATACCTGTCAGACAAGTATGGTTCAAAAAGGATGCTCACGATCGGCATTTTTGGGATGTCTTTTACCTCAATTCTAGTTGGTGTCTCGCTGGAGGCTTGGAGCTTTGGCCTCAGTTATGCCATTCTGGGATGTTTTGCCTCCATTCATCATCCGGCAGGACTTTCGTTCATTGCCAGGAGGGTGACCGAGAATAAAGGGAAGGCGCTTGGGGTTCACGGCGTCATGGGAAATGTTGGTCTTTTTGCGACCCCCCTTTTTGCCGCACTCTGTGTGATGTTTTTTGACTCGTGGCGTTCTGCTTACATCATTTACGGAGGGATAGGATTAGGCTTTGCCCTCCTTCTCTACTTTTCAAGAATTCACGAGGAAGAAGACCTCTCCTTTGGAGCCTTGCTTAACTTTGCCAAAAGAAAGAGCCTCACACCCAAATACCAGAAACAGGGGGCAGTTGAACTGGAAGGAGATGTTCTTTCTAAAGTAAGTCGGGGGGACATTTTTTATATGGTTCCCATTGCGCTTCTTGTTCTTTATCTCGGTTCTGTACTCTCGGGGTTTATTTTCAGGGGCTCACTCACCTACTTCCCTGTTCTTTTTAAAGAAGAGATTCTATTCGTGGCCAACCACGATGAGCCGGTGGTTATTGCCGGCTTCATGACCACGGCTGTTTTAAGTATAGGCCTTATTGGGGCCTGGTTTGGAGGCTGGGTCAATGATAAGTTGGATCGGCCTGAATTTCTCCCTGCCATTATTTTTGCAGGAGTTGCTCCACTGCTCTTTCTGGTAAGCCGTTTTTCCGGCAATAAGCTCATACTGGTTTCACTCCTGTTTAGCCTCATCTACTATGCCTGGCAACCTGCTCAGAACTATCTTATTGCAAAATACACCAAGAAATCCTCCCACGGCATGGGCTTTGGGGTCAACTTCTTTCTGATTTTTGGGGTTGGCTCCATTGCAACAGCAACGGGAGGATTCGTCAGCGATAATTTTGGTGTCGATATCTTCTATAGAATTTTATCCATGGTCTCTTTTGCTGCAATGTGTACAGGTCTTGTCGTGTTCTTTGTTAGAAAGTCACGGATTCGATTTTCACTACAGGTTGAAAAAAGAAACGGAAAGGGTGCTTAAAATAGTAATACTGCGTAAGTGTTGGCCTCTTTATTTTTACCTATTAGTGGAACAATGTGGTGCCTGAGGGGCTACGGCGGGCAGTGCTATGAGCCCTAATTAATCATATGTTATCTTTGATAACTTACTGATATAAAATATTAAAATATATTTCCCTTCCTGCTCTACCAAAAAAACAGCTTGTCTTGAAATTTTATAAAAGTTTTTCTTGTAAAAAAGAAAAAAGCATGATAATCGTGTTTATTACTGAATGAAGCACCACTCATTTTATGGTTGTCTTTGAAATAATTGAACAAATAGGTAGAATTTCTGATATGTCTCTTCAAGAACTCCTGATCGAAAATAAGCTTAAGATTGTCAGCACCTGGATTGATAGGGTGATGTCAACCTATTCAGCTGATGGAGCCAGGTTTTTTAAGAGCCAGAAGGATCGTTTTGCAAACCCATTAGGGTACAGTGTTGAAAAAGGGATTGAAGGACTTTTTGCAAGTATCTGTACGGGTGAGAAAATTGTCGATCTGCCTAATGAGTTATTTCAATTCATCAAACTACGTGCCGTTCAAGACATGGAGCCTTCCAAGGCCCTTGCCTTTCTCTATGAGTTAAAGGATGTTGTCAGAGAGATATGCGGCATAGAAATTTTGAGCAGCATGTCGGAAGAGTGGGCGGATTTTGATAGGATCGTTGACCAGGTGGCCCTTCTCGGTTTTGATGTATATGCAAAAGACCGGGAGTTGATATATCAGGTCAAGATTCAAGAGATGAAAAGAGGCAATCATGTCATGCTGGCGAAGGGTGGTCGTTGCCCCTCCAGCTTGATGAGGGGAAATAAAGAAGAAAAAAAGGAACTACGGGTTATAAAGGATTGTTAACCTGTTGTTCAATCTGAAGCGAGGTAGCAGTAAATGAAAATCCTGTATCCCTTCGTAGCAGTCTTAGGTCTTATTTTAATCGCCTTTTTGGGGGTTCAAGTAGGCCTGGCACCAGTTTTCGGGATCGTCTTCCCGTATCTAGCTCTCCTGGTTTTTATAGGAGGGTTCATCAACAAGGTGGTGGGTTGGGGAAAATCCCCCGTGCCGTTCCGGATTCCAACCACCTGTGGACAGGCTAATTCCCTGCCGTGGATTAAGCAAAATCAGATCGATTGCCCATCCACTACTGCAGGAGTTGTTGCCAGGATGTTTTTTGAGGTTGTCCTCTTTAGGTCACTCTTTAGAAACACTCAAGCCTCGGTATATGATGGACCGAAGTTGCGTTATGGTTCAAGTAAATACCTTTGGCTCTTTGCCCTGCTGTTCCACTACTCATTTCTGGTGATAGTTGTCAGGCATATGCGTCTGTTTACGGATCCAATGCCGTTCTTCGTGCCTGTTCTTGAGTTTTTTGATGGAATTTTACAGATTGGCGCTCCTACACTGTATGTGGCTGACCTGATTCTAGTTGGCGCCGTGCTCTTCCTTTTTGTTCGCAGAGTTCTGTTGCCGGCAATTCGTTATATCTCTCTTCCTGCTGATTACTTCCCTCTTTTCCTGATTCTGGGTATTGCCCTGACCGGTATACTTATGAGGTATTATTTGAGGGTAGATATCATAGCTATCAAGCAACTCACTGTAGGTCTTGCAACCTTAAGCCCAACAATTACAGGTGAGATTGGCTCAATCTTTTATATCCACCTCTTTTTGGTCTGTACTCTACTAGTCTATTTCCCATTTTCAAAGTTGATGCATATGGGCGGCGTCTTCATGAGTCCAACCAGAAATATGGCAAACAATAATCGTATGGTACGGCACATCAACCCTTGGAATGATCCCTCAATTAAGCCACACTCATACATGGCTTATGAGGATGAGTTTAGAGAATTTATGGCTGAGGCGGGTTTACCGCTTGAAAAAGAATTGCCGGCGAAGGAAGAAGCACCGGTTGCAGATGAACCTACGGCGGAGAAGGAATAGTCAAAATGGCAAATCTTAAAGCAGATGAGTTAGGAGTAAAGGTAGCCAGTGATCCTTCCCTCACAACGGGGGCAGTGCCTGCAAAGGACTGGATGGATACTCCGGCAGTTTTTGAACCGGGTAATTACTGCTATCAAGGTAAAAGCGAAAAAGTTGAATATATTTCAGACGCTTTAAAAAATAACCCAGGCCTTTTCGGGGAACCGCGTGACTGGGATATTGAATCGGAGGATTGGAAACTTCCAGAAAATTGGAAAGAGATAATCATAAATGGGATCAAGGAACGTTTGGATAAGTTCCGCTCATTTAAGATCTTCATGGACTGTTGTGTGCGATGCGGTGCCTGCGCCGATAAGTGTCACTTTTTCCTCGGCACCGGTGATCCAAAGAACATGCCAGTTCTACGGGCTGAGTTAATGCGATCCATATATCGGAACGAGTTTACCAAGGCTGGCAAAATATTGGGAAGACTTGCCGGGGCGCGGGAAATGACCTTCGCAGTTCTGAAAGAGTGGTTTATGTATTTTTATCAATGTACAGAATGCCGTCGTTGTTCGGTTTTTTGTCCATATGGTATAGATACTGCCGAAATCACCATGATGGGTAGGGAATTATTGCATCTGGTGGGGGTAAATACCAACTGGATTCTGGAGCCGGCTTCTAATTCAAATCGCACCGGAAATCACATGGGCCTTCAGCCTCATACCTTGAAGGAGAATGTGGAATATCTTTGTGACGATATAGAAGAAATTACTGGGATTAGAATTACCCCTACCTGGAATAGGAAGGGGGCCGAAGTTCTCTTTATTACCCCTTCCGCTGACGTATTTGCTGAACCTGGTATATACACAGCCATGGGTTATCTTCTCCTTTTTGAGCATATTGGACTTGACTATACTTGGAGTACCTATGCCTCTGAAGGTGGGAACTTCGGTTTGTTCACCAATAACGAGTTGATGAAAAAATTGAATGCCAAGATGTATGCGGAAGCAAAACGTCTAGGAGTTAAATGGATTATCGGCGGTGAGTGCGGACACATGTGGAGGGTGTTGCACCAGTATATGGACACCATGAATGGTCCTGCAGATTTCCTTGAAGTTCCAAAATCACCAATTACAGGAACAGTATTTGAAAATGCAGCAACCACCAAAATGGTGCATATCTCAGAGTTTACCGCTGATCTGATTAAACATGGGAAGTTAAAACTCGATCCAAGCCGCAATGATCATAGAAAAGTGACTTTTCATGATTCATGTAACACCTCCAGGGCCATGGGAATGTTAGAGGAGCCCAGGGAGATTCTTAAAGCAGTGGTAAACAACTTCCAAGAGATGCCAGAAAATACCATTCGAGAAACAACCTTTTGCTGCGGTTCAGGAACCGGGCTAAATACCGGTGAGATTATGGATCTGAGGATGCGCGCAGGCCTGCCTCGTGCAAATGCGGTGCAATATGTCCATGAAAAGAATGACGTTAACACTCTAGGCTGTGTATGTGCTATTGACCGGGCAACTCTTAGTGCTCTGATTGATTACTGGGTGCCTGAGGTTCAAGTATGTGGACTTTCTGAGTTGGTCGGAAACGCTCTGGTAATGGATGGAGAAAAAGAAAAAGAAACAGGACTTCGTTTTGAAGCCCTAGAAGGCATGGAAGGGTGATAATGATGTATGATTCAGGAAAGATTATAACCGGGTTGGTAATCTTTGTTATCATGATAACATTTCCCATCTGGTACAATGTAGGGGGGGCTGAACAACTACCCAAGGTTGAAAAACCTGTTGGGAAAAAGGAATGTGTTCAGGATACTCAGTTCATGCGGACCTCCCATATGGCTCTCTTAAACAATTGGCGAGATGAAGTCGTTAGGTCAGGTGAGAGACAGTATCAAGTAGTTGAAGGCGTTAAATATGAGAAGAGTTTGCAAAATGGATGTATGAATTGTCATACAAGCAAGGCAAAATTTTGCGATGAATGTCACACATACGCAGCCGTGAAACCTTACTGTTGGGATTGTCACGTCCAGCCTAAGGAGATAAACTAAATGGATGTCAAAAGAAGAAAATTCCTGAAAATTGCTGGTATCAGCGCTATCGCCGGAATTGGCGCGCCGACAGCTTTCTCAACCCTTTTAAAAGGTGAGGTAAACGCCTCTTCTGGTGGCGGGCATGGTGAAGCTACAGAAAAAAGCGATGCTCATGCAGAAGAGAAAGTTGTTGGGAAGCAGTACGGACTGGTTATCAATACCAAAAAGTTTGGTCAGATTGCCGGACTAGCTGAAAAATGTACTGCAGCCTGCCATGCTGAACACAACGTCCCTGATTATGGTAATCCAAAGGATGAAATTAAGTGGATTTGGACAGAAAGCTATAATCACGCTTTTCAAGGGAAAAGCGATCATAAAAAGAATGATGCCTTAAAGAATCTGCCAATATTGGTGACTTGCAATCATTGTGCAAATCCACCCTGTGTAAAAGCTTGCCCCACAAAGGCAACATTTAAAAATAAAGATGGCATCGTTATGATGGATTACCATCGTTGCATTGGTTGCCGTTTCTGCATGGCAGCATGCCCATACGGTGCTCGAAGTTTCAATTGGAAAAATCCTCGAGAAACATATGCTAATGGAGAAATGAAATTTTATCCAAATGGCATCAATAAAGAGTTCCCAACCCGGATGCGCGGTGTTGTTGAAAAATGTAATCTTTGCGCAAAACGTATTGCTGACGGTAAATTACCATCTTGTGTAGAAGCATGTGGCGATACCAAAGGCATTATTTTTGGAGATATTAACGATCCTAATTCTGAAATATCCCAAGTTTTGAAAAATACCTTTACAATTCAGCGTAATCCAACAACCGGAACACGACCCTCCGTATTCTATATTATTTAAGGTGAACAACTATGCTAGAAAAAGCACTACAAGGTAAACATGCATATTGGGGCTGGATCCTATTTTTACTGGGGGTCATTAGCATCGGCGGGATATTTTATGTGTTCCAATATTTTAATGGTCTAGGTGTAACAGGTATGAGCCGTGATGTCTCCTGGGGCTTATATATTTCTCAGTTCACCTTCCTGGTCGGTGTCGCGGCAGGTGGTGTTATGCTGGTACTGCCATACTATGTCCATGACTTTAAGGAATTTGGTAAGATAACCATTTTAGGTGAATTTATGGCCATTGCAGCTATCTGCATGTGCCTGATGTTCATTATCGCTGATCTTGGTCAACCATTAAGGGCATTAAACGTACTACTACATCCAACTCCTAGTTCCATGCTTTTTTGGGACATGATTGTTTTAAATGGCTATCTATTCCTAAACGTCTTGGTTGGTTGGGTTGTCCTCCATTCTCACTATAAAGATGCTCCGGCGCCAAAATGGATAAAAATCTTTATCTGGATATCCATTCCATGGGCTATTTCTATTCATACAGTAACAGCTATGCTATACTGCGGACTTCCTGGGCGCCATTTTTGGTTGACTGCGATTCTTGCACCTAGATTTTTAGCTTCAGCTTTTGCTGCGGGACCTGCTCTTCTCCTGCTCGTTGCCTTGATTATGAAAAAAGTCGCAAACTTTGATGCTGGTGAAAAGGCAATTCAAAAATTGACAACAATTATAGCCTATGCCGCAATCCTAAACTTCTTTTTCGTAGGCCTAGAGTTCTTTGTAGCATATTATAGTGAACTGCCAGGACACACGCACACTTTTGATTATCTTTTCTTTGGTTCACATGGGTATGACAATCTAGTTGGTCCCATGCGTTTCTCAGCTTTCATCGGAATTGTTGCAACCATCATGTTTCTAATTCCAAAATGCAAACAAAACACCACCCTTCTGCCGATCATGTGCATCATGATTTTTCTCTCACTGCTGATTGACAAGGGCTTAGGTTTTGTTCTTGGTGGTTTTGTACCTAACCCTCTTGGGGCAATTGTCGAATATTACCCAACAATCCCAGAATTAGGAATCGTTGCGGCAATTTGGGCTGCTGGTGCCTTGATTCTGACAATTCTCTACAAGATAGTTCTTTCGGTGGAAGCAAACAAAGCCTGATTTCATCTATATATTTTAATTAAAAAGCAAGCCTTCAATTCTATTGAAGGCTTGCTTTTTTTTTTGCCTGGCAGTACTAAAAGATAATGAAACGAAATAATATCCTCGATAAAATTGGTCACACTCCAATTGTTCCGGTACAGCGACTAAATCCATATAAGAACGTCTCCATTTTTGCAAAATTGGAGACGTTTAATCCGGCTGGCTCAGTAAAAGAACGAATTGCCCTGTCCATGGTTGAAGCAGGGGAAAAAAGTGGTGAACTCACTCCTGATAAGATTGTCCTTGAAGCTACTAGCGGCAATACTGGTATCGGTCTTGCGATGGTCTGTGCTGTCAAAGGGTATCGTTGCCAACTGGTTATGCCTGAATCTGCAAGTATAGAACGAAGGCAAATTATGCTTGCCTATGGTGCTGAAATTCTTCTGACTCCCGCAAAAAGAAGTACAGATGGTGCCATTGAACAGGCCTATGCCATGGCCAGGCAACACCCCGATCTCTATTATTTAACCGACCAATTTAATAATGATGCAAACTGGCAGGCCCATTATTACAACACGGGGCCGGAAATTTGGGAACAAACAGAAGGTCTGGTTACTGATGTTGTCGCTACAATGGGTACAACCGGAACGGTAATGGGGTTGTGCCGATATTTTGCTGATAACCACCCGGAAGTCCGCGTGACCGCAATGGAACCCTTTTATAGTCATAAGATTCAAGGGCTTAAAAATATGAAGGAATCCTACTGCCCTGGGATTTTTGATAAAACATTGCCATATCAGATTATAAATATTCCAGATGAAGATGCCTTTGAAATGACTCGTCAGCTGGCCGCACGTGAGGGAATATTTGCCGGGATGAGTTCAGGTGCTGCCCTCTGTGCCGCACTTACCCGGGCAAAACAGATTAAAGAAGGTTATGTGGTCGTAATTTTCCCAGATGGTGGTGAAAAATACCTCAGTACTCCTCTTTTCAGTAAACAAAAATTGCAAGTACCTAAAAAACCAAAACTTCGCTTCTACAACACCGCTTCCCGAAAAAAAGAGGTGTTTACTCCTATAAACAAAGATAAAGTTACCTTTTATGCCTGTGGTCCAACTGCACATGAGTACGCCAACCTCGATCACTGTCGCCGTTTTGTTTTTGCTGATCTTGTCAATCGCCTTCTAACCTGCAAGGGCTATAATGTTCATTATTATATGAATTTTACCGACCTTGATGATAATACAATTCAAGGAGCTGAGGCTGCTAGCCAACCCTTAGAAGAGTTTACCGGTTATTATATAGATGAATTCAAAAAGGATATGGCATCACTTGGTGTTCTTGATGCTACTGCATATCCAAAAGCCTCTGAACATGTTGAGGCTATGATTGATATCACAGGGCAGCTCATTAAAAAGGGATATGCCTACGAAAAACATGGCTCTGTCTATTTTGATATTTCAAAATACCCAGGGTATGGAAGCCTTTCGAAGGTAGACCTGAGCAAGATAATGGTCGGGAAAACTGTTGATCTTGATGACTATGAAAAAGAGAGTCCTGTTGATTTTACCCTGCTTAAAAGGTCTACACTTGCAGAATTAAAAAAAGGGGTTTTCTTCCCTTCTGAATTTGGCAATGTCAGGCCTGGTTGGCATATAGAATGTGCTGCCATGACCTTGCATTATTTAGGCGAAACCATGGATATTCATACAAGCGGCACAAATCTTATTTTCCCACATCATGAAAATGAAAATGCCATTGCCGAATGCCTGACCGGTAAACGCCTTGCCAAATTTTGGATCCACAACGAACTTGTGTTAGTGGACGGCAAGAAAATGAATAAAGGTCTTAATAATATTATAAATTTTAAGGACCTAGTTAAGGATGGATACTCTCCTAAGGCTATTCGATATCTTCTGATGACCAGTCATTATAGAAAGCCTATTCATTTTTCCATCAAAAAACTTAAGGCCGCTCAAAAAAGTATTCAAAGGCTGAATGGTTTTACGCGAAAGATCATGTGTCTACCCCTTGGACTCCCGCATCCAAAAGTAGCACTATATCTCTCCGAAATGGAGGATAACTTTTTTGCAGCAATGGATGATGATCTCAACATCTCTAAAGCGATGGCGGCACTATTTAATTTTGTTAAAAAAACCAACCCTATATTAGAAAAAGGTCAACTAGATAGAGAACAGAAGGATTATATTATTGAAAGTTTAGGGAGGATTAATGATATTATCCAAGTTTTGCGTCTGCAAGAATGCCCATTAGCCCCTGAAATCGATCGATTGGTAGCCGAAAGAGAGAAAGCTCGTGGGGTAGGAGACTGGGAAAAGGCCGATGGTGTGAGGGATGAGTTAGTCCGCCAGGGGATTGAGGTGATGGATTCAGCTAAGGGACCAGTTTGGAAAGAGGTTAAAAAGAAAAAAAGTGATTAAGTTCGCCCTAATTGTGTTTCATTTTTATCTTTGTTTAATTAACTCGTTGATCAGCGACATTCAAGAATACGGCCTCAATTAAAGATTTAATAAATTAGGCAAAGGACTTCATAATATTGACATTGCCTCCAGATGCTGGTACGTAGTTGCATAAAATTATAATAAATACCCTAAATGTATTTTCTTGCCGACCGGATAATATTAATAAATATTCCTCGTTAAGGTTAAAGGAGCTTTAAATGAATAAGGCAGAATTAATTAAGTCTATTGCTATATCAGCAAGTTTGACCCAGGTAGCCTCTGAACGGGCAGTTGCAGGTTTTGTTGATGCAGTTAAAGATTGTCTTAAAGGTGGAGAATCTGTTGTCCTGACTGGATTTGGTACTTTTTCCGTTAACAGCCGTGCTGCCAGGGCTGGCAGAAACCCCCAGACAGGTGCATCTATCAATATCCCAGCTAAAAACGTTGTCAAATTTAAGGTGGGAAGTACTTTAGCTGATTCGGTTAAGTAATTAACTCTCTCCTTGTTAAATATTTATTGCTACAAATATAAAATATGCGCCAGTAGCTCAGCTGGATAGAGCATCTGCCTTCTAAGCAGAATGTCGGGGGTTCGACTCCCTCCTGGCGTACCACATACAAAGCACCTGTTTTTAGATAAAATGGGTGCTTTTTTTTGTCGTTGCATGATTTATTGCAATCCAAACCTGGAAATCAAGCAGATACTTTATTTTATCATATGCTATGCCCTCCAGGGAGCGAGAGTTTTTCTTGAACAATTGTTTGTTTCTGTGGTACATAGTCGCAAACAATAAAACAATCATATCCTCTCTCTGTTATGCCATATGTGGGATGAGATTATAGTGTAAATTTGGAACCTACGTAACAAATGAAATCTGAAGAAAAAATAATTGTAAGTTTACTAAGCCTAAGCCGTCGATCCATCTGCTTATTTGCTCTCCTTTCTTTTTTGGGCCTCCTTGTTGTGGGCTGTTCAATATCTTTGGATGAGATGGATAACGGGGTTAGCCCAAAAAATGGTGTGGTTGAGGATCATAAGGTTCTTACTTCCTCATATGCTTTGCCTAACAATAATGCTATGTCTCTTGAAAGCTTGGTCTCTGAAAACGCTACAGTTTTACCAAGTCCAGTTCTTGGCCTTGCGCCTCTTTCCAGTGGTGAGCTTATCTCTGCGTTGGAGCAGGTTGGACTTTGGAGCAGCAAGCTAAATATTGAAGTACCACATCTTATCATTGATTCTTTTCCCTCCGATTTGGTTGAGCTAGACGTTGATTCGAAAAAAAGAGTTTTTTTTCACTCCCTTCTCCCTGTTGTTATGGTTGCGATCCAGGAGGTTCGAACAGAGCGTGAAAAACTCCAAGCCATTCTGGAAAAATTTGCTGAAGATCCGAAGACGATTTCTTTTGCTGACGGGGATACTTCGTGGCAGAAAAGATTATTGCCTGAAGAGGTGCAGCATGTTGGCGAACTGACTAGTAAATACAGGAATACTAATGCGGCCCAGCTTCTTAAAAGAGTTGATGTTGTTCCTGTGAGTTTAATCCTGGCCCAAGGCGCCATTGAATCCTCCTGGGGAACGTCGCGTTTTGCCAGTCTTGGTAACAATCTTTTTGGCATGTGGACCTGGGGTAGGAAAGGTATTGTTCCCCTGGGAAGGGAAGAAGGAAAAAAACACAAAGTTGCCGCCTATGACTCAATTATTGAATCGGTAAGGGCCTATATTCTGACAATTAATCGTCTTTCTGCATATGAGCACTTAAGGGATTTACGACTGCAGACAGCGGATCCTATTATCCTCTCCCAGGGACTTCTGAACTACTCTGAAAAGAGAGAAGCATATGTTGCTGATCTCCAGAAAATCATAAGCTATAATCGTCTGCATCATTTTGACAGTTATATCTTGGCCTCTTTATAATGAAGAATTTCTGTAACTATTCAGTAGCACCTCATATTCGGAGTCTACGCTACCTGCCCATTTTAACCCTCTCACATACACAAAAGTATGCTTCGAGGTCTAAAATGAACAGGTAGCGTAGACTCCGAATATAAGGCACTTCTGAACACTTACGCTTCAGAGTTAAGGGCAATTTCTTGCCCTCTCTGAATAGTTACGAAATTCTAACTTCCAGCTAACACCATCCCAATTTTATTATTTTATTTTTTCAGCCGTCAATTAAGCGCCCTGGCTTCAGGGAAACTCTCTTATTCCTGGGCACTTGGTCATCTCTGTATAGAAACGCAGTTATGCCGTGGGTCTGATGAACGGGATAACTCCGCTGTACAGAAAATAACCCGCAAAGATTAGCAGAAACACGGCACAAACACCGATCACCCATCGGTATGCCCTATCGCTGCAGAAGCGGCGCCCCTTGCTGACAACCGTTGAAACCACGGCGTACCACGCAAGGTCTGCTAAAATGTGGCCGCAAAAAAAGGAGAGGACACCAGGAAGGCCGAGTTGCAAGGAGTGGGTTATGTAGCCAAGCCCTATGGATGCCCACCAGATGAGCCAGTATGGGTTTGCTAGACTAAAAAGTATGCCGGCAGCAATGAGGTTATTTTTTTTTTCAGATTTTACAGCGAAGTTCAGATGCATTTTGGGCAGGTTCTTGAGCATTGAACAGGCCATTCCCAACAATAGGATTCCACCAGCAAGAGAAACGCCTATAAACACATCGGTTCGGCTCAAAAAAGGGGCCAGACCAGCTATCAAGGCCATGATCAGCACAATTTCCAGCAGGCCGTGGCCCAGTATCAACATCGGGCCGGCATGGGAACCCCGCCGGACACTTTCACTTATGGTAACCGTGAGCAGTGGGCCAGGCATTATCGCCCCTGAAAACGCGACCATAAAAGAAGAAAAGAATATGGTGGCAAGATTGAGCATTTTTGGTATTTACAATTATCCTTTCTGGTCTTCTCGAATAGCACAAGTATGCTTCGAAGCCCAGGTAAGCATAGACTCCGATATGAAGCACATCTGAACAGTTACAGTCTGGAGTTAAGGGTAATTTCCAGCCTACGCTGAATAGTTAACAAGTAAGATGCGTCAGGTTATGATTTATGCGGTACTAGGAACATAATATTGAGATTTGTAATCTACAGTGAAATTAGAACTTCGCAAGAAAAATGCTATTATAAAGGTTAGTTATAAATAAAAGTAAAAGTGGAGGCAGCAGTAATGGCTAAGTTAGACAGCGACGGTGTGAAGAAAGAGACAATGTACATTGGTATAGGGATAACTCTGGTGGTTGGAGTTTTGATAGGAATTGTCATAAGCTCTTTTCAGTCAGGGAACAGTACGGCACCAAGTCAACAGGCATCCGCTACACCACAGGGACAGGGAGGCGGGTTGTCAGCCCAACAGGCAAGTCAAATTATGGATTTGGAACAGAAAGTTGCGGCCAATCCCCAAGACGGAGACGCTTGGACCCAACTTGGCCATGTCTATTTTGATACAAATAGACCCAATAAGGCAATACGGGCTTATACTAAATCTTTGGAACTACGTCCAAACGACCCTAATGTTCTGACCGATCTTGGTGTTATGTATAGAAAGGTTGGTCTCTTTCAGGAGGCTATCTCCTCTTTTGATAAGGCATGCGCCCTTGCTCCTCGCCATGAGCAGTCCAGATTTAACAAAGGCATTGTCTTGATGTATGACCTTGGGGATGTTAATGGTGCCATAGTTGCGTGGGAAGATTTGTTAAAGATAAATCCAATGGCTCAGACCGGGAATGGCATTCCCATCAGCCAGGTTATTGAGGATGCCCGGGCCCAGACAGCGGCTGGAGGCCAGTAGTTTTTTTGAAAATTCTTTTTACGTATCATAATGGACATTGAAAAAAAAAATACCTTTGTAGGTCTTGTCATCGTAAATACCGGAGATGGTAAGGGTAAGACCACGAGTGCTATTGGCCAAGCAATACGGGCGGCTGGAAATGGTTTTAAGGTTTGTTTTATCCAATTTATAAAAGGCAAGTGGCTGACTGGCGAGGCCAAGTTGCTGAGGGGGCTGGATTTAATAGAATTTCACACAATGGGTACTGGTTTTACTTGGCTCAGTGAGGATAAAATAGAGATAATTGCAAAAGGGCGAGAGGCATGGAAGCTAGCCGAGCAGAAAGTTATGAGTGGCTCTTATGATCTGGTTGTTCTTGATGAACTGACATATCTCATCAGCTACCAGATCATACCAGAAGATTCACTCCTTGAGCTGATTCGAAAAAAACCAGCGGCGGTTCATCTTGTAATTACCGGGCGTGGTGCAAGTTCAGGTCTTATTGATGCTGCAGACCTGGTTACGGAAATGAAACAAATCAAACATCCGTACAAAGAGGGGATAAAGGCTCAGAAAGGGATCGAGTTTTAGTGCCTTAGCGCTGAATTACAGTCACTCAGTTCAGTACCCCCTCGGAGTCT
>JAQYVV010000062.1 GCA_030145275.1 Desulfurivibrionaceae bacterium | reverse complement strand
AACAGGAGCAGGGAAGCTGATGGCTGGAAACTATAAGCGTCGTAATTTTTTCATCAACAAGCGACTGCAAGGCAAAATGATGTTCCAGGTATATCTCCTTCTTGCGGTTGGGCTTGTCCTCTTTAGTGGCTTAATGCTCTATTTTACCTCTGATAGCTTGACTATTGTCTACCAAAACAACGATCTTCAAGTTGGTAAAACGCCCTTTCTTTTTATCAATGATCTTCTTAAGGCGAATTGGATTGTTTTAATCCCCGTTGGTCTTCTTGTGCTTATTGGGGTTCTTCTCCAGTCTCACCGTACTGCGGGGCCGTTGTATAAATTTGAGATGGTTCTTGATGCCATGATATCAGGTAAGATTGGCCGGATTGTGTATGTGCGTGAAAAAGATGAAGGGCAGGATCTTGCCAAGAAGTTAACGATTTTTAATCGTAAAATTGGTGATACCTTTTCTCATCTTCATAAACTCAATGGCCAACTCCAGGCATGTGAAAACGAGCAGGATGTAGAGATTTTACAGCAACGTATTAAAGAGGTTAGTTCAGAAATTCAAGCGACGTTAGAGACCTATACCATAGAAGAATAAACAAACTTTCTTATGGAAAAACCAGCAAAGGGAAAATGGTACGCCATCTGGTGTCTCATTTTCCTTTTCAACATCTCCTTTGCCCAGGCAGTTTCCTGCCAGGAACTTCAAACCCGCTATGCCACGGTGCAATATGCGGATACAACCCTCCTTTATGATTTTGATGACGAACTCTACTTGGGACGACAACTCGGTAGAATGGTTAAACAAATGCGTTCTGTCTCCCGCCAGGATGACATAAAAAACAAGATCGACCTGGTGGTTGAGAAGGTGGAGACAGTTCTTGATATGTTTCCGGCAAAAATCCATTTTACCATTGTTCTTCTGCCATCCAGAAAGGATGTTCAGCGCATTTATCGGGAAAAGTATAATAAGAAGGTTGATCATATCGCTTATTATTCACTTCGTGAGAAAACGATATATATTGCCGTGGATGACGCAAGCCTACGGGTGTTTTCCCATGAGGTGGCCCATGTTGTTGTGGATCATTTTTTTGAGGTTCGGCCGCCATATCGTATCCATGAAGTTCTGGCCCAATATGCCGAAGAGCATGTTGTAGATTGATTGGAGTAGCCATATAATAAAGACATCTTGCGATGTTGTCTCGTTACTCTAATTATTCGCTGCCCTTTGTATCTTTTCTATCCCCTGAGTGGCTCTTCTATTTCCAGGCTCAAGAACAAGGGCCTGTTGGTAATACTCCTGAGCCTTATAGGGTAATTCCTGTTGTAAATAGATATCGCCGCTCATCAAAATGATGGACACATTCTCAGGTAGATATTCCACCGCTGTCCGGGCAATGCCCATGGCATTATCATACTGTTTCTGCTGCCAGAAAAACCTGAATGGCGTGTTGAAATACCATGGTTGAACATCGTTTTTATCCAAGTATTTCATGGCTTCTCTATAGTAGAATGCCGCTGAGTCAAAGTCGTTTTCCTTGGCAAGAAAAGAGCCGAGCTGAATAAAGGATTTTGTTTCCTTGGGCAGCATATCCTCAAGTTCAATTATGGAAATCCCGTTCACTAAGGCAATGGCGATGTAATTGCTGAATTGACCAGGTTGTTTATCGAGAGCAACAGCTTTTTGTAAATAATGTAAGCCTTTTTGTTTGTCCCCCTGTTCCAAATACCACGCAGCCAGGTTGCGGTTAACCCAGCTGCTGGTTTTATCTGCACGTGCTGCTGCCTGGAGTAGGTTGAACTCGGACGACCGGTCTGTTTTTCCCCAGTAAAAACCTGTCTGGAGCAGGTATGCAGAATTGGTTGGATTACGGTAAAGGGCATCTATATAAAATTGTTTCTCCTGTTGCGTGTCCGATAGAAAGGTATGGATATTTGCCAGGGCAAAAGTATAGGTTCCTGATAATGGGTCGGTCTTTGAGGCCTGAATCATTTTCTCGCTGAGTTCTTGGAGCGTTGCCTGTGGCATATTACGGTTGAGGTAAATATCCTTAACTCCAAGGTAGTGCTGATAGGCCTGTGCCTTGCCTTGATTAAGAGCGAAAAGTCCGACTCCAATACATAAAACGGGTATACCAATGATGAGCGTAGGAACCCGTTTTGTGGCCAGAAAGGTGGAATTCTTTGACCTTTTTCTTGTATGGGTTGCTGAGATTAATATGCCGCAGATAAAAAAGAAATACAGACCGTTTGCACCGTTGTGCATATTGAAATCAGTAACACTGTGAAAGAGCAGGGCGAGTATCCCGCAAATGGCGGCTACACCAAGAAGCTTGGCGCTGGAGTCCCGGCGAATCTTCATCTGGCGTATGGAACTTGAAAATATGTTCCACAGAAACCATACCACCAGCATAGCACCGATAACACCGCCATTTGCCAGGAGCTCAATATAGTCGTTATGGGCATGGTCGATGATTGAACCGGGGGGCAGGGCGTCACGGTATGTTGGAAAGATATGAATAAAGGTGCCGAATCCAGCACCAGTGAGCCAATACTCCTTGAGAAGCGACCAGGTATCCTGCCAGATCAGAAATCGCCCGTCAAAAAACTCGTTATTGATATTGGTCATGCTGTTAAAGCGATAAAAAACAGGCTCCCAGCCAACCCAAGTAGCAAGAAGAAAGACTGTGGTGAGACAAAAAAGAAGTGGCAGTTTGCCTGGGGCGAGCTGTTTGCTACGGCTTAAAAGGAGCAGAAAACATAAAAAAGAAAGGGCAATTGAGACAATCCCTCCCCTTGATAGGCTGATAATCACTGAACTTGCCATGATAAAACTGCAAAGCCCGAAAAGGATGTGCTGGTTGGCTGTGGGTAGGGTTAATACAGATATTATCTTTTCACGAAAGGGGAGCTTATAACTGAAATGAGGTCGGTGTTGGAGAAACAGAGCGAGTCCGAAGGGAAGAAGCATTTCCATAAATCCGGCATAATGATTTCTGTAAACCCAGGGCCCGATAGGAGATGAACTCGGTGTAGAGCGAAACCAGTAAATCTTGTCAGGTGAGGTGAATTTTTGAATAATGGCCAGAAAGGCGATACTGCCTGCTAGAGCGAGGACAATGTATAGGGTCTTGCGCAGTCTGGGATATGTTGCGGTGAGTTGTATGGTGAGGACGTAAAAACAGACATAGGTCGTAAGCCTGAATAACTCATTCACCGTTGCTTTTATATTGACGGTGATTGGTACATAGTTTGGCCCGCCAGGCAGATCAATGATCGGTTGATAGACCGCTAGGCTGGCTGGAGAGATAAGTTGGAGAAGAGCAGGCGGCAGGGGGATGAGCTGGATGCCAATATACAGGAGCAGGAGGAGTAGCGGCCAGATGCCCGGAATGGCCCGCCAATGGGTTTTCGCGTAGGAAGAAAAAATAAAACAGCAGAGCCCGAGAGGAACCAAAAACTGCATAATGGCAAGGGACCACAGTTCAACACTACCAAAGGCAAGTGGACAAAATACTAA
>JAQYVV010000061.1 GCA_030145275.1 Desulfurivibrionaceae bacterium | reverse complement strand
TTCATGGCTTCATTGAGAAGCTCTTCTGGTAAATCAAGTGTTGTTCTCATAATGCACCTCCTGTATGCATAAAAATAACAAGTGATGCATATTGTGTCAATTTTTCTTTTTACACCTAACGCAAAGCTAAGACGCGCGCCTAGCGGAGGTTGATAAGTTCGGGTTGTAATGAGTTGGCCGAAGCCGTTAAAACTGGCGTGCTCGCGCGTCGTGCTTGAGCGAATTGTTATACCTATTGCTTTGAAGCTATCCATTCTTGAAAACATTATTAAAAATCTCTATACCCTTATCTAAAAATCTTGTAGTTGTGAATTCATCATACCTTATGTGTGGGTTAATCATTAAGACTCCGTTCTCATACTGAATATCTGCATCATTATTAATTAGGTAAAAGACACCTTCTCTGTTTATGAATTCAAGTAAATTTTCTGTATTGTCAGTTATTATTTCATAACAGCTGGAAAATTCCTCTTTTATATTCTCTTCGTATAAATTGATAGCATGTCGTATTTTTGATGAAATATATCTCTTTTTTATGACAAAATTTGATATAGGTAATTGTTGTTTTAAGCACATTACGTAAATTTTTCTGTAATCTGCTGCTGTTTGTGTGAATACTGGCATGTTTGTTTGAGGGGCAGCATATGTAAATAGTATTATGTCAAAATCTTTATATTTTCCACGGAGTCCATTTACAACTTTTGCCTTTCCTTTGTAATTGTGGAATAATGATTTTTCTGATTGTTCTTCAATCTTAATTATATTTCGTGGGTCATAATTGCTCATACTGGGTGCATTTTCAATATCATAAATGTCTTTTTTGTATAATCGATAGGCATAAAAAATAAATAAACCTATCGAAATAGCAATGCTGTATCCAATTAGAATTCCTTTCATAATTACACTTTGTGTATATTTTTATTGGTATAACGCAAAGCTAAGACGCGCGCCTAGCCGGGGTTGAGTAAGTTCGAGTTGTAATTAAGATGGCCGAAGCCGATTAAACTGGCGTGCTCGCGCGTCGTGCTTGAGCGCATTGTTAGCCCAAGTTTTTGATTTTATTGTGTTTTATGCAGTGTTGTGTTGATGCATTTCGTTTTTGAGCTTGGTTTTATTTTAGGTACTTTTTTAGGTCACGGTAATAATTTTCATGCAGTCCAAGCATGATAAGCTCTAATGACGATTCGGTGAATCTGTATGACAGGAGATGTTGTTTTGATTTGATTTTGAACTTGTGGACAAAGAAACCCCGCAAATCTCCTTTTTTCTCAGTGCCAATTTCAGGATCACTGAGGATTTTTTTAATTTCCTTATCTAATGTTGTTTTTTCTGGTTTTGATAGTTTTTTAACTTTGTTGGCGAATGACCTCGATTGATAGATTTTCATTGCCTTTATCCAAAGTTGTATTCAGTTTTTTCACCCTGATCTAGCTCTTGGATTCCAATGAGCATTTCTTTGATGAGGTCATAGGTTAAGTCTGGGTTTTCCTCTACGCACTTGCCAATACGTGCCCAATGTTCAATTTGCCCAGTTATAGACCTGTGGTCTACCTTGCTGTATTTTCTTGCGTCAGTCAGGAGATTTTCCGAAATTCTTACTGCTGTTGCCATTTTATTGCCCTCCAATACATTTTGAATAGGTTTAGCTATATTCTAATTCGTAACGTAGCAATTTGCAATTTTATATTTTTGAGGGCTAACGAGTCTGTAGAAAAACTCAGTTTTGAGTGCTGCATTTTCTATTATTCACGAAACCTAACCGATTATCGCGGCTTGTCCCAGCGATTATATGCACCCAAACACCAAATTGCCAGAGGCAGCGCCATAAGCTCTTTATGACGACCGTTTCGAAGGTCTTGCAGGCTCGTTATCTGCGCCATATCCACGCTAGGTAGCTGCCGCATGGGCGCAATTATGCAATCTCTTCAGGTTGTGTATCGTGCAGAAGAGCAACCATTGGCAGTTGACCTTCTTTTTGCCCCGCAGGCTGAAACGATCCAGGCCCAGTATGTGCCGGATGTGGGCAAAGGGTGGTTCGGCAGTAGATATGCGCTTGCTGTACATCAGTTGCCCCACCGAAGAATCTATCTTGCGTTTCATCTTCTCAATGAATGTTTCCGGTGCCCGGGAAGATCTGCCGTGAAAGTAAGCAACCTGACGGATCTCGGTGCGTTCCGGATGTCGCAGACATTGACTGCGCAGATGGCAAGGGACACAAGCACCTTTGGGGCCCTTGAACTTTGTGGCTTCATGGTTACGGATCAGCACCCGGGTACCGCTCCGGTAGAGTCTTTTGCCAGCCGGACATTGGCAAAATTTGAGATCTGGATCAAAGATAAAATCATCGGTGCTAAACTTTTTGTTGCCTGGGTTCCGTCTCTTGCGTTCCTTTTGGTCCCGCACCTTGAAGCGGCCTGAATGGTCAAAGCGCGGATCGCGACTGCGCATCTTGGGATCAGCCACATAGGCGTCAATCCCTTCCTCGGTCAGCATTCTCATATTCTTTTCGCTGTGGAAGCCACTGTCGGCGCTGAGGCTGGCATTTTCAAAAACATCCTCTTCGTTGCTAATTGCCTGAAAATTTCCCCTGGTCTGGTCGATCAGCGGCTGCAGGACACCCTGCTCATGGCTATGGCCATACGCCTCTGCAGCCACAATGATCTGGTTCTTGCTGTCAACCATGGCAACGCCGTTATAGCCCTGAATGACCCCCTTGGAGGTTTTCATCTTGGCGCTTTCGTTGTCGGTGATGTTGCTTTTAACAATGCTGCCACGGCTGCCTGACCTGTCATCATTATCATCAAGCCAGGATCGCACTTTCCGCAGTTGCCTGTCCAGGGTATCGACATACTGCTCATTCTTTTCCCTGATCTCTTTGGCGCTGGGCTCATCTGACACATCGGTGGTCCGATGTTTGGTCACGATGCGTTCAATGGCCGTCTCAAGTTTCAAGGCCTTCATTTGAAAGTCCGCCTTGGTGCCACTCCATTCCTTAGAGGCATTGGAGGGCAGTTTGCAACCATCGATGGCGAACATCTCTCGACCGATTAGGCCAGCCTCATCGCAGATTAGTAGGATCTCCTTATATAAGGTGATGATCTCTTGGTCCATAGATGAAATAAAGGCGGCAATAGTGGTGAAATGGGGGCAACTGTGGGCAGAGAGAGCCATGAAGATAATATTCTGCTGGCACAATTTGGCGATTTCACGGCTTGAGGTGGTGCCACACGAATAGGCAAATAGGATGATTTTCAGGAGTATCCGTGGGTCATACGCTGGAGATCCTGTTTTGTCGTTGCGGAAGCGACTATCGAAGATGGAGAGATCGAGCTTGTTGTCTATGAGTTGATTGAGGGCAAACTCAAAGGTGCCTGGCAGGATCTGTTTTGAGAAAATAACAGGGATGAGTTGCCCCTGGGCATATGAGTAAGGTTTGTATCTCGCCATTTGCAATACCTGGTGCAGAGGTTGAGCGGTCTAGTTGCAATAAAGAGAAATAAATTTACTATAAAATGACCTTTTTTTGTAGTGTTTTAGGGTTTTCCTACAGGCT
>JAQYVV010000008.1 GCA_030145275.1 Desulfurivibrionaceae bacterium | reverse complement strand
AAGCCTAAATTGGCTCTCTCACATTTGTTGAAATCTTCAGATGCTTTTGTTTTAGTCATGACCTCCTCCTTTTGTTAAAAAAACAGGACGTTATGACTAGACTATATCATATAGTCATTTTTTATTTTGTTACGTATACTATCTAAGGAGTTTGACCTGTTCTTGTGTCTCCTTTCTCTATGAGTATCGTTATGACAAAATATGTGTTGGCAAACTGGAAGGCCCACAAAAAACTGCCCGAAGCCGAGGTGTGGATTGAAAAATTCTGTCAGTTGTACAATCCCCATCCTCAGGTAGAAGTGATCATTGCCCCACCAGCACTATATCTCATCCCCATTTGGTACAAATTACAGAAATACAAGACAGTCAATCTAACCTTGGCAGCCCAAGATATATCACCATTCCCCCCTGGCCCTTACACAGGGACGATGACTGCTGAAATGGTACGAAACCTGGTTGGTTATGCTATTCTCGGTCACTCGGAACGTCGGCGTTATTTTCATGAAACTAATCAGGATGTTGCCAATAAAGTTAGCGAGGCTCAGGCCAATAACCTCAGGCCAATAGTCTGTGTCGACCAACCCTATTCGAGGTCTCAGATTGCAGCCTTAGACGAAGAAGATCTTGACGATCTGTTTATTGGCTATGGGCCAGTTGAAGCCGTTGGCATTGACATCCCTCAATCTCCAGCAAAGACAAAAGTGGCGATAGAAGAAATCCAGAGGATCGCACCTAATAGTCCCATCCTTTATGGTGGATC
Source organism: Desulfurivibrionaceae bacterium (assembly GCA_030145275.1). Taxonomy (GTDB): domain Bacteria; phylum Desulfobacterota; class Desulfobulbia; order Desulfobulbales; family VMSU01; genus JAQYVV01. The sequence continues at coordinate 81,109 of JAQYVV010000008.1, read as the reverse complement.
AATTAATAGGGATAACGCAGGCGAGTATCTAAAAATTTCTGGTGTGGCCGGGTTAATGGTAGGGACAGCAAGCCTGGACCCGGAGGAATTCGCCCTCATTTGCGAGACAGCCTCTCAGTCGTAGGATTATGAACACTCCCGCAGAAGCTGAAGCCACAAAGCGAAAAAGTTATCTGAGCTACATATTAAATTGTTTGCATTTGACATTGAAGAGGCCCATGACGCATTGGCTGATTTATGGGCAACAGCAAAATCTTTCTGGAAGATGTGGGAAGTTGGGTTGATTTGACCGGACCAACATCAATTCGGTTGGTAATTATTTTAGAACATGGTGTAAGTAAACTGTACAGCAACCTGTCATGCCAGCAAAAGGGGGCATCATGCCTGATTTTATAGACCCAAAAGAATTTGGACTACCAACCAGAACAGTCCTTGAGATGCTTGATGGCAATACTTTAGCTATCGTCATAGACCGTAAAAGCCGGATCGTTATGGCCGATGGCAAGAAAATCATAGATAAAGCAAACAAGCTCAAAGAAGTGCGACCAGGCACAAACATTGTTTTTAAGACCTCAGCCCCTGTATGCAGCAAGACAACAAAATTTTTAAATGAGAATGGTGTTAATATCAGATTTTGCTCTGTCAAGATGTGTTCTTATAAAAAGAAGGCAGGGAGTCTGCTCGTTGTCCCCGCTTACTTTGCCTTAATGTCAAGGAGCTAAGCGCATAGTCCAACGACTCTGTTGCCCTGCCTATCATATATAGGAAAAGAGCCTCCATGGAAAGGTATACGATGCGTTGCTGCTGCCGTATTATATAGAGGTGTTAGACTCTCTCCCCTTTAGGTATAGAGTAATCATTTTGGTTAAGTATTCCAGTTGTAAATTTTTCTTTTTTCGGGTGACTGGATATACAGAAAGGCTCTGAAACCAGAGCTAGTGCTCGGCAGGGGATTATGAAGCTGGATTACGGTTTGGACTTTGGGATTCTTGAAGGAAGAAAAATAGTAGGGAAGAGTCTCTGAATTAAAGTATGCGGACGTTACTGATGCCGTATTTTATGTAAGAGTTAGACTCCTCCCTAAGCATCAGTATATATATTTTGGAGAGGTAGTCCAGTTAAATATTCTTGGATTTGGGAAAAATTGGTATTTTATAGAATAACAGCCTTGAATCTTCCTAATCCTGGTGTCGCATATTCGAATCATGCCGGGGGCACCAATAAATACATAAGGACTTTCAGGTAAAATAAGCTTATTAGTCCTTTTGTAACTATTCAGCGAGAATTGCATAACATGGGTAAACTCCCAAGCGTAACTGTTCAGATGTGCCTTAGATGTGTTCGATCAGGCCGGTCAGCTATACATCAGTATGCTGGCCGGCCTGATCGGGCGCAGATGAGGTGCAGCTGAATAGTTACGTCCTTTTTTTGTTTACCACTACGTCCATTTATATTATCCCCAGTATGTGGAGTGGGATACAATGCACCCCTACAAATATATCTTAGAAATTGGAGGCCAGACATGAAACGAATATCGACCGTAATTTGTATAATTCTATCCTTAGGCATTCTGGGATGTGTTACCACTGGTGGTAAAACTGCATCCGACAAGCGTCAATCCGTTCTCACCATGAAAAATGAAGTGCTGTCAGATCTTTATAAACTAAAACCAGACGTTAAATCTCAACTTTCCAGTGCCCCAGGTTATGCCGTATTCAGCAATGTTAATATCAATATTATTTTTGCCAGTTTCGGTGGCGGATATGGTGTCGTCAAAAATAATAAGACGGGAAAACACACGTTTATGAAAATGGGTGAGGTTGGCATCGGTTTAGGCTTAGGCGCCAAAGACTTCCGGGCTGTTTTCGTGTTCCATAGTGCTAACACCATGAAACGTTTTATTGAACATGGCTGGGCTTTTGGGGCCCAAGCTGATGCGGCAGCTAAGGCAAGTGACAAAGGGATGGCTGCTGCTGGTGAGGCTACTATCGATAATATAACTATATATCAATTAACAGAGACTGGCCTAGCTCTTCAGGCAACAGTTAAAGGCACGAAATACTGGAAGGATGATGCCTTAAATTAACTCATTGTTCTTAGTGTCCTGTCATTTATCACATGACACGACACTAATCGACAAGCTCAAGCATAAATTTTCCAACAGGCTTATCCAAGTAGGTGACAATAATTGGATATCGCCTCCCTTTGCCATTTTCAGAATATTTTTGCCATAAATCATGCCGAAGAGAGATTGGAAAATTGAGATCATTGCCATCATTTACCGACCTAGGGGGCACAAACCCCTTAAGATTGACCACGACTTCTCCATTGAGCATATCAATATTGGTCTTCACCTTCTCTAAAACCAACTTTCCCCCGGTGGGCACAAGAAAAGTTCCACTGTTTGCAACAAGCTGCGGTGCTCCATTGACAGTTACGCTCAGAGACTCCGCCTTAAGATCGGCGACAGACAGAGACTTTTCAACGCTAACGAAGTCCCTGACCGCCATATTTTCGTCCCTTACCGTTTGGTCATGGGCCAGGTCAATCCAGCCGCAAACAGCCGAATCCTTCCGGACGACTATCCTGGTAGGTTGACTGAAAGAGAGGGTACGATCAATATCATTCGCCTTGCCAAAACCAGCAATATCGGCAACCAATCCCCTTTCGTAATTCGCAATTACATCCCTAACCGTAACCTTGTCACCAGACCGCAAGGCAAGAGTCGTCCCATCACAAAGAGCAAACGGATGATTCTGATTCACCTGGACCAGGAGGTAATCAAGTTTTGGCTCAGAGAGAACTCTTCCAGGAGCGTCAAGCTCAATGCCAAACTCCTCCATCATCACATTGACCACCAGTTTATGCAGACGGATCTTTGTCTCAAGGTCAAAGATCATCTTCGATATCTCGATCCCGAAGGCGGGGATATTAGCTTTTGTCAGGGCAAAATAAGAGGCGGATTTGCGCTGTTCCGTGTGTTTGGATGACTGCGACAAGGTATCGTGATTATTTGTCCGAAAATGGTGCCTGGGATTTGCAATCCTTTTATTAGCCTCTTGTGCGACAGTTCTTGCCAAGAGACCCAATTTGATTTCCCGCTCCGTTTCCGGAACTATGTATATCTCAGTATCATAAATAATCGATTGTCCGTAGCGCTTTGAATTCTCATCATCGCTGACCCATTGCGGGTTATAAAAACCAGACCCCTCATGTAGATTAACAAGAACATCACTTTCATTTATCAGTTTTTTGAGGACAGCAACAATTTCATCCTCAAGCCCCCGTTGTCCCGCACCCTGCTCAGCAAATTTACGGTTCATATCACCGTTTGCACCATTTCTACTTTTCGACAATATAGAGTAAAAATTGGCCCGGGGAATAACAATAAGATTTCCCTTGCGAAGGTTTATATCCGCATACAAGTCCGCAGTTATATAGCCACTCGGCTCATCACCCTGGATCCCTCCAATAATCATCATCGTATTGCCTGGCTCGGCGCCGGTTATACGATAAACGTTAAGTTCATGATCAGTTGCCGCAAAAAAGACCTGGTGGTCAATTTGAGCCTGCGCAGCAGAAGCTGCCATACAGAGAAAAAATACGCCAATCCTCACTGCGATTTCACATAATGTTCCAAACACCTTCAAAATAATCTATTCCTCTGTAATATTTACTATTTATCTTGACAAATTTAGCCCCACAATGCTATCCAATAATAAGATATAATTAAAGGAAAAAATTACACCAGATGAAAAGAAGAGACTTTATCAAGGCTTTTTTTGCCTGTTTAATAATAGGGCATGATGCCCCTGAAATATTTGCAAAAGAGGTAAGAAAATTGTCAGGCCATCAGGTGATGGACAATGACAGTTATGTCAAAGACTACCTCAATAAAATGCGGAACTTTAACAGACCCCACCCCAACGACATCTGCCTGGGAAAAAAAGACCTTCTCCTCCTGGACTCCACCGTTTCCAGGTTGAAACGGCTGCAGCGTACTGTTGGTTATGGCAATTTTCACTTACTTAGCGTGGATGATGCGATAAAAACAGCCCGTACCTATTCAAGAATAGGCCGTTTTCCTAAACCTGAATTAGAATTCATGGAAAATATTTTTTCCACGGACGCTGCCAGATACGGTTTTGCCGATGTCAAACCACTGCCAGGCTTCACTGACAAAATTGACAAAAGAGCATCAAAAAAGGTGCATGGAACCGGTCACTACCTGTACTGTGGCGCCCCTCTCGAAACATATCAGAAAATCAAAAAAGAACTAGGTGACAATGTCATTTTAACTTCCGGGGTTAGGGGTATCGTTAAACAATTTTTGCTTTTTCTCAATAAGACCGTAAGAAATAATGGCAACCTTTCCCTCGCCTCCCGATCTCTAGCCCCTCCGGGTTACTCTTTTCACGGTATTGGTGATTTCGACGTAGGGCAGGTCAATTTTGGAGTTGCAAATTTCACAGGCCGATTTACCACCACCGAGGTATACCACGATCTCATATCCATGGGATACGCCCAATTCAGGTACCCGCAAGACAATATGCTCGGGGTCAGATTTGAGCCATGGCACATCAAACTCAATAAGACGGTCACCTAAATTAGACGTTTGACGATGAAATATTTCCAGATACTAAATTGCAGTAAAGACCCTTTCTTAGGAAAACCTTCTGCGGAGCTGTTCTGCCCAATCGCACCCCACACAGCATGCCTCAACAATCTTGTTATGGCCGTAAAATCCAGCCAGCAGCCGCTGCATGCTGTTATTGGCGATATTGGCTCAGGCAAAACAACCCTTTTTCTGCAGTTGCAACGAAAACTCTCCATTGAACTAAGCAACGCCCAGGTTATAAACGCTTCCACAACATGGATTTCAAGTAAAAAGGTTTTCCTAGGAAAACTTGCGGAAACACTAGGTATCTCTAAAATTGACCAACAGGATGATAAAATCCTGCTAAATAAATTAAAAACTGTTCTATCCCAAGCCCCCCAAAAAAATAGTAGAAATAACATTATCCTTATTGACCAGGCGGAACAACTCCCCTCATATTGCCTGGAGGTGTTAGAAGAGCTATTCGGAGAAAAATCTAGCCCAGGAAGCCTCCAGTTTGTGTTTTTTGGCCGTGAAATATTTATAAAAAAGATCGGTCTTTATTTCAATATTTCCCAAAGCTCAAATATCATTAGTCTCCCTAAAAAAATAGGCTTTGCTGATGCCAGAAATTTACTTGTTTACTATCTAACTGAAGCCGAGTCGGCCCTTGGCTTAGATTCCCTCTTTTCTCCAGTCGGGTTATACAGCCTGTATTATCATGGCGGCGGAAACCCAGGGAGGATTATAGGCCTGTTTCGCCTCACCTTGGTAAATCAAATTTCTCAAGACAGGAAAAAGGCAGGCGGCATCCTCTGCCGTCAAGCAGCTAAAGAAATTTACCCGGAACAGGTCAAAAAATTTGATAAAATAAAATTTGCGACCCTGGCTGCGGTATCTATTATGCTTCTGGTTCTCATCACTACAACTAGCCAGCAGCAAGTCTCGGAGCAACTGCCCCTGCCTGCCCAAGAAAACACAAAGCCCCCCCTGTCCATAGCCCAAGAGACTCCAGCCACAGAATCTACCTCCCAAAACAGAGAAGAAGTTAAACCTCCTACACAGGTAGCCCAGCCAGAGATTTCAACCCAAAAGCATGTTGTCGACATTCTAAAATCTCTGCAAACGGAAAGTAAGCAGGAAAAGATTTCAGCTCTACAGCCACCACCGGAAGAAGAAAAAAGCCCTCCAGCACAAGTTCAACTACTACCCAAGAAGATGCGAACGACATCGCTTATAACTCAAAAAAGCATTAGCAAAACTCTCCCTACCGTCCTTCCTCCAAACCTTGGGGCAATAACTGTCTTTGAGCAGGAAACCTTAGGAGACATGATCCGCAGAATCTATGGACCCTATAGTTTCACGCCAGGCAATAGCAAAAAAGTACTAGCCAACAATCCCCATATTAGCAACAAGCATATGCTCAGCATTGGTGATCAAATTATATTCCCAACCATGGGTGTTAAACTTACTCCTGAAGCAGAGGAAACCCACTGGATTCACCTTGTGACCATCAAAAAACTTCAAGATGCCTATCGCTACTTGAGGATATACGCAAAAGAAGATTTAAAACTTATCATATTACCTTCATGGAGTGGCCATGGAGTTTTCCAATTCGATATTTTGCTCGAGGAAAATTTTGTAAAACAAAAAGATGCGGAATCAAGACTGGCCCAACTTTCAAAAGATGTTTACCCAAAGGCAACGATCTTGACAGGGCTTGACCGGAATTTTTTCTATTTCGCAAACACAGATCCAAAAAAATAAAATTAACAGCAGATAATTTCCAAAAAACATCTCTTATTCAAAATCTGCCTGCCTGCTTGCTGTTATTATTTTGAGGAAAGGAAGTAAATGGTTCTAATATACACAATTGGAGGAGTACTCCTCTCGTATTGTATCTTATCAATGATCACCTACGCCATCTTTCATTGGTGCAAGAATCCTCGTTTATCTGATGCGCTTTCAAATGAGTATAGCATCGATACCCTCAAGCTTATCCAAGCTGATGCCTTTTTCCAAAAGGGCCGTTTTTTTCATGATAAAGGTATTTTCTCTATGGCCGCTACAGCGTACGAAAACTGTTTAGGCATGGATGACTCTCATAATATGGCCCGCCAACATCACAAATATGCAGTGCTCCAAAAAGCATTACCTTCGCATATTGGTGGGCAAGAGACTTCAAGAAGCATTTCAGTTCCAGAAGAGTTCGCACCGCTCCAATCAGTTTTCCCGAGTCCCTATTCGTCAACACAGGCCAAAGAGACTGCAAAAACTAAAGCCTTGGAGGAGGAAGAAGACATCGTTGTAGATCTATCAACACTTCCCCCCCCAGCCGAGCCATTCCCCTCTCTTGGAGCCGCTCTCCAAGCCGATACAGTAGAAAACAATAATGCCCAGGCATTTTTTGACAGAGGGCATACTCTTCACAAGCAGGGGCTTTTGTCAGACGCCATCAGCGAATACTCACAGGCCATCGAAGCTGACCCCAATTTCATCAAGGCGTACATTGGCAGAGCTTCAATTCAGACGCAAGAAAAACAAATGGAAGGAGCTCTTTCTGACTATTCAAAACTAGTTCAACTTGAGCCACAAAATCCACTCTTATTCTATAAACGTGGAAACATTTTCCTGCATACAAATAAACTTGACGAGGCTATTAACGACTATTCCACCGCCTTGAAACTGTCCCCGAACAACCCTAAAAGTCTGAACCGGCGCGGAACAGCATATTTTAAAAAACAGCTTTTTGACTTGGCCACTGCAGATTTCAACAAGGCCATTATTTGGAATCCTGATTTTGCCGAGGCATATTCAAACAGAGGCATCGTCCGGAAGCAGATGGGTCTAAAGGAGCAAGCCCAACAAGATTTTATTAAAGCGGAAAGTATCGCCAAAAAGGGTAAAGAAAAAGATTCTACCCCCACCCCCCACAAAGCATTACAGGAAAAGACCGAACAAATTTTTCAACAAGGTCTACTGGATTTGCAAAACGGCGAAGAAGCAAAGGCACTTACAAGTTTCACCAGAGTCATTGCCGTAGCCCCCTCAAACCCAACAGCATACTTTCATCGAGCCACTATACATTTGGGATACCGAAGACTTGAAAATGCCATTGCCGACTTCACTGCGGCACTCAAATATGACCCTGACTTTGGCGAAGCCTATAGCAAGCGAGGCCAGGCCAATATGCTAAATAACCTATACATAGATGCGATCAACGATTTCAACAAGTCCATTGAACTAATGCCTGACCACCTGGATTCGTATATCAACAGAGGTAGGGCCAATTCCCAACGAGGCCTTCGAGATGAGGCCATAGCCGATTTTTCAAAGGCCATAACAATTAACCCAGAAAGTAACTCAGCGCTTTACCACAGAGGCCTAGAGTGGCAAAACAAAGGCGATTACCTAAATGCCATGGAGGACCTGAACAACGCTTGCAAGCTAGGAAATAATGCCGCTTGCATCGCCTATATGAACATCCAGGCCTCGGCCCAATAATCAACCAGAAACAGAAAAGATTCTGCAAAGTTTTATAAACAGCTAACCAAATGAATCGAAAAGATGGTTAAGTACCTTAACAGTAGATGCAACACATTTAAATAAATCTACATTTTTCATTTCTTGCCACCCAGTTCAATACCCCTTTGGGGGGTGTAAAAAATACGATTTATATTGCACTCGTTATATTGGCTAATAAAAAGATTGCCAAGGTACTAAAAATGACTAACGAAATAATTTTAGAAATGATGGATCGGCGCAGCTTTCCAGCCTTGCTAACCACACCATTCTCCCCCAAAGACAATAAAGTATGCCTCACCCTGCCCGAGCAAGCCAAAGCAAGGGCCTTTCCTCTATCTGAAATAAGCTGTTTGAGAATGAAAACCCGCCCTGAGTGGGCTCCAGCAAAACATGCCGCAGCGCAATTAGAAGAGGTTGAAACAGTAGCTGGAACTACTTACTTCGTTAGAGTCCCAGAAAACCAGCAATTTCAAACTGGCTTTTTTGCCTTTTCCATTGAAGAAAAAGACGAATTTCGTTTCCTTTTTTTCTCATTTGTAGGGACTCGGTCCAGAAAACTTTTTTCCCAACTTGGTGAAATCTTAGAAAAATCAGGAACAGTCTCAAAAGAAAACATAAACAAGGCCCTTGCAGAACAAAAAAGGCTGCAAAGTCAGCGATTAGGAGAAATCCTCACTGAACAACAAGGTATCCCCAAACAGGAAATCGATCAGACAATTCAGCGAATGCTGCAGAAAAAAGTGCATGCCCGTGCCAAAATAGGAGATATCCTTGTCAGCGCAAAACTTGTCACCAGAGAACAGATCGATCAAACCCTAGCCTTCCAGAAAAACAATAAAAAGAAACCGTTGGGCTCAATGCTTATTGAGCAGGGTTTAGTTTCAGAACACCAAATTCTAGTTGCCTTATCCTCCAAATTCCATTTGGAATACATAGACATAAGAGATCTGCATCCCTCAGAGAGGGCTATATCTGCAATATCACCGGCGATTGTCAAACAGCTGCAAATAATTCCCCTTGAAGATAAAGGAGACCATCTGGTTGTGGCGATGTCCGACCCCGCCAATCACGCTGCCTTAAGTGATACTCTTCGTTTTCATGCAAACAGGAGAATCGAACTGGTCACAGCTCTCAGCACGGATATTGCCGCTAAAATTAATAACTTTTATCATCAAGCTGAAGACCACGTTGACGACATTATTGATGAGATAAGCGAAGACGAAGTTGCCCTTGAAGAAGAAGATGACTTTTCCGTTACTGAGGCAGATTCAAAACTTATTCGCATTTTGAATAAAATTCTGATTGATGGCTACAAAAAAAATGCATCTGATATCCATATCGAACCAGGAAGTGGTCGTGCACCCGTAAAAGTACGCTATCGAATTGACGGTATTTGCAACCTAGGTCATACAATTCCAAAGATGTACGGCAAGGCCATGGTTTCAAGAATTAAAGTCATGGCAAATCTGGACATTGCTGAACATCGAAGACCGCAAAGTGGCAAAATAATTATCCGCTACGCAAACAAAAAAATAGAATTCAGAGTTGAAATTACCCCAACCGTAGGGGGGCTGGAAGATGCTGTCCTACGCGTGCTTTCTGGATCAAAGCCTCTTGATCTAAACAGTATGGATTTCACTCCGCAAAATTATACTTTTTTCAATAATATAATCCAAAAACCCTACGGTTTGATTCTTTGCGTCGGCCCCACAGGTTCAGGTAAAACAACTACGCTTCACTCAGCTCTAGCCCACATCAATCTTCCGGATCGTAAAATATGGACAGCTGAAGATCCTGTAGAGATCACCCAGCCAGGCTTAAGGCAGGTACAAATAAACACAAAGATAGGCTTAACCTTTGAAGAGGCCCTCCGGTCTTTTCTGCGGGCAGATCCGGATGTTATCATGATAGGCGAGATGCGAGATCGAGTAACCGCAAAAATAGCCGTTGAATCCTCTCTTACAGGCCACCTGGTCTTCAGCACCTTGCACACCAATACTGCTACAGAAACGATAATACGCCTGGTAGAAATGGGCCTTGAACCATTTCATTTTGCCGACATTTTTCTTGGGGTACTTGCCCAGCGCCTGACATTGAGACTGTGTGAGCACTGTAAAGAATCATATCATCCAGACAAAGAAGAGTACGACACTATTGTTGCTGCCTATGGGGCTGAACTTTACAAAAAAGACAAGCTTCCGGAATACAAGGAAAACCTTTTTTTAATGCGTGAAAACGGTTGTGAAAAATGTGACGACAAAGGTTTTAGGGGAAGAATTGCCATTCACGAACTACTCATTGGCTGTACTGAGGTAAAAAATGCAATCCGGAATAGAGCAGATGCCGATGAACTGAAAAAAATAGCCATAGACGACGGCATGAGAACTCTTACCATGGATGGCATTTATAAAATGCTAGCGGGACAAACTAACATGAACCAAGTCAACCGTGTCGTTGTAGACAATTAGTCTTGACAACTCTTGAATAGAAAGGCACCTTTACCACTTTATAAAAAAACCACTTAAACAAAAGACCAAATAAGTTCTTGATGTTAAATTTAGGAGAATAAAATGAATCGCCCCTTAGGTATTACTGTTAGCCGAAACATTATTGACAGCCAGAGAATGCACCCAGAAGCCACAGGTGAACTGTCCGGACTGCTTTCTGAACTTATAGTTGCTGCCAAAACCATCTCAGCAGAAGTGAATATGGCAGGGCTTGCTGATATCCTCGGAATGTCAGGAAAGACCAACATCCAAGGTGAAAGCGTCCAAAAACTTGATGAGTTCGCCAACAACACCATTAAAAGACGCATGGCGAAAAGTGGTTATATCTGTGTGATGACCTCTGAAGAAGAAGAGGGAATCGTCCCCGTAAATGAAGGATATGAAGGAAAATACACCCTGGCGTTTGACCCCCTGGATGGCTCTTCTAACATTGACGTAAACGTGAGCGTTGGCACCATATTTTCAATTCATCGCCGCAAATCATCTCTTGCCTCTGGTCAAGGAAATCTTGAAGACCTTCTCCGAAAAGGGTCCGAACAGGTGGCGGCAGGATACATCATCTACGGTTCAAGTACCATGCTAGTATTCAGTACAGGCCAAGGTGTACAAGGATTCACCCTCGACCCAAGTGTTGGTGAATTTTTCCTCTCCCACCCAGATATCAAAACCCCGGAAAAGAGTATTTATTTCAGCGCCAACGAAGGTAATTACCAATACTGGGACGAAAACATGCGCCGTTATATCAATTGGCTCAAGGAGGAAAACAAGGAGGACGGCAGGCCACTAAGTGCCAGATATATTGGGACTTTAGTATCAGATTTCCACCGAAACCTGATCAAAGGCGGCATTTTCCTCTACCCTAAAGACAACAAGAACCCAGATAAACCGAGCGGCAAACTTCGCTTGCTTTACGAAGCGGGTCCTTTTGCCTATTTGGTGGAACAGGCCGGCGGCAGGGCCATAACCGGAGACGGAAGAAATGTTTCAGATATAGAACCGGAAGAACTGCACCAACGAGTTCCTCTCATCATTGGCAGTAAGTACGATGTGGACATAGCTGAAGATTTTCTTCTAGGGAGAAGATAAATTCAGTAATACCTGGACAGAGAATTGCGGAAAAAATATACAGGGGCATTACTCGTCATTAAGACATGTAGTTGGCCTGAATGACGAGTAAATATATATATTTTTTTGTGGGGAACAATAGATAATAAAGCAAAAGGATTGAGACACCTTTCATCTTTCATCTTTCAACTTTCAACATTTAACTTGTCTCATCTTTTACCCTGTCTCACCTTCGCCCAAGTGTCCCGCAGGTTGACAATTCGGTTAAAAACAAGCTGATCTGCCTGTGAGTCAACCGGATCCAAACAGAAATAGCCTTGTCTCTCAAACTGATATCGAACCTGCGGGTCTGCTGAGGCCAGACAAGACTCAAGCATACTTCCAGACAAAACGGTCAAAGAGTCTGGATTTAGAAAGTTCTTGAAATCAACCTCTTTATCAGCCTCCGGATCTTCCTGGTTAAAGAGCCGATCGTATAGCCGCACTTCTGCTTTGACAGCATGTTTGGCCGAAACCCAATGAATTGTCCCTTTCACCTTTCGGCCATCCGGGGAGGATCCTCCCCGCGTTGCCGGATCATAGGTACAATGAACTTCAATGATCTCCCCTGTTGTTTCATCTTTTACAACGCTTTCACAGCGGATAAAATATGCGTATCTTAAACGCACTTCACGTCCGATGCCCAACCTGAAAAATTTCTTAGGGGGGTCTTCCATGAAATCATCTTGCTCAATATACAGTTCTTTGGAAAATGGCAACTTTCTGGTGCCCATATCAGGGTTTTTCGGATGATTATGCCCTTCCATCTCCTCCACCAGATCATCTGGATAATTAGTCAACACTACCTTCAAAGGCTTTAAGACCCCCATAACACGGGGAGCGGGATCATTCAAATCTTCCCGGACACAATTTTCCAGCACTCCCATATCTATACGACTATCTTTTTTGCTCACCCCGATCAACTCACAGAAATTTCGAATGGCGGCAGGTGTATAACCTCTTCTTCGCAAGCCAGAAACAGTAAGCATCCTAGGGTCATTCCAGCCATCAACATGCCCTTCTTGCACTAACTGCAAAAGCTTTCTTTTACTCATAACCGTATAGGTCAGATTAAGCCTTGAAAATTCAATCTGTTGCGGATGGGATTTTGTCTGCAATGCATCGAGAATCCAGTCGTACAACGGTCGGTGGTTTGCAAATTCCAAGGTACATAAAGAGTGGGTGATCCCCTCAATAGAGTCAGAGAGACAATGGGCAAAATCATACATTGGATAGATGCACCAGCTATCGCCTGTTCGGTGGTGGGAAACCTTCTTGATTCTGAAAAGAGCAGGATCTCGCATGACCACAATTGGAGAAGCCATATCGATCTTGGCCCGTAGAATATGGGCTCCGTCTGCAAATTCACCGGCTCGCATCCTTTGAAAAAGGTCCAGATTTTCCTCGACGGAGCGTTGCCGATATGGACTTTTTTTCCCTGCTTCTGTCAGTGTTCCTCGGTATTCCCTAACCTCTTCAGCATTCAGGCTGCAGACGTATGCCTTGCCAATCTCGATCAGCTTGACGGCATATTCATAAAGCCTGTCAAAATAATCGGAGGCATAAAATTCTTTATCCTGCCATTCAAAACCGAGCCATTGCACATCCTCTTTTATTGATTCGACGTACTCTGTCTCTTCCTTGGCTGGATTTGTATCATCGAAGCGCAGATGACAAACACCATTATTTTCTTGGGCTACACCAAAATTTAGACAAATTGATTTCGCGTGACCTATGTGCAAAAAACCGTTTGGTTCGGGTGGAAAGCGGGTAACCACCCGGCCATCATTCTTCTTGTTTTTTACATCTTCAGCTATGATACTGCGGATAAAATCTAATGGTTTTTTTTCTTGTTCTATCATCTTTCAATAATCAATTTTTTTATATTCAATGCACAAATGCGCTCTCATCTTTACCTAACAAAAAACGTTCTCTCAGACATCGTACAATTTTGCGACATCTCTTAACCTTCGTGCCACCCTTTCTTGTCCCAGAACCTCAAGAACATCAAACATCCCGGGACCAGCCAAACGTCCGGTAAGAATAGTCCTCGCCCCATTAATCAATACTCCAGGTTTGATCTCTAGTTCAGTGGCATAGCCACGAATGGCCTCTTCGGCAGTATCCTTATTGTACTCCGGCAAGGCTGCAAACCGATCGGCCAAAACAGGAAACCACTCTTTGAGTCCTTCATGTTTGAGAATGTTTTTCCTGACTGCTTTTTCTTCAAACTCATAGTCATCGTCAAAGTAGGCCCGGCCTAATACAGCAAAATCTTTTATTGTATGGAAGCGGCTGCGGATAAGGTCAATTGTGTGCAAAAACCACTCTTTTTTATCTCCATCATAGTCATCACTCCACAATCCTTGTTCCTGCAAATCACTCTTTACAAGAAGATATATCTCTTCGATTGGAACGGTGCGCAGATAATGTTCATTAATGCTAATAGCTTTTGGATCCGTAAAAAATTTCGGGTCATCTTTTCGATAATTAAAAATTGAATTGGAATGGTTAATTCTTTCAAGGGTAAAACAATCAATCAACTCCTCCCTTGAAAAGATTTCCTGGTCATCTGAAGTGGACCATCCGAGGAGAACCAAAAAGTTACACAAGGCCCAGGGGAGAAAGCCATTTGCCTTATAAAATTGCACTGCAACAATTTCACCATGACTTCTCTTGGAAATTTTGGCCTTTTTTAGGTCAAGGGTAAGTGGCATGTGAGCAAATTCAGGAACTTCTGCACCCAAAGCCCGGTAAATAAGAATCTGTCGGGCCGTATTTCCTAAATGGTCTTGGCCTCTGATAACATGGCTTATCCGGTCACGTATGTCATCAACCACGTTACAGAGAAGGTAAAGCGGTTTGCCGTTAGAGCGAACTATAACAAAATCTTCAATATCATCGTAGGTACGAGCCACATTACCAAGAACCTTATCGTCAAAATCGACAACCCCATCCATTTTCGGAGTTTTGAAGCGAATCACATAAGGGAGGCCACCGGCCTCTTTTTCAGCTACCTCTTCAGTGCTAAGATTACGACACGGGCCATTGTATTGATAATCTTTTTTCTCGGCCTGGGCCAATTCCCGTTTTTCTTCAAGTTCCTCTTTACTGCAAAAACACTTATATGCCTTTCCTTCATCAAGAAGCTTCTGGGCACAAGCTACATGCTCATCTGCAAATTCTGTCTGAAAATATGGGCCTTCATCCCAGGTTATCCCCAACCAATTCAACCCTTCAATTATACCATCAATAGACTCTTGTGTTGACCTGTCCGCATCGGTATCTTCGATACGCAGAATTAGTTTACCATTATGTTTCTTGGCAAACAGCCAATTATAAAGAGCAGTCCTCGCCCCTCCGATATGTAGATATCCGGTGGGACTGGGTGGAAATCGTACTCGTACATCTGTCATTATATTCTCCTCTATATCCGTAAAAATTCACAGAAAAGACAATCCGCGCCCCTTACGGTTCCCTTGCAAAAAGGAAAGTGTATGCCCTGTAAACCGGGCCTGTTAATCCAGAAAAACGGCCATAATACATCTTTTTCCTTTCCACAACAACACCCAATCACGCTACATGGACAAGATTTATTTGTCCCGCATCTTTTTATATGATATAATGAGGGAAGAAAAAAACTAGGAGGTTAAACTATGGTTATTGACCCTACAAATGTTGCGACAGCAGCCAATACTGGCAAATCGGAGCAAGAAGTACAGATGAGTATGACCAAAGAACCAAACTTGGCTGACCAAGGGATTCCTGAGGCTGGAAAAACCAGCGAGGTAGGCCCAGCGGTTGTGAACAATGTATCAACCGCCACTTTAGAAACCTCAAGAGCGGTGAATGCCCCTGAACAATCTGCAGCCCAAGACCGGCTCAACGACATTGTTGAAGCAGAAAAGAAAGGGCAAAACGAACAGACAAACGAGGAATTAACCGCCACAGGTAATCAGGCGATGCAAAAATCCAGACTTGACGAGACTGCATAAAAAAAATGTGCTCTGCGAAACCAGAGAGTTTGAATAACCAGCAGCTTCCTAGACACCTAAAACCCGAGTTCTCTTAGGAAGCTGCTATTCTTTGTCCAATTTTTCTTTACTTTGACCCACAGTTTCAATAGAACCTTTTGTCCCAGAAGTACTTCAATATCTTTCCTGGCTGCCCTTCCTATTTCTTGTAGTTTGCTGCCTTTTTTCCCAATAACTATGCCTTTTTGTGAGTCTCTTTCAATAAAGATAGTCGCATGAATTGTTGTCAGATTACCATCTTCTCGTTCCTTAAATGAGTCCACCATAACAGCAGAGGAGTATGGAATTTCCTGCCCTGTGGAGAGAAAAAGTTTTTCGCGAATAATTTCCCCGACTATAAAACGTTCAGTTGAATCCGTGGGAATGTCGTCAGGGTACAACCTCGGCCCATTCGGCAAAAGCTGAACCAACTCTTTGATCAGAAGATCGGTTCCATCTTTTTTGAGAGCAGAGATAGGAATTACGGCCTGAAAATCATGTAATTTCCCATAATGCTCTATCAAAGGCAATACTTTCTGCTTATCTAGCAAATCCACTTTATTCAGTAGAAGTAAAGCCGGAGTTTTTACCCCTTTGAGATAACGGGTGGGTGGGGGATCTTTTTTATGAATTGGAGTTGAAGCATCAACCATAAAAAGAACAACTTCAACCTCCTTTAAGCTCTCCATGGCCAATCTGACCATTTCCCGGTTCAGTTCGCTTGAGGCTTCATGCAACCCGGGAGTATCAAGTATGACTATCTGATACCCATCTCCATTAACGATTCCCAATATCCGGTTTCGAGTGGTCTGAGGCTTTGATGAAACAATTGATATTTTTTGCCCGAGAAGACAATTTAGCAAAGTAGATTTCCCAACATTTGGAAGTCCAACTAAGGCCACCATTCCTGATTTTATGGTTTCATTTTCTTCAAAATTCATTATGTTACTTGCCTTTTATGCTGTATCGCGTAATCCGACTCATCTTATCTTTATCTTGACCGAAACCGGAGCTTCTTCCCCGGTTGGTTTACCTGCTCACACTGAAATTCAGTGCGAGTCCGTATGCCTCACAAGTCATACTGGATAAATACCAATTGTCAATTATTAAACCTGGACCAGGCGATTTTATCACAACGATATGATGCTAGCCAATCAGGTTTAAATATATTAACAGGAATATTGTATGACAACCCCTGGAAAAATTATTGAATACGTAGAACATGGGAAATTTATCTGTGCGGCTGTAGTAGCTGATACTGGTAAACGTCTCCGTCTCCTGAATCAAAACGGGAGAGAAGTCAGCCTACCCCAGGCAAGGGTAGTTCACTGCACATCCCAGGCTTTCGTTAACGTTTCATCGCGCCAGGAAACATTGGCAATCCTAGCTGAAATTTCCCAGACCCGTCAAGCCTTAGAACTGCCAGTCTCTCTTGAAGAGGTATGGCAGCTTGCCAGTGAATCAAGCCCCCTCTCCTTTCCAACACGCTTTCTCACCGAACTTTGCTTTGGAGAATTAGCCACCGACAACCATGAAGCGGCCTTTCTCAGGGCCATCTTCAAAGACAGACTATATTTTAAATATAAAGACGGGAACATACATGCCCACTCAGCAGAGGTGGTTGAGCAACTCCTGAACCAAGAGTCCGAAAGAGAGCGAAAAGAACTCCTCTTAAAGAATGGTGCCAGCAGCCTGGCCCTGCTCATGCAAGACAAAGACCTTCCGAACTGGCCGGACAAAGAGCACTGCCTGGAACTTATTAAAGATTATTATCTCTTTGAAGCCGAAGCTGATGATTTTGAGACCGCCCGCAGCCTGCTAAAGGAATCGAAACTGACAGCACCCCACGATCCTTTCCATATTATGGTCAAGGCCGGTATTTGGGATAAAAACGAAAATATTGCTCTGCTGCGTTCCAAAATCCCGGTGGAATTCCCCCAAGAATGCCTGGAGCAAGCAGCCGAACTCAAAGAACTTGATGGGGACAATCTCTGTAGCCAAGCGCGCAGAGACTTCAGAGAACTTCCTCTTTTGACCATTGACGGACCTGGAACCAAAGATTTTGACGATGCCCTGCATATAGAAAAAAAGGGAGATAATTTCTTGGTGGGAATTCACATTTCTGACGTGAGCCATTATCTCAAACCAGGCACGCCACTTTACAAAGCCTCCCTTGAACGGACAACGTCCCTCTATTTCGCCGATGGAACGGTGCCCATGCTTCCCCATGACCTATCTGAAAACATTTTCAGCCTGGTTCAGGGAAAAGACAGACCGGCCGTGTCATTTCTCGTCGAGATCTCACCCGAGGGGGCGATACTATCTCATAAAATAGTCAGAAGTGTTGTCAAGGTTACCAGACAACTCACCTATCAAGGGGCCGAAGAGCTTTACAAACAAGACGGTGAGCTACACGATCTGGTGAAGCTCAGTGAAAATTTAAGAAAAAATAGAATAGAGTCCGGGGCATTAGTCATTCCTATCCCCGATGTAGCCATTCAAATTGAAAATAACGACTCAGTTTCCATAAAACTCATGGACACGGAAACCAAAATGAGAGTCATGGTCTCAGAGTTCATGGTCTTGGCAAACAGCCTGGGGGCAGAGTACCTCGCAGTCAGACAAGAACCTGGACTTTTTCGAAGTCAAGCCCCTCCTCAGAAAAGGTTGTTCACAATGCCCCAGGATGATCTATATATTAATTTCAGGCAACGCCGGCATCTATCCAGGGGAATACTCAGTACAAAAGCAAAACGTCATTCTGGAGTCGGTGTTGAGCAATACACCACAATGACATCGCCCATCAGAAGGATGCTCGATCTGGCTATGCAAATCCAGCTAACTGAAATCCTGCAACAAAAAGGGTCGTATTATTCAACAAAAGATTTAAATATTTTGTCTGCAGATTTACTGGCTGCCACTTCCAAAGCCAACCATGTAAGTCAATCTCGGCATCGTTATTGGATTCTTAAACATCTGGAAACCCATGTTAACGAACTCCGGCCAGCCTTTATTCTAGCACGAAATGACAAAAAGGTGCGGATCGTTCTGACGGATTTTCTCTTGGAGGGGGAACTTCCACCCAGCCAGGCAGTTTCAGCTGGGCCAGGAGATACTATTATGGTGAAAATTGCCAAAGTCCAGGCACTTGACGGCGTCCTGCGTTTGGAGTGGGGATAAGGGAAGATACAGTAAGATCATCGTTAGCGATCAATTAAGTACACCAAAGATGGCATAAACCCGAGTTCGTAAGCGTTTCAGGGGCGTCCCGATGTGCGTGATCGAGCCACGTGATTATACTCCCTGTATATCACGGGGTTCGATCACGTGCAGCGGGGTGTTCATGGAGCGCTTACAGATCATCAATCATAAATAATCGATGGATACCTCGAAAGAAACTCTTCTGTTTCGGCATCAAGCCGGTCAGCCACTTCATGGATTTGATATTCATGGCCGCATTTCAAACAACGCATCCTGACCCGCCAGCAAGAGCGGGCCACTTCAAGCTTACCTTCACACTTTTTACACTGCATAAGAGACCTTTAGACCCTTTGTCCGCAACATCTGCTAAAAAACGTCGATATTGTAAGAAACTTAAAAAAATTCCTGTACAATTTTGAACCTTAAAGGGCTTTATCCCCTCTGGCAAGGTGCTTATTTCCGGTTTTATCGGATTAAGCGAGTAATTCTTCCCTGGTAAAAATTGATTCCATTGAATATCCCGCCTCAGCCAGGGCCTCTTTACCTCCCTCTTGCCGATCAACAACGGTAATAATTAGTCCAACCTTAAAGCCCTGCTTTTCGACGCGCTCAATAACTTTAATCAGGGTTCCACCGGTGGTTACAACATCTTCCAAAAGGGCAACCCAGCCACCTTCTGGCATATTGCTCTGTCCCTCAATATAGGCCTCTGTTCCGTGTTTTTTAGACTCTTTGCGAACAATAAAGGCAGGAATCGGTGCTTTTTCCAAATAACTGACTAGAGAAGCTGCCGTAACTAGGGGATCTGCTCCCAGTGTCATGCCGCCCACTGCTGATATTTTCTGGGGAGATTTTTGCATAATATCATAAATGAGTTTTCCACATAGATATGACCCCTCAGCATCCAAGGTTGTCTGCTTACCGTCCACATAGAAATCGGACTCCAGCCCTGAACTTAGTTTGAATTTTCCTTTTCTGTATGATTTTTCTAAAAGAATTTTTTTCAGACGCTCTCTTTCTTCTTGCATTTCTCTTTCCTTATTTTTGAGCTGCCGGACTACTTCGTGACGGCAGTTATTTTTTTGCAAAATAGTGTTTCAAATTCGCCCGTTTGTTTATTTTTGAGACTATCTGGCCATCTTTGGAACTCATGACTACCATAACACCGGGCCCATGTCCCGCCAAGACACAATCTGAATGGACAACAATACCAATGACCAGGCCACCTGTTTTATAAATCCTGCCGTAAGATGCATCTGCATCAGTAATGGCAACAAAATCTCCAAGCTTTAAATCATCAAGACCAAACTCCTGCACGGTTGGCTTATCAAAAAGTTGAATGTCATAATCGCCGCTGTGACTGTGCATAGAGCCAATCCCCGACCCCATAATTTTAGCTGGAATGGTGTGGGTCACCGGAAATTCCAGTTTTCCATTTTTCAGTTGTTGAATAGGTATTTTGGCAAGAAGATCAGGGTCTATATTACAGATACGGATTTCAGGAAAATCCGTCATCTGTAGACCACAGCCAAAGGCCTTGATCTGAATCTTGTCACCAATAACCAACTTTTCCAGTACTTTAGGGGAAAAATCAAGCAAAACATGTTCAATTCCTCCGTGCTTCCCTGTGACCTTACCGATAGATCCCTTCGCATCCCCTGTGACCACCTTTGCTTGATTACCGGCACATGAAAAGAGATTCAAGGCCCTATTGGGCCCATCCTGGCCGCCCATTTTGGTAAAATTGCTGATACTGACCCCAGGCTCCACATGATCTGCAAAAAGGCCGCAGGCCCCATCACCAATCCTGAGGTTATAGGTGATACCGCCAACCCCTGGATAAATATCTGGCCGGCCTTCAGGGGTGACGCGATATGGATTCACCCCACCCAATGGAGAGGTAATCTCTCCGATCACAGATTGGCAGACAAGCTGCTTTTTATTTGTATTCATCATAGTTTTACTCCAAATCTGTCCTGATTCCAATATCATACATTAAAGCGAAAATTAATACAGTCACCATCCTGCACAACATAGTCTTTTCCTTCCAGGCGCATGACCCCTTTTTCCTTGGCCACTGCCTCACTGCCGCATTTAATATAATCATCATACGAAATGATTTCAGCCCGGATAAATCCTCGTTCAAAATCACTATGAATAACTCCCGCAGCTTGCGGTGCTTTAGCACCAATTGGGATAGTCCAGGAGCGCGTCTCTTTTTCACCAACGGTAAAATAATTGCTCAGTCCTAAAAGCTTGTAGCCCGCCTTGATCAGCCTGTTCAGTCCCGATTCGGCAAGCCCCATATCTTCGAGGAATTCCTTTCTTTCTTCGGCATCAAGAGAGCTAAGTTCCTCTTCAATTGCACCGGAAATCAGGACAACGGGAGCCCCTTCCGCCTCGGCAGCCACCTTTAGCTCATCAACCATCTTATTACCGGAGGTAATGTCGCTTTCTTCGACATTAGCCACGTAGAATAGCGGTTTTGAGGTAAGCAGACTCAACTCTTTTAAAAATTTTGCTTGGTTCTCCTCACCATCTGCAAGTTTAAAGATCCTTGCAGGATTGCCCCCGTCGAGGATGGCATTCAGGCGCTCTAATATTACTAGCTGGGCCTTGAAGGTCTTGTCACCAGACTTGGCCATAGATGCCGTTTTTTTCAAGCGTTTGCCAACAGTTTCCAAATCAGCCAGAATAAGCTCGGTATTGATGATATCCCGGTCTCTTATTGGGTCAATACTGCCATCGACATGCACAATATTATCATCCTCAAAACATCGAACCACATGGGCAATAGCCTCAACCTGTCTTATGTGACCGAGAAACTGATTCCCCAAACCTTCTCCAGTGCTAGCACCGCTAACCAGGCCGGCGATATCAACAAATTCCATCTGGGCGTAAACGGTTTTCTTGGTTTTGGCAAGAAGCGCCAGTTTATCCAACCTCTCATCCGGCACAGGAACCATGCCGACATTGGGCTCAATGGTACAAAAAGGGTAATTGGCCGACTCAATCCCGGCAGAGGTTAATGCGTTAAAAATCGTTGATTTACCAACATTAGGCAAGCCAACAATACCACAGCGAAATCCCATAACTTACTCCATATCCAAAGGCTGCAAGACCTTATATACACGTTGTACATATTGTATCTGCAACTTCATATAATTTTTATCTCAAAATAAGGAAAATTTGTGACCTATATACTTATTTCTACGTATTCAAGCAACATTTCATTCAAATAAACATGTCAATGTTAGCTCAAACGTAACTATTCGGCGAAAATCGTAAAACTTAAGGTCCCCCACCTAAGCGTATCTATTCAGGTAAGCGCAGACTCCGGATGTGCTTTAGATGTGTTCGATAATGATTTCCAGCAGATAAGCGAACAAAGTGAGACTTCGATACATAAGTATGCTGAAATTCATTATCGGGCGCAGATGAAGTGCAGCTGAATAGATACACTCAAACAATCTTTGGACGAAACGTTTCAGCCAACTGCAGATATTTGTTTCCTTCCCTTTCACGGCCATGCTTCAAGCAGCCATTGCCATAAATAGTACATTTTTTCACCAATTCCCTGACCGCTAATTCTCTCTGTTCACTCTTTAGTTTTTCCGTATTTAACAGGTTATGAATGGAATTAATTCTATACCTATCCATCCCAACCCTGTGGAGACAAGAGAGCTGATCTGGCCGGCCGCCATCTTTAATGGTAAGAGGTTGATCAACCAGTAAAAATTGGTGTTTAACACTGGCACGAAGCCAAAGATCATAATCTTCACAACAGGGCATCCCTTCATCAAAAAGACCCACTTCATCAAAAAGACTTTTTCTGGCCATTATGGTTGACATGCCAACGGCGCATAACTCTAGGCATCTCTCGAAAATATAGCCGCTCTCTTTTCGATGCTTTTTTTTCTGGTTCAGAAATTTTCCACGCCTAAACCAAATTTCCTGGGTATGGGATACGAGATATTGTGGTTCTTGCAGCATGGCAGCAACTTGAAGCTCAAGCTTACGCTTATCAAATTGATCGTCTGAATCCAAAAAAGCCACAAGATCATGGGTTGCAGCCTTAATCCCTGTATTACGGGCAGCCGCAGCACCTCTGTTTTCCTGATAAATATACCGCACTCGTTTTGCATAATTCTCGGCAATCATTGCCGCAGTATTATCCGTAGAGCCATCATCAACGACCATAAGTTCAAAATCCTGCCAGGTCTGATTCAGGACAGAATCAAGGGCAGTTTTCAAAATTCCAGAACGATTATATGTGGGGATTACTACAGTGACAGGATGCATGTGATAATGGGATGAGATGATAAATAATCTCTTTTTATAGGTTGATGGCGTCGCAAAAAGTCCGATCTACTGCGATATAGTTTTTGGACAGACCTTCGGCATACCATATGTATCACCGAAGCCCTGTCCAAAACCTATATCTTGTATATCGACCTTTTATGCTTAGCCATCTTGGAGTTGATTAAGACTTTTTGCGAGAGCATCATAGGTTGTTCAGTTATGGAAAAACTTGCATCAATAGACTTTTTCATGACTTATGCCGCATCGTTTATAAACTCTTAATGTCAACCAACATCTCTTCAATGACAGATAAGCCTCCCTGCCAGAATTCATTATCATTTAGGTCTATTCCGAATGGAGTAAGCAGCTCATACGGTGATTTGCTGCCACCCTGAGATAATAGGTTTAAATATTTAGGCACAAACTTTTCCCCCTCTGATAAATATAATTTATAGAGAGAAAGCACCAGAAGTTCACCAAAGGCATAAGAATATACATATCCAGGAGCATTTAGAAAATGGGGAATGTATGACCACCAGATGCCATACCCCTCGGAAAGTTCCACCGAATCACCAAACATATCATTCTGACTTTCAAGCCATAATTCAGAAAGATGCTGGGATGAAAGTTCACCAAAGGCACGTCTGCCACTGTGAGCCTTATCTTCAAATCGGTGCATAGAACTCTGGCGGAATACGGTGGCAAAAATCGATTCCAGTTTCTGGCAAATAAAGGCACGGCGCTGTTTAACATCTTCAAGCATTCCGAGTTGTTTATGGAAAATGAGAAGTTCGGCAAAAACCGAGGCGGTCTCTGCCAAAACCAGTGGTGTATTACTATTAAAATAGCCCTTCTCTTTTGCCAAATACTGATGCACACCATGGCCAAGTTCATGGGCCACGGTTGAAACGTCACGCAGGGTACCGGTATAGTTCACCAATATATAGGGATGGGCGTCCGGCACAGCAGGATGGGCAAAAGCCCCCCCCTGTTTGCCCTCTACAATTGGAGCATGTATCCACTTCTGTTCAAAGAACATGGCGGCAATCTCTGCCATCTCTGGAGAAAAATCATTAAATCCCTGCAGCACCATTTCTTTACACTCCTGCCATGAGACTAAACGATCAGGCAAATTAGGCAGGGGGGCGTAGCGATCGTAATCAGTTAAGGTGTCCAAGCCAAGCAGGTTCTTTTTCATGCCATAATAACTCTGAACAATATCATAGCGTTTCGTGGTGGCATCAACCAAAGCGTTAACGGTTTCATCGTTCAGTTCATTGGAAAGATTACGGGAACTGAGCCAAGAAGGATAACTGCGGAGACGATCCCCAATCATTTTATCAGCCAACAAGGTGTTAAAAATATGGGTGAAAATATGCAGCTGACTCTGCAAACCTTCAGTAAGTTCCCCGGCCGCCTGCTGCCGCACCTTACGCTCAGAACAATACAGATCAGACAGTACCTCTTCTTGACTACGCCTCCTCTCCCCAAATTGCAAATGTCCTATGACCTTGGTGAAAAGATTGGTCCAACTGCCACGACCAACTGGACCCAGTTCAATTAAAAGAGTTTCTTCTGCCTGGGAAAGAAGGTGAGCAGCATAGTTGCGTATATTATCAAGATAATGACGATAGGGTGCCGTATCTTCAGCCTGAAGTAAATGTGTGGCTGCATCCTGCTCCATTCTGCTCCACTCCAACTCGAAAAACACAATTTCCTTGTTGATTCGGCTCAACGTCTCCTTGACTTGCTGCAAAAAGGCCCCGGCCTCAGCATTTTTTACCTGGGTGGCAAAATTGAGAAATGCGTAGGTTGATAATCTACCCAGGGTCATGGATATTCGTTCAAGACGCCTGACCGTACGGGCAAAAACAGCCGGTTCCAATTGGGCCAATTGACCGGCACAGCCCTCACGGAGAAGCCCGGCCTCCTGGGCACAAAGATCTACGTCATCCTGAATAAGCGTATCATCTAAAGATTCATAAAGACCATCCAGATCCCACAGCACATCAACAGTGCCAAGTTTTTCATTTAACGATTTAGACATACAATCTACCTTCCACTTATCAAAAGATTGGGGTAACTATTCAGCTGCACCTCATCTGCGCCCGATCAGGCCGGTCAGCATACTGATGTATAGCTGACCGGCCTGATCGAAAACATCTAAGGCACATCTAAATAGTTACGCTTGGGAGTTTACCCATGTTATGCAATTCTCGCAGAATAGTTCAAGATTGAAACAAAGAATACGTTTCAAGAATAAATTTTAAAATGCTTAGCCTGCCGTGGGCTTAGTCGAGATAAACAATCTCACCGCCGGCTTCAGTAATTTTTTGTCCGTCAGGCAGCTGCATAACAAGAGCTCCTGTACTATCCACACCAACCACTTTAGCAGTGTATTGCGGATTTGAGACAACATTAAAACCATAATTAACCCTTCTGCCGATGGTATCAGACAAGGAGGTCCAGGACTGAATAACAGAAGACCTATCCTCAAGCGTCCCGACAGATGCCTCCGACAATTCAGCCTCTTCCTGGTAACACAATAAACCAAAGTTCCAGGCAAGTTTGGCGATAAGAACAGCTGCCACCTCAGACAAATCAAGATTTTCAGGGAGATAGTTCCGCATCCCAACGGCTGACGCCACTAACTCTTCGGGAAATATGGTGTTATTAACATTTAAGCCGATACCTACAAGGACGTATTCCTCCTTGGTAATCGGACCAGACATAGTCTCTAGCAAAATCCCCGCAAGCTTTTTCCCATCGACATGGACATCATTAACCCATTTTATTTGGGCCGGCACGCCAAAATGGCGGACGGTCTCACAGCAGGCAACCCCGGCCACAAGCGGCAAAAGATTGGCGTATTTGGCAAGCATGGTGTTGACCAAGGCAAGGACCAGCCAGATTCCACCATCCGGTGCATGCCAACTTCTTTGGAACCTCCCCTTGCTGCCAGTTAAACGGTTGGCAATAAAAACCTTGCCTGAATGGAACGATTCACTCAGTTGCTCAGAGTGAATGATATCTGCACGAGCAAGATCCATGCAGCGAGGCGCTACTTCATGAACCGCAATAGAATGGCCAACCGGCGCTCCATATCTAAAAATTTTCTGGACTAGATCAAGTGGAATTTTTTGACTGCGGAGACCATGTTCAGCCGAGATTATCTGCCGAACATGATTAGGGGACATGTTGGTCAAATCATTCCCATTCTGCTTTGACACGGGTAATAATTTTTTCGATAAGAGGGAGTTTTTCCTGAGGGCAAATACCTATCATTGCTTTGCCTTGCTCAATGCTGTCTCCTGGATGAAAATAAACCGAATGGACAATACCGGCCTCACCTTCATAATAAACAGGAGTGTCTCGTTTCATCAGTGACATGGTCAAAATCTCATCCCCTTTTTTGACCGAGACAGCACGTTGACCAAATTTTTCAATTTTACTTTGAATATCAAGTGAGAAAAAATACTTGGCCCGCTCAGGAGCCTCAAACATATAAAGAACTTGCTTGAGAATGCTATCAATGATCTCTCTCTTTTTAAGAGGGTGCTTGATAGTCATAATTTTTTCTCCGGCCTCAACAAACTTTCCATCAAGCGCACCATTCACCTCAGAGACAGTTCCATTCGTAACAGAGGTGATAGGTTTGAGGTTTCTTTCCCTTTCCAAATTGTACAGTAAAGTACCGGGAATATGATGCCATTCACCTGTTACCCCTTCCACAGCGTCTCCTGATGCCACCTTAAATTTTATAACGCCTGTGTGGGGTGCAAACACATCGTGATAATCAAAAGGATCAGCCCGATAACTGGAGATTATATCGTCAAAATTTATTTCGTCTTGCATAAGCCCTGTTTGTTCTGGATCAATAATAAAAGTATCTATTCAGCGTACTAACCGGGCGAACCCGGCCTCTATTATAAAAGTAACAAGGAGTTCCGACCTGTGTAGGGTGGGCTGTGCCCACCGGTAATGGTGGGCACAGCCCACCCTACACCCTCACCGCAACCTCTTGTTTTCACATTAAATTATTCGTTGCCGCTGATTTTGTTACTTAGAAGATGCACTTTATCTGCGCCCGATAATGATCTCCAACATACTAATCACGTACAGCGGGGTGTTCATGGAGCGCTTACGTTACCGATAATAGAGATTTCTCCCACCCATAGTCATCAGGGATTTATGGAGATTCCGGCGAAAGTCCCGCCTATCCCAGATGCCGTGCACATGCCCTCTCTTAAGGGCATTTCTGGCGCTATGATAGTCAGGTGGGAGGTCCGTTCCTGTTGTTTCGCGAATAACCCGATGCCCCGCAAACCCCAAGCGGCATGATCTTATGGCAAACTGATAATGGGAGCAGCCAAGAAAACTTGCAACCGGTCCGGCGTAGGAATTATTATCGTAAACCACAATATAGAGACCACCACTGTCAACATATTCGCGAACGGCCATGGTACATTTGGGCATCTGGATCACTCCCATCGTACCTTCTTGTATTCTGATTCCGCCGGTGGTGTGGATATAAGCAAGAAGCGGTTTACGCTGTAGTCTTGCTAACTCACAGGCCTGGACGAATTTTTCCCCTTCGGCTGCACCAACTGTACCGTTACGAAAATCATTATACAGCATGGAGACAACAAGCTCCACTCCCATGACCTTAGCTTGGAAGGTTATATTACTACTTTGCCGATTAGTTTTTGCTTTAGCGGCCTTTATTTTTTTTCTAAGGGTTGCATGATTAAGAGGATTTCCCGCCCCAATATCGGCGTTAAACTCCCGGATGGAATCTTTATCAAACAAATGCTGCAAATACCATTGGTATTCCAAAGGAAAATGGTGGCCGCAATTCTCACACACCCCGCAAAATTCACCGTAGAGATCAGGAACCCAGAGATCTTTACAGCCATTCTTGGCAGAATTAGGGCAGGTGATCGTCCTATCTTTGTTGGCTAAAGGACTAGTATAGGTGTCCCCGAATTCAAGTTCAAGATTTTGATAGGTACTGGAAGCACTCTTTCTTGAAAGTAGACGACCGGCCGGTTTTTTAGAAATAAAGTTGTATGCTGCAGAAAAAGGAGCTGTTAAGCGTGTCACAAAACTTGAACTTTCACCTGAAACATCCTTAATGACTTTTTCAACCTGCTTTTTCTGCTGTTTTAAAATATCATATCGAAAAGTGTAGTAAATTTGGGCTGACCGGTTTTGCACCTTTTTCATCAGTGTATCCATACCGGTACTTTTGGTGCTAAAGGCATTTGCTGCCATGGCCCGATATTTCTTGGACCTGAGCGCAACCAATCGTTTTACTTCGTCGTCATGAAGATCCCAGGATATGTCAATATGTGGTTCTTCAATACTGGCGTCTCCCTCGGGTAAAACAGGAAGATCTTCCTCGGCTTTTTTAACTTTCAGCTCATAGGCCCTAAAAGCCCGTAAACTTTTAGTTCTTAATATCACCTCATCAGTCGCACGCATCATCTCATGCTTTAACTGTTTAAAAAAGGTGAAATCATCCCGTTTTGCCCCGAGCGGCGGTTCTTGGACAATTCTATCAATGGCACCAAGCCTTAAATTGTCCTGCGCAGTGATTTTGAGCTGATCTGCACAGGTCTCAATCATCTCTTTTGGCAGCTTTTCCCCTTCGCGAATTTTACCTTCTATGGCAGCAGCACCTTCGGGTGAGATAACCGAATAGTAACCATGCGAGAACATAAGACGAAAATCAGACAAGCCTACCGCTTCAGCTCCTCCAGAACCACCTTCCGAGATTATGGAAACCATCGGAACCCGGAGCTTGCACATCAAATATAAATTCCTGGCAATCTGCTGACCTGCGCCGGGGTAATCCTCCACCGGAAACGCACCAGGTGTAAAAACATAAAAGTGGATAGGAATCCCCTCTGTCTGGGCGACCAGCATGAAACGCATGGCCTTTTCATTGCCCCAAGGTTTACTGGACCCCCCATTTCGGTATTCCTCTCCGTGCCCCTTTTCATGGCCGATAACCATGACCTGCTGGGTGTAGGATTTGTTTTTGACCCGCCGCATGATATTGGCCTTAGCCACAACCATGGCCGGATCTATATTTGCCTCTTCCTCACCACCCAATTCGGTATAGTCTTCGTAGACGTTTTCCAGAATATCCTTCAGTGAAAAACGCAACGGACTTCGCACGATACGCACTCTGTCCATGGAGGTCAGATTTTCCTCGCAACGGGTCTCAAGAAAGGAAATGGACTCCTCTAGACGCACCATTTCAAGCTCCATCTGTTCTTCGCTAAAATCGTACAATGACTTCTTAAAAGTATCGATTTTTGCCTTAAGTCCGGAGATGTTGCCCCACTCTTGACCATCTTTGATCTGAATAAGGTATTCAATCCGCTCTTCAAGGTTTGTGAGGCGTTTTAGTATATCTTCCATAATATAATTATATAAGGAGTGGGAATTAGGATCATAACAGCATCCTAATTTCACCTTTTTCTTCTATTGGTTGTTCCCGCTTAAGGGATAAGTGTTGCTAAGTTACTGAGCGACCAGGGCATTAAAATGTAAGCAACCTGTCTAAATTTTCTCTAAGATATGCTACGTTTGTCAGAATAGGTTCGCCCTTGGCATTATTGCCTTCGATAACAGTAGCATCAAGGAAGGCTCTGGCCCTCTTTTTGGCTTCCTCCATGGACTCACCCCAAACCAATAACAGAGCAAGGTTGGGGTCATATTCACTTGGAATAATATAGGGTCTGTCAAAAGGAACATGGGTATAAACGGCAGCCCAATCCTCTTTGGGAAACGAAAACTGAGTAATTGTGCCAATCCACGGAGCAAAGCCCCGATACGCATCTTCAGCAACCAGGCGCAACTCAATACTGGACCCTTTAAATTTGATCTCTTTTTGGGAGTATTTTAGTTTTTCACCCAAGGCCAGTCGTATTTGTTCACGAATAAGATTAGGCTGTTCTCCTTTGAGATAACTGATCCTAGCCGAGACATCGTTTTCCACCTGGATACGGGTGTTGACTTCAAGCAGATATGGACGACCATCACGTGCGACAATCCACTCCCAGGTTCCGACATTATCATAATTAACATGATCAGCCAGCTTCAGGGAGTAATCAACAATTTTTCGTAAAACCTCTTTGGAGTCAAAATCGTAGGAGAAACAGGAGTTATCAAAACCGGGGGCCGCCTCAACCCTCTTTTGCCTTCCGGTACTTTGAATAGTACAGTTTCTGGTGCCAAAATGGGCTCTCTCTCCATGTCTACTGCACACCAATTGGACCTCCAGGTGATTGTAATCACGCAGACATTGTTCAATCAGCACCCCGCCATCGCCAAACTGCCGTTTAGCGTAATTTTGCACCTGCCTGTAGACCCGGCGAAATTGTTCGATCTGCTTGACCTCTTCAATCCCCATGCCGCCGCCGCCAGCTGCAGCCTTGACAAGAATAGAAGGGCCTTTAATGCCCTGCTGGGCTTGGCTCTCTAAAAGGTCTGCGGCAACTTCCTCCGCCTCCATTTCATTATAAATGGGTCCATCGGTACCAGGAATTGTGGGAATGCCGAGACGATTAGCGACCCGTTTCGTGTTAATTTTGTCGCCAAGATTTTTAATAACTTCCCAGTTTGGTCCAATAAAGGTAAGAGAACGATCCCGAACCGTGACTCTGCGCGCAAAACGGAAATCCTCGGAGAAAAAACCATATCCAGGATGGATAGCCGTACATTTTGTGTAATCGGCAACGGATAGAATATCATTGGGGTCCGTATAGCTGGAAACGCGATAGGCCTTATTGTTATCCTTATTAAGACGGACGTGCTGAGAATCTTCGTCAGCAGTGGTATAGACCACCACATAATCAAGGCCAAGATCATCACAAGCGCGCATGATCCTGACAGCAATCTCGCCTCTATTTGCAATCAATACTTTATCTTTCATATAAAAAGCTTATATTTCTGTTAACAACGAAAGTGGTTTTTTAAGAAGACCATATTTATATGTTCAGGGGGGATATACTGATTTTCCCTTGAGACGTCAATTTTTTTTCTAGGTAAAAGAGTCTTTTCTGTTAGCCATGTTCTCTTTTATTGTATACTCTACCGCATAAGAAAATTAAAACCAATTCAAAACCATACTAACAAATTTAAACACCCCATATATGCACCAATCAGACAAACCCTCCTCGCCCGAATCGAGCCCCTTCTCCTTCTTCAGAAAAATTCTCCTAATCTTCGGCATTGACAAATCGCCTGACACGGCCGAAGACCTGGGCCATGAGATCCAAGAACTCATTGAAGACGGGGAAGAACAAGGAATTATATCGTCCCAAGAAGGGATGATGCTTAACTCAATCATTGATTTCAGAGAAACATTGGTCAACGAGATCATGACTCCCCGAACAGAGATGGTCTGTGCGCCTTCCACAACCTCCATCCCTGAATTAGTTGCCCTGATCATTGAAAAGGGGATCAGCCGTCTACCGATCTATACAGACTCCCCCGATCACATTGCCGGTATCCTCCACGCCAAAGACCTTCTCCAATTTTGCACCTCAAAGGATCAGCCTCCTGCAGCCGGTGAGATTGTCAAACCTGCCCTTTTTGTTCTGGAGAACCACAAGATCATGGATCTTCTTCCGGACTTTAAAAAGAAAAAGATGCATATGGCCATTGTAACTGATGAATTTGGCAGCGTGCGAGGGCTTATTACCTTAGAAGATATTATTGAGGAAATTGTTGGTGAGATTACAGATGAGTCCGACAAAGAAAACACGCGATGGAAGGTCGTCGACGAGAACACCATCTTGACTGACGCAAAAATAGACATTGAAGAGATTGAAGATTTTTTCAAAATTGAACTTCCAGACGGCCCGTATGAATCCGTTGGCGGCCTTGTCATAACCAAGCTAGGC
Source organism: Desulfurivibrionaceae bacterium (assembly GCA_030145275.1). Taxonomy (GTDB): domain Bacteria; phylum Desulfobacterota; class Desulfobulbia; order Desulfobulbales; family VMSU01; genus JAQYVV01. The sequence goes on along the minus strand of JAQYVV010000008.1, from coordinate 48,942 downwards.
AGACTTGCTGAAACCGGCGATCATGTCCAACAGGACTGTTTACGTTTCCAGGTCATTTCAGCCAGCAAAAGACGAATAGATACCGTTAAAGTCCAGAGGGTCTGCTAACTCGTAAGCACTCCATGAACACCCCCCTGCACGTGATCGAGCCCCGTGATATACAGGGGTATAATCGCGTGGCTCGATCACGCACGTCGGGGTGCCCCTGAAACGCTTACGGACTCGGGGTTATGCAATCTTGGCTGTACTTAATTAATTGATCTCTAACTTTTTTCTGCTCGGTACAGCCGGGATACAACTCTTTTCAAATTATCAAAGAAAATGCCTTTTTCCCTGGCCATCGCCACCAGCTTCCTTCTCTTTTTCGCAAGTCCCGGCGAATTCTTCTGGGCCCCATTGATGTGGGTTGCACTGGTTCCACTTCTGTTGGCGGCAGACAGGTGCCAGCCTAAAAAAGCCGCAAAAATTGGTTTATTTAGCGGTGTCCTGTACTATATCCCGCTCCTCTACTGGATACTAATAGTCCTCGGAAAATACGGCAATCTCTCGCCTCTACTGACATTTCCGGCCCTCGTTCTCCTCTCCCTATACATGAGCCTTTACCTGGCCGTTTTCTGCGCCGGTCTGGCCTGGGTAAAAAATAGTATCCCTCTACTCTGGGTTGCTCCTCCACTTTGGGTTGCCCTTGATTTCCTCCGCTCCCGTCTTTTCACTGGATTTCCCTGGCTGGACCTGGGCTACTCCCAATACCAGAACACCTTGCTCCTTCAGCTGGCAGATCTCACAGGGCACCACGGGCTTACCTTTCTCATAGTCCTTGTCAACTGCATGATTTTTTCAATCATCCGACATCGCCAAAGGCCCGCAAAACCGACTTTCTTAAAAGAAATTCTCCCGGCAGCCCTCATCCTCGCCACGGCTTTTTCGTATAGTGCTTACCGTTTTGCTCTTCTTGAAGAAACAATTCAAACAAGTCCTAAATTAACAACAGGTATTGCCCAGGGCAATATTGACCAAAGCAAAAAATGGCTGCCCTCCCTGCAAGACAAAACGATTCAGAACTATCTCTCCATGTCAAATAAGCTGATAACTGAAAAGAGACCAGAACTTCTCATTTGGCCTGAAACCGCCCTGCCTTTTTTCCCTGTTGACCATCCCCTTTTTACTCAAATTAAAGAATCTATCCTTAGACCCAATGGCCCAGTTTTTATAACCGGCGCCCCCCATTTTGTCATTTCACCCGAAACAAAAACAATCAATTACTATAACAGCGCCTTTGTACTTACCCCCATAAAAATGGAATTGCCTGTCAGTAATGGAAAGACTTACACAACTGCACGATACGACAAACAGCACCTTGTTCCCTTTGGAGAATACATTCCTTTCAGCGACTACCTACCCTCCTCAATGCCCATCGTACAAAGCATGGGTAACTTTAGCCCTGGAAGTTCACTTGAACCTATCTCTTGCCATAAGGCAGAGATTGGAGTACTTATTTGCTACGAAAGTATCTTCCCAGATCTGGCCCGACAAGAGGTACAAAACGGGGCAAATCTTCTGGTGAACCTGACCAACGATGCCTGGTATGGAAAGTCGAGCGCCCCCTGGCAACAATTAGCCATGGTTGTTTTTAGAGCAGTTGAAAACAGAAAAAGTCTTGCACGTGCCGCAAACACCGGCATAAGTTGCTTTATCGATCCACTGGGCAACCAAATTGAGCTTTCACCACTTTTTGAGCCCTTTACTATGACAGCCGACCTACCTCTGCTAGAAGGCTCAAGCCCTTTTGTCAAGTATGGCCACTTTTTCCCTTTGCTCTGTCTCTTTGGACTTATACCAATTGTTTTTTTTGTAAAAAAAAAGTTGCAAGTTGAAAGATGAAAGTTGCAAGGAAGGCAAGAGTAGATTCCTATACGAATAGGATTACAACTAATCCGGATAAACCGGAAATAAGTGCCTTAACAGTGGTCTGCAACATATTGGGAGCATTGTTCTTTTTTGGAATTCCCGGTTTTTGTGACAGGATTTAAGCTATAAGGCACTAAAATTATGTAAAACTTGGCAAAAACTGTTGCGGACTTATTGCCCCTCAACAATCTTGCATGCACCCCCTTTCAACTTGCATCTCGCAACTTTCAACTTATTAACAGGAGTTCCCCATGTACGCAGAAATACGTCAAAAACTTGATAATCTAAAAGGCCGTTTACTTTCACTCCGGAGTCATCTTTGACTTAGATAAAAAGAAAGAAGACCTTATAATTCTCGAAAAACAGACCCTCTCCCCCAATTTTTGGGAAAATACCGCTCAAGCTGCCCAAATTCAGAAAAAAATGGGGATCATCCAGGAGAGCGTTGATAACTGGGAGAATTGTTACAGTATATGGGAAGAGGCTGAACTGCTCTACGAACTCTCTTTCGAAGAGAAAGACTCGGAAACAGAGGAAGAAGCCTCCCTGCTGCTAGACAAATTGCAAGGAAAAGTCGATGCCATTGAACTGGAATGCATGTTCAGTCAAGAACATGACGCCAACAACGCCATGCTTTCGATCAACGCCGGAGCAGGCGGGACAGAGGCCCAGGATTGGACCAACATGCTGCTTCGCATGTTCCTCAGGTGGGCAGAGGCCAAGGGTTTTGCCACAAAAATCCTCGACATTCTTCCCGGCGATGAGGCGGGGGTGAAAAATGTAACCATCATGGTAACGGGACGATATGCGTACGGCTATTTACGTTCTGAAATGGGAATCCACCGCTTGGTCCGTATCTCCCCCTTTGACACCAATAAAAGAAGGCATACATCCTTTGCCTCTGTATTTGTCTTCCCCGAATTAAACGACGAAATCATTGTTGAAATAAACGAAAAAGACCTTAGAGTTGACACCTACAGGGCTAGCGGTTCGGGTGGACAACATGTCAACAAGACAAGCTCCGCCGTTCGGCTCACCCATCTACCTTCAGGAATTGTGACCCAATGTCAAAACGAGCGCTCCCAGCACCGCAACAAAGATACCGCCATGAAAATGATGAAGGCGCAACTATACGAAAGGGAAAAGAAACAACAGCAGGAGGACCAGCAGGGGTTACATGGAGACAAAAAAGAGATCAGCTGGGGCAGTCAAATCCGCTCCTATGTTCTGCAACCCTACCGGCTGGCAAAAGACCATCGCACCAATTTTGAAGTTGGCAACGTTGATAGCGTACTGGATGGCAACCTTGAACCATTCATCAAGGCCTATTTACTTTGGCAAAAATAACTAAGTGTGCCAAATGTGGTGCCTGCACAACCCCCTGCCCTGTCTATAAAATTACAGGAAAAGAGACATTGGCAGCCAGGGGCCGCATCCATCTTTTAACTAAGCTTGGCACTAATGAACATTCTCAAAACTACAACGAAATTTTCTCAAAGTGTCTGCTATGTGGGGCCTGCTACCAAGCGTGTCCCAGAGACATCAACACCCCTGAACTTATCGTTGACGCCAGGGAAAATGGAGCCAAGATTGGCGGTTTTGCAAATTTTAAAAAGCTGCTGATCCAGAAAAGTCTTTCCAGCCCCTCTCTTCTCCCACAGGCAGCTGCATACTTACCAACTATCAAGAAAGTCGCAGACAAACTGCTTCCAGTCAGTAGTGGTCTTCGAACCAAACTTGCGCTTTTTGAATCCGACCCCTATCACCAAAAAACAGGATTTATTAAATCACTGCAAGGCATTCAGGAGGAGGGATACACCAAAAAAGCGGCCTATTTCCCCGGCTGCCTAGCAAATTACCTCATGCAGGACATTGGCGCGGCTACCGTAAACTGCCTCAAACAAATATGTGCAACAGATACAATTGCTCCTCCAGAACAATCATGCTGCGGGATGGCAGCCTACGCTTCGGGGAACATGCAAGAGGCCTTACATCTCGCCACCAAAAACATTCTGGCTTTCAGCTCACCGCCCTACGCCGATTTACCAATCGTCACCTCATGCGCTACTTGCTACGCCCATCTCAGATCTTACCGTGAACTTTTCAAAGATGACAAAGAGTGGCAGCAAAAAGCCGAATCTTTCGCAGACAGGGTTTGTGAATTTTCATCATTTCTACTTACAAACATCTCTTCTGAGTTTCAATTCAAAGGACAGAGAGATAACCAAAGAAATGTTTTCTATCACGATCCCTGCCATCTTCGTTTTCCTAAAAAGAACGAAAAGCCAATAGTTAATGAACCCCGGCAGCTCTTAGCCAAGATCCAGGGCCTGACATTGAACGAGCTTGAAGACGGCCCGCAGTGCTGCGGCCAGGGAGGTCTTTTCAACATATGCCATCCAGATGATTCTCAGGCAATATGTTCCTCCCTGCTTGCAGGCCTTTTTAAAACAGAGGCGGAGGTAGTTCTCACAACATGTAGCGGTTGCCTGATCCATATCCGGGAAGGCCTGTCCCAAAAAAAATCTGCTCTCAAAGCAGAGCATCTTTCCCTTTTTCTTAATGAGTATCTTGACCCGCCAGATCGGCTGAGCTAATTGCATCCATAAGGGCGGCGTATAAAAAATGAGATACTTTTGCCATAACCCCATCCAAAACTTGCAAATATTCATGGGAAATCTTATATATCAGGAAAGCATAGATATCTTCACAGCGTAACTAAAGAGTTAGGGCTATAAACTACCCCTAACTCCGTAGTGTAACTGTTTAGGAGTGCCCCATATTTGTTCATTTGGACCTTTGAAGCATACTAGTGCTATTCGAGAAGGTCCAAATGGGCAGGTAGCGTAGACTCCGAAGATGGGGTGCACCTGAATAGTTACCTCACAACTATCAATTTTATGAACCCGAACCCAGGATTGAAGATGAGAAAACTTATTATTTCAATGACCATGGCCGGTTTAACTTTTCTGCCATTGTCTGCCGTCAGCAGTTGGGCGGAAGTCTACCAAACTGTCGATAAAACCCACGATCTGGTGGTGGCGCCAATAGATGTGACAGGCTCTGCAGATGGTAAGTACACCTTCGTTCTGGCAGAGGGCGGCAAGGTTCTCATTTTCTCAGGATCGGGAGAGAAACAGCAAATCAATGTCGATCCGGATATGGACCAGATATTCAGCTCTGGTACAGGGGAAAAAATATACCTGAGCAGTAAAAAATCAAAAAAATTGCAGGAAATATTTATAGATTTCGAGAAAAACATTGATATCGAAGGCTCCCCCTTCCTTGGCGCTGAAGAAGGAGTCGTAGCTCTTACCGTTTTCAGCGACTTCCAATGACCCCACTGCGCCTCCTTGGGGGCTATATTTGAGCAGGTGCTCAACAAATATCCAGAGAACGTAAAGATAGTTTTCAAGCATTTCCCCCTCAACGGTCACCGCTTTGCGGCCACTGCAGCTCTTGCTGCCGTGGCCGCCCAGGAGCAGGGGAAATTCTGGCAATACCACGACTTGCTCTTTGAAAATTACCGAGAACTAAGCGACGAAAAATTCAACGAATTTGCCACAGAATTAGCTTTGAACCTGCCACTCTTCAATAAATCAATGAACAGCCAGGAGGCAAAAGACAAAGTAATCAAGGATCACAGTGACGGCAGAGAGGCCGGGGTCACAGGAACCCCTACGGTGTTCATCAATGGGAAGAAACTGCGTCAACGCTCCTTGGAGGGTTTTCAAAAACTCATTGAGACAGAGCTAACACCCCACAAGGGGGTATAAGTGCCTTAACAGTAGAGTGTAACATGTTTATTTCAAAATACTTTTTAGCATTTCGTGTTTTTTATGGCAGAAATTCAGCGCTAAGGCACTAAAAAAGAACTTACAAGCTTATGAAATGTGAACCTTGTCAGCAAAAATTGACCTTTGATAACACTGGTGCAGTGAAAGAGCTCTTCGGCAATTTGAATAGTAATTTAACTGTAATTGAGAAGGCAATCGGAATACAGATCAAGACACGAGGGCAGGAGATTACCCTGCATGGCCTCCAGCATGAAGTCGATTTGGCCACCAGTCTACTACATCATCTCTACGGGCTGATCAGGGCTGAATACCCCATCTATCCATCAGATATTGCCTACGCCCTGAGGATACTAAAAAAGACCCCAAAAGCTGATCTCAAAGAAATCTTCCTTGACCAGGTCTACATTACCAGCAGTCGTCGTATTGTTTCCCCTAAGAGCATCAACCAGAAACGCTATATTGATGCAATACGGCATAATGACATGGTCTTTGCCATTGGACCGGCCGGCACCGGTAAAACGTATCTTGCAGTGGCCATGGCGGTCGCTGCCTACAGTAAAAATCTTGTTGGCTCAATTATCCTGGCCCGACCTGCCGTTGAGGCCGGGGAAAAGCTTGGTTTTCTCCCTGGAGATATGGCCCAAAAGGTCAACCCCTACCTGAGACCACTATATGATGCCCTAAACGATATGCTGGGCAGAGAAAAAGCTGCCGCCCTAATCGAACAGGAAGTCATTGAAATTGCGCCGCTTGCCTTTATGCGAGGCCGCACTCTCAACAATGCCTTTGTCATTTTAGATGAGGCACAAAACACCACCATTGAGCAGATGAAGATGTTCCTAACCAGACTTGGCTTTAACTCCAACGCGGTCATTACCGGTGACGTCACTCAAATTGACCTTCCAGACAAGCAAAAATCAGGTCTGATTCATGCCAGTCATATCCTCAAAAAGGTTAAGGGCATCTCCATCAACAGATTTACCGACGCAGATGTGGTCCGACACCCTCTGGTCCAAAAAATTATCAAGGCTTACGAAAAGAGTTAATATATGCCCGTATTGATCAGATCCGATATTGCAGGACCTCTGCCAATTGACCAAGAAAGATTGCGGCGCACTGCAAATCGACTTTTACGAATATGCCGTCTTCCCAAAAGTGAATTAAGTATCCTGCTCGTTTCAGATCCACAAATGCAGGAACTCAACTCGCAATACCGCAAACTAAACAAACCGACAAATGTTTTATCCTTCCCACTTTCTGAGAAAACAGAGGTACAAAACGGCACCATGCTAGGAGACATTGTCATTTCACTTGACACTGCTTGCAGAGAAGCCGAAAAACTTCAAACAACACTTTGGAAACGAACTGTACGCCTTCTTGTCCATGGCATTGTGCATCTGCGAGGGTATGACCATGAACTCTCTGACCGCGATGCCATCGAGATGGAAAACCAAGAAAAAATTTTATTAGAAAAGCTAGAAACATTCCATAGGAGAATCAATATGCCCCATTTAGCCATTAACGTCGATCACATTGCAACCTTGAGACAGGCCAGAGGAATCAATGAACCTGACCCGGTTCTTGCTGCCGGTATCTGTGAGTTGGCAGGTGCAAGCGGTATTGTTGTGCACCTGAGAGAAGACCGGCGTCATATTGTCGACCGAGATGTTCATCTCCTCAAACAAACCGTCAAAACCAAGCTCAATCTCGAAATGGGTGCCACCGAAGAGATCATCAAGATCGCCCTTAAAATCAGACCTGACATGGTCACACTCGTCCCTGAGAAAAGGCTGGAATTAACAACAGAAGGAGGCCTTGACGTCGCAGGGCAGACAAAAAAACTCACTAAGACAATAGCACGAATGACCAAAAAAGGAATTCCCGTAAGCCTTTTTATCGACCCAGACTCTGAGCAAATCCGTGCAGCCCAGGATGTCGGTGCAACCTTTGTTGAAATACATACAGGTAGATACTGCGACGCCGAGTCAGAAAGCGAGAGAGACAAAGAGTTTAAAATGGTAGCAGAGGCAGCAGAAGAGGCCTTTGAAGCAGGTCTGAGGGTAAATGCGGGACACGGTCTCAACTACCAGACCACCTCAAGGGTAGCGGCACTTGATACTATTGAAGAGTTAAGCATTGGCCATGCAGTTATCAGCCGGGCGGCTTTTGTCGGCTTAGATCAGGCAGTTCGTGAAATGCTTGCGCTTATGAAGATCTCCTGAGAAAAAGGTAATTATTCAGCGTAGGCTGGAAATTACCCTTAACTCCAGGCTGTAGCTATTTATCGGTAGTAAGCCGAATATTTGTATTCTATCCCGTCGAACCTTTTTCCTTTTCTGCCTCAGTCAGGGTTCGCAGTTTTATTTTATGCTCAGTCTTATCAAAGTAAATAGCCACACTGTTTTCTTCACTTGACAACACCCTGGAGTGGCTGCCGACATTCACTCTTACTCCCGGGTAAACAGTGCCATAGACGTATACACATTCGTTTATGGTCTTAGCCATCTCCTCGTCCATAGTCTCTTCTTGTACCGTTATCTCATTCACCTTGTCCATAACAAAAGGAAGTTGGTCGTTGAGCTTTTTCAAAAGTTCATTTTTTTCCTGGGGGAAATCAGCCCCCTCTTCTTTCTGCATTTTCTTAAGTGCGGTCGTATTTTTTAGGATCTCACTCATCTTTACCGGCCAGACAGCTTTTTCCTCATCCAATTTCCTTTTCTTCTCTTCAAGCTCCGGGTTCATACCAACACTAAGTTCGGTAACAACTTCGGCATCCGAACCAAGCTCCTTGACATAGACAGACCCACCAACGATATACTTACCACCGATCAAAGTTCCCTTACCCTGTAAAACGTAAACATCTCCACCTGTTTTCACATTAGCCTGAATAATAGAGTCGGATATGGTGAGGCTGCCCCTGACTTCTATCTTTCCAATGTTTTCAGCAAAATCAACAATAATATCGCCCCAGGATCTCAAGATTACATCAGCACCAATAACCCCACCTTTAATCTCCAAGTTTCCACCAGCAGAAATATCCGCATTCTCAACACCTTGAGCTATGTAGATATCCTGCTTACATTTGACCTTGAAACCAGGAAGGACGGTGCCGTTAATTATCAGACGCTCCCCAACGAAAGCGATGTTGCCCACTGCCAGATCAATGTCACCGGAAATGGTATGTTCTGTCAAAACAGCGGCCTTGCCATCTGCCAGCATGAATTTCCCTTCCACACCAGAAGTGACCTGCATTTCATCTTCTGAAAGGGTGACCCCCGGTCCGATCTTGATCTTCAGGTCTTTACCACCCTTTGGCGTAAGCTTTTGACCGAAAACGTCTTTTCCTTCTGTACCTGGGGTGGCAACAATTTTAGAAAGAAGAAGTTTGTCTTTAGGAACGTTGACTATTGCGCCAAGCTCTCGGTAGTCAACGTTATCTTTGCCTGGTTTTAGACTTTTCGGGGCACGAACAATGGCTGGTTTCACATGGGTTCTTAATTTTGCATTTTCCCCATGGACAGCGGCTTCTCCTTTTGCCACAAGGTAAGACCCATCTCCTTTAGGGGTAGGCGCTTCCAAAAGCCCTGATTCAACCCCTGTGGCCTTGACCTCTGCAAGAAGAGCCGCAGTGTCAATATCACCTATCCCCTCGGCGCCTTCCCTGGGAAAGATCACTGCCTCCAGCCTGTTTTTTGAAACTTTCAGCATATAAGTCTCATTACAGACAGGAACACCCTTCTTTGTCAAATTGCTATCAGCCATAAATCATCTAGCTCACAAAAGTATAATTTATGCTGCGGGGAGAGCAGCTTGTCGATCAAGTTAATTCAGGTTTAGTTGTTGATAAAGAAAATATCAAGTTATTATTATACTTTATCGGTGTTTTCAGAAAAAAGTAAACTAAAAAAAGCAGCATTTGTTCCCCTCTATTTTCTGGCACACTATCTCTTATTTCCCCTTTATTTACTTTCTCGGCCTAAACAATTATTATCTCCTTTAGTAGATATAAATGAAAAGTGGGCCCCATTCAAGTTTCTTTCAAAAACACCGATACGTTATGTACATGGAACATCTATTTACAAGATACATACATTTCGCAAGAAAGGTGAACCAAATGACAATTCGTGAAGCAATAAAAGTACTAATGTTAAGTCCATTCTATTTCAAAATAGACCTGACTAACCGAAAACTGTTAATCAAAGAATTTTGTAACGAGAAAAAAAGCGAAATAAAGTAGTCAAACCTCCCCTCGCCAACGCAGCAAGTCCTTTCTCTTCGACTCCCACCATATTTTGTTGGCAATGATTTCTATTTGGTATATAGTGCCCTGCAAAATCCCACACGTACCGAACACCTTAATTTAAGAGCTTCTTGCCGAAAGAATAGAGAAATTAATAGTTCATGTTCCTTGTCTTTTCAGCAGAAAGCCCTTAGTTATTTTATAATTCTAATTTACGGAGGAGAATATGAACATTTTAGTTTTTGGACCAAATGGAAGCGGAAAAGGTACCCAAGGTGCCATTATTCAGAAAAAATATGGGACATCTCATATAGAATCCGGTGCTATCTTCAGAAAAAACATCGGAGAAGGTACTGAACTTGGCCAAAAAGCAAAAGAGTATATTGACAAAGGTGATCTTGTCCCCGATAACATTACCATCCCAATGATCCTCAGCCGCTTGCAAGAAGATGACTGCAAAAAAGGCTGGATTCTGGATGGCTTTCCACGCAACAAGGTTCAAGCTGAAACCCTAGCAAAAGCCCTCAAAGATGCAGAAATGCCCCTTGATTATGTAACAGAAATAGTCTTGGACCGGGATATAGCCAAACTGAGAATCACAGGACGTCGACTCTGTGTAAATGACAACAACCACCCGAACCACATTGCCTTTGACGCTATTAAGCCCGTTGAAAAAGATGATGGCACCCTGGAATGCCGAGTCTGCGGAGGAGAATTAAAAACACGTCCAGACGATCAGGATGAGGCGGCCATCGGCAAACGTCACGATATCTATTACGATGACCAGACCGGCACAATGGCAGCGGTTAATTACTTCAAAACACAGGACAGTAAAGTTATCTCTGTGGATGGAACTCCATCCATTGGGGATGTCAGCGACTCTATTATGAAAGAATTAGCATAATTGTTCAGCCGTACCCAACCGGAGTCTTCCTCCGGAAGTTTAATCAAAAAAAGCACAATGGCTTTGGCCATTGTGCTTTTTTTGTTCTTTATGACAAACGTTACAAGAAACAGAACAGGTCCCCCCGCTCTTCTCTTATTTGCGAATCGTCTCATAGTATTTCTGAATGTGCTTTTTGCTGAACTTTTCAAGCTTCATGATATTTTTTGCATGGGGAAGGTAAAGATCTTTCGTCTTAGGTTTTTCCAAAAGTTCATTAACGCTGTTTTTGACCCTGGCCCAGACATTTTTCCGATACTCTGTTTCTGTTTCAACCAGCGTGTCAACACTCTTCCGACATTTATTGTAGTACCTAGGGAGCTGCCATTTTGACAGCCAGGCGAACGAGACCAGAAGCACCGCCAACAGCCCTCCCAGCGGCAGAAGAAACTGTTCAGGCGGAATAAAGCCGCTGAGCAGGGAAGAAATAAGGGTCTTTTCTGGAAAGCCTATGAACTCCCGGGTTACAAGATCAAGACACAAGAAAACAAAACCGCCGATGATAAGTGAATTTTTTAGGTTTTTCCTGACAATCTTTTTACCACCCTCAGCAAAACTCCACATCGCCTCTACCACCATCCGCACATCGTCAACCTGCTTGTCCACATCCTGGAGGATATGACTTATACGAAGACTTGGGGCTGCCATAACTTTTTCTTTAAGATGTTCTCGTTCCTCCGCCCAAAGGGCATGGTCCTCGTTGTTATCGGCCACCAGAGGAGAATAAGTGAGGTAAACGCGAGGGATGTCTTTGCGCCCCGTCATTTGGGAAAGATTCCAACACAGGGTGCCATACGAACGAACAAGATCGCCAACATTGTCACACTCATCAATGCGACTCATCACAAAAACTATCCTATCCTCACCTGTCGCATCAGGGAGGGTGTTGCGAATGGCATTATAGGTCTCCTGAATGGTCCCGGCCTTGTGGGGGTCAAACATGAGAACAATCAGATCTGCCAGCTTAGCAAACTCTTTAACCACATTGGCATAATCATATCCCCTATCTTTTTCCGAAATAGAATCAAGCATTCCCGGGCTGTCGATTAAGGCCAAATTGTCAAAGACCGGGGAAGCAATCTGCTTCATGCGAAAATGAGAAATAAACTTCTCCCCATAAAGCTTAAATCCGGTAAAAGGAAGTCGTTCATCATTAACCAGATCGGCTCCAGGGATGTCTTTTTCCCCACCACCATTTGATGGTGCGGTAAGCAGAGTAAAAGAGTCATCAGTCGGAGCTTGCCCTGTCCGCTGGATATCTTTCCCCAAAAGTTCATTGATAAAAGTAGACTTACCGGATGAATAGTTACCAAGTATCAGAACGATGGGCTTCCATTTAAGAGAAGCATCAAGCTCAGTAAGATCCATGTTATATTTAGCCAGTAAAGGTGCAAGTTTACTGCTAACCTTACTCTGAATAGTGCTTTGCAGTTCTTTTTCGTTCATGATTAAATCCTATTTAATTTTCATCGCAAAGAAGACACAATAGTCGCGGCCGGCCACATCAGGAATATAGTAGGGCTATCGTAGCACGCACGGCAGAGTTTCAAAAGATTTTTCTGACCTATATCCTCAAAAATCAAAAAGCGCCTGGGACTCCTGTCGGGCTCACGAAAAACAACACACGCAACTTATTGATATTACCCAATTTTACCATTAAGGGCCACCTCTTAAGAAAATTTTTTAGTTTCTTAAAAACAACCACTCATACCACAATGATAACTTAGGTCCGACATGCTCCTAAGTATCTGAGTAAACAGTTCTTCCGCTTTCCGGAGGGATAAACCTGCAAAAAAAAACCAGGTGTTTTTATCAAACGCAACAGCTCCATGCTCCATTAATACTAGTTCAAATACACAGCAGCGCGAATGCCACTTTGTGGTAGCTATGCTACGGTTTGGCTAAATAGCTAATGTTACAATATTTTTCCACGAAACTACTACTTTTTTCTTGTTTTTTTTTGTGTTTTTATTATTACAGTTTTTAACTAGTTAATTAATTGCAAAACTAAAATGACTAAAATTATTTAAGGAGAACAAAATGAAAAATGTAAAAACCATGTACATTATTGGAACTCTTGGCCTTGGTTTATTCTTTACGGGACATATGCCAGCTGCTCATGCTACAGATTGTTTCAAGGTTGATTCAGTTTTTGAAGAGGGGGGCGCTGCCAGATGCGAAGAGGTCGGAGAACCTGTTAAAATTGCACAAACAGGTTGTCTAGATATGCAATCATTCTACTCCGAAGGACATCCATATGCCTGCAATGCAGAGGCGAAAAATAAAAGCATCGATCTTGCATACAACAGTGAGCAGGGTTTTTTCACAGAAGGATTCGACAATTCAGGAACACAGCACGCCACATTAAGGACTTACAATAAAGAAGCTCTGCAGGCACAACCAGCTGCAGGCAGCACACGCTAAAAAGCACCTCCCTTTTTAAATCATATGACACCATGCTACTGATGGGTATATTTTTTACTCATCAGCAGCATGGTGTTCTTTCCTACCAAAACAACCCCAAGCCTGAACATACAAATCATTCAAGCGATTCTCCAATTCAAGTCTGAAATGTTCCAGATCGGCAGCCTTTAATTTTTTAGGAACGTGGATAGGCTTCCCGTAGCAAAGAGCCATCGGGGAAAAAGGTAAGGGGAACATTGTTCTATCCCAACTTCGAACCACCTTGAAATTCTTTGCAGACCATGCAAATGGGAGAATCGGCGCCCCCGTCTTGCTGGCAAGGAAAACCGCGCCAATCTGAGCCTTTCTTGGCGGCCCCTGGGAGCCGTCTGCGATAATTGCCGCATTTCTCCCCTCATCTTTCATAAAACGGCCCATCTCCTGAATTGCTTTGAGTCCACCCTTACCTCTTGACCCACGCACTGTCTTAAACCCCTTGTGTTGCAACAATGTGGATATATACTCAGCATCCGTGGAAGCGCTGACCATGGCGACCCAATCCATCCCCCCCATACGGCTGATTGTAGGTAAAACAGCATAATGCCATCCCGCAGCTACAAATGGCCCCCCCTGTCTGCATGCGTCAAGATTTTCCCGCCCATACTCCTGAACCTTGCAAGTCGAAAATATCATCCTTGAAACTACTGAATATAAGGGTGGAACTACCCGCAGGGATAATTGATACAATCCGTTTTTCAAAGCCATTCCAACTCCTTTTTTTGGAGCTTGCCAATCTGATCCCGCAGAAAAGCGGCTTCCTCAAAGGCTAATTCTTTCGCTGCAGCCCGCATCTCTTTTGTCATCTGTTTAATCTCTTTTTGCAGATCGGCAAGGCTTTCATAATGTGACTCCGATTCAGCGGCTTCGAGTTCAATTTCAGGATAGTCTTTTTCATATATAGTGGCGGTAATATCTTTTATCTTTGAGCAAATACTTGCTGGAGTAATTCCATGTTTCTTATTGTACTCATCCTGGATCTTTCTGCGCCTCTTTGTTTCTTCCATGGTAAACGACATGGACTTGGTAATCTTGTCTGCATAAAGAATGACCTTACCGTAAGCATTTCTTGCCGCTCGCCCACAGGTCTGCACCAGAGAACGTTCACTCCGTAAAAATCCCTCTTTGTCAGCATCGAGAATGGCCACCAGGGAGACCTCAGGAATATCAAGGCCCTCACGCAAAAGATTGATGCCAATTAAAACATCAAACTTACCCAGGCGCAGATCCCGAATTAACTCAATTCTCTCCAGTGTCTTTATGTCCGAATGTAGATATTGGACGCGAACCCCTAAATTCTGATAATACTCGGTGAGGTCCTCAGACATTCTTTTGGTCAAAGTGGTCACCAAAACTCTGTCTCCTTTCTCGGCACGATGGCGAATTTCAGCCAAAAGGTCATCAACCTGGTTTTGGGCCGGACGTACCTCAATTTCAGGGTCCATAAGACCGGTTGGCCTAATTATCTGTTCGACAATTCGGCCGTCAGACTCTTCAACCTCATAATCACCAGGCGTTGCCGAGACATAAACGGCCTGCTTTACGCGTTCATGAAACTCCTCGAAACGCAGAGGACGATTATCAAGCGCAGAAGGCAAACGAAATCCAAAGCCGACAAGATTCTCCTTTCGGGAACGGTCCCCCCTATACATGCCGCGAATCTGCGGCACCGATATATGACTTTCATCGGCGAATAAAATAAAATCATCAGGAAAATAGTCCAGCAGGGTTGGAGGTGGTTCCCCTTCTTGGCGACCGGTAAAATGGCGGCTGTAATTTTCTATTCCTGTGCAATAACCGAGTTCACTGATCATTTCCAGATCAAACATGGTCCTCTGTTCGAGGCGCTGGGCCTCCACAAGACGATGGTTTTCCTCTAAAAAAAGAAGTTGCTCCTGCAGCTCTTTTTTTATTTCTACCATTGCCGACTGTTGACGCTCTTTTGAGGTTACGAAATGGCTCCCTGGGAAAAGAGTAATTTCATCGACACTGCTTAAGGCTTGGCCTAGTAAAGGGTCAACAATCCGGATTGCCTCCACTGTGTCACCAAAAAACTCAACCCGGATTGCCCTATCATCCTCGTAAGCAGGAAATATCTCCAGGACGTCTCCCCGAACCCTAAAAGTGCCTCGATAAAAAGAGTAATCATTCCTCTCGTAAAGCATATAAACAAGGCGCCGGGTTACATCCTCCAGGGGATAATCTTCACCCTCTTTCAAAAAGAGATGCATATTTTTGTATTCATCCGGTGAGCCCAACCCGTATATGCAAGATACGGAAGCCACAATAATGACGTCCTTCCGGGTCAGGAGAGAACGGGTGGCAGAGTGCCTCATTTTATCAATGGTTTCATTAATGGCAGAATCTTTCTCTATATAGGTATCAGACTGCGGAATGTACGCTTCCGGCTGATAATAATCATAATAACTGACAAAATACTCCACGGCATTGTCAGGGAACAGCTCCTTCATCTCAGCGTAGAGCTGGGCCGCCAATGTCTTGTTCGGCGCTATAACAAGAGAGGGCCGCTGAGTTCTGGCAATAACCTGGGCCATGGTAAATGTTTTTCCAGATCCGGTAACCCCCAAAAGAACCTGGCTCGAAACACCATTTTCAACACCACGAACCAGTAAGTCAATGGCTCGAGGCTGGTCGCCGGCAGGATCATATTCAGTATTTATGCGGAAGGGGATCATGGAATGGGAGAGAATTTGCCATTCACAAGATTAGGAACAGAGAGGGGCTCTACTTTCTTGTGACTGGCACTTGATTGTCCTAGGATAAAGAGATTAATTTGTCGGGGTACACTACTTATTCGATCTTTTTTTTATCTTGGCTGGAGTTTTTGCTTTTTTCACTAGCGGGCCAGAGAGAACAGAAATTTCTTCTTCTCGGAGTTCTTCCTGCCGCCAATCCTTTTTTTTGCTCGAGAAACGAAGTGTACTTATTTTACCCATCATAAGACCCGGTCTTACCAACCTGAGCATAAATAAGATCAGAAGATGGAAGCGAATCCTTGGTGGCGGCATCTATAAAACTTGCATACAGAAGTTTGTTCACTTCTCTTGGAATCCCGCCAGTAACGCTGTGGACTGCCTTATAAATTCCCGGACTCAAAAGATCGACACCACCGCCGCATTTTAACAAGCGGAACTTGACATATTGTTCCAGATCTTCAGGGGAAAGGGCCTGCAAGGAAACAGAAAAGGTAATTCTGCCACGCAGAGCGGCATAGGACGGTGCCTGCAACCTTCTCTTTAACGATTTTTCCGCCACAAGAAGAACGGTAACCAGTTTTTCCTGTTCGGTCTCCAGATTAGAGAGAGTTCGAAGCACATGGAGAGCATCAGCCTTTAAAAAATGGGCCTCATCAATAACAATAACGAGGCGCTTTCCCTGCTCGAAAAGGCGTAAAGCTTCACCCTGCAATATACTCAGGCGCTCTTGGACAAAGCGACCTCCTGCCAATCCAAGTTCATCAAGCATGGCGGCAAGCAGGGCACCCTTGCCCATACCTGGATAAACAAAAACCAAAACCGGTTGAAAACGCGCCGTATCAAGTGCCTTGAGAACCACTTGGCTCGCAAGTGTTTTGCCGGTACCAGAGACACCGGCGAGCAGAATAAGGGCATGCTTATCCTCAATTCCTATTTTAAGCTTTACCAATGCCTCTTCGTGCTGCCGAGTCAAAAAAAAGAGGTCTGTATCGATGGTATCCTTAAAGGGATTCTTTTTAAAACCTAATTTATCAGTCCAGAGTTGGTCCATAATCAGTTCAGTTTAGACGTTCTGCTCTATTCCTTATAGAAGCAAAACTTTTCAGAAAAAATCATTTTTTCAAAAGGTTCATATATCTTTTGAATGCCGAATTTATTTTCAACTCCGGCATCTCATTTTTCAACAGAGCAGCCGCCAAGTTTCGGACATTCTTACTCACCCTGGCTTCTTTGTCAAACAATGAAAATGGCGTCCTGTTCATCGTCGCAGCGCCAACGGTTGAGTCTTTCATTACATAGCCGATATTAACAACCTCACGCCCCAAGAACTGCTGCACACAGCCAGAAAATCGTAAGGCCACGTCGGCTGCCTGCTGAAGAGTACTAACCATATTGACCACAGAATAAATTGGCCTTGAGAATTTTTCATGGTGAAGGGCTTTCAGCAAACCATAGGCATCTGCCAATGAAGTGATATCAGGGGTCAGGACAAAAAGAATTTCATCAGCCGCCAATAAGAAATCCCGCACCCCGGCGGTCATACCTGCCCCTGTATCAACAATGACAATATCAGCAGCCCGCTCCATATCTTCAAGGGCTGCAACCATTCTGGCACGTTCTACCGGAGTACTATCTGCCAGGGCCAAAACACCAGCGCCGCCTGGAACTATACCTACCCCCTCCGGCCCCTCGACAATTATTTCAGACACCTTAAGCCCAGAAGTAATAATATCTTTTAAACTATATTCAGGATGGATTCCGGCGAGCAGGTGGATATTAGCCATGCCAAGATCGGCATCCACCACCAGGGCCATCTTCCCTAGACGCTGAAATTCAATCGCCAAATTAAGCGCTATATTGGTTTTGCCGACGCCGCCTTTCCCCGAGGTTACCGCCAGTACTCGCGCATACTTGTTCTTCAACTGGGCCGCAGGCGTCCCTGTAGCTCCAATATTTTTGTCATGGCGTAAATGCACCTGTTTAAAGGCATCGACAGCCCCGCCATCAAAGAAAAAAACTCCACCTTTAAGAATCTTTTCAGGGAGATCTTTGGAGTACTCTGATTCATAAAAGCGGATGAGACTTTCTTCCAGGGCTGTTTCCCGGGCTAGGTCTTCAATGGAGAGATATGAGGTCATAAAAAATTATTGTTTTGAGTATCCACAGGAGAAAATCCCTCAATCTGACTTCAGCGCCTGACTGACTTTTTCAAGGATCTTATCAATCCTAAATGGCTTCTTGATACATGCGAAAGCCCCCATTTTGACGGTATTCTTGATTTCATCCATGGAAGCCAGCCCAGTAACAATTATCACCTTCAGATCAGGATACTCTTCCTTAACGAATTTCAAAACTTCCAAACCGTCCTTGCGGGGCATTCTTATATCCAAAAGCAGAAGATGGTATTTTTTAAAACGGAGCATGCCGATCCCTTCGACGCCATCATAGGCACTGTCCACTTCATAACCAGAGGCTCGCATGCACTCGTTCAGCATATCGTTTAAAACCCGCTCATCATCAACAATCAAGATTCGGCGCTCGTCCTGGAGCGTTTCTGGCACTTTTTTCTTTTGATCCACAACCATTTTCATTTCCTGCAGGCGGTTACTCTTATCAATTGGAAGATTGATTGAGAAGGTGGTCCCTTTGCCCTCTTCACTCTCAACCGACATGGCCCCGCCGTTATGCTCTACAATGGAGTGACTGATGGCCAATCCTAAGCCAGTACCTTCACCCTCTTTTTTGGTTGTAAAAAAGGGATCAAAAATCCTTCCCATATTTTTCTTAAGAATACCCGTGCCCGTATCTTGTATCCGAACCACAACAAAGTCTCCCCCTTCATCAAGGGCCCGGAGATGGATTCTGCCGCCATCGGGCATTGAATGATTTGCATTGATCAAAAGGTTCATAAAGACCTGTTCAATCTGCATGGCATCTACCATCACATGAGGTAGAGCACTGCTTATCTCGTTACAAATATTCACCTTGAGCATTGAAACCCTATCACCAATAACGGACAGGACACTGGCCATAATATCGGATACTGCCGAGGCCTCAAGTTTAGGTTGACTTGGCCTGGCAAAACCCATGAGTTCGCTGATTATTTTCGAGATACGGTGTTCCTGGTCCGAAATAATCTTAAGCCTCTCCAGAAGCTCGGGGTTGACCGTTTCTCCAGCAAGCATTCGTTCTATGATCTGAAGATTAAGTGATATTATGGTCAGGGGATTATTTATCTCATGGGCAGCTCCGGCAGCCAGGCTTCCAACCGTGGCCAGACGATGCGAGTGAAAAAGCTGGCGCTGGCTCTCTTCCATTTTCCTGGAAGCCTCTGCCATATCAAGGGCCTGCTTCTCCAGGTCTTTCTCCATTAGGATCCTATCAACAGCACTACCAGCTGCGGAAGAGAACAGTTCGAAATTTCTACTCAGATCTTCAATTCGCTCGGATAGGGCTTTGGAATTTCTAAAATCAACCAGTAACTCGCCGATAATCCTCTCCTGCCTGCCATGGGATAATTTATCAGCAATAAAAAATGAGGCCAAAAATTGGGAACCAGAGACAATGTCAACAACACCCGACTCAAGAATTGCGCCTTGGGTAAAATCCAAGCTCACCCTTTTAAGTCGTCTCAAGGCCTCATCCTCAATATCGGAGAATTCTTCATCGGCCAGATCACTTTCAACAACCTGAGTGATTGGTACAACAAACTTTTCAAACCCTTCAGATGAGTAAACCTGCCCCACATAAAGACCTGACCTGTCATCCCGAACCATACAGAGACATCGTTCAATCCCAAAAGCTTCCCTTGCTGCAAAAATAATCTCCTGAATCGTCTCCAGCAGGGGCATTCCCGACTTCATTTGACGCACCATCTTATGGGTAGCATCAAGCACGTTATTAGAAGCTATAAGTTCATTGTTTCTTCTTTCCAGGCTCAAACTCATACTACCCAGACTTGCATTGGCCGAACTAACCAAGGTCCGGTATATATCTTGATCACAGACGCCGAGAACATTACCAACTTCCTTAACCTTGTGGATCACATGACTCATCATCTCTTCAATATCATCTAGAGAAAAATCATGGTGAAACATGAGACCTTCCAGGGCAAAATGGAAATGCTGGTGGTCATAGGCACTTTTGCTGAGGAAATAACTGGAACCGATATTGTGAGAGACACAGAGGGTATCCGCAAAGCGGACGAGCTGATACAGATTTGCCCCATCAGGTTTTATGGTTTCAAAAACCGGCTGATGATGCATCCACATAGCATTAGCAAGCGCTTCGGGGAACATCCATTGTGAGGCGATTATTTTACCGACATCAGCATGGTTGGTACCCATAATGTTGTTTTCAAGATCAAGGGGTAAGATGCCTTTTGCAGTATAATCCCCAGATTTCTCAAGCTCCTGACATACCTCTTCAAATTCTTGTGGAAACTGCAGATAACAAACCAATTTCCCCATATCGTGCATAAGTCCGGCTAAATACGCTTCCTCGGGTCTGGGAAAACCCAACTTGACTGCCAAAGCTTCAGCCGCCACAGCGACACCAATGGAATGAAGCCAAAAATTGACAAGATTTGTTTTTCTTTCGGCAAGTTTACCGGAAAAACATTCAAACACAGAGACAGAAAGGATGATACTTCGGACGGTATTAAAGCCGAGCAGGGATATAGCTCGTGAGATTGTGGAGATTTCGGTGCTGGCGCCTACAAAGGCGGAGTTGGCATAATGCAGAATCCTGCCCGACAAAACCTGGTCGTTTTTAAGAAGATCTGCAATGGAATCAAAACTGGAGCCCTCCCCTTCCATCAGCCTAATTGCTTCCATGGCAATTGCGGGAAGGGTTGGGATACTGTCTACATCTATATAACTGGTTATCTTTTGCTCTGACATTACCCGGTTCCTGGTCTAACAATTTCAGGTACGAACAACCCCGTTAAACTCCATTTAATTTTCACATGAAGAAAATTAATTAAATCGTTAAACGATATAAACTATTGATACTAAGAGCCAAGATTTAAAGCAATTCTTTTTCCTGATTAAATATATATTTATATCAGACAAAGGTCAAACAGGAAAGCAGATACCACAATGTAGCAACTTTCCTAGCTTCTGCCAGTAGTGGTTCTGTACAGTAATTAAGGTAAATATTGATAATTCTAGATCAGAGATAAGGTAAAAAAATAAACTTGCCAAACAGAAAATTCATGGGCCTGGGGCAAAATGATCAAATCCTCCATAACTAACCTCTCTTGCCTCACCAAACCTGCAAAGCTGAACGCCTTTGCCTTTTACAATCCGGCCAATTCGAAAAATCTCACGGCCTAGCTTCTGCAGCACCAGTGATTTCATATTTTCACTATTTGATGCCGGGGCAGTAAAAAGAAGTTGATAATCTTCACCTCCACGCAAGGCCCAATCCAAAGGAGAACATTGAAGCCTTATGGCTGTTTCAGAAATTTCCGAGGATAAGGGAACAAGATCTTCTTCAATCTCAGCCCCAACGCTACTCTCTGCGCATATGTGAGAAAGATCGGTGGCAACACCGTCAGAGACATCCATCATAGCGCTGACCAGACCACTTTCAGCCAACACCTGGCCCAAAGCAACCTGGGGATTAGGGTCCAGATGGGCAGCTATTATCTTTTTATTTTCCCCGTCCTTGAACATACCACGGCGGCATAGTTCAAGTCCAGCAGCAGCTTGCCCCAAAAAGCCGCTCACCCATATATCCTCACCCTCCTTGGCGCAAGATCTATAGACAATGTGCTCCCTAGCGACTTCCCCGATAACAGTTACAGAGATGAAAAAGTCCTTACTTCGAACCGTATCTCCACCAATAAGTGCCATCTTGTGCTCGCCTAAGACCTCATAAAATCCGGCCATAAAGTCATCAGCCAAACCCGACATATCTTTGCCAGGAAAGCCCACGGTAAGCAGAGCATAAAGCGGTTTACCGCCCATGGCGGCAATGTCGCTGATATTGACAGACAGTGATTTTCTACCTAGAAGCTTGGCAGGATGCCAAGACAGATCGAAATGAATAGAATCAACAAGCGCATCAGTAGTAACAAGTCCTAGCTTTCCTTCCTGATCGTTTTCAATGCAGTTAAAAACCGCGCAATCATCACCTATCCCGGTGACTAACCCGCCAGAAACACTGCTGCTCTGGGCCCGTATCCTGCTGATGAATTCACGTTCAGAAAAGCTCATTTAACCAAGCGCAAAGTTGTTTTTTTCTTGGGAGATTTATTCTTGGAATCTTGGGTAGGGATTATTTTCTCAGGGGCAGGAAAATTCAGATCAATGGCCTGCATAAATCTACCCTCATTGCCCATGGAAAAGACCTCCTTGCCAGTAAACTGTGGTTCCCTCAAAGTCCAAGTCGCCTCTTGGGGAGGAACGCTGAGAATATGCATGCTAAGATGCCACCACTCCCCTTTCTTGCTCTCATCTCGTTCAATATTTGTCACAAGGGCGTAGACCACCGACTTGGGATTTTCGATCGCAATAAGGACAACATCCCCCTCAGAGGTACTCTCTTTAAAAGAGACAATTTTTCTCAACTCCTCGACAATTTCCTCCATCTTCTATTCTCCTAGACCTTGATCAACCTTACGAACCTCTTCGACAAGAGTCCTTACTTTTTCCATATCTTTAACGCCGGGTTCAATTTCAACCCTTGAATTAACATCCACAGCAAAAGGCCTCACTTCCAAAATGGCAGCCCTGACATTTTCAGGGCTAATACCGCCGGCAAGAATAACAGGACCTGGCGGAGTAAGTTTATTCACAAGCTGCCAATCAAATGTTTCACCTGTGCCGCCTGCTGTCCCTTTCTGGTAAGTGTCGAACAGAAAGGCATCAACAGTGCCACGATAGGCCTCAAGATCTCCAGGCGTCATATCGTCTTTGACCCGGAAGGCTTTTACCACCCCGCAGGATAAGGTTTCTGAATATTCAGGAGGCTCAATACCATGCAGCTGTACCACGGAAAGACCGCAATATTGAACAATCTCTTGAACAATTGCTGGATCTTCATTTTGGAATACCCCAACCATATTAACAAAGGGTGGGACAGTAGACGTTATCTCCCTAACTTCTTCTGGAGAAATATATCGAGGACTATTTTTAACAAAAATAAACCCCAAGGCATCAACACCGAAACCCACAGCCAACTCAACATCACCCCTTTGCGTCATTCCGCAAACCTTAATCCGCGTTCGAGCGGTCATAAAACCTCCATAATTGTTTAATTGGACTAGAAACTGGAAATTTGAAATTTGAAATTCCAGACAGGAAGGTAACTTGATGCAAATTTCAAGTTTCCAGTTTCAAGTTTCGTTTTACACCCAGAAAAAAACGACTAATTCCCAAGTAGCTCTTTAAGCCCTTCAACCCTATCCCCAGTGCGCATAAGCGTCTCGCCAATCAGAGCAGCACTGACACCATGGGTATCAAGGCGCAACATATCATCTCTGTCTCGAATTCCGGATTCACTGACCACAGGAATCCCTTCAGGGATCAATTTCATAACCCTGAAGGTCGTCTCCAAATCAACCTCAAAAGTATTTAAGTTCCTATTGTTGATACCTATCAAATTACCCTCTGCCTTAAGTGCGGCCTCTGCCTCTGTCTCGTCGTGAACTTCCATAAGGACATCCATGCCAAGTTCGATGGCCATTTGAAAATAATCACTCATCTGGACAGGTTCCAGGATAGCCGCAATCAGTAAGATCGCGTCAGAGCCAAAATCAGCAGCCTGCTGTATTTGACATTCATGAATCATAAAATCCTTTCTGATCACCGGGAGATTAACGGCCTCACGAACCAGAGGGATATAAGCGAGATTTCCTTGAAAAAAATCTTCGTCCGTCAAAACCGACATGGCATGGGCACCGCCAGCCTGATAATCCCGAGCTATTTGAACAGGATCAAAATCTGGGCAAATAACCCCTTTTGAGGGCGAGGCTTTTTTTGCCTCAGCAATAATGGCAACACCATCATAAGCAAGGACAGCCTCACGAAAACCGCGTGGCCCCAAAACTTCATTTTGGGGTTTTTCCCAGCCCTTGGCAAGAAGATTTTGAACTTCTTCCTTTTTTCTCTTTACTATCGTATCTAAAATCATATTATTTTTTTTGTAATATACGTAACTATTCAGGTAGAGTCCCAAAAAGGGGCACAACCACTGATTTGTAACTGTTTAGATGTGCCCCAGGTAAGCGTAGACTCCGGGTGTGTGTGAACAAGCCTTTCAGCTATACATTGGTATGCTGGAAGTCCTGTTCGCGCGCAGGTAAGCGCAGACTCCGGATGGGGTGCAGCTGAGCAGTTACAACTACTTATTGCAATAAGCGACCAACGCTTCAAGTTTTTCTGTGGCAGCGCCGCTCTTGATAGTATCCAACGCCAACTTCATCCCATCCTTAATAGTCTCGCTCTTTCCGGCGGCCATCAAGGCGGCACCAGCGTTCACAAGAACCATATCAAGCAGAGGGCCTTCCTGGCCCGCCAAAACAGACTTCAATTGCTTAGCAGACGCTTCTGCAGTTTCCCCGCCCTTAATATCTGCTAGAGTTACTCTTGACACCCCAAGTTCTTCAGGGGTAACGGTATATTGCTGGACCTGTGCGCCGGAAACATCCGCTATTGTCGTCTCACCGGTGGTTGTTATCTCATCAATATTTCCTTCCCCGCAAACAACCAAGGCCCTGGTCACCCCAAAACTTTTGAGAGTCTGGGCCATTTTTTCAATGAGCGAAACCTCATAAACTCCCAAGAGATAGACATTGGCACCAGCAGGATTCGTTAAAGGGCCAAGTACATTAAAAATTGTCCGAATGCCAATCTCACGCCTCGGGCCAATGGCATATTTCATGGCTCCGTGCATCACCGGTGCGAACATAAAGCCGATCCCCACCTCTCTTACACACTGGCCAACCTGCTCAGGGCTAAGAGAAAGATCAACCCCAAGGGCCTCAAGAACATCGGCACTACCGCAATGACTTGATACGGAGCGATTACCATGTTTAGCCACCGGCAACCCCGCCCCAGCCACCACAAAAGCAGATGTAGTTGAAACATTAAAAGTCCCGGAAGAATCACCACCAGTACCGACAATATCTACAAGCATTGCCCCTTGATCAGCCGCATCAACCCTTGCAGCCTTTTCACGCATGACCCTGGCAGCCCCGGTTATCTCCGCAGCGGTTTCACCTTTAATGCGAAGTGCCGTAATAAAAGACCCGATTTGAGCATCTGTTGCATCCCCGGACATTATTTCATCCATCACTGCAACCATCTCCTGCTCATCTAAGTCCTGCCCCTCCACCACTTTCCCTATTGCTTCTTTAATCATTACCTTTTCACCTTTTCAGCTTTCAACTTGCATCTTTCATCTTTCATCTTCTTAACATTTTCAAATAGTCCGAACTCACAAAATTATTCAACAACTGAATCCCCTCCGGCGTCATAATTGACTCAGGATGAAATTGGACTCCCTCCACCGCCAGACTTTTATGGCGAAAGCCCATCAACTCACCTTGATCAGTGTGTGCCGTGGCTTCCAAACATTCGGGCAGTGTTGCCTCATCGATAATCAAGGAGTGATAGCGCATTGCATCAAATGGACTTGGCAGCCCGCTAAAAACCCCGAGGCCATCGTGACTTACAGGACTTGTTTTCCCATGCATTATTCTCGAAGCCCGAACAACTATGCCGCCAAAGGCCTCGCCAATAGACTGGTGTCCAAGACAAACCCCAAGCACCGGAACCTTACCGGAAAAATATCTGATCGCCTCAATGGAGATCCCTGCCTTATCAGGTGTACACGGCCCAGGAGAGATCAAAAGG
Organism: Desulfurivibrionaceae bacterium; assembly: GCA_030145275.1. Classification (GTDB taxonomy): domain Bacteria; phylum Desulfobacterota; class Desulfobulbia; order Desulfobulbales; family VMSU01; genus JAQYVV01. The sequence goes on along the minus strand of JAQYVV010000008.1, from coordinate 23,014 downwards.
CGGTCGGGATTCTTAGCAATAATGGTTTCGATGTCCACCTGATCGTTTCTATAAACCTCGACTTTCTCGCCGAAACCACCAACAGTTTGTACTATATTATATGTAAATGAGTCATAATTATCTATTATTACAATCATATATTAGAACCCCTTCTCCACAAGCTCCACAGCGCGACGTAATCCCCGGGCCTTATTCAATGTCTCTTCATACTCAAGCTGAGGATCAGAGTCTGCCACAATACCTGCACCTGCCTGGACCCACAAATCACGGCCACGCATAATAAAAGTCCTTATTGTTATACAGATATCCATATTACCAGAAAAGCCAAAGTATCCAACCGCACCGGCGTAGGGGCCGCGACGCTCAGGCTCCAGTTCTTCAATGATTTCCATGGCCCTTATTTTAGGCGCCCCACTCACGGTTCCTGCGGGAAAACTGGCCTTCAACACATCAAACTGGTCCTTACCCTTCTCCAATTTGCCATGCACTCCAGAGACAATATGCATAACATGGCTGTATTTTTCTATAACCAAAAGGTCCGTGGTTTCCACTGTACCATATTGGGCCACCCTGCCAACATCGTTTCTTCCCAAATCAACCAGCATAAGGTGCTCCGCCCTCTCCTTCGGATCGGCAAGCAGTTCCTTTTCAAGGGCAATATCTTCCTCTTCAGTCTTGCCCCTGCGCCGTGTTCCGGCAATGGGACGAACTTCAATATCATCGTCTTCCAGACGCACGAGAATTTCTGGAGAAGAGCCAATTTGAATTACGTCATCTAGTTGCAGGTAAAAAAGATAGGGACTGGGGTTGATATGCCGCAAGGCCCGATATAAAGAAAAGGGCGACATTTCTGTTTCGGTTTGAAACCTCTGGGACAAAACCACCTGAATGATATCACCGGCAACGATATACTCTTTTGCCTTCCGCACCATTTCCTTAAAGGCATCCTCACCTATGTTAGAAGTGAATTCGTGTTTTGGAAAGCTACGATCATTATGCATTATTTCGGCTGGCAAAGGGCCTCTGAGCAAGGCAACAATATCAGAAATCTCAGCAACCGCCTGCTGGTACTTCTCTTCAAGGCCAGACTTCTCATGCACCGAAATGCAATTTACAATTGCAATGGTCTGCCTGATGTTGTCGTGAATAAGAACAATTTTGGGGACCATAAAGGAAGAATCAGGGAAATCACGCAGCGGTGGGTTAGTCTCGGGAATTTCTTCCATAAACCGAACCATGTCATAGCCCATATACCCGACAGCCCCGCCAAAAAACCTTGGCAAATAATCGGTGTTGCAGGCAGCAAAGGAGTCGATCATTTTCTTGAGTCCTTCAATGGGGTCGCCAGTGGATTCTTCTATCTCCCCGTTTTTTACCACCCGCATGCTTGAGCCGTTGCTTGTAAATGTAGCAATCGGATCAATACCAATAAAGGAATACCGCCCCCACTTTTCACCCCCTTGCAAACTTTCCAGCAAAAAGGCATGGCGCCTGCCTTGTGCAACTTTTGCAAAAATAGTCAAAGGCGTGTCAAGATCGACAATTATCTCCCGACTTATGGGAACCAAACCGGCTTCACCGGCTAGTTTAATAAAGTCAGACAATTCTGGTTTAATCATGTTCCTCACTTAAGGCCACCTTGAAAAATTTCAAAAAAAAAGCCATGACAACCCCAAAAGGGTTCCATGGCTTTTAAAAATATATTTTCCTACTTAACAACTGTCCCATCAATAAATAGGAAACGTCGCATCCTCAACTCACAGTATAAGCTTGTGAGCGACATAAAATGCAACCTTGTGTCTCCCTCCCTTTTTCAGTCAGCAAATTTTGTTTACAATTGCAACAACTGCCAGAAGGTCCCATTAAAAAAGTGGGAAACGCCTGCTTGCCTTAGGCTTAAGCTTCAGCTGAAGCAACAAATGCGTTGACTTTTTTGGTTAATCTAGAAACTTTACGGGATGTATTTTTCTTATGCAAAGTTCCCTTTACCGCAAGCTTGTCAATAATCGGAATTGCTATCTTAAGCGCTTCCATTGTTTTATCAACGGAATTTTCTTCCATAGCTGTATGGACAGCCTTTACTGCTCCTTTCATCCTCGTTTTATTAGAACGATTACGGGCCTTACGTACAATACTCTGACGATTTCTTTTTTCTGCTGATTTATGATTTGCCAAAATTAAAACTCCTAATTTAAAAAATTGTAACTTAGTTCAAGAAAGCTGGCAAACTTAAATTAATTTTACTCTCTTGTCAAGCATCAAGAAGACTTACAATCCATAAAAGGTATTTCTGTACCTAAAATCTTATTTTAGACAGACACCCATCCCCCAATTTTCAGCTAAGCGAAAGAATTTTTGAGCACAATCCATCATTATATAACAATAGTACGGGGGCACTTTGCAACACTCAGAGCCAGTATAAACACCTGTTTTTCCGAATTTCAAGCAATAATATTTGCTATATTATTGCCTAAAAAAAAAATGTGTGCTAATTTCGAAGGTTGTTTTGAATTTTGAAAATTTCTCTCCAAGTGATTTACCATTTCCCACAAACAATCATTGTTCAAAATTTACACAAGTAACTTCCAGTGAAATAACGACAAAAATAATTTTTGTTTAAATAATTTTTATGAGGTGTCCTTTTGACTAAAAAAATACTTGTAGCAAATCGAGGAGAAATAGCCCTGCGAATTATCAGGGCCATTCAGGAATTAAACTACACGTCGGTAGCAGTCTACGAAACCCCGGACAAAGATGCGAGACACATCAGGATAGCTGACGAAGCAATCTGGCTTGGTGACGGCCCCCGTTGTGACTACCTCAACATTGAAAAAATCATTGCCGCAGCCAAAAAATCAGGGGTCGATGCCATCCATCCTGGATACGGCTTTTTGGCTGAAAATCCTGATTTTGCCAAAGCATGTGAAGACAATGGTATTATTTTCATAGGACCATCAAGCGATGTTATCACCAACCTTGGCAACAAGGTAATCGCCCGGCAAATCATGGCGGATGCCAGCATCCCTATGGTTCCAGGAACCCAAAACCTTACAAGTGGAGATGCAGGGCTCCAGGAAGCCATAGAATTCGGCAAAAAATATGGTTACCCAGTGATGCTGAAAGCAACTTCTGGCGGTGGCGGCAGGGGAATACGTCGCATTGAAGATGAAGCCTCTCTGGTTGGTGAGATTCCAATCGCCCGTGCGGAAGCAAAGGCTGCTTTCAATGATGAAAGGGTCTACCTTGAAAAGGTTGTCCTTGACCCTAAACATGTTGAGGTCCAAATTCTTGCTGACAAAGAAGGAAAGACCATTCATCTCGGCACAAGAGATTGCTCCATTCAGCGACGCAACCAGAAACTGGTCGAAATAGCCCCATCCCTGATTGAGGACAAGGATCTACTGGACAAAATATGTGACACTGCCGTTCAGGCTGCCAAAGCATCTAACTATTTTAATGCAGGCACCGTTGAGTTTCTCCTGGACAAAGACCTCAATTACTATTTCATGGAAATCAATACCCGGGTTCAAGTTGAACATACAGTTTCAGAAATGGTGACCGGCATCGATATTGTCCGAACCCAAATAAAACTAGCTTTTGGCAAAAATCTGTCATTCAGCCAGGAAGATGTCCAAATCCGCGGTCATGCCATCGAAATGAGAATCAATGCGGAAGACCCCCAAAACAACTTCATGCCTGAAGGGGGCAAAACCATTACCACATACCAATCACCCGGCGGCTACGGAGTTCGCCTTGATGGCTTTGCCTATCAAGGATACACCATTCCTGAAGTCTATGATTCCCTCTTGGTAAAATTGACCGTACACGGTTACACCTGGAATGAGACGGTCGACCGCCTGAAGCGATGCCTGACTAACTTTGTAATCACCGGCCCAAAAACAACGATCCCATTTTATCTGAATCTGGTCCAGGACGATGAGTTTCGCAAAGGAGATTTCAACACCTCCTTCCTTGACACTCACGCCTATCTTTTTGAGTACGCCGAGCAAAAAAGTGAAGTCAATAAAATAGCAAGTTTGATTGCGGAGATTCACCATAAACAGGAAAATCCTTACGCCATATAGTTCTTAATGGCGCTAACAGATTTACCCACGAAACGACAATCAACTTTTATTTCGATATTCTCGTAAAAAGCAAAAAGGAGTTACCATGGAACGAATTGTTCAAGGTATGAATATAACCGAAGTTATAAAGAGTATCCGTAAGGCCGAGGGATATTTTATCTGTAATACAGCCAGAGATCTTTCCCAGTCCGACTTCAAAAACAGAATACTACTACACACCGACCTGCTGGCGGCTAAAGCGCGTGAAAAAGCCAACTACTTTGCCCTTGAGATTACTGGCGGAGCCTCTGTTCATGTTGACATTCTCAGGAAACAGGTTGACCCATTCCTGAAACTGGAACTGCTGCGCGAACAAATGCCAAACACCATGTTCCAGACTCTGTGCAGAGGCGTTAATCTCTTTGGTTATCGTCCCTACCCTCAAAACGTCATTCGGAAAACGGTTAAAGAGTTCGCCAAGTATGTCGATGTCTGGCGCGTGTTCGACTTCATGAACCACATCCCCAACATGCAGGCAGTTTTCGAAGAGGTGCAAACAGCTGGCAAGATACTTGAGCCATGTATCTGTTTCTCCACAGGGCCTGAGCACACAGATGATTTTTACGTAAAAAAGGTTCAAGAGATATTAGACGTAACCGGAGAAGAGATTCTCCTCTGCATCAAAAACCATGGTGGCCTTGGCACTCCCAAACGAATTGGCGATCTGGTTTCCGCCATCAAGCAGAAATACCCGGAGCTGGTTATTCACTACCATGGCCACAATACGGATGGAAACGATGTTGGCAGGATCACCGCTGCCGTCATCAACGGTGCTGAAATTGTCGATGCAGCTGATCATGCTTTCACGGGCTTCTATGGTCCTCCACCAATTCTCACGGTTATTGATACATTAAAAGATTATGGCAAAGAAGCCGAAGGTATCGATGTTGCCGCAGTTATCGAAACCTCAGAGGTGCTTCGCAATGAACGGGAACATTATGAATATTTTGAGTCTCAGTTCAAAGGCTTTTCACCGACAGTGCAGATCCACAAACTTCCTGGAGGGGCGATGGGCAGCAGCTTTGAACAAGCGGTCAAAGGTGAGTTCCTCGACAAAATGCCAGACATCCTCCACGACGAGTTACCCAAAGTCCAAATTGAGCTGGGCAACTACTGGAGTGTAACCCCTGGTTCACAGATTATCTGGACAACAGCGGTCAGCAATGTTTTAGGTGGAGATCGATACGGAAATCCATCAGGTGACCTGAAGAATCTGCTCCTCGGAAAATATGGGCCATTCCCTTTCTATCAACCTGCAGAGTGGATATACGAAAAAATCTTCGGAGAAAACTGGCGTGAAATCCTTGAACAAGAGGGTGGAGTCGAAGATATCGAAGACATGGATATTGAACAGGAAAGAGCCAATCTCACCAAACGTCTTGGCCATGAACCAACCGAGCACCAACTAGTTCTCTACCTCCAGCATCCAAATGATGCCGTTGATTTCTTTAAATTCGAAGAAAAATTCGGCAAGGTATATGTCCTGCCCCCAAGTATTCTCCTGAAAAGGGGTGGTTTTGCCCTTGGAGATACCCTTGAGTTTAAAGACCATGAAGGCAAACAACATATTCTTGAAATTGGTCCTGAACAGAAGAACGAAGAGAGCGGCGACTGGAATGTCTATCTCAATGTTGACCACCACCAGAGAATGTACACCTTCCAGGAAGAGATTGCCGCAGGCGGTACAGCAAAGGCCATAGAGCTGAGCAAAGAGGAGATTGAGGAACTTGCCAGTGTCGGCGATGTCCGAGCCCCATTCTCAGCAAATGTGAGCGATATAAAGGTTGAAGAAGGTCAAGATGTTGCAGTGGGCGACACCCTAGTCATTCTGGAAGCCATGAAGATGCAAACCCCTGTCAACAGCGAAGTTGCTGGTAAAATTGAAAAAATCTCCACCGACCTGGGGCAAGCTCTCAAACCGGGAGATAAAATAGTCAAGATCGTGACAGATTAAAACCTAACTATCTTCACGAGGAATAAAAAAAAGGCCTGGATAAATTCCAGGCCTTTTTTTTATTTTAGTTTCCATATCACATTTTTGGGCTAGCTGGAAATGTTGAGAGTCTTGATGTTCAGTGTCATAGTAGTAAGATTTTCATTCGTACCATTTTCAACTATAAATATTAGTATTTCATGCTCTAATTAATAAATGTTGAAAGAGAATTTTTCAACATTTGAAGTTGTTGTCGCAAGGAACCTCCTTGTTCCTCAGTCTTTCTGACCTGTCGCTTCTCAATCCTTTCGGCAACTGATGCCAACTGGGCAAGACCTAAATTACCTAATATTCCTTTCATAGTATGCCCCGAAAAACTTAATGAATCGAAATCACTTTGCACCAAGCACTCCTCAGCCTTACAAAGACATTCAGTTAATGTTTTTTTTGAACAATGCAAAAGCATATCAGCTTTTGCAGAACTGAACCCATATTTTTTTTGAAGATGTTGACTAATCTGTTGGGGGTCTATGCTCAGGTCATCATCACAACATTTTTCCTGGGCACTGTGCCTGATGCTCTTTCCTTCCTCCTTAGATTGCGACATATTGTGCGAAAGCACAGCAAAAAGTTCATCTGGCCGAAAAGGTTTTGTAATATAGTCATTCATTCCGGCATCGATACATTTTTGCCGATAACCACTTATTGCATGGGCGGTCATGGCGATAATTGGTGTCTTTGCAAATTGTGGTTGTTGCCTGATCAGTCGTGTTGCTTCAAATCCGTCCATTTCCGGCATCTGAACATCCATAAGAACTGCATCAAAGCTCGTATTTATCGTTTCTAGTGCTTCTCTGCCGTTACTAGCCTCCTCAACAGTGAATTCGGCTTTCTCCAATATCTCCTTGGCCAGCATAACGTTAAACTCATTATCCTCAACTAGCAATATTTTGTGACCTGCAAACAGTTGTTTGGGGCTAGATTTTTCTTGGGCCGCATGTAGATTTCGATTTTTGGTTAGAATCATCTGAATATTGTCAAGTAGAAGTTCTCTGCTGATCGGTTTGTGGAGATAGGCACTTATTGAGACCTCCGTAGCCCTCTGTTTCAATAATTCAGATCCATACCCGGTTAAAAGTACGACTGGTGTCTCTGCCAAAAGAGGATCATTCTTGATTTCTTTAGCAGTAGTTATGCCATCTTGCTCCTGCATCATAAAATCCATCAACACTAAGTCAAAAGGATTATTCTCCTTCGTGGCACGCCGCAACTTTTCCATGGCCGAGCTGGGGAACTCGGCGAGTTCAACATCAATGCCGCTCCTCTGCAACATCTTTTGGTGCACCTGTGAAACCTGGATATCATCATCAACAATGAGGATTTTCTTGCCTTGGAAATCAAACGTGCCAAGTTGTTGCTCATCATCTACCTGAACCCCCATGTCCAGAGAAAATGTAAAAACAGTGCCTTCACCCAAGGTACTGCTCACACTGAGGTCGCCACCCATCAATTTGACTAATTTTCTGGTTATTGTAAGCCCTAAACCAGTACCGCCATGCTTCCTGGTTATTGAACTGTCGGCTTGAGTGAACGCATTGAAAATGTTATCGAGTTTCTCTTTAGCAATGCCAATCCCAGTATCCCTAACCGAAAACTGTAGCAGAACCCTGTCCTCATATCTTTCGCCACAAGATACAACCAATGAAACTTCACCGTCACTGGTAAACTTTATTGCATTGGCCACCACGTTGACAAATACTTGGCCTAAACGGAGCGGATCGCCAATTAAGGCGTCGGGAACATCATTGCTAGTCTTTACGATAAACTTATTTCCTCTCTCCGCTGCTTTTTCTCGAAACATTATCTCTAAGTTGAGGAGAATGTCATGCAAGGTAAAATCAATATTTTCAATTACCAGTTTTCCCGAGTCAATTTTGCTGAAATCCAAAATATCGTTAATTATACCTAAAAGAGAACGAGTAGATGTTTTTACAATATTGAGATTTCTCATGACTTTGGGAGAAATCTCCTCTTCCAGGGTAAGGTCTATAAACCCGGTAATAGCGTTCATCGGGGTTCGTATTTCATGGCTCATATTGGCTAAAAATTCAGATTTGGTCCGGCTGGCCATCTCTGCCTCATTCTTAGCCTTGGTTAGTTCATTTTCCATAATTTTCCGAACGCTGATATCACGCCCTTCAGGAATCAAGTACTGAACATTGCCGTTCATGTCGAGAATTGGGTGCATGCTGTATTCTATCCACATCAAGGTGCCATCTGCTTTCTTAATTTGAACATCATGTACCAGAGTCTTCCCAGATGAACACTGCTCAATATCGTGAACAACCATGTCACGGACTTTATCGGAGTAAGTCCACCAAGAAACATCGAAAAACTTCTTGCCAACTACATCTTCCAGTTTTAGTCCACCCACCTTCAGCGGCGTATTGTTTACAAATATGACTTCCCCGTCCGGATTCAACACTGCAACAAATGCAATCATGTCGTTGAGCAGCTGCTCCTGAAAGCGTTCTTTCTCCCGTAACAATTCTTCAGCCTTCTTGCGGTCTGTTATATCACGGCAAAGAGCTATTATTTTTCCACCACCTTCTGCCTCAACAACTTTTGCATTGATCTCAATAGGCATCAAGGTGCCATCGCTATGTTCATAGTCAAGTTCTAGGTTTTTAACAAAACCTTGCTCCATGCATGTTTTTATTTCCGAAGCATTTCTCTCCAGATCATGCGGCGCTGTCCACCCAATGATATTTTTTCCCAAAATATCATCGAGACACCCGTGACCTGTCAGACGAACATATTCCTGATTGGCATCGACTACGTTACCATCTTGATCACAGATGAGATAACCAGTATCAGTAGTATTAATCAATGCTCGATATTTTTTTTCGCTTCGCGCAAGTGCTTCACTTTCATTAATAAGTTTTTGTTGGTAATTGAGCCGCGTGTTAAGCCATATGAACACAGTGAATCCCACAAAGAGCGATAGAATTCCGCCACCAGTGAAGATCCATTTTTGGTAAGGAGATAATTCCCCCCAACCTTCTTTTGGCAAAGCCGCTAGTTGCCATTCCCCCCCTCCAGGAAGTTGTACATCCAACACAACTGGGGTTTCATTGAAGATATTTTGTTCTCCATCGATAAAACCACCATACTTTCCAAGGCCATCAACTCCTCGGATTGCCACTCTTATATCCAGCCGTGGATTATAAAAATCAGCTGCGCCAAGCAACTGCTTTTGGTCAATAACAATACTTGCCAATCCCCAGTACTGTTTGTCTATGTTTGAACCATTGGCATCAATATAGATTGGCGTTCTACTGATAAAAGCCCTGCCACCTTGTACTAAGTTAACAGGACCAGCGACTACGGTTTTGTTTGCATCAATAGCTTTTTTTACAGCTGGCCATTGTTTTTTATTTTCGGCATAATTCAGCCCCAATGCTTTTTCATTGCCTTTTATGGGATGGATAAAAGATATGATATTGTTGGGTGCAAGGCCAATATTACGTATATAATTATGGCGATGTAGTAAATTATTTGCAATTCGATGGAAGGTATCCTGCTCCAGTTCAGGATGGGTAGCAACAAAGCTTATCAGGCCATCAGTTAGATATATGTTGGAGTTTATAGCAGCTTCAAGCTTTGACTTGAGATGGCTCAGTTTATCGGTAGTTTGCGAGTGTTGAGCAGCTTGTGAGCGTTGTTGTTCAAAATATCCAACCAAAAGAAAAAACAGAATTAACAATAAGCTGCTATAAAAGCCCATAGCTGTGGGAGATACATATCGTTTTATTTCTATACCCATAACAAAACGGATCCTTAATAAAAGTTTTTCAATGGATGGATAGAACCATCTTAACTAGTTAACTTCCAAAAACTGTCTATTTTTTCAAAGGATTAATGGCTGATAGTAACCGCCATCCATCATAGGAAACAGTGCCAAACCTACAACTTAATAAAAAGGGTTAGCAAAATCCCTACTAAATATTATGCGATTTTTTGATGTTCAAATGCAAGGTTAAAAATATCTTGATGGATTTGATGTACAGAAATATAAGAAAGGGGATTGGGGAGAAAACAGAAGATGTCGTACATGTAACTCAGGCCAGTTACATGTACAAACATATGGATTAATACTGGTAAAAAACAAGCGAGTAAAATCAAAAGAATATCAGGAGCTAGCAGTGGGTTTCGGGAGTGAGTGAATATGTAGCTGGGTGCATTACCTCAAATCAAAATGCTTCCGATAAAGAAAAATCTCAAAAAACAAAAAACCCGCTACTAAAGCGGGTTTTGGGGGGGAATAATTTACACTTTATGTATATCTCAAAACGGGACATCATCCCCCATTATCGGCTCAGGCATAGGAGGTTCCTCGTAGCCGCCTCCCCCACCACCTGCGTTACCTCCTGCATTCTTTGGAGAGAGCATTTTCATCTCCCTGGCCACGATTTCGGTGGTGTAACGTTTATTGCCGTCTTTATCGTCCCACTGTCTGGTCTGAATTCTTCCTTCAATGTAGACCTTAGATCCTTTGGACAGATACTCTCCACAAATTTCACCAAGACGGCCAAAAGCAACAATACGATGCCACTCAGTCTTTTCTTCCTTCGTGCCTTCTTTCACCCAAGATTCAGTTGTTGCAATAGTGAAATTGGCAACAGCCGTACCAGTCTGGGTGTAACGTACCTCAGGATCCGCACCAAGGTTTCCTATGAGAATAGCCTTATTAATCATTTTTTGCTCCTTTAGTCATGTCCATATATTGGGGGTATCTTTACGAATGTCGGTTAAGACAAAATAACGGGTTTTAGCTTGTTAAGCAGTATAAAAATTTACCATCTTTTATACATGAATCGGTAAAAATAAACACCCAAAATAGTTTTTTTTTAAACTCAAGAAAACTCTTTATCCCGGTGAATTGCGAATGGTCCGCAGCTCTGGCAGACTGGCATAACCTCAACACGGTTGACATTGACATGGGGAGGCTGACTGGTGACCCATAAAACAATTTCAGCGATATCCTCACCGGTGAGCGGCTTTGTACCCGTGTAAATCCCATCGGCTTTTTCTTTGTCACCGCTGAGGCGAACAAGTGAAAATTCAGTTTCAGCAAGTCCAGGTTCAATATTAGAGACCCTTATGTTAGTGCCAAGCAGGTCCGTTCTTAGATTATTGCCAAACTGCTTCACAAATGCCTTCGTGGCACCATAGACGTTGCCGCCAGGATAGGGCCAGTTGCCGGCGACAGAGCCTATATTGATAATATGACCGCTGTTTTTCTGAGTCATAAGAGGGAGGAAAAATCGGGTACAATAAATAAGTCCCTTGATGTTGGTATCAACCATGGTCTCCCACTGGTCAAGATCCGCATCCTGCGCTGGTCCCAGGCCAAGGGCAAGACCTGCATTATTAACCAGGACATCAACAGAACTAAACTGTTCCGGCAAATTATCCACATCTTTTTTAACTGCCTCTCGGTCACGAATATCATGTACAATGATATGAATTTCTGTATCCAGTTCCTGCTTCAACTTCTCCAGTCTCTTGAGTCGCCGTCCTGTTAATATCAATTGCCAATTGTGTCTGGCAAACAGTCGAGCGCAGGCCTCACCAAAGCCTGAAGTGGCGCCAGTTATACAAATTGTTTTCTTCACAACTACTCTCCCTTTTTGGGTGTAAATATTAGTACCTTAGAAATTCTTTTCTCAGAGTTTTCACTTACCTGTTTTTTAAAAAGAATTTCGTGAAGGTACTTATACCCCCCTGTGGGGTGTTAGCAGCTAAAGGCAAAAGAAACGACGTCGGGTAGCTATCTCGGACAACCTGCTAGAGTATAATATGAGGAAGGTATCGGCTCATATCCTGGGTAATTGGTCCAGAGTCCTCACGCACAGAGATCCCCGCAGCTTCATCGTCAACCAACCAGCTGCCAATCAGGGTATATTTTTCAGCAAATTTAGGCAGCATATGGGTGGCCTGATAGATGTAACCTTCCGAGCCATAAGGACCAGAAGATGAAGCTACTTCTGCTTTGTTGCGAAGGATCGTAATATTGGCGCCTTCCCTGGCAAATATTGGTTTTTTTACCATGGAATCAGAAGCATCGGCCAAATGAAGTTCATCCTCAAAGAATGCAGGCAGTAGATTGGGGTGTTTGGGGAACATTTTCCACAGCAGAGGCAGCAATGCTTTGTTGGAAATAATGCTTTTCCAGGGTGGTTCAAGCCAACGAAGGTTATTGGTCCCCAACAATCCGCCAAACTCTTCACGGAACATGAATTCCCAGGGGTATAGTTTAAACATCCAAGTGACTACCTGCTCTTGCAGATCGCTGAAATTTCCTTTCTGGTCACGACCAATATCTTCGACATAGACAAACTTGGTGTTGATACCGGCAGCTTTGGCACAATCCTCAAGATATTGAACGGTACCGCGATCCTCTTCGGTATCTTTGCAACAGCTAAAATGGAGCTCGCGGTCAGGAGTCAAGTACTGCAGGTCTTTGAAGCGATTAATCAGCTTTTCCTGCAGGCTATTGAATTGATCCGCATGCCTTGGCAACAGACCAGAGTCAACATTATCCTGCAGCCACAGCCACTGCCAGAAGCCACTTTCATAAGTACTGGTGGGAGTATCTGCATTGTTTTCGTAAAGCTTCGCATGGCCAGTGCCAGAATAGGCAAAATCAAGGCGGGAATAGAGGCTTGGATCACCGTTCAGCCAGGAATTACGGATAAAACCCCAGTGGCTTTGCGGAATACAGAAGCGATGCATAAGCTCATCATCAGCGATAACCTTCTCAACGACAGCCAAACACATCTGGTGCACGTCCTCGGTTGGCGCTTCAATATCACGCTCTATTTGCTGCAAAGAAAATTGATAATAGGCTCGTTCGTCCCAATAACGCTCTCCGTGCATGGAGTGAAACTTAAAACCAAACTCCTCGGCCTTAGCTTCCCAGTCTGGCCTTTCCTTGATAGGTATGCGCAGCATGAACCTACCCTCCCCAGCTGCTTGATCTGCCGCCACCCCAGTTGGATTTTGCTGAAGCAACAGAACCAAAGCCTCCACGAGAAATTGTTCTGGTGGCTGTTGGCTTGGCTTTCATAGTGGATTTGTCTACCCGGTATGAGCGCTGCCCTGAAGTGCCAATAACGGTTCCATCTGCGGTCATAATGCGATTGTGCAGCGAAGAGTTCGGCCTATTGTAGCGATAAACCGGGTTAAAGCTTGAGCCCCGGTAGCGGTTATTGCCAGATAACATTTGACCGACCATAAATCCAGTCATCATCGGCATAAAGATGCCACCACTGCGGCTTTGCGTACACTGTCCAGGACCAAATTCAGTTTCACACTGAGCGTTGGAATTATATTTAGGACCAGTACGCTCCGCCTCATCCAAGGCCTTTTGATAGGCGGCTTCGCACTCCCCTATATTTAGCTCGGTGTTGGCGGCACACTCCGCAACTGAATTGACAATACTGACCTCCTCCTGATTACTGCATCCTGCCAAGGTGGCTACAGCCATACCAAGTGCCAAGTGGCGCTGCAGAAACCGTTTTTCAGGATCCTTCCTCATCATCTCCAGGTTGATATGCTTAGTTCGTTTCATGCCCGCCACCCCTTCAATATGTCATGCAGGCAGCATTTAACAGGCCGACTGCGATATTGGTTGCGGCCAACATAATCCCGGCGCTTACTTCGTTCGCTTCGATACGCTGGGCAACCCTGGACATAAAGCCGAAACGGAAAAGCCAAAAGGCCAGTGATTGGGCAACCAAGGCAACCACGCCCCAAGTAGCAAAATCAAGCAGAGACACAGAGTTACTGGCTGCACCACTCAGGGCGATAGCAAAACCAACCACTGCCCCACCAAAGCCAAGGGCAGCTGCTGTGTTCTGTTCCTCTTTTATCAGCTGCCACTCATCATGAGGGGTGACAAATTTATACACATATTTAAATATCACCACAAATAGCAGTGACATCCCAAAATAGGAACCAAAATGCAGAATACTTGTAATTAAGTCTATATTTTCCATATCTTACCCGTGAATAGTTAATTGAGTTGGGGTTAAAGTGATCCCGGTGCTAATAACCAAACAGCGACTCAGGTTACCGGAATCTTCTTCCTTCTCTTCTGCCGCCAGGAGAAGAGATTCTGTCTGCCCGGCAGAGATGGGTCGCTCAAAAAGCATGGTAAACTGATCGGTCAGCGAGAAATCTCCGGCAGCGTCATAAGTTTTCTCTGCCATATGTACCGGATTGTGGTAGTCACCAGCGGAAGTCCAAACGCGGTTATAGGAGTGCCCTTCAAGTTCATAGGTGGGCGCACCCATTTCCTCATTCAACAGCCGGTCCCAGATTGACTGAGAGCTGATATCCTGAGTGTCGTAGAAGTGAAACAACTTCACATCAACCACATGCTCATCCGCCTTTCCACCTTCAGCTATCACTTGCAAAAAGGCATCATCATCGGTGTAGAAGCGAAATACCCAAATACCATCAAGATCAACGATGCCGACCGCTTTGATAATATGGGTCGAGGCACAACCATCCACAACTAATTCCTCTTCCATGAGCTTAAGAAGGAGTGGATCAATTTCAAAACTGCCACCTAATCTCAAGCCGATAATAGAGGGTGCAGCGTTGCAGGGATCTCTCTCTTTTTGGCCAAACAATTTTGCAAACATAGCGACAACTCTGCTTAACCTTTTCTGGCGGCAAGAATTTGCGCCAGTTTATCGTTGCCCTTTGCCTGGGCTCCAGGCTGAATGCCTGCAGCCTTCAGTTTGGCCTCAAGGGAGGTATCGTTTTCGTCACCGGCAAGCTCCTCTGCCGCCGCAAGCTCAGCGCTACGCTGCTCCTGCTTGGCTTTGATGCGCTCAAGACTGTCCAGTGCCGTTTTCACTTTACTGTTAGCGCCCATGTGGCGTGTTGAAACAGCGATTTGAGCCTTCTGCACAGATTCAGTGGCCTTGACCTGGTCGATCTGTTGCTCCATGCGGCGCACACTGGTCTTAGCTTTGGCAATGTTGGCTTTTAGGGATGTTTCCGATGATAGATAGCCATTCAGCAGGCTCTGCTCCGTCTCAAGATTTACCTCACGATCTGCAACACGCTCAGCGCATTCAATTGCCAAGGCCTCGTCACCCTTTTCACTCGCGGCAATAGCATGATTGGTATAGGTTTCAACATCTGCCTTCAAGGCATTTACCTTGTTCTCTGCAAGCTTGCGCTTGGCCATAATCTTGGTCAGATTCTGATCACAGACCTGCAGCTCTTTTTTTGCCTCACGAAGCTCTTGGTCCAAGATACGGATTGACTGCGTGTCAACGGCGGATTCAATACCTTCGTTAGCAGCTCCACGCAAAGCGGTCCAAAGTTTTTTTAGACTCATGCTGCGGCCTCCCCAGTCAGGTGCTCGTTATATAATTCTAGAAACTCACTAACATTGGCAAATAGAGTCTCAATTTCTTCGACAATCACACTCTCCTTACTATCGACGGATAGGGAACCAAAGGCGGCGTAGTAATCTTCACCGCCAATCCTATTGATGCAGATAGTGGTAAGTGGCAGCAAGTGGTGAGTGCGGAGAATCAAGTCATTCATCATCGCCTGGTCAGTAACCTTGGCAGCTGGGAATAGTGCAGTCTCCGCGATAATCTGCTGGTCGCCCACATAAATAAAGGCATCGATCCCCTCATCGTTAGATATACTGAGGCAGTCGCCTTCTGCATCGACCACCCAGGTCGACTGAGATTCAGCAAGTACCTTTAGCGTGTCGTTGTTCCAAATCATAAGCATTTCTCCTTTTGCTTGGTTGTCGTAGTTATGCAATTGACAAACGTACGCATTAGGACTTATCGTGTCAATCATTTGTTACATTAGTTGTAACTGTTCAGCTGCACCCCATCTGCGCGCGAACAGGCCTTCCAGCATACCGATGTATAGCTGAAAGGCCTGTTCACACACACCTGGGGCACATCTAAACAGTTACAGTTCGGTGGTTATGCCACGTTTTTGGGCACTACCTGAATAGTTACCATTAGTTGTTTAAAGAACATGCTCTGTGTATGATCCTGAAACGCATAAGAGTCTAAGGCCAATCGATGCTGCTTAAACGAATTTTACCCACCGAGGCGATTCTTCTCGTTACCATCATCTGGGCCGTTTTCATTATTGATCTGGCCCTTCCTGGTATAACTTTCAATAACTTTGGAATTCTACCCCGTAAACTGGAAGGCCTGAGTGGTATATTTATCTCCCCCTTCCTGCACGGAGGATTGCCCCACATTACCTCTAACTCTATTCCCCTATTAGCATTGGCTGCATTTGTACGACTATCAATAGGGTCAACACAGATGCGTATCGTTATGTTCATGGGGGTCGTCGGTTCCGGTCTTGGCACCTGGATATTCGGCTCGGGTGACCTTGTTATTGGTGCGTCCGGCCTGGTTTTTGCGCTTATCGGTTTCTTATTAGCCGATGCCTATTTCAGCCCAAGCCTGCGGAGCTGGACAGTTGCCATTCTTTCATTTATTTTATACAGTGGCGCCTTAATGTCGCTCTTTGATTTCTTGCCGTTTGTATCGTGGGCTGCTCACTTTTGGGGCCTTGTTTCGGGGGTAGCCATCGCTTTATTGCTCAGAATCCCAAAGCGAGGTAGGCAGAGCTAGGATTATGTGATATATGTAAAAAATTAGTGGGCAGTGAACAGTTGTCAGTAAAAGATTAACAGCTCGGAATAACGCAGTTTTTACTGCACCCTGACCACTGATAACTCAGACCGGCATGTGTCCAATTACGAAGTCTACGCTATCCGAAGTCTACGCTATCTGCAAGTCCATCACCAATAATTTTAAAGGAAGAAAACGTGAAGCGTTTCTGGCAATTTCTACTAAGGGAAAAAATAGTTCAGCTCTTTAGCGTTGTCATGGCCATTACCTTGAGCAGCGGCGTCGCTATCACCTGGCTTGAACCAGATCTTTCCTTTGGCAGCGGTCTTTGGTGGAGCATTGTCACCCTGACCACTGTAGGTTACGGAGATATTTCCCCAGCATCTCCGGGGGGACGGATCCTTGCAATTATTATCATGTTTTTTGGCATAGGATTGCTTGGCACCTTAAGTGCCAGCCTTGCCGCAATCATCATAAGTCATCGTTTGAAGGAGAATAAAGGTATGTACGCTGCTGATTTCCAAGGTCATTTAATATTATGCGAATGGAACCATAGATCCCAGGCCATTCTTAAAGAACTACGAGCCGACTCCCACACAAAAGATCAAAAAATTGTACTGGTAGCCAATATTGACGAGAAACCGGTTGATGATGATAACCTATTTTTTATCAAGGGCAGTGTCTGCGAGGAGACCCTTGCAAAGGCAAATATTGCTCAAGCTAAAACAGTAATTGTTTTAGGAGATGACACGCTTGAGGCCACAGCCCGCGACGCCAAGGTGGTTCTAGCTACATTGACCATTGAAAGTCTGGCCAACAATGTTTATTCGCTGGTTGAACTTGTTGATGAGGCCAATGTCGCACACTGCCGCCGGGCCCACGCTGATGAAATTATTGTGGGCAGCGAGCTGAGCAGTCGTTTACTTGCTTCAGCGGCAATAGATCACGGAATCAGCAGGGTAGTATCCGAGCTGCTTAGTACACAGTACGGCAATGAACTTTTCAGTATTCCTCTGCCTAACGATTTAGTGGGTAGTAAGTTCATTGACGTATTCACCATGATGAAGCGAGAACGCCAAAGTATAGTCTTGGGAGTTCTGAAAGGAAATAATGGCGAGCATATCTCTAACCCCCCTTCAGATTATATTCTAGAAAAAGAAGACAGGCTGATTGTTGTCTCGAATGACCGGGTATCCATGTGTGAATCCGGATCTCCCGGTTAATATAAAATCACAACCCAAAAACGTGCAGGCGCAAAATAACCTCGTGCTGGTTTTTGAACTGGATAAATACACACCTAAAAAAAAAATTTTGGGGCCACCGGGACCTCCATTGCATCATTGCAATACTAAAAATGCAACATTGCAATCTTCAACATTAACCTAGATATAACCCTCCAGGTCCGCCAGCCCTTTCCCCTTTGGAGTTTTGCAAAAAAAATAGCTTTTTAAAAACTTTGGCACACAAAGTGTATTACTAAGTTGACAAAGACAAGGTAATCAGGGGCAACTTTCTAATTCAGGAAAGTTGACCAACAAGCATAAATGCAAATAATACCAAGGAGGCACAACATGACTAATAAAAAAACAACTAGCAAAAACGAAGTATTCGGCAAAGCAATTATGTGTCTTGGATTGTCAACAGTTTACATTGCGGCGTTAGCATGGCCTTTCGGATTAAGCGAACATGGTTATGTTGCAACCAGGGCTATCATGGCAGGTTCGGTTATGTTTGCCATATCTGTCCCCGTCTGGATCATAAATATTAAGAGGGAACTTGCATCCGCAGAAGAGAAGGTAACAGCCGAGGCAAAAGAGCAGGTTTCTCAGAAAGTCGGCCACTTGGCATAAAAAGATAGTAGATTTAAACACCTAGCTTGAAAGCATGCTGGGTTGAATAACAAAGAATAATCATCTAAAAAAAAGCGATTATCAGTACTGCTGCAAAGCACTGATAATCGCTTTTTCTATTTGTAAAATACGATTGAACTGAATGCATTTGATATCGGTAAAATTCAGATTGTCAAATTCCTGTCATATATGCCAAAGGCTATCTTGACAAAAGAGTAACTATTCAGCTGCACTCCATCTTCGCCCATTTAGGCCTTCTCGAATAGCACAAGTATGCTTCGAAGCCCAGGTAAGCGTAGACTCCGAAATGCACGAATATGAAACACATCTGAACAGTTACGGTTCCGAGTTTAGGGTCATTTCAAGGCCTGTCTGAATAATTACACAAACGATAAACTTAGGCCTTTGGCAAGTAATATGAAATTAAATTGCCGGGTCAAGATTTACAAATTGGCTAAGCATTGATCTTCGTGTAGATGTTTTCCTGGTCTAGCACTTTTCTGACAGTACGTAGCAGATTGTGCACATCCAAAGGTTTTTCGCAGTACTCCTTTATTCCCATTCTCAAGGCTTTTTCTCGGTTTGTTAACGCACTATGCCCTGTACAGAGAATAATTGACAAATTTGGCCTTATTTCCATTATTTTTTGAGCCAATTGTGTTCCTGTCATATATGGCATGGTCATGTCTGTAATCAGCAAATCATATTTGTCTGGTTTTTGCTGAAAATCCTGCAAAGCTTGTACTCCATTTGTATACGTAAAAACCGTATAACCATGCCTGGTGAAAATTTCTCTGGCAATATCGACAATATTTTTCTCATCATCAATAAACATAATTTTTTCATTCCCACCTGTTGCGGGTGCTTCCAGTTCTTTGGGCAGTACCTCGCCAATTACTTTTTCTGCAACCGGAAAATAAAGGTGAAAAGTAGTTCCATGATCGGGTTGACTGAAAACGTCTATTCTTCCATTATGGCTTTGAACTATTCCATGTACGACTGCAAGACCCAACCCGGTCCCTTCCCCAACTTCCTTGGTCGTGAAATATGGATCAAAAACTTTTTCTTTTGTCTCTTTGTCCATGCCTACCCCGGTATCACTTATTTCAAGATGAATATATTTACCTGGCGCTAAATCTAGTCCAGAAGCATCGGGTACAGACAAATCAATATCTTCCATAGTTACGCTCAATATGCCGCCTGTCTCTCGCATAGCGTGATAGGCATTAGTGCAGAGGTTCATGATAACCTGGTGTATCTGGGTGGAATCAGCAATCACAACTTCTTTTGAAGTAATATCTTGTTTTACCTCAATAGTAGACGGTATGCTGGAGCGCAATAACTTCAAGGCTTCTTTTGCTACAAGCGAAATTTGCAGAGGTTGTTTATCTTCTTCAGCACTGCGACTAAAGGTGAGGATCTGCCTTACAAGGTTTTTTGCTCTTTCTGCACCTGCTTTAACTTCTCCAATGTTATTCCGCAGTGCTTCTCTATCATCCATATTAATTAAAGCCATGTCAGAATATCCGAAGATTGCTGAAAGAATATTATTAAAATCATGGGCGATTCCTCCAGCCAAAGTACCAATAGACTCCATCTTTTGAGCCTGCAGGAGACTCTCTTCCATTTTTTTCTTCTCTGTGAGGTCTAGGAAGGTAATAATTACATACTCCTTTCCTGCATATAGAAGATATGATGGTGTCGCTAAAACTGGAAAAATCGTGCCGTCTTTTTTGCGAAAGGTGATATCAAGTGAGAGAAATTTCTTTGTTTTAAGGAGAGGAAGATATTTTTCTTTATACTCGTTGGTGCCTTTTGGGTGAAGTAGGTTGGTGTCTGCTGCAAGCATCTCCTCCAATGAATAGCCCAAAATGTTGCAGGCCGAGCTATTGGCATAAACCACCTTGTCAGCATCTAATAACCAAACCACAGGCAATGGACTCTGATCAACGGTGTGCTTCGTCAGATGAAGGTCTTGTTGTTCCTGCCTTCTTTCCGTTATATCCAGCCAAGATCCGATTATCTCCTTGGGATTTCCATTCTCGTCTCTAATAAGAACAGCTTCGTCATGAAACCAGTGATAGCTGTTGTTTGCTGCCAGCCACCGATATTCAATGGAGATTGGGCCATCAGTAATTTTATCAAACTCACTTATGGCCCAGTCTCTGTCATCAGGGTGTAGTCTGTCTGCCCAGAGATTTATGTCTGCACTAAATTGCTCTGGAGAAAAGCCGGAAATGTTTTTGATCTGTTCACTCACCCATGTCCCGCCGTACGTGTCAAAAGGTTGTGCCACATAAAAGGCCATCGGCAGTGAGCGAAGAATTAAAGCTTGACGAGTTTCTGTTTTCCTGAGATCTTCTTCAACCTGCTTTCGTGCCATAAGCATTTGGTTGGCTGAAACGGCTAATTGTTGAAACTCATTGAATGTGAGCTTATCTGGATCAATCTCAACAGACTCTGTTGATGCCTTTTGAAAAAATTCAAATAAGGCATTAAAAGCTTTTTTGCTTTTTTGCATTGTTTTGAACGAGATCAGAGCAGAGACTGAAAGCAAAACAACCAAAAAAAAGATTATTTGCACAACTTGATGTTTAACTATTTGAAAAGCTTTCTCTCTGGCTCCTACAACACCTTTTTCGATATCATCTATGTACATCCCAGCTCCCACATACCATTGCCATTCTTGAACGCCTTCAGAGTAGCTGAGCTTCGGTTCCGGTTTTTTCCCCTCAAGTTTAGGCATTACATATGACACAAACCCCCCATCCCCTTTGGCCATTGATATTAAATCTTGAACTATTTTAACACCGTTTGAATCAACAATATCATACATGTTTTCACCTCTGGATGGACCTGACAAACTTAAACCATTCCATTGTCCCGCAAAAACATAGCCATCACGACCAAATTTAATTTCACTAATTCGAGCAAGAACCTCCTGCTGAATTGCTTTCTCCATGTCATCAAGATATTCACCAGTGCCAATAAACCAGTCAAAAGGTTCAAAGAGTTTAATAAAGGATATTTTACGAAATTTTTTGCCTTCTTCATCAGGTTTCGTCCATCGGTAAGAATAAAAATCTTCCCCTTTGTTCTGGACAATTTTTATCATATCTTGGATGACGAAGGCGCCTTGAGAATCCTGCATATTAATCAAATTTTTGCCTTCTAATTCCGGTCTGTCTGTAAATAACTGTTCAATACCTTTAAGAGAGGTTGCAAAGTAGTAACCTCGGCCATCATTAAATCTAATTTGCCTTAAAGTCTCACGGACCATTGCTTTAAGCTCTTCTGGCGTCTTCTCATGCTTATGGGAATTATAAATATGGGTGGCAATTGTATGTGCCTCATAAACCCTGTCCTTGATGTTTTTATTTACACGACCTACAGCCTGTGAACGTTTGAAATTGATATAATCAGTTGAACTCTGAACCTGCTGCATTAGCATAATTTCTCTGGACTCAATCTGCTCAGCACGTATTTTCTCGGCTTCATTGATGAAATGGAAATACTGTTGAGTGATCCAGAGAGTACCGATTCCACCAATTGAAATTAGTGCAACTAGCATCATATTCAGCAATATTGTTCTTGATATGCTTTTCATATTAAAAAGGAAAGGTTGCATAAAAAAGTTTATAAAATAGGAAGGTACATCTTAACCGAATGGCTTTTTCTTTCCAGGTTGATAAGGTTATGTATGACAAAAGCCCTCTTGAAAAGATAGTAAATTAAAACCTCTGGCAAGCTAGCATAAATCAACCTTCCTGTTTTTCCATAATTGCAGCGTATTCTTTTGGGTAATGTTCCTTCATACATTTTGAACAAATTGTATGACTGAAATTAACGCCTGAATGTTTATGGATATATGCTTCTATCTGTTCATAACACCCTTCATCATTTCTAATGTTCTTGCAGTAAGAGCAAATCGGCAAAATTCCTCGTAAAGTTTTTACTTCTTCTAAAGCTTCTTGTAACTCTTCAATAAGTCTGTCACGTTCCATCTCTATATTCTTGCGCTCAGTAATATCCTGAAAACATTCTACAATGCCGTCCAATTGCCCTTGGTTATTGAGAAATGGCCGAGCAGTAACGATAAAATATTGTTTGATGCCATCGGTTTTTACTTTGGTTGGCTCACAAACTACTTCTTCCTCTCCGCGCAAAACTTTTTTCATCGGGCAGAGATCAGTTTGACAGGCTGGGCCTGGACGTGACTCATAACATTTCAGAGAAGATTCACTTTGCTCCTTCTGGTCAAAAATATTTCTGTAAGCATCATTGGACAGTACGATTTGATAATCGGTATTGGTAATACAAATTGGAATTGAGGAATTAAAGACATTACGCAGAGTATTTTCAGACTCTTTAAGTTTACGATTCAAGTGGCGCATTTCAATCAGGTCA
>JAQYVV010000003.1 GCA_030145275.1 Desulfurivibrionaceae bacterium | reverse complement strand
TGACTCCTCCATCAGGCGAAGAGCTTGTAATTTAAACTCTTTTGGGTAAGTTTTGTAGGGCTTTCGTGTATTTGTCATGAGGACACTCCTTTGAGGCGCTTTTGCCTCGGATTAAAAGTGTCCGTTAAAACGGGGGAGGTTCAGTCTGACCTCTTTAAAACTTGGGCTTTCTATGGCATCAATCCTTAGCGTGCCGGCATCATATTTCTTGTTAGCAACCCCGAAAATAACCGTATCGACTTTCCCAAGAAACTGAAATTGCACATCCTGCTTCGGATCAATCCCACTAACCAATAGTTGCTCCAAAAGAAAGAGATGCCCAGCGTAAGAATGCTTGCCGATCGCAGCGATCTTTTTTCCTTTGAGCTGATCTAATGAGTCGATGCCGCTGTCGTTTCTCACAATGGTTCCACCATAGAAAGATGGGTTACCTTTGGCTATAACCGAATATCCAACATCCTGAATCTGAAAAAAACAAGCCACACATGGAAAAGCCAGGTCGTAGTCACCCTGCCTGGCCCTGTCAATGTAGGTACTGAAATCAGGGGCCGTCACGAGCTGTACTTTGACCCCAAGGGCCTGTTCTATCTTTTTGGTAATAGGCCCAAACAATTTCACAATGGTCTTAGGTGATTTATAGGGGAACACCCCAAACTTGATCACATCACGCCCTTTTTCGTGAGCTAAAACCGTGGGTGCCTGCATTAGAATCATAAAGCACACAACTGCAAATAACGTTTTACTCTCCAGAAAAGTTCTATTTACCATAATCTACTCCACGGTTTCATATGATACATATGAGCTTCATGCAAAATGATAAAATTTAGCAGCAAAGATATACCGATGGCATCTGGTAGAGGTGATAAAAATAGACGCGTTAGTAATATCACCAGAGTCGCACCAAATACAGACATGATGTAGGCAGTTTTATATTGTATCTTCAAAATTTTGCCCGCTTGGGTCACTTTCTTTTCATTACATTAGCTTAGGTGCAGTATAGTAGTAAAGAGTGTGTTTCCCATACTTACACTTACCGCCATGCTCACTTATGCCAGCCATACCGACCGGCTATTTAATAAAAAGAAACATCACTGCCCCTATTTAGCATTATGCGATTTTTTGATGTTCAAACGCAAGATTAAAATCGTGTGATGGAAATTGATGTACAGAAAACTAAAAAAGGAGGTCGGAACTGAATGTGAAGATGTCGTATATGGTCCTTAACTCCGGACATTCTTATAGTGTCATATGGTTTACTTGAAACCACTCTCAAGTTAAGGGATTTTCCAATGAATTTTTGCTGTGAGGATATTTTGATAGGTAGCTTTCGCTGAAGGATGAATGCCCGCAGTTGTAGAAAATTCAACACCTCCAGTTATACCTTTCACACTCCCTGTACCTCCAACAAAGGTAGCAATTCCCTTACTACTTTCAGGCAGTTTTCCTGTTTTTTCAATGGTAGCATAAATTTTTTCTCCATTAGGTCGAGTCCAAACCAAAAATCCATTTCCACTTGAACTACCTCTGAAAACATGATCGGACCCCATAGCTCTAAATGTGGCTTTGTGAAGAGGGCAATTTTCGGGAGCATCAATTACAACTCCCAAACTTTCGTAATTAACTTGGCTACGTTCTTTTTCCATTGTCAAAAGGCTAAATGTGCCACTAGATCCAGCATGGTATACTGCTTCACCCTCTTTTGCCATTTCGGCAATTGATAACGAACTGAAACAGCAACAAATAATCAGAGTAACTATTAGAGCCAACAAATTTTTTTTCATTTTAATCCTCCGCTCTTTATGGCCTGCAAAAATCCTAGAGTCATAACGTTTAATAGTTGGTGACTACTGTACCTTATTATAAATAATGCATTTTTTTGATGCTCAAATGCAAGGTTAAAGTTATCGAAACGGAATTGATGTACAGAAAAATTAGAAAGGAGGCGAAAGAAGAGATGTGAGATAACGTATATCAACTCTAAATCTGGGCATTTTTAATATTGCCTTTTAGGCATTGTAAGCTAATTGAGAAAGCCGAAACTATGCTAGTCCAGTAACCCTTTATGCAGACCCTACGGCGGAATCCATGATTAACTTATCCATAAGATCCTTCTGGGCATTTGAGAGTTTGCCGAACTTCACCCCAACCTTCTTGTAGACAATTCCGGATATAGAAGAGAACGATATTTTCTGTTCCCAGGCAATCTTCCCTGGTAGCAAATTTGTAAGAAATCAATATAGCCGTATTTGGTCACTTTTCCCCTCAACCACAATTTGTGTACCAGCTTTCCACCATGAATATGCGCCGAAGATTATTCTTCGGATGCAACCTTAAAAATTGGAACTACCTTGTCGCTGCTCTTTAATGTGTCAAGATAGTCAGCCCATGCCTGCATCATCTTCCTACGTTCCGGCAAGTGTTGGGCATGATTGTAAGCAGCTTTAATACTGTTTCGTTCGGCATGGGCAAGTTGCCGTTCAATAATGTCTGAAGGCCATCCCTTTTCATGTAAAACTGTTGAGGCCATAGCACGGAAACCATGCCCAGACATTTCTTCTTTTGTGTACCCCATCCTGCGCAAAGCCGCTAAAACAGTATTTTCACTCATGGGCCTGGATTTTGTGTTAACACCTGGAAAGACATATCGCCCTTGGGCTGTAATAGGTTCTATATACTTTAGAATTTTAACTGCCTGTATTGAGAGTGGCACAATGTGCGGGTCTTTCATCTTCATTTTTTCGGCAGGAATACGCCACTCAGCAATATTAAAATCAATTTCTTCCCATTCTGCATGGCGCAACTCCCCTGGCCTCACAAAAACCAATGGGGCAAGACGTAAAGCACACTGAGACACAGGAGTGCCCTCATAACCATCAATGGCCCGAAGCAGTTCCCCTATTTTCTTCGGCTCTGTAATGGTGGCCATCCGCTGATGCTTGGCAGGGGTCAAAGCCCCTCGAAGGTCTGAGGAAGGATCACGTTCAGCCCTACCGGTGGCTATTGCATACCGGAAAACCTGTCCGCAGTTCTGCTGCGCCCGATGAGCAGTTTCAAGAATCCCCTGGCTCTCTACACGACGAAGAACGGCCAAAAGTTCAGGAGGAGTAATATCTGAGATGGGGCGACTGCCGAGAAAAGGGAAAATATGCAATTCAAAACGACGAATTATTTTTTTTGCATGACTTGCCGCCCAGCCAGAAGAATATTTTCCATGCCATTCTCTGGCTATCGCTTCAAAGCTATTTTCAGACTGTTCGACCAGTATTGATTTCTGAACCTTGCGAACCTGGCTAGGATCAACACCATTGGCAATCTTCTTCCTGGCCTCGTCCCGCTTTTCTCTTGCTTCAACCAATTTCACATCAGGATAGACTCCAAGAGCAAGAGTCTTGCGCTTGCCAGCGAACCGATAATCAAACCGAAAATATTTCCCGGCCTTGTTGACTAAAAGATACATTCCCCTTTCATCAGTCAGCTTGTACTGCTTATTTTGGGGCTTAGCATTACGAATGGCGGTATCTGTGAGAGGCATGACGGTATCTCCATTCTTTTTGTGGCGGTATTTCTTGAAATCAAACAATAGAAGAAAACCAAAACCACCTATTTAATGGGGAAAAGCACGATTTTGACGGTATCTCATTTGTAAAACCTGTTTATACCGTCATAGATACCGTCAAGAGTGACGGGATGTCAATGAATTTCATCGGACACTACTGGAAAAGAAAAACCCCGAAATCCTTGTAAGGATACGGGGTTTAGGACTGCACCGGATTGCTCCGGATTATGAATTGGTGGCGATGCAGGGACTTGAACCCCGGACACTACGGATATGAGCCGTATGCTCTAACCAGCTGAGCTACATCGCCTTGTATGTGAAGATCTTCTGGGTTCCTGTAGATACTAGCAACCTGAAAGGTTTCTTATATGGCCAATTTAGCCATAATTGTCAATATAAAAATGACTATCAAAAAGAAGAGTCCGGTCAAATTAATTTAACCGGACTCTCAATTCAAACTAATGGGGGAGAGAAGGCTTACATCATGCCGCCCACATGACCACAAATCACTAATTTATCATATAGTTAGCAAAACATGTCACCATAAATACCCCAACTTATACCCCACATTATTCCAATGTAGAAGAATCATAGGTGGGAATTCAGCCTTGCGTTCCAGCCAGCCGCCAGATAGTTCTCCAGCAGGTGGCCTTTATCCTTACTCATGCCAGGTACTCAAACTAATAGTGAATAAACATATTCGCTATTAGTTATTAGGTGATAAAGGCAGCCATTGTGCAACGAAAAAAGCTAATATCCCAAACAACAGCAAATTCTTAAAGTAATATTTTCGATTGGAATTCATTAGAAATGACACCATTAGAAAGAACAATTAAATTGAAGATTTCTCAAAGATTGTCAGGGTTATTTGTAACAGGGTTTTTGTAGAAGTTTTTGTAGAAGTTTAGACTTGATCCGACAGTTTTGAAAACTAGCTCGATCAAATCTGACATTATCAGGAAGAATCTCAAGTTATCGTATATAATTCCAGGTAAGGGTTGCCAGAGGATATCCTCCCTTGCAGAATTTCTGGTCAAGTTGGAATTGAAATCTTTACACGATCGTTGAGGATGACGGGATAAAAATAGAATGGTCGTTTTTTGTGTTAGCTTAAATCTCCCCAGGGCAAGACCGTTTGGGGAAGTCTTTCAGTTTGAAATCCTCAAATCTATGCCTACTATTATTCAATCTCTGCCGATCACATCTTTATCTTCTTATTACGACTAACAGGTGTAGTCTTCAGTCTGATAATGAGATTATTCACATTCCCCTCAATTAATCATGTTTTAAGGATTTCAGCTTTAATGGGTCCATTCCCCCAAAGAATGGTGCCTATTTATCAAAAATTAAGGATACAGTCTTGGTGGTTGAACTGGTGGTTAGCGCATTTTTATGCCAATATGGAGCTGGTTGAAATCTCCGGGGTTTTTCTTACACGTTGCCGTCCTCCCCGGGCGAAAAGAAAAGGACGAGGGGATGCATCCCGGAGCAGTTCCGACCTCCTTAATCAATTCTGCATCATGAAATCAAAATCCATTTCAGTCGCTTAACCCCTTGTGCTCAAGCAGTTTCCGGGAAGTCGGAGCGCTTAACAACATTTTTTTGTATGCTTTGGGAAATTTTTCCTTGAGACAATTCGGGCAGATACCATGACTGAAATCCGCTTCAGTATGATTATGAACATAGACTTCCACCTGCTCCCAAAACCCCTCGTCATTTCTGACCTGTTTACAGACCATGCAGATAGGTATAATGCCGCGCAGCGTTTTGATTTCTGCTAAAGATTTTTCTAGCTGGATATTTGTTTTCTGCAGTTTTTTTATAAGTTTGATCTTTTCTTTTATGAAATATTTTTGTTCCGTAATGTCACGCTCGGTCGTCGTTATGGCAACGGGACTACCTTCTTCGTTAAGGAGTGCGACAGCAGTCAGCCAGACATCCAAAATCCTGCCGTCAGCGGTGATGCGTTTTGTCTCGAAGGATGCGTGCCCTTTCCCTTGCGCAAGGTCTTTGATAAACAGAAGGGCTTCATCTGCTTTTTTCGGTGGCACGATTTCGCTGATGTTCATTTCTAAGGCCCTTGCCTCTGGCCAACCGTACATTTTCTCTGCCCCTTTATTCCATACTGTGATATTTCCCTCAAAATCCTGAACGGTGACAGCATCGTCTGACTGTTGAATCACTAAAGCAAGGTAGCGTAGTCTTTCAAGCTGATGAAGAAGATCGGCAATATATTTTTGTTGGTCATCAATCTTTTTCTTGAGCACGGCATAGATCGGCTTATCCACCATTTGCAAACCTTTTGTCAAGCGTCGGTATCATACGGAAACAACAGCAGCAGCTGTTAAAAGATTCTCCCCCAGCAGAGTTTCTTGTTCTTGTTATCCATAATAGTTCTTTTCGGCTTTTTTTTCCAAAATTAATATCCATTTTTGAGCAATATCTTTATATTTCTTTTACTGTCATAATAGTCTCACCTATTATACTTTAAGTTTTTTGACACTTTACCCTCTTTCGATCAACCTGTTTATTTCATGCCACAATGCTCGCAAGAACCAGACAACACCAGATCACCAGCTTCAATTTTACCGGAAACATGCAGCATGGTCACTGTACGATGCGCATACCAGTCTCAATCAATAGCTCCATGATGTTCCGCTACTTATAAACTGACTACCGTATAAATTCTTTATAGGAAATCTGGTTTTTCATCCCTCAAAGGGGAACTTTCTCCACCAATTCTCTAAAGCAGTAAGAAGCAGGGATTTTTTCTCAATAGAGGTGATTATCTCTGTTCGGGAAAACTCAAGTTGCAGCCAAGGGAGGTGCCTCGATTGGCTGCGAGTAATATATCCCCCCTTAAAAGGTTTGTTGATACTGATTTTGTGGTTGGCAAAAACACTTTTCAAGCATTCAGCCAGTGATTCAAGATATTTGTCAGGACAAGTGCTGCCTTCTCCGTTACTGAGGCAAATCAATGGTCTTGTTTTACCCGGATCCGGGCCAACTGGAGGCCCGAACGCAGCCATTGTATGGCAGTCAACACCAAGTTTAACTGTTGCTTGCTGGGAGAGATTTGTGAGTTTCTGGTGGTAGGGATGGTAATAACGGTTTAGAAGTTCTTGCACAGTAGATTTTGTCAGCCCAGAAGAATAGACAGGTATATTGTAGCAAGTATGGGTCTTTATAACTCCATCTTTACTAAAATCATCTGCGGGGCGATTTAAATCCACGAACGCCCTGGCAATATCTGTTGTAACAAAGCCCTCCACTTCATCTGCCAGAGAATAAATATCACGGGCACCCTCATCACCATCCTGAACAATTTCATCGTGGGTAAGATTGCAGATGCTTTTTACTTCATCTGGAATTGTAAGTCCTGCATGTGGAACAGAGATGATAAAGGGCAATTTCAATCTTTTGGACCTCCTGCGGTGCCGTCCCTTCGTGGGTCGGCGACTCCGATAAACTCACCTTTTTCCTGGATGACAAGTTGGACGCAGCCAAGATAAAAAGAGTAAGGATCCCGGCGATCAATTGTGAAACCATATTTCTGCAGCATTGTTGGTATATCGTCTCGCATTCTTGAGGCTTCCAGTGAGACTCTGCCTTTTATTGAGCAGTGGATGCGAGGAGCTGCCACTGCATCGAAAGGTGATTGATTTTCTAACCTGATAAGAATTTGCAATATGGCGGAAGTAATTCTTTCACTGCCAGGGGAGCCAATGACGAGCCAGGGTTTTTTTCTTTTAAAGACAATGGTTGGAGCAACACTGGCCCATGGTACTGCTGCGGGTCTTAGGTAGTTAGGGTGAGTAATATCCTCATAATCAAAGGCACTCATGTAATTGTTGTAAATGAAGCCAAGCTTTGGCGATGCGGCAAAAGAACCGTACACTCTTTCTATGGATTGAGTGAGTGCGATGGCGTTTCCATCTGAATCCATGACAGATAAATGCGTTGTGTCTCCATGGCCTTTAAAACGAGAACGAATCTGCTTGCAAACAAGCTTTGCATATTCATCTTTGAGCATCTTTTTCCCTTGAACCTGTGGGTAATAATTGGGGTCAAAGGGACGGTCTCTCCGGTCAATATTTGCTCTTCTAATAATTTCGGATAAAATCACAGCACCTTTTGGTGTGTCAGCGTTTAGTTGATGTGCTGGGAATTTTGCAGCCA
The DNA here is from genome assembly GCA_030145275.1 of Desulfurivibrionaceae bacterium. Taxonomy (GTDB): domain Bacteria; phylum Desulfobacterota; class Desulfobulbia; order Desulfobulbales; family VMSU01; genus JAQYVV01. The sequence continues at coordinate 214,781 of JAQYVV010000003.1, read as the reverse complement.
CGTTGAGCATCTCAATTAAAGTTCTACCTGCCCCCGGCTCACCGATGGTATGAACGCGTAGGCCTCTGAACCGGCAGGAAAGCGGTTTTCTTTCGATTGGCCAAGGGATCTGGGCAAGATCATCGTCCCTGATGAAACCATCATTTTTCACCATATCCTGGTGGATATCTGCCGCTATTTTGCCTTGATAAAAATCCTCAATACCGGCAGAGGCAATTCTTTTTAACGTCTTTGCAAGTACAGGGTGCCTGAAAGTTGCACCAACAGAGTAGGCTCTGCCATTTTTCAGATAAAATTGTCCCGCCGTACCGGATTTCAAGTGAACCAATTCTCTTCTTGTAAGAGAATTTTGCAGTTCGGTTACCTTAAAGCCTTCTTCAGCCAACCGAATGGCAGGTTCCATAACACTGGCAAGGTCCATGCTTCCATAGGTTTTCAACAAATACGCAAGCATTGCAGGGGTACTTGGAACAGTGGTCGCTTGGTGACCTCGAAGGAGTTCTTTTTTGTTGAGCTCACCTAAGGGAACACGCAATGGGGCTCTCGATGATCCATCTAAAGCAATGGTTTGCTTTGTGTCGTTTTTGTAAAAAAGTACCATTGTTTGGCCACCTAGCCCAGATGCTGCCGGTTCACAAACCCCAAGGGCAAAGGCAGACGCAACCGCGGCATCGGCGGCATTGCCGCCTTTGGACAATATTTCCTGGCCGGCTTCTGTGGCTTTAAAGTGGGCGGTTGCTACCATTCCACCAGGGTTCGCTGATATTCTTTGCAACCAAGGCGTTGGTTTCTTGGGTAAATCCAGGTCGGTGGTGTCAATTTTATTTTTTGCAGTCATCACATTTATTTTTTCGCTAAGGTTAGGAGATATTGGGCGAGCAGCAAGGTTCGTTGGATAATGCTAAATCTCTCGACACACTCGGAAGAGGTATACATATTTTTCACACACGGTCCCATGCCGCAGACAACCGGAGTCCCTTGCTTCACCAGGCCGGCAACTGATGGCCACAATGATGTCTCTTTTCTCAGGGGGATATCCCACTGGTTTGCAGTATCTCTGAGGGAATCAAGTAAGGGGTTATCGACCTTTCTTGTTTTCATAGGAGGTCTGTTAGAAACGGTTTCCAGTGTCCATTTAATTGAAGATTTACCAAGGATGCTTTTGAGCTTGTTTTCTAGTTCATCAGCAGCTTTAAGGGTTGGGAAGGAAGAAAGAATTGTGACCTTAGCCCTGTGAGGTAGAAGCATTGGAAATGCTGTCGTTTCAATGTTTACTGGAGAAATGGCAAGCCTTGCTCGGCGCGAAGAAAGCTTGGCCATTTCATTCATTTTGCTGCCCACCCACTGCAATACTTCTTCCTGCGCTGATGCTTTTCCAAGACGCTGGGTTTTTCCTTCGGCGATGAGATAATATTTCCTCTGACCTCGGCGATCAGAAATGAATTTACCGCCAATATTGCCAGGTCTGAGCACAATTACCTGCTCTGCCTGTGAAGTTGCTTTTTTTATCGCATCGCTACTATATCGACAGTCAAGACCCTCATCGCCATAGAAAAGAATACCAAGGGGGATGTTCGGCAGCTTTCGGCAAGATCTCAAGGAGCGAAGAGCAAATTCGAGCATTGTCAAAGGAGCCCAGACAGAACCTATTCCTTCACCGTACACCCATTCCGGATCTCGACGGTAGCCTTGTTGATGGCGGTCATGTGACCCTAAAGGCATATCGATCTGGCTGATGAGTAATATACCGCCCTCTAATCCCTTTTTTGTCTCCCAGGTCCATACAACCTTATCATCAGTGTATTTTTCATTGGGTTTAAGCAAAAGGTCTTTGAATACTTTGCTAAAGTCTCGCAAAACTGCCTGTCTGCCGACGATATCAGAGGTTTTTACTGAGTAGGAACTCAACCTTTCTAAACGTTTTTCGATCTTGTCTCTTGATTTAGTCAAATACGAAAATACTTGGTTGGTTGGATTTTTTGGTTGAGCACTGAGTTGGGGTGGTGTGGGTGTGCCAAAATATCTAGAGCTTGCAACTTCAACAAGACGATTAATTAATGCTGGGAAATCTAGGCCCATTTTCTCAGCGGCAGCCACGTAGGAACCGTGTTCGCCCAGGCTTGGTAGGCTGTTTATTTCAAGGACATATAAATTCCCCTCATTGTCGAGACGCATATCAACCCTGGCACAGTCATAACATCCCAAAGAGCTGAAGGCGTCAATGGCAATTTTTTTCGCAAGAGCAGTCAGTGATTCGTCAAGTGGAGCCGGACAAATTACCCCTATCTCTCGGCCAGACTTTCTTGTTTTATCTTCAAGTGTATATATGTTGGGACCTCCTTCCCCAAAGGTCAATTCTGCCGGTGCAAACGCATCAGGAGGTGAGTTACCAAGTATCCCCACATTTATTTCTCGGCCTTCGATATATTGTTCAGCTAAGACTGGTTGAGCAAATTTTTCAAAAATAATATCTGCAGCATCACGTAGCTCTTGTTCGTCATTGACTATTTTGATCCCAAAAGACACCGCTTCATTTTTGGGTTTAACAATAAGAGGAAAAGTGAGATCTGGAACTACAAAGCCGGGAGCACTCAAAACTTCAAAATCCGGGGTAGGTACACCATGTTGGCGAAAGATCATTTTTGCCACAACCTTATCAAGGGCAAGAGAATGGGCCAAGGGGCCTGAGCCAACATAGGGAATCCCTATCATTTCCAATATACTGGGAACATGAGTGTACCGAGCCTGGCCTTGGATACCGTATGAAAGATTAAAAACGAGTCCCGGACGTTCACCTTTCATTACCTGAGGCATATAGTCTTCCAGGTTGTCGATTAAATCCTTGTCGCCCTCAAGTGCTATAACCTGGTGCCCTCCACCTTTAAGCCCGTTGACGATTCTCTTGATAGCTTTCAATCCGTAGGTTTCACGATTGGGAACGCCGAAGAGGTTGATTACTTTTTTACTCTCGCGGTTATAAACAACTGCAATTTTCATGAATTTTCTCCTCAATAATTTGTATCATCCATAAATTGCAGGATTTGATTACTAAAACAGTCAACGGCATCTCCTACACGTTAAGTTAGAATATCACAATAGTGAAAAATTTAGGTACCAAATTACTAACTTGGTATTCGGATGGTCATACCTTGCCGATTTGTATGCTAATGGTCTTGTTGCCAATATTCTCTGTTGATGGAACTGCGCGTGACATAACCCATCATGTTGTAAACAAGCTGAGCCGCAGAAAATGAGCAACTATGTAGGTTTTCTATTGGGGCAAACTCTACAACATCAAAGCCCAGGCAGATTCGTTTTCTGAGGCAGGCTTCAATGAGCCACATGGCTTGATACCAAGACAAGCCGCCGGGTACAGGTGTGCCGGTTGCCGGAAATATTGCAGAATCAAAGGCATCAATATCAAAGGTTATGTATACTTTTTCAGGAAAATCTTCTGGAATCTGAACTGTATCAATACCTTTCAGGCAGATTTCTTCTGCATCAAAATGGGTAATATTGTGCTGCTCACGAAACATTTGTTCTTCGTGAGAATAACTACGGGTGCCAATCTGGATTATGGGAATATTTTTATCCCAGATTCTTTTCATTGTGCAGGCATGGCTCAGCATTGACCCTTCATAGCTGTCCCGCAGATCCGCATGGGCATCAAACTGAACTACTCCAAACGACTCATGCTGCCCTGCAAGCGCTTCAATAGCTCCGAGGGTCACGGTATGTTCACCACCAAGAAGAACAGGAATACTGTTGGAAGCTACAGAGGTGGAAATTGCGGCTTGAATGTTTTTAAGTGACTCTTCAACCGTACCGTTGCAGTCAACAGAGGGTGCGGTAAAAATACCGTAATCGGCTGGAATGCTTTTTCCATCAAACAGTTCAAGCTGAGATGAAGCTTGTAGGATTTCAAGTGGTCCAGCGGATGTTCCCGTACCATATGAGACACTCTTTTCCAGGGGGGCTGGAATTATGTGAAAAAGAGCCTTTGCTGGTGGAGCGGAAGAAACGTCTTCACCATGAAAAAGTAAAGGCTGGCCCGTGGCAGGGGGGTCAGGAAAGTCTGTTTTTAAAGTCATGATAGCCAAACTCCTTGATAATCTGACAGTTCTTTTCTGAGGCCAGGGCGATGGCCGGCAGACGTACGCCATTAAAGGTGGTTGTCTTGACCATGGTATAATGAGCCATATCGGTAAACACCAGTTTGTCTCCAATATTCAAAGGATTATCAAAAGAATAGTCCCCAGCTACATCTCCTGCAAGGCAACTGTTGCCACCCAGGCGGTACAGATGTTTTTTTCGTCCCGGCATAGATGCACCGATAATTTCCGGACGATAGGGCATCTCGAGCACATCCGGCAGATGGGTTGAGACGGAGCAGTCCAGTATGGCGATATCAATATCGTGATGGACAATATCCAAAACAGTTGTGACAAAAACACCGGCATTAAGAGCCACGGCCTCACCGGGTTCAAGATAGACTTCGACATTATGCCTCTGTTTAAAATCCTTTAAAATGCGGCAAAGATGCCTAACATCATATCCAGGTTTGGTGATATGATGTCCCCCGCCAAGGTTGACCCACTTGACTTGCGCAATAATATCGCTAAAGCTAGTGTCGATGGCCTTAATGGTTCTTTCCAAGGCAAAGGAGTCATTTTCGCAAAGTGTGTGAAAATGCAGACCGTTTATCCCTGCCATATCAAAATTGATTAAAGATTCTTTTCGGATTCCTAAACGAGACCCCGAAGAGCACGGGTCATAGAGCGGCGTACTGACCTCTGAATGTTCTGGGTTCAGGCGCAGGCCAAACTGTACTCTCTGGGCATATTTCTCACACAGTGGTTTCAACCTTTGCCATTGGGAGACGGAATTGAAGGTAACATGATTGCTTAAATCCAGTGTTTGCGACAGTGTCTCTGTACTATAGGCTGGTGAAAAGGTATGCACTTCACCGCCAAACTCCTCTTTGCCGAGTCTGGCTTCATCAACAGAACTGGCGCATGTACCTGCGAGCACCTTATTCAACATAGAAAAGGTGCTAAACATGGAGAAGCCTTTCAAGGCCAGCAGAATTTTAACGCCTGCATCTTGCTGCACCTGCTCAAGAACGGCAAGATTTTGCTTAAGAGCCTCCTGGTCCACGACAAAGCAGGGAGACGGGAGTGCCTGCAAATCAAGGTTTATTGTGTTGCCATCAAGAATCATAGCTTAAGTCCGGAGAGGTCTCCTTCATATTCCACCCACGGCAGACCGTGAATATTCAATTTCTCCATAAAGGGCTCGGGGTCGAATTGTTCCATATTAAAAACACCTTTTCCACGCCAGCTGCCGGTCAGCATCATCATCGCACCGATCATGGCAGGAACTCCGGTGGTGTAGGAAACGGCCTGGGACTTCACCTCTTCATAACATTTTTGATGATCGCAAATATTATAGATGTAGTAGGACTTTTCCTTGCCATCTTTCATGCCTCGAATCAGGCAGCCAATGCAGGTCCTCCCCTTGGTGAGAGGCCCAAGTGAACCAGGATCGGGCAACACGGCTTTGAGAAACTGCAAAGGAATTATTTCTTGCCCTTCATAGGTTATCGGCTCAATACTTGTCATGCCGATGTTTTGCAGGACATTGAGGTGATTGAGATATTGATCCGAAAATGTCATCCAAAAGCGTCCCCGCTTTATTTCCGGAAAATGCTTTACCAAAGATTCAAGTTCCTCGTGGTACATCAAATAGATGTTTTTAGGGCCTATGCCCTCGGGAAAGTCAAAACTCTGGAACTGGCTCAAAGGATCGGTCTCAAGCCACTTGCCATTCTCATAAAACTTGCCCCGCTGGGTGACTTCCCTGATATTGATTTCCGGGTTGAAGTTGGTGGCAAAGGGTTGACCATGGTCACCGGCGTTACAATCAATGATGTCCAGATAATGGATTTCATCAAAATGCTTCTTTTTGGCCCATGCGGTGAATACGTTTGTCACCCCGGGATCAAAGCCACTCCCTAGAAGGGCCATGAGACCTTTCTCCTCAAAACGTTTCTGGTACTCCCATTGCCATTTATAGCAGAATTTAGCTTCGTCGGGAGGCTCATAATTGGCGGTATCCAGGTAATCAACGCCGGTCTCAAGACAGGCATCCATGATATGTAGATCCTGATAGGGAAGCGCTACATTCAACACAAGGTCTGGCTTAAAATCATTGATCAAGGCCACCAATTCCGGCACATTGTCAGCATCGACCTGTTCTGTGCGGATGGGTCTTTTCAATTGGGCTGCAATATCCTCACATTTGCTCACTGTGCGGCTGGCGAGACAAATTTCAGAAAAAACTTCCGGAACCTGGGCGCATTTATGGGTCACAACAGAACCAACTCCACCTGCACCGATAATAAGTATTTTTGACATCACTGTTCTCCTGACTAACTATTCTTTTTCAAAATAGGAATAACCGCGCAAGCCTTCGTCAAACATATGCAGAATGACCTTGCGATCTTTAACCTTGATAAATCCTTTATGGATGGAATCCTCAGCAAATTTTTTGATCCGCTGCTTCATTGCTTTTACATCATATTCAACGTAGGACAATATGTCGGCGACGGAATCTCCTTCCAATTCACGGACAAACTCGTAGGAGCTATCATCGTTGATATTGATCGAGACGACATTGGTATCACCGAATAGATTATGCAAGTCCCCTAAGGTCTCTTGATAGGCGCCCACCAGAAAAACACCGAGGTAATATTCCTCCTGTTCTTTAAGGTCATGCAGCATGATAGTGCCCTTGGCCCCTTCGCCGTTGGGGAACATATCTATCTTACCATCGCAGTCACAGGTGATATCGGCAATAATCGCAGGGCGAGAGGGCGCTTCGTCCAATCGATGAATCGGCACCACCGGAAAAAGCTGGTTGATGGCCCAGACATCTGGCAGGGACTGAAAAACGCTGAAATTGCCGTAGTAAACATCAGACAAAATATCATTTATTTCCTGGATTTCTCTGGGAACATGTTGCAGTTTTGCCGCTGTTTTAGCAATCTTGAGAAGAATATGCCTGAAGAGATCTTCGGCGATTGCCCGCTCCCGAATGCTGATCTGGCCATGCTTAAACAGCTGTCTGGCCTGGTCCCGATAAAAAAGGGTGTCATTGTAGCACTCCTGTACATCTTTAGGGGATACCATCTTATACGTGCTGAGAAGGTTTTCCAGCAAATCGTTTGATGTTTTGGGGAGTTGTTTTGGGATTGGCTGCGGCACATAAGATGAAACATCAAGGACATTAAAGAGCAAAACGGAATAGTAGGCTACTATTGCCCTGCCTGACTCAGTAATTATGGTTGGATGAGGTGTGCTGCTCTTATCCAGAACCGTGGTTATTGTCTCAACAATATCAAAGCAATACTCCTCCAAAGAGTAGTTACGGCTGGATGGTTCGTTTGTGCGACTGCCGTCATAATCAACCGCCAAACCACCACCAAGGTCAAGGTAGCCCATTGCTGCCCCTTCCTGAATTAACTCGTCATAAATTCGGCACGCTTCCATTACCCCGACACGGATGTCCCGGATATTAGAAATCTGAGAACCGATATGATAATGGAGGAGTTTGAGGCAATCGAGCTTATTTTCTTCTTTAAGCCGGTCTATAATGTAAATTATCTGGCTCATGTTGAGTCCAAAAACACTGCTGTCACCACCAGACTCGGCCCACTTGCCCTCGGCCTTGGCGGCAAGTTTGATGCGAATACCGATGTTTGGCTGTACCCCTATTTTTGCTGCACGCTCCAGAATAAGCTCAAGTTCGTCTGGTATCTCAATAACAAAAAAGCATTGCAGGCCCATTTTGGTGGCGTACAGTCCAAGGTCAATAAACTCTTCATCTTTGTAGCCGTTACAGATCAGGCAGGCGTTACGATTTTCCAATATTGAAATAGCCGCAATCAATTCAGGTTTACTGCCAGCTTCAAGCCCATGGTCAAATTTACTGCCAAACTGGGCAATAGCCTCAACAACCTGTTCCTGCTGATTGACCTTTATGGGAAAGACGCCTTTGTAGGAACCTTTATAATCAAGCTCTTTGATCGCCTTGGCAAAGGTTTCATGGAGTGTCTTGATCTGGGAGCCGAGAATATTTTCAATACGGAGCAGCACCGGCATATCCATGCCACGATCAAGCATACACTTGACAACTTTAGGCAAACTGACATGAGGTCCCTCTTTCTTGCCACTGGGAGAAATGACAATATCCCCATTTTTATCAACAGAAAAGTATCCTGCACCCCACCTATCAACCCCATAAAAATCTATAGCGTCTTGGGTGGACCATTTTTTAGTTTTTTTCTTTGTTACTGGCATCTTTTTGGGTCACTATATGTATACATGTAAGTTTGCGGCAACTAGCTAAGTTAAGTTCTATTTAACAAAGAGGGCATATGTAGAAATTCATATGCCCTCTTTGGTTATCATGTGGTGTGTTATGAAAAAAGTATCGTTGCTTGGGAGATTCGTTTCTTCAACCCTCCTTATCGATGATGAGACTCAGTCTATAGAAGAGTTGGAGATAAAATTTTTAACCCCGCATGATTCACAACTGTATTCTTGATCCATATCTTTTTTCTTCCACTGCTCCCGAATATCAAGAATTTTATACTCTTTCGAAGAGCAACGATTGCAAAGCACAACCGTTGTTTTATTGGGCTTTTGCCACTTATGCATTATATCCTCTCTGTATACCAGTGATACGACGCTAGTTTGTATCGCTCTTTGTTTTTTCTGTTGGCCAGTCCTCCTGGAGGATGGGAGCACCACCTGGATTGAGTAATACGTGAATTTCATCTACGGCGATGAAAGCGTTTTTGTCCACAAAACTAATGGCACCTGTCAACTCAACTTTCCTGCGGTTGTATTTTGAAAAATCAATAGCAGTATTTTGCTTGCCTCGCTCAAGGATGTATTTGTTTTCATCATCTGTTAAAAGAACGAAGCGCATGGGACTACCATCTGGATCAAAGTCATCTGCACTGATTATTCCCTGCAATGTTATGTTTTTTTGTTTATGGCGCGTCATATTTGAGTTCACGCTAAATGAAACCAATAAAATGAATCCTTATTGTTATTGTTGTATCTCAACCTAAATGCTCAGGTCATTCGATATCTAGTAGTCGTACTCAAGGCCATCGAAAAACCCATCATCAAAAGAATTTTCAAACATTGACAAAATAACAGGTTGGCGACAGTCCAGGATGTATTCAGTGTCACACTCAGAACAAACGACCACTTCTCCTTTAGCAAAATAAAATTCGATTGGTATTTCCCCATAACAAACGTCGCATCGGGCAAACCGTGCTTCTTGTTCATAACTTCTTCTTTTCTTTCCCATAAGAAACGCCTCCAGTCAGTTGTTAATAAATTTTATAAAAATTGACTTTCATAGCCTCTGGTTCCATAGCAAAGTCGATGCCAAGTATGTAAGCCGCTGTTTTTATAGGAATAAAACAAAAGAGTCCCAGTGGACCGGAACTATGAGTTCTGATAGTGATTGTTTGTGATCGAATTTTTTAGTATTAAGGGAGCTGTGTGGGCATAATAGTCGAAAAAATAAAGAAAACTCAAAGAGAGAACTGCAAGTTCTTTTTTTTATTAAAGAGAACCTGGAGTTCTCTTTAATTGTATGCTGAAGATAATATGTTAGAAAAAATATTCGTTCAAAGGGGAAAATGTGAAAAATTGGCTTGTGATCAGTTGGGATAATAAAGTTTTTTCTCTTTTTAGAAAAATTAACTCAAAAGGGAGTAATCTTCTCTCTCAAGCCTCCTCACTGGCTGAGGGGATCGATATCATCAAAAAATACAGGTATGATTTGATTTTTATCGATATGGAGATATTAAACCAGGCTGCTGCGACCAGCGGGTATAAGGCCGTCTTGCAATCCTTCTGGATGCTCTATCCCACCGTGGAAATTATAGTCATGACATCACAGGAAATGTTACGGGAGGCAGTAAAGGCGGTAAAACAGGGAGTGAGTGACTATATCACCTATCCAATAATCTCAGATGAGATACGTTTGGTTATAAACAATCTCAATGAGTCACAGAAGGTACAATCTGAACTTGATTACTTGCGCGAGGAAAACTGGAGCAAAGATCTCATTAATCTTGCAAAGACTCGATGCACTGCTATGCAGAATGTTTTTGGCAATGTTCAGTCGGTGTCTTCCACCAAAAGCACAGTACTCTTGACCGGTGAAACAGGAACAGGGAAAGGTGTTCTGGCAAAAATTATTCATAAGCTCAGTAACCGAAAAAATGAACAGTTTATCAATGTCCATTGTGGCTCTATCCCGGATACTCTTTTGGAAAGTGAACTTTTTGGCCATGAAAAAGGAGCTTTTACCGGTGCTATACGCCGGAAACTGGGAAAATTTGAAATAGCCGATGGGGGAACTATTTTTCTCGATGAGATTGGTACAATTACGCCGGCTGCCCAAATTAAACTTCTCCAGGTTCTTCAAGATAATACTTTTCAACGCGTTGGCGGAGAAGACACCATAGAAGTAAACATACGAATAATTGCGGCAACAAACCTTGAGCTTAAACAGCTCTGTGAAGAACAAAAGTTTAGAAATGATCTGTATTACAGACTAAATGTTTTTCCAATTGAGTTACCTCCTTTACGAGACCGAAAAGAAGATATTCCACTTTTAATTGAAGTGTTTTTAAACCGACTCAACAAATTCCAGACAAAGAATATATATGATATACACTCCCAGGTGATTGAGGCCTTTTTAAATTACTCGTGGCCTGGAAATATACGTGAATTAGAAAATGTTATTGAGAGAGCATATATTCTCGAAAAATCCTCCATCCTTATGCCAGACAGTTTTCCGGCAGAATTGTTTGCCGCACAGGACGCCCTGTCCAGAGTAAAAATGGATACAATGCTTCCGCTTGCAGAGGTTAGAAAAAGAGGAGTGGAGGAAATTGAGCGATGTTATCTAAAAGAGATTCTGGAAAAGAACACAGGGAAAATTAACAAAAGCGCTGAGGCGGCAGGTATCACAACGAGGCAGCTTCACAAGTTAATGCTGAAGCATGGATTACATAAAGAAGATTTTAAAATATTATAATTAGCGTGTTCTCAGGTTGTTGGATTGTCAGCAAGGACCATGTCGCTGATTTCTTCCAATGTTCTGTTGGGCATAGAGTTTCTTGAATCAAGTTTTTTGAAATTGCGCTGAGGAGTTCATTCCAGGAGCAGAAACGATGATACCGCTAAGGAGTGAATGTTTTATCGAAATTAACCTAATTTATCAGGGGGACGCATGACAAATAAAAAGACCGGCAACATATTGGATACAACGATTAAAGACGTTTTTGCCGAGGTGGTTGATGGGAAAGTAAGCTCCCTAAAGGGAGATCAATTACCCGATGCACTGGAGATTGTGTTTCATGCAATTAATTCAACCGTTGGCGGTATATTAATTACTGATAAGGCAGGTCAAATTAGATTTGTGAATCCATCCTTCCTTGCTCTTTTTGATTATGAAAACTCAAATGAAATTTTAGGGACTGATGCTGCCGAACTTTTTGCGACCAATGAAGTTAAAAAGTTCAGCGATGTTAAAGCGATTATTGATACTGTAAAATGTGAGACAGAGGAATTTACAGTCGTTAATAAAAGTGGCAATTCTTTCATGGTTGAAGTGCAATCTTCTAATGTCAAAAATAGTGATGGTGAAGTTATTGGAAGGATGGCCTCTTTTGTTGATGTAACAGAGCGAAAAAACATCGAACAAGACAGGGAAAGGCTCATTAGTAAGCTCCAAGATGCGCTCAATCACATAAAAACTCTGCGAGGCATAATACCAATTTGTGCATCATGCAAACAAATCCGGGATGACAAGGGCTTTTGGCATCAGGTGGAAGTATACGTCAGAGATCATTCAGAAGCCAACTTTAGCCATAGTATTTGCCCTAAGTGTGCCAAAAGCCTTTATCCTGACCTTGAAATCTACAAAGATGATCCTCAGGCAAAGTAATCATCTTTGGGTCGTTTATGATACAGCCATTCCAAGGTCAGTAGCCTTGGGAGTTAAATTTTTCTGCCCGTAATTTTTAAAAGTTCTTTGAAACGCACTAATTGATTCCCTTAGAAGTCTGCTATGCCTGGGCCTTCTGAATGAACCTGCTCTGAGTTTAAGAAAAGCAACTTGGATATTTGTGTAGACATTGTTGGTCCTACATGCCTCCAAGTTTTGGCAGAACAGCAGTGGCGAAACTTAAAACAAAAAAGAAGCCGCACATGTCAGTTACCGTGGTCAGAAGAGGACTGGAAACAAGGGCCGGATCAAGTTTTAAGCGTTTTAAAGTAAGCGGCAGCATGCCGCCAAGAGTAACTGAGACCAAGGTGTTGGCCGCCAACGCTCCTCCGACCACAAATCCGAGCCATGGGTTTCCCTTCCATAAATAAGCGATACTGCCAAGGAGCAAGCCGAGCACCAAACCATTAATGATCCCGACTTTGGCCTCCTTTGCCAAAACCCAGACAAGCTCTTTAGGTCGGACCAGACCAAGGGAAAGTTCACGCATGGAGACTGCAACCGCTTGATTTCCGGAGCAACCACTCATGTCACTCACCATGGGCAGAAAAACCGCCAGAGTTATAACCGCAGCAAGAGTATCCTGATATCCAACGTCTCACACGCGCAGCATGATCGTCCGACCACGAATCCTTCTGCTGCTCCCACCATTTCAATGCAACCACTCCAAACGCTCTATCCTCTGGATCACTCGCTTTTTTACGCTCCCTTCTCTCATCCATCGGATTAATACCTTGGACAAGCTTCAAGCGAGCTTCTTCAACCATTCTTCTAACTTGACTCAATGAAATAGTGGGGTATCCACCCAGAGCCATTTCCTGATGTTTTCCTGCATACTTATATCGAAATCTCCACAATTTCGAATTGTTATTTTTTACCAATATAAACAAACCATTACCATCAGATTTCTTAATCTGTTTCTTGTCTGGCGGGCATGAAATACTTTTAATTTCCTGGGCTGTTAACATCATATCTCCAACAAAATTGGGGTATTAAAAGTGGGGTACCAAGCTAAAGTTTATCACAAAATCAACACATCGATTTCATCGATACCCCTTATTATACCCAACAAATTATGCAACTCACAGGAACAGAATGAAACAAGCTGAAATAAAAGTCAAACAAAAAAACCCGCAGGCCAAAGGCCTGCGGGTTTTTTGAAACGTATTGAACTTTAGTGAACTGGCTACATGATGACTACATCATGCCGCCCATTCCACCCATGCCGCCCATGCCGCCCATGCCGCCTGGAGGCATTGCTGGCATACCTCCTGCGCTATCATCTTCAGGCTTGTCGGCAATCATACATTCCGTGGTGAGGAGCATACCTGCCACGCTGGCTGCGTTCTGCAGAGCGTAACGGGTAACTTTAGCAGGATCAATAACACCTGCTGCAATCAGGTCTTCATAAACTTCGGTCTGGGCGTTGAAGCCATTGGCTCCTTTCAAGTCTTTCACTTTTTCAACAATGACAGACCCTTCACAACCTGAGTTAGCAGCAATCTGACGGACAGGCTCTTCAAGAGCACGTCTGATAATCTGCTTGCCGAAAGTCTGATCACCTGGAAGCTCCAATGCATCCAGAGCAGTCAGACAACGAAGGTAAGCAACACCGCCTCCAGGTACAATTCCTTCTTCAACAGCGGCACGGGTTGCATTCAATGCATCTTCAACCCTTGCTTTTTTCTCTTTCATTTCAATTTCTGTGGCAGCGCCAACGTTAATGACTGCAACACCGCCAATCAATTTGGCTAAACGCTCTTGCAATTTTTCACGATCATAGTCAGAGCTGGAGTCTTCAATCTGGCTGCGGATCTGTTTAACCCGACCTGCCAATTTATCGGTATCACCTGCGCCGTCAACAATAGTTGTATTGTCTTTATCAATAACCAAACGTTTGGATGTACCAAGATCATCGACTGTAACATTCTCAAGTTTGATGCCAAGGTCTTCTGTGATGACTTGGCCGCCGGTGAGAACCGCGATATCTTCAAGCATCGCTTTGCGTCTGTCACCAAAACCTGGGGCCTTAACAGCCGCAACATTCAGGGTTCCGCGCAGTTTGTTAACAACAAGTGTCGCCAGAGCTTCTCCATCAATATCTTCAGCAATAATGCAGAGAGGTTTTCCCAGCTTGGCAACCTGCTCAAGGACTGGGAGCAGATCTTTCATATTGCTGATTTTTTTCTCATTGATCAGGATTAATGGTTCATCAAGATTTGCAACCATCTTGTCTGGATCTGTTACGAAGTATGGGGAGAGATATCCACGGTCAAACTGCATACCCTCAACAACATCAAGAGAGGTCTCCATGCTTTTTGCTTCTTCAACGGTGATAACACCTTCTTTTCCAACCTTATCCATGGCCTCAGCAATGATATTACCGATGGTCTCGTCATTATTGGCTGAAATAGTACCAACCTGGGCTATCTCTTTTTGTTCTTTGGTCGGCTTAGCAATCTTGGTCAACTCTGTGACAACAGTTACAACGCTTTTGTCAATCCCACGTTTGATCTCCATTGGGTTATGACCCGCAGCAACGAGTTTAGTGCCTTCACGATAAATGGCCTGGGCCAGGATAGTCGCGGTTGTAGTGCCGTCACCAGCAACATCAGAGGTCTTTGATGCTACTTCCTTGACCATCTGAGCTCCCATGTTTTCAAACTTATCATCAAGTTCAATTTCTTTTGCAACGCTAACACCATCTTTTGTCATGGTCGGTGCGCCATAGGACTTGTCGAGCAGTACATTGCGACCCTTTGGTCCCAATGTTACCTTAACTGCATTGGCCAGAGTATTTACCCCTGCCAGCAGAGCTTCCCGCGCCTTATTACTGTATTTCAGTTCTTTTCCCGCCATTGTTCTGTTCTCCTTATATAAATCTTTATCAATCTTTTAATTTTATGTTTGCTGCTGAGACTTAGCCTTCTATAACGCCAAGAATGTCATCTTCCCTCATAATGAGATACTCTTGCCCATCAAACTTGACATCTGTGCCGCCATATTTGCTGAACAAAATTCTATCTCCAGCTTTTACTTCCAGGGCAATGCGCTCTCCCTTGTCATTCAATTTGCCATTTCCTACCGAGACAATTTCACCTTCGGCTGGTTTCTCTTTGGCACTATCCGGAATTATGATTCCTCCAGAGCTTCTTTCATCCTGTTCCAACCTTTTTACTAAAATTCGATCGTTCAAAGGGCGAATGTTCATTGTTTCCTCCTTACTTTATTTGTGAATTGAAATTTTATAGATTATGCCCGAGGCGGGCCTAAAATCAAGATTGCGAAACTATAGGGATGCCCATTTGAAAAATCAAGGTACGCACTTTCATTTTTTTCCTACCTTGATTTCAGCCTGAAATGCCTTCATAAAAAGCGGTTTAAAACAGATGCACCTGTCCTGTCATCAACAATCTTCCACAAAAAAAACCGGGTATAACCCCGGTTTTTTTGTGTGCCATTTTTTTAAACTTATTTGTAACTATTCAGACAGGGCTTGAAATGACCCTAAACTCGGAACTGTAACTGTTCAGAAGTGCTCCATATCGGAGTCTACGCTTACCTCGTTCAAATGGGCCTTCGTAGCATACTAGTGCTATTCGAGAAGGTCCATTTGTTTGGGCGAAGATGGGGTGCTGCTGAACAGTTACACTTGTTTTAGGAAAGAGGCACAACCCAACCATGCGGCTCTTCTCTTTTGCCATATTGAATGTCCTGTAGTTCTGCAAAGAGGCGCTGGGCAAGCTCCCCGGTCTCTCCTCCATTGACCTCAATCTGTTGCCCCTTATAATACAAGGAGCCAACCGGCGAGATAACTGCAGCAGTGCCTGTGCCAAACACCTCCTGAAGCGAGCCGCTGCCACTGGCCTCCATAACCTCATCAATGGTAATCTGCCGCTCTGAAACCTTAAGGCCCCAGTCTCTAATCAGCTGTAGAACCGAATCACGGGTAACGCCAGGCAGTATACTCCCGGATAAAGGCGGGGTAATCACTTCGTTATTGATTTTGAAAAATATGTTCATGGTGCCAACTTCTTCAATATAGCGGCGCTCAACGGCATCAAGCCATAAAACTTGGGTGTATCCCTGTTTTTGGGCCTCAACAGCGGCCATTATACTGGCCGCATAGTTCCCTGCTGTCTTGACATTACCAACTCCACCCTGGACTGCCCGAACATATTTGTCGGTAACAAAAATTTTAACGGGATTAAACCCTTCTGGATAATATGCACCAACCGGGGTTAAAATGATAAAAAAGAGATATTCATGCGCTGGTCGAACCCCCAGCCCGGCCTCGGTTGCTATCATGGTAGGGCGAATATAGAGTGAGGCTCCTTGGGTGCTGGGAATCCAACCCTTCTCGAGTTTCAACAACTCCTTAAGGGCAGCAAAAACATCATCCATATCAAATTGCGGCATACACATCCTAGCCGCCGACTTGTTCATCCTCTCAAGGTTTGCTTTTGGCCTGAACAAATAGATTTCGTCGTTTTTTCCCCTGTATGCCTTGAGCCCCTCAAAAATGGCCTGCCCATAATGAAGAGCCATGGCAGACGGATCCAATGAAAAATTCTGATATTTCTCAATGGACGCATCATGCCATCCCACACCTTCGGTGTACTTCATCTTAAATAAATGGTCCGTAAAGATCTGACCAAAGCCAAGGGCATCGCCCGCCGGTTTCTCCTTCAATTCTTCTGCTGCTACTTCTTCTACTCTTATTTCCATTACAAAACTCCATATAACCAAACCCAGACAAGCCGGATAAAAGGCATTAACTATTTTAGATTATTTGTAACTATTCAGCTGCACCTCATCCGGAGTCTGCGCTTACCTGAACAGTTACGCTTGGGGAGTTTACCCGTGTTATGCAATTCTCTCTGAATAGCGACGATTATTTAATCTATTTGACTTCTTGGCACAAAAAAACAGGCAAAAACGACTAAGGCTCTAGCCCCGTTCTGGAAAAAGGGAAGGGATAAGTACCTTATAAATTCTTTTCTAAAAAACAAGAAAACAATCTGTAAGGTACTAAACTAAACTAACGACTTTAGTCCTCGCTTCAGGTATAAATAATAGTAACTGTTTTTCGGTAACAAGCCGAATATTTACAAAAAACCACGGGAAACCGGCCCTCGAAACTATAAAAATTGACTTAACTCATAAAACAACTTGTTGTAGTAAATAATTCCTTCTATAAATTTAGAAAACAATTATTTTTTGAGTATTGTAATTATTTACTCAAGATTTGCTAATCACAATACTCTGTTTGCAGCGACAACTAATCTGATGCCTGAAAAAACATCCCCACTGATCCTGAAATATTTTCTGCTGCTTTTTGTTATCTCAATCCTTCTGGTCGGCAGACTGCTTTGGCCTTTTGTCTCCATTATCATCCTTTCTCTGCTATTGGTCAGCATTTTCAGGCCCATATATAAATTCATGACTCGGCATATGTCCGATCATTTTGCCTCCTTACTCACCTGTGTGCTCATTATACTCTTGGTTTTTATACCTCTTTCCTATTTTGTCATTGAACTATCCAAAGAAGGAATCGCCTATTTCAATTTTATTAAGGGAATCAATTTTGCTGTAAAGACCAGGGAGCTGATTCAAAACAGTACCATTTTCGGTAAATTCCAGGGACTCCTTGATGGATATGGCATTGCACTGCAGACAGAGGACATAAGTAACAATCTGGCAACTTTTGCCAGAACGATCGGCGTGTTTTTTTATAACAAAATGAGCGCCTGGGCTGCCAATATTATTCATTTCATCATCAACTTTTCCTTGATGATCCTGACAATTTTTTTCCTGCTGATTGATTACAACAGACTCGTTGACTTTATCATGCGCCTTTCACCACTGCCAGAAGCTCAAGAGAAGCAGCTAATTAAGAAATTCCAGGAGATAGCCCAGGCAATTTTACTTGGCAACGGAATCTGCGGGGTTATTCAAGGTGTTCTAGGGGGGCTTCTTTTTACCTACTTCCAGTTGGGCTCCCCAGTTCTTTGGGGAGGAGTAATGGCTGTTATGGCATTTCTGCCAATTGTCGGAATTGGCGCTATTCTTTTGCCCACTGCCTTGATCCTATTACTGAAAGGCAGCATCGGCAAGGCCATTTTCACGGCCATTTTTTACTTCGTTCTCTCCATGTCGATTGAGTACCTGCTGAAGCCAAAACTTGTGGGGCATCAGGTTAAAATGCACACCTTACTTGTTTTCCTCTCAATAATTGGCGGCTTAAGCGTTTTCGGGGTCTTGGGAATTGTCTACGGCCCACTCATCGTAACCGCTTTTCTCACCTTGGCTGATATCTATCTGAAAAATTACGCCCAATACATTAATGGCAGCAAATCGATACCGGAATAAAAACCTGCCCTTTCCCTGTTTCTGCCTCCAAGAGGAGTGATTACTTGACTCCCTCCTCGACCTGGTACTCTTTTATCTTATAGAGAAGCGCCGGAATGCTCATTTCAAGCACTGCCGCAGCTTTGGTTCTATTGCCCTTGGTCTCTGCCAGTGCTCTTGTAATAAGCCTTTTCTCCATGCTGATTCTATTTTTCTTTACGGAGAGTCCATCCTCCTCAAAATCAGCTGCGGCAAGAGCCGGAAGTTTACGAATCTCATCTGGAAGATCTGCCACCACTAAAATCTCATTATCTGTCAGGGCCATGGACCGTTCAACGACATTTTCCAATTCCCTGACGTTTCCAGGCCAACGGTAGTCAACCAACTTTTTGAGGCAGGGGCCGTCAACCCCTTTCATATGCAGGCCAAGTCGTTCATTATATTTTTGGATGAAAAAATCGATAAGCAGAGGAATATCCTCTTTTCTCCTTCTCAGAGGAGGGACTTCAAGTGCCAGAACATTGACTCGGTAAAAAAGGTCCTCCCGGAAACGCCCTTCCTTGAGTTCATCCCGTAAGTTTTTCGCGGTGGCGGCTATAATGCGCACATCCACCTTGGTCGACTGCCCCTGCCCGAGGGGGCGGATCTCCTCCTCCTGCAGGGCCCGCAAAAGTTTGACTTGCAGGGGCAATGGCATATCACCTATCTCATCTAAAAAAAGTGTGCCTCCATCGGCCTCCTCAAAAAGGCCCTTTTTGGTCCGTTTCGCATCAGTAAAAGCCCCTTTGACATAGCCAAAGAGCTCACTTTCCAAAAGGTTTTCAGGAATACCGCCGCAGTTCACATCAATCAGAGGTGCCTTCTTCCTGGCACTATTATAATGAATGGCTCGAGCAATCAGCTCTTTACCCGTGCCGGACTCTCCTGTTATCAAAACCGTTGTTTTGTAATCAGCAATTTTAATTATTGCCGAAAAAATTGCCGCCATCACCTTGCTTTTGGCCACGATGTTGGAAAATATATACTTGTCTTCAACCTCCTGTTGGAGGCGGATGTTGTCCTTTTTAAGACGGCTTTTTTCTTCCGCCTGCCGGAGAGTAAGCAGTATTTCTTGGTCAGAGCCAAAAGGCTTGGCAATAAAATCACAGGCCCCCAATTTAAAGGCCTGACTCACACTGCTCAATTCGGAGTGGGCGGAAATAACTGTAATAATCGCTTCAACTCCTAATTTCTGCAAGTTCTCAAGGAGCTCCAGCCCTCCCATAACCGGCATACTGAGATCTGTTATGATATGATCGTAGAAAGAGTCCTGCACCTTTTGTAAGGCAACCTGGCCATTTTCCGCCTGCTCTATTTCATACTGCTCTCCTTCAAAAAGGGCTGCCAACACCTCTCTGATCACCGGATCATCATCAACAAGTAGTATTTTCTTTCGTTCCCCGCCCACAGCATGCTCCAAAAATTTGAAACTGGAAATTTGAAATTTACGGCCCTTGCCAAAAAGTAACGCCTGAATCTCCTTCCAATTTCAAGTCACCAGTTTCAAGCTCTAAGGTAAATAATATAAAACCACAAAATTATATATCTCTTCCTGAAAAAAGAGATACAAATAACTCCCAACCGCCAGAAATGGTCCGTATGGGATAACGGTCTTACCACCTTTTTTCTGCTTCACCATTGCGGCAATGCCGATAATGGAACCCAACAGCGCTGAACTGAAGATAACAAAAGGCAGGGACTGCCACCCCAAAAAAGCCCCAATCATGGCAAGTAATTTTATATCACCTCCGCCCATCCCAGCCCTTTTGGCAACGAGGTAATAGCCGGCCGCAATCAAATAGAAAAAGCCACCGCCGCAGAGAATACCAATAAGCGAATCCTGCCAGGCCACAGCTGGATTTACAACAGAGAAAAGAAATCCCAAAACTATACCCGGCAAACTGATAACATCAGGAATAATCTGGTGATAAAAATCAATAAAAATTATTGCCAGCAAGGCCGCGCAAAAGGGGAAATAGATAGCATACATGATACTGATGGAAAATCGCAGATAAAGGGCGCAGGCAAGCAAGGCCATCAAGGTTTCCACCAGGGGATACTGCCATGATATAACCTGACGGCACTGCCGACATTTACCACCCAGCAGTAAAAAACTGACAACGGGTATATTATCATACCACCGTATCAATTCTTTACATTTGGGGCAATGCGAAGCAGGAAAAACGATTGAGCCGTTTTCCTGGGGCAGGCGTAAAATTACCACATTTAAGAATGAGCCAACAAGTGCTCCAAAAATTATAAAAACTGCCATTTCCATATGTATCAATATCCTCGTTCTGTGCCCTAACCCCTGTGGAACAACAAGCCTACAATTCCCATTTTCTCCAAAGCTGGAGCTTAATGATTGATGCTCACTTAGGTAAGGGGGGTGCGTGCTAGCCTAAGTCTACGCTATCCGCTTACCTCCTCCGGTGCCCTTGCAAAAGCTTCAAAAGTGCCACTATACCGAGTTCTTCTAAAGTTTGCACATCCTCTTCTTTAGTTTTTCAGCAAAAACTGGTTTTATTGATTTTCTCAATAGCACATAAGTGATTTTTTCGATAATATAAGATTTTAATCCGGATAAACCGGAAATAAGTGCCTTGAACGTTGGTGATCAATTAAGTACACCCAAGATTGCATAACCCCGAGTCCGTAAGCGTTTCAGGGGCACCCCACTGCACGTGATCAAACCCCGTGATATACAGGGGGATCACGCACAGCGGGGTGTTCATGGAGCGCTTACCCTTGAACCAAAACAAGCAAAAGAGAGCCCGCTTTGAGCCAATTATCCACGGAAGAGTCCATAGTAAGACTAAAAGCTGAGATCCTTGCCCAAGATTGGCGCATCAGCCCAAAGAGAACAGAAATGATCGGAGCTGCGTTGCTCTGCTTGCAACAGCATTATCAAGAGCGCAAAGCGACCCATGCCATGCTGATAATGGCACTCAGCGTGCTCGATTACATCCGCCAGCATGGGAGCAACCCTCCTGAAACCGTCGATTTCCTGAAAGAGGCCATGGCCCATGTAGTTGGACAATACGAAGACCTTGAATACCGTCCATCACAAGAGGAACAGATCTTCCGTTCCCTTTTCACCCATTTCACAAAACTAAAAGAGCTGATCAAGACCGGCAAAAAGTCTGCCCCCCAAAAGAGAACCCCGGCACCTGCCGCTTTGCCGCCACAACCAAATGAACCCCACGAGCCATCTGCACCACTGCCCCCAGAGGACAACAAGCCTCAGACCGAGCGCACAAATCTGCTAGAGGGAATCGAAGCTGAAAAACTCATTAATGACCTGAGGAATTCTTTGGCAAAGGCAGGGGAGGTAGGATCCACAATTGGTGATCTCTTAGAACAGCTTATAGAAAGCCAGCAAACAAAAGGTGTGAATCAACCAGACCCCCTTCCTGTATTGTCAAAACTGCCGACCCAAACGGCCACACTAAAGGCAACAGTACAGAAATCACCCGCCCAGGAAATACGAGATCAAAGCAGCCCCGGCCAAGGTTCAGCCAGCAGTTTAAACTCATGCCCTCCAACAGAATTGAGACAATTGTCAATTGGTAATTTAAAACTTGCTGTTCAGGAGAGCCTCATTGCGGCAATTAAACCTATGAAGCCAAAGAAGATGGCGGCATATATTAAAAAATCCCACGTGCCTGCAAAAGATTTTGGTTCCTTTCTGCAGAATCTTTCCAGCCAATTTAAAGGCCCCCTCGGTAAACTCAAACCAAAAAAATTGAAAAAAATTGATCTACCGATCATGGTGCCCCAAGGCTTAGACCTGCCAGAAACTCCCGACCCTCAAGCTCAAAACCTGCTTATTCTCTCAAATGGCTCCTGGCATGGTATCATCGCCTGCGGAAAAGTAGAACAATGCCCCCAAAGTATGGTACAATTCAGAAAAAACCAAAATGGCGATATTGCCGGGACAGGATACCTGGAAAACGAAGAGGAGATTCTTCTACTCGACTCGCTGTCCATTTTGAGAAGAGAAGGTTATCTCATTATGCCCAGTTAATACAAGTCGTAACTATTCGGCATGACTCCATATTCGCACGATCAGGCTGTCTCACATAGCCAACTATGCTACGCCAGCCTGATCGTGCGAATATGAAGCCATGCCAAACATTTACGGATTTTCCGGTTTATGGAACTTTTTTAGCTCAAGCCGAATATTTACTACAAGTCGCTAATTTTTCCAGAAAAAGTGACAATTTGATCAAAAGGAGCGCAAATGGAAGATAATGAAAAACGCAAAAACACCAGAGTCCACTTCCAGGCATCAGCAGACCTCAAATTTGCCGATAAAAGTTATTCGAAATGCGAAACTGAGAATTTGAGCGTCAAAGGAGTCTCGGTGCTTGGAGTAACAGGTCACCAGCTGGGCGAAAAATGTGAACTCGCCTTAGCCCTTAGTGGCTCAACGAGTGAACTGCGACTGGAAATGAAAGGGGAGATTGTCCGCATTGACGAAAACGGCGTTGCGCTCCATTTTACCGAGATCGATCTGGATAGTTTCTACCATTTAAAAAATATTGTTTACTACAACTCTACAGACCCGGACACCATTCGATCTGAATTTTCCGACTAGGGGCACATTATGGCTATAATGCAGTTAAATATTATCCCACTAGGAACCAAAACGGCAAGTGTTGGTGAGTATGTCGTTGACTTTCAAAGGGCTTTACTAGAAGAAGATGTTAACTTTACACTTACCGATATGGGGACAATCATTGAAGGTGAGACCTCTCAACTCCTGGCGTTGGCTGCCAAAATTCATGCCATGCCGTTTGCCCAGGGAGTCCAAAGGGTTGTCACCCAAATAAGTATCGACGAACGGCGAGACAAATCTGTAGGGCTTGGAGACAAAATCCATTCTGTACAGGAGAGGCTATAGTCTTACGAATAGTTACAACTCGGTGGTTTCAAATATTTTTCGGCATCAACCTAAATATATATATACGTCTCCTACCAGGTGTCTTTTCCTTCCTTTTACAACAGCCAGGATCCAGACATACATTGTCCTTGTCTCTTTCGGAAAATCTGCATAGGACACTTCCCCTTTATTCCCCGGCAAAAAACAAAAAACTGAAAACAAACGGGCGCAGTCTCAATGATTAAAAAAACAAAATCCGTGCAAAAAAATAAAATAAGAAAAATTCCATTTTTTATTATCCTTTTTTTTATCTTGATGGGGTGTATCGGCATAGCCTTTGATGAACCGCGCAGGATCTTGGAACTCTCAACCCAGATCTGTTTGAGCTGTATAGGAATTGGCTAATGAATAATCTTAGAATATGGGTCCAGGCTATCTTTGCCTTGCTGGCAAATGGTTCCTGGTCTTTTCCCGTTACCCGCAGTATTTATCAAGGCCCCCTTAAAGTTGTCTGTTCCCCAGGCCTTAATTGTTTTTCCTGCCCGGCTGCAACCACTTATTGCCCCATTGGTTCAATACAGCAATTCCTTGGCGGGGTACGACTGGCTCTTGAAAACGGCCAATTTTTTATAGGCTTTTATGTTATAGGCACAATAGGTGCCATTGGCGGATTTGTCGGTCGGATGGTCTGCGGTTGGGCCTGTCCATTTGGCCTGCTCCAGGAACTCCTTCATAAAATACCTTCTGCCAAATTCGGCATTCCTCGGCCTCTGCGCTATATCAAATATGGCATGCTTGCCCTCATGGTTTTTATCCTGCCCCTTTTTGCCGTGAGTGAATTCGGGATGGGCGACCCGTGGTTTTGCAAATATTTCTGCCCGGCAGGCACCCTTGAGGCAGGTCTGCCGATGCTTGCTCTCCAGCCGGGATTGCGCGACATAGTTGGCATGCTTTTTTTTAGTAAGCTTTTTATCCTTTTTATTTTCCTGGTTTGGAGTATCCTGTCCAGCAGGCCTTTTTGCAGGACAGCATGTCCTCTCGGGGCCTTTTATGGACTTTTTTCGAAAGTCAAGCTAGTCCGTCTGCAACTAGACGAGGGCCTCTGTAATCAATGTGAAAGCTGCCACCAAGTGTGTCCGATGGGGGTTAAATTTAACCAATCGCCAAATGACTCAGAGTGTATATCTTGTTTCGCATGCAGCAATATTTGTCCGCAAAAAGCAATTTACCTTGAAATGGGTGGTGTGCCTCTTACATCCCCCCCGACAATTAAAAAAGAAATCCGTGCCTCATGACTTACCAATCGCCTAACTATCTGAAGCTTATAGCTTTATCACTGTTTTTCATTTTCATATCAACCGCCGCAGCCCATGCCAAAATGGTCAGTGTTTCGGTCGTAAAGCTCAACCTGCGCTCAGGACCAGGAACAAAATATGCTGTACAATGGGAATACGGCAAAGGGGTACCTCTCAGCGTTCTGCGGACCAAAGGAAACTGGTACAAGGTGAAGGATTTTGAAAATGACGTTGGCTGGGTATACAAAAAAATGGTCAATAGAAAACCCTATATGATCGTCAAAAAGAAAAAAATTAATATCCGCAGCGGCCCGGGCACAAAGTTCAAGTTGGTCGGCAAAGCAGAATATGGGGTTGTTTTCGCCACTTTGGAACAGAAACCAGGATGGGCAAAGGTCAAACACGAAAATGGTCTTCAGGGCTGGGTTAAGCGTGATCTTGTCTGGGGTTTTTAGTACCTTATAAATCATTTCGAAGTCTGCGCTTATCTCGTGTTTTTTACACCCCACAGGGGGGTACTGAACTGAGTAGCAAGAAATGAAAAAGGTATATTCATTGAAAGGTGTTGCACCTACTGTTAAGGTACTTATTTCCGGTTTATCCGGATTAGGTGAAAGTCAGCCCCGGGGATGAAACTTCTTATGTGCCGTTCGCAATCTTTTTGAATCAACGTGGGTGTAAATCTGGGTTGTGGAAATATCGGCATGGCCCAGCATGAGCTGCACGGTCCTCAGGTCAGCGCCATTCTCAACCAAATGAGTAGCAAACGAGTGACGCAGCGTGTGCGGGCTGATCTTTTTGGTAATTCCCAAACGTAGGCATGTTTCCTGGATGATCTGCCAGAATCTAAGCCTGGTCATTGCTGTAGCCCTGGCGGTTACAAACAAAAATTCACTTTTCCTTTTCTTCAACAATGGCTTTCTGCCAAAGACCAGATAATGTTCTATCTTTTCCCTGGCATCCTGACCAAAGGGCACAAGGCGCTCCTTCTTTCCCTTCCCTAAAACACGAACATAGCCGGCGTTCAAATTAAGCGCCGCCACCGGGAGCTTGACCAGTTCAGACACCCGCATCCCTGTGGCATAAAGCAAGGAAATCATCGCCCTATCCCGAAAGGAAAGGGGGTGTTGCCGCACATTTCCCAAAAGGAGCTGGCTTACCTCTGATAAAGTCAGGCCCTTTGGCAGCGCTTGCTTTTGCTTCGGCAGATCTATATTTGCTGTAGGGTCAAGTTGTATCTGTTTTTCGGAGAGCAGATAGCGGAAAAAACTGCGAAAGGTAGAAAGTTTTCTTGAAATCGTTTTGGCAGAGATGCCGGTGTCATGGCACTCCTCAAGATAGGCGCGAATATGTTTCTGGGTAACGGTGCCGGCAAGAGTGATTTTCTTGTCGGCAAGATATTTCAGGAGAAAAGTAAGGTCAGACTGGTAGGCCTGCACTGAATTTAGTGCTAATCGTCTCTCTGCGGCAAGATAATGAAGGAAACTGTCCAGGCAAGCGGAAAGGGGCAAAGGGGAATTTGCAGGAGGAGCAGCCATGAAATTGGGTCTGCCATAAAGTATCAGGGGCCGGAAACGGCCCCTGAAAATATTTATTTTCCGGGTATAATCCGGTTGGAACTTAACTTTTCTAGATCAAAAAAAGCAGGGCTTAGCCATTTTTCATGCGATGCATAAGCTTACGCATTTTCCTTCGTGCTTCCGCGCTTTTACGGCGTTTTTTGGCACTTGGTTTTTCGTAAAACTCGCGTCGTTTGAGTTCTTTTTTAATACCGTCCAGCATCAATTTTTTCTTGAGCTGACGAATGGCTATCTCTATGTCCCCTCTAACTTCAACTTCAATCATCGTCTATTCCTAGGTTATTTTTATCTTATTCCAGCGGGCAAACAAGTTCTATAGCTCATAATTACCTGGAGGTCAATAATTTTATATAAATATTTTCCCAGGATTTAATATGTTTTTAGGATCAAAATATTTTTTCAGCCCCTTCATAACATCCAGAGTCACTGCATCTATTTCCATGGGAAGATACGCGGCCTTGGTCAGGCCAACTCCATGTTCACCGGAGAGGGTTCCCCCCAAACTTAGTACCTTTTTAAAAAGCTTCTTTTTGGCTTTTTCACTTCGCACCACCTCCTCGCTGTTCTCTTTATCCAACATTATATTAACATGGATGTTTCCGTCACCGGCATGCCCAAAAGTAAAAATTAGAATACCAAGCTCACTGCTCAGTTTTTCAACAAAGACGACAAGCTCCGGGATCAAACTGCGCGGCACCACCACATCTTCATTAATCTTATTGGGTTTTAGCTGGAAAGAGGCGGGAGAGATGGCCCTTCGGGCGCTCCACAGCATTTCCGCTTCTGCTGTGCCAGCTTTGGCCCTCCTGACCCCCAAAACTCCACGGCAGTCATCCAAAAATTTGACAAGCCTGGCGCTATCTGATTCCACCGAATCTCTGCTACCGTCTAATTCAATCAACAAAAACGCCCCGGCCTCCTCAGGCAGTTCGAAAGAAAGCTTATCTTTGACAATCTCCAAAGCCGTTTTATCCATGTATTCCATGGTGCAGGGAAGATACGATTCCAGCACCTCGGTTACAAGCTCTGCCGCTCTTATCATACCGTCAACCAGCACCATAAAGGTGCTTTTGCTCTCCGGCTGCGCAATAAGTTTCAGCACCAGTTTAGTTATGACACCCAGGGTCCCTTCAGAACCGACAAAGATCCTGGTCAGATCATACCCCACAACTCCCTTGGCTGTGCGGACCCCTGTATTAATAGTTCTGCCGTCAGCCAACACTACCTGTAGCCCCCTGACATAGTCCCTTGTGACCCCGTATTTCACGGCGCTCGGCCCCCCGGCACACTCTGCGGCATTGCCTCCCACCGTACAAAATTTCATACTTGCCGGGTCTGGAGGATAAAAAAGATTCTGTCTTTTGACCGCGTTTTGCAAATCTGCGGTAATAACCCCAGGTTCCACGACGGCAAGCTGATTCTGTCGATCTATTTCCAATATCCGGTTAAGTCGGGTCAGAGGCATAACCAGCCCCCCTTGCACCGGTAACGAGCCACCCGTCATCCCAGAGCCTGCTCCACGCGGCACAACCGGCAACAGCAGTTCAGAGGCAAGGCACATAATAGCTGCGACCTCCGCAGCTGAACCCGGAAAAATGACCGCTTCAGGTTTATACTCTCTGCCGGTGCCGTCGTATGAGTAGCTGAGGCGGTCCTCCTCGGTGTCGCAGAAATTATCATGCCCAACTATTTTTTTAAACCGCTCTTTACTGCTTCTATTCATAGAGTTTGCCGACAAAATATGAAGTTATAAAAAGGAGGGTGAGGTAAACCCCGTAAAAACTTATACCATTTTAATATCCTGAAGAAAATTTAAATATCACCAACAATCAGTCCCAAAAATCACTAATCCAGATAAACAGGAAATAAGTGCCTTAACAGTAGTCTGCAACATATTGGGAGCATATTGTTTTTTGAAATTCTCGAAGTCTCGAAGTCTTACGCTTATCTTGCTTATCTGTTTTTTGTTGCAGGATTCTAGTTATAAGGCACTAAAATGCGTATTGAAATTTTTTCCTGTTTCTGCGATTATAGTTGAACGAATATCGG
This sequence comes from Desulfurivibrionaceae bacterium, assembly GCA_030145275.1. Lineage (GTDB taxonomy): Bacteria > Desulfobacterota > Desulfobulbia > Desulfobulbales > VMSU01 > JAQYVV01. The sequence continues at coordinate 186,480 of JAQYVV010000003.1, read as the reverse complement.
CTTACCGATTTACTTGATTATATTTACAGGATTATATGGGCGAGAAAAAAATACAACTAGCTCTGCTGGCAGGTGGTAAATCCGGGGAACGGGACGTTTCTTTAAATGGCGCCAGAGAGATTGAAATGGCACTGGATCCCGACAAGTATGAGGTCTTCCGCTATGACCCGGCCACAGACCTTGCCAAACTTGCGACAGATGCCCCCAGGCTGGATGTGGCCTTCATTATTTTGCATGGATTATATGGTGAAGATGGAACCGTGCAAGGGTTTCTTGATCTGCTCGATCTGCCCTACCAAGGCTCAGGGGTCCTCGGCAGCGCCTTGGCGATGAATAAACAGATCGCCAAAGAGATATACCAAAACGCTGGCCTGCCTGTACCAGCAGGTACCCTGGTAACCATGACCGACCTGAAAAACCCGGACGCCATTCTGACAGAACTCCCACTCCCTCTTGTTATTAAACCTATCCGGCAAGGATCCAGTCTTGGCATGAGCATTGCCTGCAGCCGCGAGGAATTTATTAAAGGTGTCAGGACTGCTTTTCAATTCGACTCTGAAGTCCTCGTTGAGCAATTCATCTCTGGACGTGAAATAACGGTCGGCGTCATTGGTAACTCTGAATTGACAGCCCTGCCTATTGTGGAAATTATTCCAGGAGAATCACATCCTTTTTTCAACTACGAGGCCAAATATCAAGCAGGTGCCTCTAAAGAGATTTGCCCTGCTGATCTAGAAGGCAGTCTAGCCGAAAAGGCACGAGAGTATGCAATAAAAGCCCATGAATCGTTGCATTTGAGAGGATATAGCCGGACTGATATGATTATCAAAGACGACCAGCTCTATCTTCTGGAAACAAACACTATTCCCGGCATGACCCCGACAAGCCTTCTCCCCCAGGCAGCCGCAGCCCACGGCCTGCCCTTTGGAGCATTGCTTGACAAACTGTTGGATCTTGCTTTAGAGGGCCGTAGGGAGACGAACCACGGCAAAGAAAAACGATAGCGTAGAGCTAAGGTGCCTCTGTAAACTTAAGTATTAAATTGACATCATATGGCGTCACTGTTATGTAAAGTCCTTTAACAAAACTCAGGAAACATCGCCATGACAGTGGCCTTTGAAACGTGCTCCTGGTTCGAGAAAGATGAATGAATATCCCCGGAGAAATAGATAGATGAGTATACGAGAAGATGCTTTAAACGGAAAAATAACCCCCGTTTTCGAAAAATGTGCCCAAAACGAAGGTGTAACCCCTGAATTCCTTATTGAAGGAGTTGCAAAAGGTGTTATTGCTATTCCTAAAAATCACCACCATGATTTTGATAGAATTATGGCAGTGGGACCCGGTTTATCCACTAAAGTCAACGCTAATATCGGCTCCTCAAAAGACCACCAGGGTGTCGAGCAGGAACTTCAAAAACTTTGTGTGGCACTCAAGGCCGGAACCGATGCTGTAATGGACCTCAGCATGGGTGGTGACCTCAACGAAGTCCGCAATGAGATCTTGAAAAATTGTCCCATTCCTCTTGGAACTGTCCCAATATACCAATCTGTTGCCGAAATTGTTGAAAACCAGAAAAAAGATATCGGCGAAGTGACTGTCGAGCAGATCTTTGACACCATTAGGCAGCAGGCAGAAGCCGGTGTAGACTTTATGACCATCCATTGCGGCATCACCAAAAGCACACTTGAACGCCTGAATAACCATAAAAGACTCATGGGAGTGGTAAGCCGCGGCGGGTCTTTTTGCATTGAGTGGATGAGCTACAATAAAAAAGAAAACCCCTTTTATGAACACTACGATGAACTTCTCGCTATCCTTAAAGAGCACGAAGTAACCCTAAGCCTTGGAGACAGCGTGCGACCAGGATGCCTTGTGGACGCAACCGATGCCGGCCAGATACAAGAATTAATTTACCTCGGCGAACTGACCCAGAGGGCTTGGGATGCCGGAGTCCAGGTCATAGTTGAAGGTCCTGGGCACATGCCAATGGACCAGATTGAAGCAAATATTCTTTTACAAAAAAGACTTTGCCACGGCGCCCCTTTCTACGTCCTTGGCCCCTTGGTTACAGATATTGCACCAGGTTATGATCACATCACCGGAGCGATTGGAGGAGCCATTGCAGCCAAGGCTGGAGCAGATTTCCTCTGTTATGTAACCCCGGCAGAACACCTGAAACTACCTGACAATGATGATGTGCGAGACGGTGTGATTGCCTCCAAAATTGCCGGGCACGCCGCAGACATTTGCAACGGGCTCCCTGGCGCCATAGAAAGAGACATAGCCATGGCCAAGTGCCGTAACAATCTAGACTGGAAAGGACAGATAGATCTTTCCCTCGATCCTGAGAAAGCCCAGCGCTTCAGAGACCAGGGAGGTACCTATAAAGGAGATGCCTGTAGTATGTGCGGCTCTTATTGCGCCATAAAAGTGTATAAGAAGGCAACATCAGCCAAACGGATGGCAGGTCTGGAGACCGCGTAATTCATTGATATTTGGGGCAACACACCCCCTTCATCTTTCCCCGTTAAAGATCACTGATCAGGAGGAAGTATATGACTGGATTTTTTGCATCAATTATTGACTGGTGTGCCGCAACAAAGGTGCCGGAACAACTTCAAGCCGTTGACATACAGGGCCTGTTCCAAAACACCCATTTTTTAGTGCCGTTCATCGGCATGATTATCTACTTTCTCTACAAGCAGGCGGTTAATAACCTAATTATTACCGCCCTCGTTGTCTTTCTCTGGTGGTTTTCAGGCACCGATATGGTCACTAATGCCGTTGTGGATGGGAATTTGCAGCTAGGCAAGGTTCTACCTGTGGCTGGTGTCGGAATGACAGGCCTTGGAATCTTGGTCTATCTCCTCTTTATTAAAGATGACTGACCATGGAAAACCTTAGGACTTGCCTAAATAAATTTAGGCAAGTCCTTAACGCTAAAGTTTGGATTTTTTGCATAAGACAGCATCACAATCTGTGGTCAGTATTCACAGTCGAACTAATTCATTGAATATTTCTGTGCAACCCAACAAGATTCTTACAATATATCAACGTCTTTTAGACCATTTTGGCCGCCAGAACTGGTGGCCTGGCGATACCCCTTTTGAGATCATCGTCGGCGCTATCCTCACCCAGAACACGAACTGGACCAACGTACGCAAGGCGATCGATGCCCTGAAACACGAGGACCTTCTCTCCTACGAAAAATTGCGCGACCTTCCCATTGAATTTTTGGCTGAAAAAATCAGGCCTTGCGGCTATTTTAACCTTAAAGCCGCCCGACTACACAACCTTTTTCAACTCATAGAGACACAATATGACGGTGAGATCAGCTATCTTTTAGATACACCAGTAGAGCAACTGAGAGAGGATCTGCTCTCGGTCAAAGGAATTGGTCCGGAAACTGCCGATTCTATTCTTCTGTATGCGGCAGAAAAGCCGACTTTTGTCGTTGACACGTACACCTACCGCATCCTTTCCCGGCACGGTATCTTAGCTGAGGACGAAGCGGACTACCATGAAATCCAGACAATAATCACAGATTCACTCCCTGAAGATATCCTTCTATACAACGAATACCACGCCTTGATTGTCAGAACCGGGAAAGAGAACTGCAAGAAGACAAACCCTCGCTGTGAGAGCTGTCCGTTGAAGGGATATTAATTGGATTTCAAATTTAGTCCATTTTTGGCTTTTGCATTTTAGATTCCTGCCGTATGATTGCTAAATTCTGCTGGGACATCTCATCACCTTGCTCGGCAGCTTTCTCGAGCCAGTACTCTGCTTTGCTGAGATCCTTGATCTGCCACTCATCACTTGCGTAAATCACTCCAAGATTTTTCTGTGATGCAAGGTCTCCTTGTGCCGCCGCTTTTTCAAACCAGCTTATTGCTTTGCTAAAGTCTTTTTCAACCCCTTGCCCCTCCACGTAGAGAATAGCTAAGTTTTTCTGGGCCGTCTGATTGCCTTCCTTTGCAGACCTTTCAGACCAATAGACGGTTTTACTCAAATCCTTTTCAACGCCCTGACCTTTGCTGTACATGATTGCCAAGTTGTTTTGAGCTGTTAGATTACCCTGTTCAGCCGCCTTCTCACACCAGTAAACCGCCTTTTCAAAGTTCTGCTCAACACCTTCACCCTTGGTATACATGATGGCTAAATTGTTCTGGGCTGTAATATCTCCCTGCTGAGCCGCTTTTTCAAACCAAAAAAACGATCTTTTAGGATCTTTGTTCGTTCCATCTCCATTAATATACATAATGGCCAGCTCATTCTGGGCAAGCGCATCACCATGCTCTGCTAAAGCCCGATGGCCCCAGTAATTAGATTTAGACATATCTTTACCGGCCCAAGATTCATCGGCGTAAATGACACTTAAGTTATTTTGGGCATCAAGATTGCCTTTCTCAGCAGACAAATTGAACCAATTGAGGGCCTGTTCAAAATCCTGCTCAAGTTCTTCACCCTTGCTCAGTAGGATGGCCAAATCATTCTGGGCCGAATCATTGCCATTTTCAGCCGCCTTCTCATACCAGAAAATTGCCTTGTCAATATCTTGCCCCCCCCCGCTATCACCATTAGCGTACACAGTTGCCAAATTGTTCTGGGCAATATCATTTCCGTTTTCAGCCGCCTTTGTTAGCCACAGCATCGCCTTGGCCATGTCCTTTTCAATCCCATCGCCCTCGATATACATAACGGCAAGATCATTTTGTGAATTAACATTGCCCTGCTCGGCCGCCGCCCGCAGAAACCAGAAAGCTGCCTTTTTCAGATTCCGTTTGACCAAAATCCCTTCCGTGTATAACTCTCCCAAACGATTTTGTGCAGAGACGCTCCCCTCTTCAGCCTCTTTTATTTGTTTTTCCAGCTCACTCTCTTCTTTTTGCCTTTCAGGCGTGATCATGTCCTCAACAATTTGCGATTGAACATTTTCAAACTTTTCGGAATCAGCCGTTAAAATTTCCAACCCTTTTGCAGCGGCATCAGATACCTCTAGCTCTTTTTTAATAACCTGATCTAGCATTTTTTTAGCAGGATAGTACCCCTTGGCAACTGCTTTTTTATACCAATACTTGGCCGTTTCTACCTCTTTTCTCCCACTTTCAACCAAGCCGCTATCATAAAGCATCCCTAGCTGCGCCATCCCTCTGCCGTATCCACGGCCTGCAGACCTTACGTAATATTCAAGGGCTTTGTTAGTATCTTTTCCCTGCCCTAATCCCTTCTCAAACATCATACCTAAATACATTTCACCCCTGGCATACCCCTGGTCCGCAGCTGCCTGATACCAGGATCGGGCAATCTCATAGTCCTTTTCTACTCCAAACCCCGTTTCGTATAAAATCCCTAAATTAGTCTGGGCTCTGGCCGATCCTTGCTCTGCCGCTTTTGTATACCAAAAAACGGCCTTTTCTGGGGCTTTCTTCGTTCCCAGGCCCAACTCATACATGACTCCAAGGGGTCGTTGCCCCTTGGCAAAACCTTGATTAGCTGCTCTCTCGTACCAGATAAAGGCTTTCTTCAGGTCCTTTTCTACCCCCCTGCCCTCCTGATAAGCTTTCCCGAGTTGCACTTGGGCAGCTGGCGCCCCTGCCTCTGCTTTCATAATTAAAACATCAATAACTTGTGCCTGGACAACGCCGCATAAAAACAACCACCAAACAAGCGTCAATGTAATCGGGTTTTTCATAGTCATTTTAAACAATGTTATCTTAACCAATATCGTAATTATTCAGCGTAGGCTGGGAATTACCCTTAACTCCGGGCTGTAACTGTTCAGGTAAGCGTAGACTCCGATATGGGCGAAGATGGAGTGCAGCTGAATAGTTACCCAATATCATCCTTTAATTCTTCAACCTGCTTTCGAATAACTCTAATCTCACTGCCTATTTCAGCAATAATGGCGGTGGAACTTCTCTTGCTTCTTCTTGTCATGAAAAACCAAAAAAGCAAGGCCAAGGAGAGATTACCAATAATTATCAAAGAGACAAAATAGGAGTTTCTAGCAGTATCAGGATCCAATGAGGCCCGGTTTTTTTCGCCCATATCATGGCTTTGTATTTTTTCCGTCTCTTGCGGGGAAAGATCCCGCTCCTCCACAGACAAAGGCTTATTCGTCTCTTCGACAATCGTTTCAGAGGGAGTATCCACCTTCTTGCGATCAAGCGAGATTTGGGGGCTCTCAACTTCTATAACTTCCAGCGCTACTTCTTCAACCTCCGCTTTCTCCTCCAGTTCGGGCTGAATCTGCACCTTTTTCGGAGATTCTATTTCTATTCTCTCCTCCGCAAGCTTTGCCGCTAACAGAGATTTCACCCTGTTCAAATCAGGGATCACTTTTTTATAACCACTTTTAACGGCACGCTGATACCAATAAGCGGCTTCCTCTAAATTTTTTTCTCCCTCTAAACCCTGTTCATAAATTCTGCCCAAGTTCAGCATAGCTTTTGAGTACTTGGCCATGGCCCCCTGTTTGTACAACTGGCGTGCTTGAAAAATATCTTTTTTTACCCCAAACCCCTTTTCATAGAGCATACCCAGATGATTAGCTCCTCTGCCATATCCTCGCTCTGCTGCTTTTTGGTACCAGGAAAGAGCCTTTTGGTAATCTTTCTCGACCCCCTGCCCTTTTTCATAAAGAATGCCAAGATTAACCTGGGCTCGAGCCAAGCCTTGTTGCGCCGCCTTTTCGTACCAAAAGGCGGCCTTGCCAAAATCTTGAGCAGCACCAAGCCCCATCTCGTACATTGCCCCCAGGGGCCTTTGGGCCTCTGCCTCTCCCTGCTTCGCCGCCTTTTCGTACCAGAACAAGGCCTTTTGGTAATCTTGCTTGACACCCTTGCCATATTGATAGGCATGGCCAAGCTGCACCTGAGCCCCGACTACACCACTTTTGGCTTGTGCCAATGCTTGAGGTATGTTTGTTGCGCCCTGCGCCGGCAGAACAGCAAACAGAGTCAGAACAAAAGCTATCCAGAAAAATCGTCTCATTTTCCTATCCACTTGCTTAAAACATCATTGGGGAGATAGTCTGTACCATGGTCCATTACAAGCTTAACCTTGGTCTCTTCCTGAACGATCTCTTCTATTTCTTCATCCATTGGCATCTCCTCTTCAGCAAGTGCCAAACTGTCTACTTGTTCTTGAAACTTCATGTTTTCCTCAGTCAAACGAGATATTTCTCTTTGCTGTTCAATAAATGATTTCTCAACCTCAATCAGATGGTCAACCTGTTCTTCCAGCCTTTCCCGGTGCAAAGCGGCCTCTTGCAGCTTCAATTCAAGATCATCCAGATGTGTCTGCACCTGGAGCAACTGCTCTTTGTACTCCTCTTGTTCTGCAAGCTCACGAAGTTTGGCATTTTCTGCCGCAAGCGTCTGCAGTTCACTTTGGCTGCTCTGCAATTGCTCCTCAACCTGGGGCAGTCCTGAGATCTGCTCTTCCAGTTCCTTGCGGCTCTCAAGCGCTTCGTTTAGATTTGCTTGGGCCAACAACAGTTGATCCTGAACCAAGGCCAGCTCTCTTGTATCTTCACTCTTCTGGGCCTTCAGCTCTTGTTCTCCCTGCAATAACTGCGCGATGCGCTCTTCCTGGTCTTGGCGATTAACAAGCGCCTCTTGCAGTTCAACCTGTTTGGCCTGAAGTTCCTCCTCCACTCCCTGGAGAGTATCTTGCGCTTTATGCCTATCTTCCTTGGCACCGTTTTTTTGTACATGGATACGGAGTTCGGCAAGAGTATCATGAATCCAGGCAATATCTTTTCTAACCCTTAGAACCGCATCATCAAGCCCATAACCGCGCTCGCCGGCATTAGCCAAAACAGACTCTTCTCGCTTGGCCCTGAGCTGGACTAAAATCCAGGAACTGCCAATACTAACGCAAAAAGAAAGCAGAAAAATCCAGAAGAGATCTCCGCCAGCTCTCTTTTTCTCAACCGTTAAGACCTGAGGCCCTGCTTTTTGTGACAGCCTTTCATCTCCGGCAAGAGACTGCTTGTACCATTGCAGATATTGAGCCTCCCGTCCTTGCCAGAACTGTTGCGAGACTCTCTCGCTCTTTCTCTGAGCCGTCTTCATCTGCAAAAACATATCCGCCTGGGATTGCAGCTGAAGATCTAGTTTTTGTCTTTTTTCTTGGCGAAAACTTTGGCGCTCAAGCCAACCGTTTTGCTCATCATATTCGATATAGCTTCGAACAAATCCTCCATCCGGGCCATCTGGACTTGCAAAAGAACGATATTCCCCCACCGCAGCCGTGTGCTTCCCCAAATTTATCAGATACAGACTTTCAAAAAAAACCTGCTGCCAATCCAAGCCCGCTGGCAACATGATAGACTTAGCACGCTCAAAATGATTAAAGGCAAACGAGCCTATTCTATTGTCTGCAAATTGCTGCAGACCAAGACTGTGCAGAGACGAAACAACAACAACCGGAATTGTATCAAGGGGCAGATATTGGACAAGATCTTCAAGATTTTCATTATTCAGAGTAATGCAGCCATTGGTGCTGTTGGATATTAATTCCTTGTTGGTGCCATGTACAAATATTCCGTTCCCCTCTTTACCTGCATCATGATCGAAGACATTGGGATAATTGAGCTGAAAAGCCCGTTTGCCAAAAATAGTTATCTTTGAGTCGGTATATTTTTTGGTTATAAAATAGATCCCCTCCGGGGTCTTGGAGTCACCTTCAATCTCTTTCGGGCCCCCATTTTCCCCGGTTGCAGCATGATATTCTGCAATAATTTTCAGTTTGCCGTCATGCTGCAAAACCCTGAGACGCTGTTTGTCTTTCTCGACAAGAATCAAATTAATGGGTTTCGCCGCCACAAAAACGCGCAGATCAAGGTTCAGTAAAGAGCCTGAAGATTCGGTTGTTGGCGGCAGTGAGGCACAGACAGAAGCAACAGAAAAAAGAAGCAGACAAACAGAGAGGTTGAATACTGCCAGGGCAAAGGAAGAAATATAGGGCTGCAAAGCCCATGTATGTGAATGGTTTTTTAGAATCATAAACTCAAATCTATATATGTTCGAACAAACAAGATTGTTCCCCTCTCAAAAAGGTGGGATCATACCCTATTTGCCTAAATGTTGGCATAAAATTCCTCATCACCCTGTTTATATGAAATCACGGCAGGGAGTGGGAAGTTTTCATAATTCGTTGAGGCTGGCCCATCGAGGGAGGCGACCACGGCTCCGCCACTTACTGATCAAGAAGAGTATTGAGCTCCCTACAGATTTCAGCAACAAATCTGCTCTCTTTGGCCTGAAGATTTCGTCTGCCCAAAAGAGTACGTATCTTTGTTAAGCGCTTCTTCTCCTTTTCCTTACCACTCTTTGCGTCCATCTTTGCAAACAGTGTGCTAAACTCCTCAAAGGCCCCCTCTTGTTCTCGCACACTTGCTAGCCGAGGCGAAAACGGCAGTTGTTCTGCGGAATTTTCCAGGGCCATGAGACCTTGAAAAATTTCGTGGCAGAAAACAGCTACTGCATGACTGAGATTAAGTGAAGTGAAATCGGCTGTAGGTATACTGGAGACAAAGCCGCACAGTTGCAGTTCCTCATTGCTGAGTCCCCGGTCTTCCGGACCAAAAACGATTGCGGCCCTGTTTTCAGGGAGAACAGGGGCTAGAATCCCGGCAAGATCTCCAGGCAAGACTGTGGCCTGACGCTGCCGCCCTTGTCTGGACGTGGTGCCGACGACAAGATGAAACTCAGCCAAGGCCTCTGACAAGTTGGTATAGTATTGGATAGATTCAACAATTTTGCTGGCATTATGGGTGGCCGTAGTCATCACCCGCTCCAAATCAGGTCTCTCCTCGCAAACTAAAACAAGTTGAGAGATCCCCATATTGAGAGCTGTACGAGCCACAAAACCAATATTTTCCGGATATTTGGGTCGGACCAAAACAACAGCGCTATTTTGTAACCCTTTTAAAAATAAGCCCATGCCCATTTTCCCCTTGAATTTAACCTAATAATAACGGTAATGTGACTTCTTGATAAAAAACTCGAGACCCCTCCCGATCTTTTATACCAGGTAGAATAAAAAAATGAGAAAAATAACCCTTTTTCTGACCCTGCTTATCTGTCTTTACGGCCCAATAGCCCATGGCAATGGTATCAGTCACCATCTTGCTATTCCAGGAACTGGTGATTCTCAAACGCTCTTACGCATTCTAGCCCACGAATTTGAGCTAAACAACCCAGACACACCAATCGAAATCCCCGGCAGCATCGGCTCGTCAGGCGGCATAAAAATGCTGCAGACAGGGAAAACCCCCCTGGCACGGATCGCAAGACCATTAACAAAAGAGGAGCAAGATGGTACCCTGACAACTCTCACCTTTGCCATGAGTCCCATTGTCTTTGTAGTTAATCCCCAAATTAGCAATCTGACAAATATCACCACGGAAGAGATCCTTGGAATATACAGCGGCAAAATTAATCAGTGGAAAGACCTAAACGTCTCTTTGGACAAAATATTCCCCATAACCAGAGAACAAACGGACTCCTCCCTGCTTGTTTTAAACAGGCATATTCAAAATTTTGCCACAATAAACTCATTAACCGCCAAGATCATATATTCAACACCTGATACAGTTGAAACTTTGCGGCGCTATAAACGAACAATAGGCTTTATTCCAATTGCTGATGCAATAAACGCCAAGTTACATATTCTCACAATTGACGGCATATCAGCATCCCCAGAGAATGTTCAAAGCGGTTTATATAAATTTGTGACACCTTTAAATTTCATCTATAAAGAAAAAGAAGGCCCCTCTGATGTGGGACAAGCATTTATAGATTTTGTTTTCAGTCCAGATGGGGAGCGTATAATACATGAAAACGGTCTTATCCCTGGGGTCCAGCCTGTTGAGTAAAGATGTTTAAATCAATCCGCTCAAAAATCCTTTCCGCCCAGCTCTTTCTTGTTGTCCTTGCGACCTTCAGTCTTGGGGCAGCATCCTTTTTCATCATTTACCCCTATCTTACAAGTACGGAGCAGGAAAAGTGTGAGTATATTGCCCTAACCTGGGCCGGAAACCTTGAGCACCTGATTGCTGATTCTAAAGACCAGATTACCCTCATCTCACAATCAGAAGCTGTCGAATTTTACTCTATCTCTTTTAATGTCGGCCCCATCAGGCAATATTTAAGTTCCTTTGCCGACCAATTTCCCGTCATTGCCTATATCAATGAGGAGGGTTTTGAAGAGGTCAAGCTGGTTTCTGGAAAAACGGTTGCCGGTGAACGAAATATGTCCACAAATATCAAAAAGGCTCTTGATAACCCGAACCAAGTAATCTTTCAAGTTGTCAGCCCAGCTATACACTCGGACAGCAAACAACAGCCTCCACCCTACCTGGAATTTACCATCCACAACCAACTTTTTGGAGAGTTTGCCGGGATTATTTCGGCCCAGATTCCCGTCCATTCGCTAAAGCAACATTTTGCGACCTTTTCATCCTTCCATTTTGAAGGAAGCGGTTTTCTGGCACTCTACGACTTGCAAGGGACCACCATCGCCCATGCCAACCCGGAACTTATCCTCACAAAAGTAAATCTGCCCCTAGAATTGCAAGATGGCGCATCTTCCCTAGAATCCACCCTGTTCCAGCGCGATACCCGGCATGGAATAGACGGTTTTAGCGCCTACGCTCCCGTTACAGGAAGCAACCTTATTGTTGCCGCAACTCTACCTTATGATCAATTTATGACAGTTCCAAACAAGATGAAAAATCTGTTTGGCACCATAATCGGCATCGTTATCCTGCTCGGCCTTCTCCTCTCGGCGGCTATTGCCAGGAGTATCTCAAAGCCTATCCTAAAACTGTCCCACGTTGCCCAGCGTCTTGCCAAAGGAGAGTGGGGCCAAGATATAGAGACCGACTCCAAAGATGAAACAGGAGACCTGGGGCGCTCTTTCAAGCAGATGTCCGACGATCTCCACCAGATGATCTTAACCAGAGATAGTGAGATAGAACTGCGCCAAATAGTTGAACGGCAGATCAAACGTTCCCACCTTGAACTTGACCAGATCTTTAACACAGCTGCCGGGGGCATGATGGTCATAAGTCTCAAACATAAAATAATACGGGTCAACGATACTTTCTTTAAGATGCTGGGTTTTAAGCCTCAAAACCTGGTCGGCAAAAATTGTTATGATATCTTCCCCGACAAAACCTGCGGCACAAAAAAATGTGCCATGGCCGCAGTGATCAGAAATAATAGCCGCATTGAAATAGAGACAGAGAAGAAACGGGCCGACGGCAGCATGATTATCTGTCATCTTATTGCAAAACCCTTTCATGATATAAATGGGGACCTTATTGGCATAATAGAAGACTTTCGTGACATAACCCATGCAAAAAAGAACGCGGAACTGCTTAAAACCAGTGAACAACGCTATCGCCGCCTATTTGATTCAGCCCCCGATGGAATTGCCGTTCTGAACGATCAGGGTGTTATTATAGACTGCAACCAATCTTTGGCCTCTGTCTACAAAAGAGCAAGGCCTGAACTCATTGGAAACCATTTTACCAGTTTCAACACCTCTGAATCCACGGAAAGCTGCTTGCTCAATTTTAAAAAAATTCAGGAAATTGAGCAAATGGAAGGCGAGGTTCAACTAAAAACACCGGATGGCAATATTATAACCGTCTGGCGTAAAGCCTCAACCATTCGAGATAAAGCAGGATTATTCACCGGTATCCTGATTTATGACCGGGATATCTCCAAACAAAAAGAGATTGAAGAACTACGGGAAGATATGACCCGAATGTCCAGGCATGACATGAAAACCCCGCTAAACGGCATTATCAATCTACCCCATCTCATCAAACAAGAAAAAAATCTCTCAGACAAACAGGCCGAACGCCTCGAACTCATTGAAGATGCAGGCTACAAGTTACTGACTATGTTAAACAGCTCCCTTGACTTATATAAAATGGAGGAAGGCACCTACTTATACAACCCTGCTCCTGTGGACCTGTTCAATATATTCACTAAAATAACCGAGGCACTCTGGTCCGAGATGCAGGAAAACCAATGTGAGCTAAAGGTTTTCCTCAACGGTACCCCGACTGGCAGCACGTACTCCTTCTTGGTCCAAGGGGAAGAACTACTCTGCTACAGTATGCTGGCAAATCTACTCAAAAACGCAGTGGAGTCGTCCCCCTGGGCCCAACCAATCAGCATACACCTTGACAATTCAACCCAACCCGAGATTCAGATTCACAATCAGGGCCAAGTCCCGGCCGCAATTCATAACAAATTTTTTGAAAAATACGTAACCTCAGGTAAAAATCAGGGTACCGGTCTTGGAACTTACAGTGCCAAACTTATGGCCCAGACCATGAATGGAGATATCACCATGACCTCATCTCCTGCTGCCGGAACAACTGTCAAAATAACTATGCCAGCTGCCTCAAATGACATTGAGACAACGAAGTTTTACGAGGATAACCCCAATACAGAAAAGCCCCGCCCGACTGGGCCTGTAAAAACAACACGGCACCCTGTCTCTGAAGATAAACAAGATGATAGAGGCGCTAAGACATCAGGTAAACGCGTCCTGCTGGCTGAAGATGATCCCATAAATCAAGCCCTGGCAACGGCCCTTCTCGAAGACAAAGGCTTTCTTGTCACCCTGGCTGTCAACGGCAAGGAAGCCATAGAACTTTATAAAGAAGAAAATCCTTTTGACCTGATCCTGATGGACATGCAGATGCCTCTGCTCAATGGGATTGAAGCCACCAAGTTTATCAGAAAAGCAGAAGAGACAACGGGCCACAAAGTGCCGATTATTGCAGTGACAGGAACGGACGTTGAAAAAAATTCCAAAGTTTTTTTGGAAGCGGGCGGTGATGCTATTGTTTCAAAACCTATCCAGATAGATCTTCTCTGGGAAACAATCGCAAAGTTTGCTGATGCTTCTGACAGTTGACAGTTAATTTATCATTTCTGACATTTACCACAAAAGAATGTCGCTCGCCCAGCCTGAACCGCCTTTATTATGCTTTTGCCGCATTTTGGGCACTCCTTCCCCCCGCGCCCGTATACATTCAGGCTCAGTTGGAAATATCCCTTCTCACCGCTGCTGTTAACAAAATCAGAGATCGTGCTTCCGCCCGCCTTAATCGCTCGTGCAAGTATTTCCCGGGTTTCTGTAATAATTTTTTTCCAGACATGAAGGGAGATAGAACCAACTTCCTTGAGTGGAGCAACTCCGGCGGCAAAAAGAATTTCACTGGCGTAAATATTGCCAATTCCAGCCACCACTCTGCCATCCATCAGAAAATTTTTGACAGGCCGCTTTCTACCTTTAGCCAATTTCTCAAGATAGCCGGCGGAAAATTCGTCAGTAAAAGGTTCCGGCCCTAAGGCCCCGAAGAATTTCTCTTTTTCAGGATCATTTGCAGCAAAAACCTGAATGGATCCAAACCTGCGCACATCATTAAAGCGCACTTCGGTACTATTTCCCAAGGCAAAACAGAGATGATCATGCTTTACCTTTCTGCTTTTGGCCGGGAAAAGCCCCAATTTCCCAGTCATCCCCAAATGAATAAGCATTAGAGCGCCATTATCCATAAAAACCGTTCCATATTTGGCCCGCCTGCCTACTTCACAGACCTTGGCCCCAGAAATCAGATTTTTTAGTTTCAACCTGGGAACTGGCAAGCGAAGCTTAAGGCCGGAGAAAGAAATTACCTCTATTGTTTGCCCCTCCAGATGAGGCGCAATTCCTCGCATGATCACTTCCACTTCGGGTAATTCAGGCATTGTTCTTTTATCACTCCCTTCCGATCGGAACCGGCACAATCTAACAAAATGGAGGGGGGATTCCCCTCTCCCCGCAAGAGCGAATCATCTCATTGCTCAATATAGACAGATAGTAAAATGTATATTATAAAGTGTATCTGAGATTTTCGCATACATTTAGTGCCTTATAACTGAAATCCTGTTACAAAAAACGTAAGCGCTCCATGAACACCCCGCTACACGTGATCGAAACCCTTGATATACAGGGGGGATTCACGCACATCAGGGTGCCCCTGAAACGCTTACGGACTCAGGGGGTATGCAATCTTGGGTGTACTTAATTGATCGCTAACCAAAAAACAGATAAGCGAAGACTTCGGATAAGCGAAGACTTCGGATAAGCGAAGACTTCGAGCATTCCAACACCCCACAGGTAAGCGTCAGACTCCGAGTGGGTACTGAACTGAGTGGCAGAAATTCAGTGCTAAGGCACTAAAAAAAGAACAATGATCCCAATATGTTGCAGACCACTGTTAAGGCACTTATTTCCGGTTTATCCGGATTAGTGTATCCTCTCGGAGGTTATATTTGACAATCTCTGTAATTTATACCCAAAGTAGTCTCTCGGACTTAGGGTTCGCTCATAAATAACTTCGCAGAATTGAGGTGTAAATGTGACATAGATTAAGTCGATTTGATTGAGTGAAACCGCAGACGTAGCAGGGCTACGTTGAGGATTTCGCGCTTGAAAATCGGCTTAAGATATGTTGCAGTTGCGCCTCAAAATGTGAAATTATTTTTGCGCGAGCCCTTAGACATAACGCCACCTGCATTTTGGAAATGATCGAAAAAAATATCAAGGAAAAGCGAACCAAGCTAAGAAAACTGGTTCTATCGGCGCGCGGCAAGCAACAGCCAGTCGATCTGAAGATCAAAAGCAGAAACGCCCATAAACTTCTGCTCCGGGTAGAAGAGTTTCAACAGGCAGACAATCTTTTCTGCTATGTTAGTTACCGGAGTGAACTTGCAACGCAGGAGATCATCAAAGAACGGCTTTCACAGGGACACAAAGTTTGCGTACCTTTAACCATCCCCGGAAAAGGTCTTGAAGCATACGAAATTACCGACCCTTGTAAAGATCTTGCTCCGGGTTACTGCTCAATCCCAGAGCCCATTGTTGCACAAACTAAAAAAAGTGATCCCGGCTCCATCGATGTAGTTCTGCTTCCAGGCAGTGTTTTTGACCTCAAAGGTGGAAGGCTGGGATATGGCGGCGGCTACTATGACCGTTTTCTGGCCCAAAGTGCTCCAAATGCCCTGCGCATTGGACTTGCCTTTGAGCTACAGATTGTCGATCAGGTCCCGGTAATGGACCACGACCAGCCCCTTGACTATCTGGTTACGGAAGAAAGGATCATTAGGATGTAACTGTTCAGCTGCACCCCATCTGCGCGCGAACAGGCCTTCCAGCATACTGATGTATAGCTGAAAGTCCTGTTCACACACACCTGGGGCACATCTAAAAAGTTACAATTCGGTGGTTGTGCCCAGTTTTTGGCCCTACCTGAATAGTTACATTAGGATAAAGAACCATGAAAAAAACAGCCGTTTTTAAAGATGCCCTTTTTCTGGAACACATGGCTGGTTTCAGTCATGTTGAATCGGCCAGCCGCCTGCTAACTATTTATGATGCCCTGGCAACAGAAGCCATCGGCAAGCAACTAATATACCCCGAATTTTCTGCCGCTTCCCAGGAGACTCTCTGCCTCAATCATAGCAAGAAATACGTCGAGCGTGTAGCAGCAACTGCCGGCAAAGACCAGGTAAGCCTGGATCCTGACACCCAGACCTCGCCCCTCTCATTTGATGCCGCATGCCTTGCCGCAGGCGCCGTAGTCGACTGTACGAAAATGGTGTTAGCAGGCGAAATCGACAACGGTTTCTGCCTCGTCCGTCCTCCCGGGCATCATGCCGAAAATGACCGGGCCATGGGTTTTTGTCTCTTTAACAATGTTGCAATTGCGGCCCAGTACGCCATACAAAAACTGAACCTTGAAAGAATTCTCATCGTCGATTGGGATCTGCACCACGGCAATGGGACCCAAAACTCTTTTTATGATACAGATAAGGTTTTGTACTTTTCCACCCACCAGTATCCTTATTACCCCGGTACCGGAGCCGCCTATGAAGTCGGTACAGGGGCTGGAGAGGGATACACGGTCAACATGCCCATGCTTGCCGGCCAGGGAGACCATGCTTTTGCCACCATATTTAACCAGTACCTGAGCCCGATTGCCCGTGAGTATAAGCCCCAGCTTATCATACTTTCCGCCGGTTTCGACACTCATCAAAATGATCCTCTCGGCGGAATGAGAGTGACCCCAAAAGGCTTTTCCTATATGACCAAGGTCTTGCTTGATCTTGCCTTGGAACTCTGCCAGGGACGATTTTTGGCTTCCTTGGAAGGGGGATACGATTTAAACGGTCTAAGAGAAGGAACCCTTGCCGTTTTAGCGGAAATGCTGGGCCACAGTCAACTAAACGATAAGGATGTTCTGGATTTAACCACCACTTCCGTGCCCGTTCCTGGCCTCGAAGAGGCCGGAGATATTGCAAAACGGTTCTGGAAGATATAGAGTAACGACTATGTCAGAAACAAAAATACTTATTGCAGATGATGATCAGTTTGTCCGGGAAGCCGTCCACAAAATCCTTGAGATTTTCGGTCATGAGGTGACTGCCGTCTCAGACGGGCAAGAGGTAATCGACGCCGTTGACAATACCTTCAGCACGATCATCCTTGATATTAACATGCCGGGCATGGATGGCTTTCAGACCCTGGAAAAACTCAACGAACTCGGATATGACATTCCCGTTATTTTTCTGACTGGCGCTGGTTCCATGGACTACGCAGTGCAGGCCATAAATCTTGGCGCCTATGATTTTCTCACCAAGCCAATTAATGACCTGGAAATTTTCTCCATAAAAATTAAACGGGCTATCGAAAAACGCATGTATGTTCTTATGAGCAAGGCGTTTGAAGAAAATCTACAGATTGAAGTCGAGAGAAAAACAGAAGATATCAGGAATAAAAATATCCTTCTGGACAATTACAGTCATCAGCTGGAAGAAACAACTCTGAACATGATAACCACCCTGCAAGTTGCCCTAGAGGAAAAGGACCTGTACACAGCAGGACACACAAAAAGGGTGACCAATTACAGTCAAATGATTGGCAGGGCTCTCAATCTTCCCGACGAAGACTTGCAAACCCTGGCCAGAGCCTGCCAAATACACGACATCGGTAAGCTGGTCATAGATGTTAGCTGCATTCAGAAACCTGGTCCCCTAACCTCAGAGGAGTGGAGTAATGTCAAAAGACATCCGGAAATAGGTTTTGCTATTGTTTCCCCTTTGAAATTCCTGAAAAAAGAGGCGGAAATTATTAAATACCACCATGAACGGATGGACGGGACCGGGTATCCGGAAAGTAGAAGTGGCAAGGATCTGGACATTTTAACCAAAATCCTCATAGTCGCAGACAGCTACGATGCCATGACCTCCAAAAGGAGTTATAAAATCAACAAAAGCATGGATGAAGCAATCAACGAACTCATCCGCTGTTCAGGGAGTCAATTTGACCCTGAGATTGTCAAACATTTTATCCATGTATTAAAAGACCCTTCGGAAAGGACATAAAATGAAAATAAGTCATGACGAGATCAGGCATGTTGCTAAACTTGCACGCCTGGAATTGAGCAGTGCCGAAATAGAAAGTATGGCCGGGCAGTTGGACGGAATCCTGGGATATGTGGATAAACTTAGCGAAATTGAGACAGAAGGAGTTAAGCCGACAACCCATGCCCTGTCAATTTACAATGCCTTTCGAGAGGACATCGTTACCGAATCCCTGCCCCGGGAAGAGGCCTTGAAAAATGGGCCGCTCCAAAACGGCGAGGCATTTGTAGTACCAAAAGTCATTTAAATTCTATGTGTTGGTCCCAACTTTTCGAATTACTTATATTCGATATTGTATAGTTTTGGGACCAGGAACTTGGTGCTAGGACTGCACATTACCTGAGACTCGTGCCAATTGACAATTAGCCATTGATTATTGATTATTATTCCAGTCGGTTAGGAAACACAGGCGTCACATATTCAAAACAAATTGTCAATAATCAACTGTTAATAACTAACTGATAATTATAGCTGCAAACGTGCCAAACAAGCTTTGCACACAAGAGGACCTGATGGAGTTATATAATTTACCAATTCATTCTTTAGAGAAAATGCTTACAGAAGGTGATATTTCATCTGTTGAGCTTACTGCTGCGGTTTTTGATCGTATTGATCAGGTGGAAGGGAAAATTTCTGCCTATATTACCCTGGATCGCGAAAATGCGCAGCTGGCCGCAAAACGAGCAGATGAGAAGATTGCAGCCGGGGAAGGTGGCGGCCTCTGCGGCATTCCCTTATCCATCAAGGATGCTATCTGCACCAAGGGCCTCAAAACCACCGGCGGTTCCAAAATTCTGGAACCATTCGTGCCGCCGTACGATGCTACCGTTATTGCAAAACTAAAAGAACAGGGCGCAGTCATTCTTGGCAAGGTGAGCATGGATGAGTTTGCCATGGGATCTTCAAACGAAAATTGTGCTTTTGGCATTCCCAAAAACCCATGGAACCTCGAACATATTTGCGGAGGCTCAAGTGGTGGCTCTGCCGCTTCTGTGGCAGCCTCTGAGTGCATAGCATCCTTAGGGTCCGACACCGGTGGTTCGGTGCGACAACCCGCTTCCCATTGCAGCGTTGTTGGCTTAAAGCCTACCTATGGCAGGGTCTCTCGCTTTGGTCTCCTGGCTTTTGCCTCATCACTCGACCAGATCGGCCCACTGTCAAAAGATGTACGGGACTCGGCAATTATGCTCAATGCCATTGGCGGCTACGACCCAAAAGATTCAACCTCGATCAACAAAGAGATGCCGGATTACACGGCTGCCCTCACAGATGGCCTACAAGGCATGAAAATAGGCATCCCCAAAGAGTATTTTACCGATGCCTTGGATCCCGAAGTAAGGGCAGCCGTGGACAACGGCATCAAGCTCCTGCAGGGTGCGGGTGGCGAGGTCGTTGACCTCTCCCTGCCGCATACTGAGTATGGCGTTGCAGCCTACTATATTATTGCCCCGGCAGAGGCCAGTTCCAACCTGGCCCGCTACGACGGGGTCAAATACGGTTTTCGAGAAAAAGAGAGCGAATCCTTAGCAGAAATGTATAGCAAAACCCGCTCCCAAGGATTTGGGGATGAGGTGAAGCGCCGGATTATTATTGGCACCTACGCCCTATCGTCCGGCTATTATGATGCCTATTACAAAAAAGCCTCCCAGGTCCGCACCCTCATTGTGGAAGATTACCAAAAAGCATTCAGCCAATGCGACATTCTGGTCTCGCCAGTCACACCAGGGCCAGCATGGAAGCTTGGCGAAAAAATTGCTGACCCCCTCAGCATGTACCTTTCCGACGTCCTGACCATTTCCACGAACCTGGCCGGCCTGCCGGGCATATCCGTACCATGCGGCTTCAGTTCAAAAGGTCTGCCCATCGGCTTCCAGATACAAGCATCCCATTTTGAAGAAGAAAAACTTTTTAAGGCAGCCTACAACCTTGAACAACAGCTGGATTTGCAGCCCAAATATCCGACCCTATAAAATATTTTAGAGAACTTTTAAAACATGAAATTACACGTTCCAGAAAACATAAAAACCCTCGTGCCCTACCCACCTGGGAAGCCACTAGAAGAGTTGGAAAGAGAATATGGTGTCACTGGCTCGATCAAAATGGCCTCCAACGAAAACTCCCTGGGACCATCTCCAAAGGCCATGGCTGCCATTTCAAAGGCCCTTACCAACCTGCACCGCTATCCGGACGGCTCCTGTTACTATCTGGCAAACCGTCTCGCAGAAGAGCTAAACATATCCACTGAGCAAATTGTTTTCGGCAACGGTTCCGATGAGATAATCGCCCTGTTGGGCGCCGCTTTCCTGCAGCCAGGTGATGAAGTAATTACAAGTTATCCCTCCTTTCTCGTCTACCCAAAAGTTGTGCAGGCACTAAATGGCATCAACAGGGTCGTTCCTCTCAAAGATATGCACCATGATCTGGACACCATTGCCGCAACAATTTGTGCCAGAACCAGACTTATTTTTCTCGACAATCCTAACAATCCCACGGGCAGCATATTTTCAAAAAGCACCTTTGCGTCTTTTCTGGCAAAGGTTCCGGATCATGTGGTAGTTGTCTTAGATGAAGCCTACGTCGATTTTGTCGACCCGAAGAAAAGACTGGATGCCCGGGAATATCTTAGCTCCAACACACCAGTGGTGGCCTTGCGCACCTTTTCTAAGGCCTACGGCATTGCGGGGCTTAGAGTCGGTTATGGAATAATGCCTGCTGAAATCGCAGACTACATTCACAGAGTCCGAGCCCCTTTTAACGTCAATCAATTAGCCCAGGTCGGGGCAATTGCCGCCCTAGATGACACAGAGCACTACAACAAGACCCTGGAAATGACCACTAAGGGTATCACTTGGATAACCGAACAACTGACCAAACTAGGACTTAGGTGCTACCCGACCCAGACCAATTTTTTCCTGGTAGACCTGCAAAAAGAGTGCAAGCCCTTTTACGAGAAGATGCTCCGCAAAGGTGTGATAATCAGGCCGATGAGCTCTTATGGCTATCCAAATTTCATCAGGATTACCGTCGGCCTTCCAGAAGAAAACAAACGACTCGTCCAGGCAGTCAAGGAGTGTCTCTAAAAAATGGCAGACACAAGCAGTAATATCATAACAATTGACGGCCCGGCCGGTTCAGGGAAAAGTACGATAAGCAGGGCTTTGGCAGGCCACTTTGAGTATGCCTACCTTGACACAGGAGCCATGTACCGGGCCGTGGGCCTCAAAGCGTCCCTCACCAAGACAGCCCCTGATAGTGACGAAGAACTGGCTCTACTGCTTGACAATCTTGACCTTCAAATTCTGCCGGGAGATGAAGATTCCAAGGTCATTCTGGACCAAAAAGACATCTCTTTGGAAATCAGGTCTGCAGAAATGGGCATGATGGCATCTAAAGTTTCAGCCAGGCCAATTGTCAGGAAAAAACTAACAGAACTCCAACAGCAAATGGCTCAAAAAGGCTCCGTAGTTGCAGAGGGGCGTGATATGGGAACCGTGGTCTTTCCCCAGGCCAAATTTAAATTTTACCTGGATGCAACCCCGGAAGAGAGGGCCCGACGCAGAACCGAACAACTCCGCGAAAAAGGCATGGCCGCTGATTATGAAGATATTCTGTCCCAAATCAAACAACGCGACCATGACGACAGCTCCAGAGCCCTTGCCCCTCTGATGCCAGCCCAAGACGCGACCATAGTCGACAGCTCAAATATGACTATTAATGAAGTGATTCATTTTATTGCTGAAAAAATTAAAACAATTCAGCATAATAGATGAAAAGAACAGAATATTTACAAATTTTTTCACTTGAAGCACAAGGAACTATTCAGGCAACAGGGAGAAAAACATGGAAGAAAGTACAGCCGGAAGTGATGTACGGGCCTACAAAAGAAGACATCTAATCTACTATCTGGAAGTTTACGACGATGAAACGGGAGAACTTTTGGGCCATCTGGTAGACATCACCTTTGAGGGAATGAAACTAACCTCAAAAAAAGAGATCCCCACCGGCAAAGACTTTCGGCTCAGAATGATGCTGCCAGAGGAATTTTTCCAAGAAAAAGTCTTGATGATCAAAGCCACCTCAATGTGGAGCCGCAAGGATGTCAATCCCGATTTTTTCGCAGTGGGACTGAAGGCTTACGACCTTGATAAAGACACAGCTGATATAATCTTTGGGCTTATTGAGCGGGTCGGGTTCAACGACTAAGCCGCACTTTTAGGGTAAGTGCTTGACGGAATTAATCCCCTAATCCGGATAAACCGGAAATAAGTACCTTAACAGTAGATGCAACATGCTTAAAGGAATCTACTGTTTTCATTTCTTGCCACTCAGTTCAGTACCCCCCTGAGGGGTATAAAAAACACGAGATAAGCGCAGACTTCGAAATGATTCCTAAGGTACTAAGGCACTATACCATTTTCTCTTCCGACCAGTCATTATGCTCAAATTGACTATGATCCGGTTTGGGGGGCTTAGCTTCTGCAAGCCTTGAATTGAGCCATTTCAATATCTTATCAAATTCAGCCACAACATCCGCCAGGGCCTTGCCCCTATGGCTCACCTTGTTCTTCTCTTCCATGTTGCAACGCGCAAAAGTCTTGTCATACTGAGGACAGAAAAAGACAGGATCATAACCAAACCCTTCATCCCCATCCGGTTCCTGTGCTATTTCACCTTCACAACGAGCCTCATAGGTCAATGCAGCACCACTCGGCACTGCAATCGAAACAACACACTCAAAAGCAGCCTTCCGATCCTCTACCCCTTGCATCTCTTCTAACAATTTGACAATATTGGCCTTATCATCAGCATCTTCCCCTGCATATCGGGCCGACCTAACCCCCGGCGCCCCACCTAAGGCCTCAACAACAAGCCCTGAATCATCCGATATGGCCGGCAGTCCCAAAACCTTCGCGGTAAAAGATGCCTTTTTATAGGCATTATCATCAAATGTTTCCCCATCCTCCACTACTTCAGGAATAGGCCCGAAATCATTTAACCCACGGAGTTCAATTGGAAAATCTTTCAGCATCTCTCGAAATTCGAGTACCTTTCCTTCATTACGGGTCGCAAGAACAATAATATGTCCACTCATGTTTATATCTCCAGCAATAATTATTATAATTTTCGTAACTATTCAGCGAACTAACCGGCGGCCCGGCCACTATTTTAACAATAACATGGATCCCTGATAAAGACATAGGGTCTGCGCTTACCTCAGGGATGACGGCTTAGGTGTTGTTTATTCCGATCCAGTAATAGGCCTAAACCCCATACTGTAAATTTTCAGAATGTGCCCTAGATGTGCGTAAACGTGTCATCCAGTAGATAAGCACACAAAGTAAGACTTCGATACGTCTGTATACTGGATGACGCGTTTGCCTGCAGCTAGGGTGCAGCTGGAGATTTACAGCAAATATTTTGCCAGCCTGTCGGTAGCTCCTCCGACTCAAGGCCCAAATTATCGAGCCATGAAGAGAGTGCCTGGGCCGAGCAGTTAACAGAAGAACAGCGTATACCTGCCCTGATTTCAGCCACTTCCAGGAGCATAAAATTTTTTAAGGCAACAATAATTTGCCCACGCAGACCTTCTATCTCCAACTGTTCACACTCACAAAATCGAGCCAATCTTTGCCAGTTAAGCCGGCACCTTTCCAGGCCCCTATAAAACCCCTGGTCTCGGTTTTCCGGCAAAAGGTCCCTGAGGATAATTCGGTGATATCCCTGCAGCACTGCCTCTTTTAATTGCAGGAGGTCCTCTTCGTCAAGTCTAATTTGTGGTCCTTCAGCGTCTTTAGTTAAATAAAATAAGCAGCTGTGAAAAGTTACTTCAGGCATTTCTCCGCCATCACGAATTATGAGCTCCTCATCGGCCAACAATGCAATTTTATCCATAATAATAAAAAAATAAAAAAGATAATTTAAAGAATTATTTTAAAGGAACCGATGGTACAAAAAAGCACTGTTTGCGTCTATTCTGTTCCTTTAAGAGGTAGATGCAGGAAATTACCACCACTATTTGCTCACCAAAAATGGTCAATAACTAACCCCCATAAGGGGTATAAGTGCCTTTACTAAGTTGGTTTTTTGCTAAAACAACCTCTAAGGCACTAAAATGAACGCAACAAAGGTGAAACTTTATGAAGTTCGAGATAATATCCTATTCGCCCGAAACTACAACCAATTCTTTTGCTTATACCCGAACAAAACTCCGAACAATACCTTCTGAGCAAACTAATATGAGGAGCAAAAATCCACTTTTTATTCTCCTCATGGTTCTCTCTTTTCTTGTTGTTTCTTTTGTCACCGAGGCACAAGCTTCCTGGCTTTCTTCAATTTTTTCTCCCTCTGTGAATCAAGCTCCAAAAGTTATCGAACTAACCAAGCCCGTTCTGCAAGAAATACCAACAAACCAGACGGAAACATTCCAGCTTGCTATAAAACAAATCGCCGCTCAGCTTTTCGCCAATCTGGATGACTCTGACCCACAAGTCGGTATGCTTGCGGATGGAATTGCCTTTACGGTGTTTGCTGATCTCAAAAAGTTAACCAGAACATCTTCCTTTGGCAGATACCTGTCCGAACAGTTAATGGGCGAGTTTCAACAGCAGGGTTTTCCCGTTATTGAGGTGCGTAAAAGTAACTCCATCATGGTCATGGAGAAAAGGGGTGAGTACGGCCTTTCCAGGGACCTTGACGAGATCGGCTCAGCCGCCCAGGCCAGGACAATGCTTACGGGCACATATACGGTAGCAGGGGAGCATATCATGGTAAACGCCAAAATTTTAGACAATACAACTTCAGCTATGCTGTCCAGTGCCACCGTCCTTTTTAAAAAAAATGACCTAACAAACACACTCCTGTCCGACTCTGCTTCCGCTTACGCAAAAAAAGATGCCTATGTATATATGAAGAAACTTGAGCTATAATAAGATTACACCTTGTTTCCATGGAGATACAAATGAAAATACAATTATCCAAACCCGCACATCCCCTCTTTTTAGCCCTTGCAGCTCTTCTAGTGCTTGGACTTCCGCTCTCTTCTTTTGCGGAAATGACCGGCCCAGCTGAGGTGGGCATGCAGGCCGAGGAAAAGGGACAAGAAGTTGATGTGCTGAGCATTTTGGCGGAAATAAACTCTCCAAGCTCAGCTGCTGTCAGCAAAAGGGAAAAAGGGGGCGAGCCCCATGCCAGGTTTGGATACGAACAGGCGCTAAACAAAGGGAACGCCTATAACACAAGGCATAAAATATTTCAGTATATGCCAGATTCCTCTACGCTGGGTACGGAAAGCATGCTCGCAGAATTATCACAGGAAGTGGCTGGTAAAATATATTATGAACTGAAGGAAGAGGGCCACAATAACCTGGGCGCCAAAGTTGCCGTAGTGGCAGCAGTTCCTCTCTCAGACCTGAAAAGAGAAAGTGAGTTCGGCCGCATCATTGCGGAATACTACCTGACCGATCTTGCAGACCGTGGCATTCAAGTGACGGAACTGCGCATGGGAAGTGACATCAACATCCTGCCCCAAACCGGTGAATTCTTGCTGTCCCGCAATATTGGCGAGATCGCCAACAATACCCCAACTCTAGATTATGTGGTTGTCTCCACTTTTACAAATACCAGAAAAACTCTCATTCTCCAGGGGAGACTAATTTCTCTGAAAACTGGCCTGGTTAAAACATCATGGCGCTACAATCTGCCATTGAATCGTGAACTCTTAAGCCTATTTTATTCCACCGACCAACAGCCTTTCACCATTGCAGTCAAAGGAATTGGACATTAAAATTAGTTGGAGGATATTTCAAATATGAAAATTTTATCGCGGCCGTCCAGGCTCACCTTTTATTTATGCTGCATCCTGAGTTTCGCATTGTTTTCGCAAAATTCTGCGGCCCAGGAAAGCCCACAAAATCCATCAAATCAAAATCTCACCTCCTACCAGAGTTACGCGGGATTGGCTGAACTCATAACCCTGATCTGCGATGATGCCATCTACAAACTGCAAGGATTTTACGGCCCATCTGTGATTGAAATTCAACCGTTCATTACCTTTGGGCAATTCCAGGAAAACAAAATTTCCTCCCTAGGCATCTCTCTTGCCGATCAAATGATGGCCATGGTAAACAACGATACCGTCGTCAACGCAGAAAACACCCCTGCCGGACCAGCGAAAGAACACCAGCAAAAATTGAGAGGAGCCCTCCAAGAAGTAGACGGTTTTCTCCGCATCCACATAAGTGCTGCAAATGTCCATGGCGAAAGAATGTCCTATACAACTACTGTTGAAATGTCAGAGCCTATTTATCGGGCACTGCATACCTATCTCTAAGGAGTGACTAATGGCAGAAGAAAAAGACAATTGGCTGGACGATGTTGATGATGAAGAAAATTCCAGCGAACTTGACCAATCTGACATAGATTCTCTTTTAGGCGACAGCGCCCCTCCCCCTCTCTCGGCCAATGATGGTGCGGATGATGGTGCGTTGGACGGAGGAGATTTGGATCAGTCCGATATTGACAGCCTCCTTTCCGGCTCTACAGAGACAAGTGAAACGCCCGAAGCTGCACAGATTGATAAGAGCCTTGACGCGGGTGAGCTCGACCAGTCTGATATTGACAACCTCTTTGGTGACAGTGCAGAGGCAGATGATACTCCCGAAGCTGAGTCTACTGACGAAAACCTTGACGCGGGAGAACTAGACCAGTCCGATATTGACAGCCTCTTTGGGGGCGATGATGAGGCAAATCAGTCCGACATTGACGCCCTTCTTGCGGAAGATTCTACCCCTTCAGGTGCAGAAACACCGGACATATCTCCCGATCAGGAAGAAATTGACAAGCTCTTTTCTGAGATGGATGGCGATGAGGACGAAAATGATCCATTCCAGGCGGAAGAAATAGATTTTAAGGATGTTATTGAAGAAGGTGCTGACGATGATTCTTTTCTCACCTCAGGAAATGGCTTTGGGGACGATGAATTTGACCTTGATGACGACATGCTCAACATTCCTGATATTCCCGCTGATGAGGAAGAAACCACCGTCTTTGAAGGCAAGGAGGGTAGTACCTCTGCACCGGCAGATTCTGGGTTAGCGGCAGAAACCGCTGACCTGGAAGGCTCTTCTGCAAAACCGTGGGCCATGAAATTCAACATGCCTGAGATCCCGATTCCCCCGGTTCTACAGGAAAGAAAAAATCAGGCTATTGCCGGAGGCGTCCTGGCCCTTCTTCTTCTCATAACCGTTTTTATCTTTTCCGGTGATGATGAGTCGACTAAAGTTGCTGAAGAGATTCCGGCCGAGCAGCAGGAAACTGTTGCCCCCCAGCCGGAAGAAGCGCCTCCCGCAACTCCAAACAATGCACCCGTGGTGACAGATTCAATGCTTCAACTGGAGCCAAGCACTCCACTGGCCATCCAGTTAAGCGCACAGGACTCAGAAGGGGACGAACTGCAGTTTGAACTCATGACCGAGCCGGAACATGGTGCTCTGAAGGGACAGGCTCCATACCTTATATACATTCCTAATAGTGACTTTCCTGGAGAAGATATGTTTCATTTCAGGGTTACTGACGGCCAAAATTTCAGTGTGCCTGCTCTGGTCAAAATAACAGAGTCCCTGAAAACAAAAATAGCTCAAACTCCTCCTCCCGCAGCCAAAAAGGCAGAAACAATCAAGCCAAGAAAACTGCTTATTTCGGCGCAAAATTTATCTTACGATATTGTCGGAACGGAAAACTTTTTCATCGACTGGGAAGATGTCTGGGACACGGCCAACTATCTGCCCTATACCAGACAGGTAGCGGTGGAAATCCTTTCCAACAATCTCCAGGGCAGGCTGCATAAGATGAGCGGCAACGTACATCAATACGAGGCTAAAAAATACGTCAGTGGCAGAGAAGAGATACGCTACCGCTTTAAACTGGGGAAATTGCGCTCCAAAATTAGAAAAATAACCCTTTCTATTGACGCTGGTGAACCAGCTCCTAAGATTGTTCTACAGCCTATAGCTGATTTTTACAAACCAGGGGAACAGGTACTGCTAGATGCAACAGCCTCGATGGATGAAGAGCGTGAATCCCTTATCTTTTCCTGGCAGCAAATTGCCGGCGTTCCGATTCAAATGGGGGTTTTAAACCAAGAGGGTTCCCGGGTCAGCTTTATCGTCCCCTCTACTTTCAGCACGGTTAAAAACCCAGGGCCGCTGATGAGAGTGACGGCCATTGACAAGTCGGGGAAAAAAGACGTACAAGATATTAAGATAGCTACGATATCCCGCCACAATAATGCTCTTTGGGGTAGTGTGGCGGCGGGAAGGCTATAGAGTAACTGTTTAGCAGCGCTTCATATGAAGCCAACCAAGCCGCCCAGCGTACAGGGAGTATAGCTGGTCGGCCCGCTTGACTCCCTATGAAGCGCTGCTAAACAGTTCCGGCTCTACAATTTACCCTTCAATTCGGCAATAACCTTGCCATAATCGTTCTGACCATAAATCGCGGAGCCGGCCACAAAGATATTGATGCCTGCTGCCGCGATTTTCTCTATGGTGGCAGTGCTCACGCCGCCATCAATTTCTATTCCGGTGGACAGGTTTCTGGCATCAATCATTTTTTTCAGGGCTGTAGCCTTGCTTAGGCTTGAATCAATAAATTTCTGCCCGCCAAAGCCGGGATTGACACTCATGAGCATCACCAAATCAAGGTCGTCAAGAATATAGTCAAGGGTTTCGAGAGGGGTTGCCGGGTTTAAAACGGCGCCCGCCTTTTTGCCAAGCTCTTTAATTTGGTGAATTGTCCGGTGCAAATGATTGCAGGTCTCCACATGAACCGTTATCCAGTCCGCCCCGGCTGCGGCAAAATCTTCAATATACTGATCCGGATTTTGAATCATCAGGTGAACATCCAGGGGCAGATCGGTCACCCGCCGGGCCGCCTCGACCACCAGAGGACCAATGGTAATATTGGGGACAAAATGGCCGTCCATAACGTCAATGTGGATAACGTCTGCGCCGCCAGCCTCCACGGCCTTAATCTCTTCTCCCAGCCTGGAAAAATCAGCTGACAGGATTGAGGGTGCTATCATAAAATTCTGCATAATTATTCCGCTCCAACGGTAACCAGCACATAGTGGCCTGATTGTATATATTTTTGGGCCGCCTCGGTAACATCTGCCGCTGTAACCTGGGAAATCTCGTGGATGTAC
Organism: Desulfurivibrionaceae bacterium; assembly: GCA_030145275.1. GTDB lineage: Bacteria > Desulfobacterota > Desulfobulbia > Desulfobulbales > VMSU01 > JAQYVV01. Next base: position 156,771 of record JAQYVV010000003.1, on the reverse strand, counting down.
CTATTACCAAAATCCTGGCCAAGGTTGTAGGTTTCAGTCAGGGCCATTTCCATCGCCTGAGAGCCATGAGTCTGCAGTCCCAGTTCATAATGACCGATGATCACATTTTTTGCCTTTTCCAACTCTTCCTTGCTCACCGGGCTCTGCCGCAATTTATACAATTCCTGCCAGGCTCCCTGGATGGCATCTTCCTTTTTGTCCGGACTGGTACCAATATATATTCCAAAAGATCCTGTATCAATGCCAAGCATGGCAAAAGAGGAGAGCGAGTAGGCAAGGCTCTGCTTGTCACGCAACTCTCTGAACAAACGGCCGCTTTGGCCGCTTAATATCGTTTCAAGCACTTCTAAAGCAAATCGGTCATGACTGTCAATGCTGGCCCCCATAAAACCTATTATTATATGGGTTTGCTCCTTGTCTTTGACAATTTTAAATATGTTCGGAGTCGCCGGTGCCTCAGGCGGCAGAAACTCCTCATTTTGTTCAACAAGATCGGCATCATCCCAACTGCCAAACAATGCCTTTACCTCTTCCAGGACCTCTTCAGCCTTGACATGACCCGCCACCGTCAGAACCAATCGGCTTGGATGAGCAGCCTGCTTATATATTCTCTTTAATTCAGCAGCACTGATCTGTTTTAAAACCTCTTCGCTGCCGTGGGTGTCCAAGCCATAGGGATGCCCCTGGAACAAGATTCTATTAAATTCTCGAAAAGAGAGGGAAGGCAGGGAATCTTCCAGCATCTTGAGCTGATTCAAACGCTCCGGACGTATCTTCTCTACCTCCTCGGGATCAAAGGCCGGCTGTAGCATAACATCGCGCACCAGCTTAAGCCCCGGTTGGAAATACTTGGCCAGAAAACCAGCCTTAAGTCCAAAGGTATTCTTGCCATTAAATCCCGAGATATCGCCGGCCATATCGGCAATTTTCAAGGCCAGTTCCCGGGAGCCAAGTTCTTCCGTACCCTTGGGCAAAATGTCACTGATAAAGGCAAAAGCCCCGTTGCTCGCACTAGTCTCCCCCTTCAGTCCCCCGGGAAAAACGGCCCTGATTGCCACCGTTGGTACCTGCTTGTCTTCGCGCACCAATAAGCGGATACCGTTATCTAAGACAAAGCGATGCACGTTAGACAGATAGGAGTTATCGGCAAGAGATGACGGTATTTGATCTTTTGCCGATTGTTCAGCTCTCTTGACCGCTTCAGTGACAACCTTATGATCAAGTGTCAAGCCATTTCCCTTTGGAGCAAGAGCCCCGGCAGTAATCTTTCTGCCAGAAAAATACCTTTGGGCCACCCGCTGGATATCTTCCCTGCTGACAGCGCGTACTTTTTCAAGATACTCATCCTCACGCGGGTCTCCGGTCAGAAACTCAAAAGATCCAAGAATACGGGCCTGGCCCTCCACCCTTTCCAAGTTGAAAATAAAATCACTCTCAAGGTTCACTTTGACTCGCTCGAGTTCGTCATCCTCAACCAGAACGTATTTCAGTTTGAATATCTCCTCCAAAGCCGCTTCCAAAGCAGCTGCTATCTTTTTCCCATCAAGGGAGGCGGACACTTCAAAGAGCCCGGAATACTTGGGCGTAAAGGCTGAGGTATGAATTTTATAAACGAGTCCTTTTTCGTTTCTCAATTGATTGTACAGCCTTGAAGTCTCCCCCTTGCCAAGGATATCTGAAATAACATCAATTACCGGAGTATCATCGTCACTGAAAGAGGGGATTGGAAAGGCCAGGGCCATATGGCTTTGCTTAATATCATCCTCAAGTGAAAAAACCCGGGCACTGTTCTGGACAGGCTCTACTGGCAGATCCGCTTCAGCCATTTCTTCTCTTGGCATAGCGCCAAAAAGCTTCTCAACCTGGGCAAGTACAGGCTTAAAACGAAGATCGCCGACAACAACAACTGCAAAATTATCCGGTCTGTAATGTTTTGCCATATAGTTCTTTATATCGTCCCGACTGAACGAAGAAACGGACTCAACCGTACCTATAATGGGCAGTCGGTACGAATGTTTTTTATAGGCGGTATCCATCAGCTGCTCGTAAAGCTTGATTGCAGGTCGATCATTGCGCATCCTAATTTCCTCAAGAATGACCAATTTTTCCCGCTCCAACTCCTCCTCATCAAAAACAGAGTGCAGCAGGGCGTCCGTTAGCACATCCATGGCCGTTGCCCAGTGTCTGGCAGACAAGGTGGCGTGATAAACCGTATATTCGTAAGAGGTGTAAGCATTAATCCGACCACCATTTTCCTCAATTACTCCGGCAAGTTCTCCGGGCCCGAGAGTCTCGGTACCCTTAAAGATCATGTGCTCTATCAGGTGGGTAATCCCGGCCTCATGCGGTTCTTCATAAATACTCCCCGCTTTGACCCAGACCTGGACCGTTGCCACCTTTGAACCTGGAACATCTTTGAGCAGCAAGGTGAGTCCATTGTCGAGGGTTTTCTTATGGAGATACGGTTTTAAGGTTTCAGCATCAGCTATGTTTGTTGTCATAAGTACCGTCAGAAGGGCTAAGGCCCAGAGTAAAATTGAATTAAAAGGAGTATATTTTATGTTCATGTGTATTAACCAGGAAAAATTGAAATTTTAAACTTCCAGTCTCAAACTGTACCAAAGAGTAAAAATAAATCTAGCTAATCCGGATAAACCAGAAATAAGTGCCTTAACAGTAGTCCGCAACATATGGGCCGCGTTATACTTTTTGAAATTCTCGGAGTCTTCGCTACCTGTTTTTTGTAACAGGATTCCAGTTATAAGGCACTAAACCTTTTTCTCCGAAAAGCTATAATGGCCGCACCTGCCAAGATCATACAGCCGCTCAAAAGCTGTCCCATGGTCAACTGCGCCAAAACAAAACCCAGCTGGGAGTCGGGCTCCCGAAAGAGTTCCACAAAACTGCGAAAAAGTCCGTATAAAATGAGAAAGAAGGCAAGGAGATATCCTGTCGGCATTTTTTTATCCTTTATAAACCAAAGAAGGACAAAGAGAACAATCCCTTCCAGAAAGCACTCATACAATTGGGAAGGGTGGCGAGGCTGGGGACCGCCGTATGGAAAAACCATGGCCCAGGGCACATCAGATACCCGGCCAAACAATTCCCCATTGATAAAATTGCCCAATCTGCCAAAACCAAGACCTATGGGAATGGTCACCACATAAAGATCCGCACCCTGCCAAAAATCAAGCCGGTTTTTAAGACAATAAATTATACCGCCAGCAATTGTGCCCAGCAAGGCGCCATGAAAAGACATCCCTCCCTGCCAGACAGCGATGATTTCGGCGGGATGCTCTCTATAATAGGGGAAATTATAAAAAAGGGCATACCCCAATCGAGCGCCAATAATAAGGCCCAGGATAAGAACAAAATTGAGGTTCTCAAAATGTGAGGCCCACCTCTCAAGCTTACGGGTCCGAATCTGCCGATTCACCAGGTAATAGGCGGCAGAAAAACCGAGCACATACATAAGCCCATACCAGCGGACATGGAGAGGCCCTAGGCTGAAGATAACCGGGTCAATATTGGGATAGCTTAACATAGGAAAGAGAGGTAGCACAGCATGGCACACTTGTCAATTTGCATTCGTTGGCAGTATCTTTTAATTTAAAAAACCGGTAACTATTCAGCTGCACTCCATCTTCGCCCATTTAGGTCTTCTCGAATAGCACAAGTTTACTTCGAAGCCCTAAATGAACAAACATGAAGCACATCTGAACAGTTACAGCCTGGAGTTAAGGGTAATTTCCAGCCTCCGCTGAATAATTTAAAAAAACGGTTGGCAGTCGAAGTTGATGCTTGTCTGACGGTTGACAGTTGTCGGTTGCCGGTTTATGGATGGAAGTTAAACCGTTAACCATCAACCCCTTTAAAATTATGCATCTAAACCTGATCGCTTTAAATTGCCGCTATTCCCACTCCTGTCTGGCCATTTTTTACCTTCGCAATGAACTGGAGAAACACCTTTCCTGCCGTACCACCTTAAATCAGTTCACTATCAACGATCCCTATTATGAAACACTGCTGCGTTTAAGCGGCAGTGATGCAAGTTATCTACTTTTTTCAGTCTATATCTGGAACGCCGATTATGTGGAACGCCTTGTCCGCGACCTTTACCAGACCAGGCCAGGGCTTGCAATCATTCTCGGCGGGCCCCAGGCTCCAGCAATAAAGGACCTGCCTGAATCCTGCTCCGTTGTCCATGGAGAAATTGAAGGGGTAGGGAATAAATTCTACCAGGACCTTGCAGAGGGAACACTTGATCGAAGTTATGAAGCCGTTTCCGGGCAGCCTTTTTCCTCCCCATACCGGCAAGATGATTTTGACTTTGCCCTAAAAGATAGAAACATCTACTACGAGTCCTCAAGAGGGTGTCCCTTTGCCTGCGCCTACTGTCTCTCAGCAACAAGCCGCGGTATTTGCACCATTGACCTTGCCCAGTTAAAAGATGAAGTGGGACGAATAATCGTGCATCGGCCAAAACTTCTTAAATTTGTTGATCGGACCTTCAATGCGGATGCGCAACGAACCCTTGCCATCTGGCGTTTTTTAGCAGATCTTGAAGGGGCGACCATGTTTCATTTTGAGATCTCCCCCGATCTGTTCAATGAAGAGATGTTTGCATTCCTGGAAAAACTCCCACCCGGTAAATTTCAATTTGAAATAGGCATACAGTCAAGCAATCAGGAGACACTTGCCGCCGTCAACAGGAAAATGGACCTTAAGCTGGCAAAAAACAATATAAGTCGGCTCACCGCCATGGGCAATGTCCATCTTCATCTTGACCTGATTATAGGCCTGCCCTTTGAGACTAAAAAAAGCTTTGCCCGATCGGTTAATTTTGTCTTCTCTCTCCAGCCCCAATACGTCCAGATGGGTCTTTTAAAGATACTGCCAGACACGCCCATAAGCAAAAAAATGCCTGAATATGGCCTTGTTCACTGTCAGAATCCACCCTACCAGGTGACCAGCACAAACTGGCTTTCGCACAAGGAACTGAGTCATCTCTACTGGTTGGGGGAATGTATCGAGGCATTCTACAACAACCGTTATTTTAGATATTTTTTTAGTTATATACACAAAATCGAGGCAGATTTTTTCCATTTTTTTGAAGAACTTCTTTCTTTTTGCCAAGAAAGAGATTTTTTCCAGAGAGCCAAAACCCAGAAATTTCTCAATGCACTTTTGGTAGAATTCACCGGCAGGAGGAATACAGGGAACAGTGCCCCGAAAGTCTCCTTCTTGCTGGAGCTACTGATTTTTGACTGGCTGAGCTGCGGCCACCGGCAACTTCCAGAGGAGTTACACGCAGACTCTCTCAACATCTTCCGCAACACGATTTGGCAGAAAATGCCCGCAAATGCTCCCGGCCTATACAGCCATCAGGAGCGCAATGAATTTTTTAAAAAGGGAATGTTTTTTAGCTTTTCAGCCCGGTTACTCGCTGAAACTGGGGTTGCCGGAAACAACGGCAAGGAGGGATATGTCTGCTTTCTGCCTCGAAGAAAAAAAGGGATTTTTAAACACTTCGAGGCTATTTACCTTGGGGAATACGACATTAACAACTAATCCGGATAAACTGGAAATAAGTGCCTTAACAGTGGTCTGCAACATATTGGGAGCATTGTTCTTTTTTGGAATTCCTGTTTTTTGTGACAGAAATTCAGTTATAAGGCACTAATCGTCTTCTTCATCGAACTCTTCTACATCATCATCTTCTTCATTCTCATCGTCATCAGATTCATCTTCTGTTGACTCCTCTTCTTCATCGGTATCGGTAGGCCGCACAACTTCATCAGGAACCTCAGTTTTTCGACTGGACCTGGAGGCAACTTTCAACTTATCCTGAGGAAGGACGAGAGTTATTATTTTTTTCACATCTTTATGGGCTTCCGCATCCATCATACAGACCGCACACTCTTCAAGATGGGCCTCCATGAAATGGACCATCCTGGCTGGTGCTAAAGCTTCATCTTGAACCTGAATATACCAAGACTTAAGTAATTTTTTAAAACGTTCGCATTCCATCCCGAAAAGTTCCCTCGCTGTTGTACTTGTTCAGTAGCACCAGTATACTTCGAAGTCCCAAATGAACGAGGTAAGCGTAGACTCCGATATGAGGCCCTACCGAACAAGTACAGCTTGGTGGGAATGCACGTTTGTGATCCCACCTAAATAGTTACAAAAAAATAAACAAATATATTGTAGACTGTGTTCTAACAAACTATAGTAGCGCTTCATGTACGGAGGTGGAAAGGGCTCTGGTGGCCCTCCCGGACTTCAAATCCGGTGTACTGGGTTAACAGCCTGGTAGGTGGGTTCGATTCCCATGCACCTCCGCCACAAATGAACTTCTTTTTGCCTATCCTCCCCCCAGTCCAAACATCACCCCAGACAACCGGGATAAGTGACTTAACACTAAGGCACTAAAAAAAATGCCACCAAGATTTATATTCTGTTCGAAAAATATTCTGGTAGCAATTAATCGGCACTATTAACAAAAAGCTTAAGTGATTGTCAATTATATTCAGTAATTTTCTGGTTAATTGAGGGGATTTTCAAAAAGCACGGCTGGGTTGCGCAAATCGACAAGTACTCTGTTTCTTGCTCTCTGGTCATAGCACTATTCGCAGTTGCAGGTTCCTCCCAACTTTCAACTTTCAACTTTCAACAATGGATGCCCCATCTCTTCACGCTGTTCAATATATTTGGCAGCAACCTGTCTGGCAATGGCCCTAATCCTGCCGATATAACGGGTACGTTCCGAGACACTGATAGCCTTACGCGCATCCAACAAATTAAAGGTGTGAGAACATTTCAGGCAGTAGTCATAGGCCGGCAGTATGAGGTTTTTTTCAAGCAATCGGTGGGCCTCGGACTCAAAGGTATTAAAAAACTCGGTCATTGCCGCCACATTGGCCTCTTCAAAATTAAAGGCCGAAAATTCCCGCTCTGCCTGTTGAAAAATATCTCCATAGGCAAGTGTTTCGTTCCATTGAATATCATATACCGAATTCACCCCTTGCAGATACATGGCGATCCGCTCAAGCCCGTAGGTGATTTCAACGGTTACCGGATGCAGTTCCTGACTGCCGCATATCTGAAAATAGGTAAACTGGGTAATCTCCATGCCGTCCAGCCATACTTCCCAGCCCAAGCCAGAAGCTCCGAGAGTCGGCGACTCCCAGTCATCTTCAACAAAACGGATATCATGCTCCAGAGGATCAAGGTTGAACCGCCGCAGGCTATCCAGATACATCTCCTGTACATCCTTGGGAGAAGGTTTCATCACCACCTGATATTGATAATAATGCTGGAGCCGATTGGGATTTTCACCATAACGACCATCGGTGGGCCTGCGAGAGGGCTGAACATAGGCAGCTTTCCAAGGTTCAGGCCCAAGGGAGCGCAGCAATGTTGCCGGATGGAAGGTCCCTGCCCCCACCTCCATATCGTATGACTGCTGGATTGCACACCCTTTATCGGCCCAAAAACGTCCTAATTCAAATATTATGTCTTGAAAATACATGGCACTCGTTTTGATTTAATTTAATGGGAATGGCCACAGATAAAACTTTTAAAAAATCTGTACCCTCAAGGGGCATAAATGATCATCTGTGGCCAATAAATTTCCTCCCATACTTACCACACTTTAACTGCCGGCAATAGTTTTTTTCCATAATCCTATCTCTTTCAAAAACATTTTTTTTAAATTATTTCCTCTGTACCACATTGCGGCATACATTTTAGCTAAAAACTATTTAATAATTTTACTAATCACTAAACTAGCATTTTGGTATGCATTCGCCCTTTTTCCCCGGAAAAACAGAGGATTGACACCTTAGTGCGAGAAGTTGATGATAGTTTTTTTTCCTTTGACAACTGCGATTCTTTACGATACGACAATACGTATGACAATGTGATAGCGGGAAAAATGGGAATAAAACATTGTCTAAATCGGGGAAGCAAAAGCTGCAAAATCAAAAAAGGAGAGAAGGAATGATTAAGAAAATTTCTACCCTGGCTTTGGCCACCATGATCGCCCTGCCAAGTATGGCAAGTGCGGGGGGAGCGGACAATATCTCTGCCCAAATCGAACACCTCACCCAGGAACTCAACAAATTGAGACAGGAGATGGCCCAGCTCCAAGAGGAGAACACCGAGGTCATGGAGGACATAGAGGAAAGATCCGAGGGCTGGGATATTGCCTCCAGAATCCAGCTTTCTGGTGATTTCAGGACCATGGCCGCTGGAGTTGCTGCTGAGGCTCCCACCCACTGGGAGGCACTTGAACTTGCTAATGGTATTGCGGACTTTCATACCATGGGTAACGTCATGACAAGGTTTGATACTGGAGGCCTGACCGTCGGAGCCTTCATGGGAGCCTATGGTGCTGACAACACTCTGACAGGCACAGTAACACCTTCCGAACAAGAAGCTATAAACAACGTTTTACTCGCCTATGCCGGTGTCCCCACTTTCTTTTCCTATTTGAATGCTTTGGCGCCCGGAACCATTGCAACAGTCGCTCCTATTTTTAGTAACACTCAATCACTTACTTCATTTATGAAAGGTGAATTGCCTGGTTTCCCGATGTCGGCGACCCTTAGGAATGACATTTTCCAAGCCATGAATTATGAGCTTGCCAATGCAACAGACTACGATGACGATACCATCTGGACTAATCGTTTTCGCTTGAATATGCGCGTCAAGGCAACCGAAAATGTGGAGTTCAAAGGACGCCTGGCCATGTATAAAGCCTGGGGTATGCAGAACAACCCTGTTGACTATACAGCAAATGCAGGAATGGGTGGTGGCCCCTATATGCTGAACTCCCTCTCTTTTGACGGTAGCAGCACCAGACAGCCCACAGATAATATTCTACGGGTTGATCGAGCCTTTCTGAACTGGACGAATATTGCTGACCAGAATATATGGTTTTCCATTGGCCGTAGACCTACTACCGATGGCCCCCCTGCTCAACTTCGCATGGGTGCCGACCAGAGGATGGCCACCCCGGTCAACTATATGGATTACCCCTTTGATGGTTTCTCTCTTGGCTACGCCTATGACAGCCTTTTTGGCCTGGAAGACGTTCCTGGCCGCGTCCGTTTCTGCTACGGGCGAGGATTTGAGTCCGGACCAACCGAAAACGGCGACGGCATAAAAGATACAGACTTTGCCGGCATCAGCTGGGATGTTTATAAAAAAGGCGACCGCTTCTTTAATATCCAGTCCTTTGCCGCCTTTGATATGTTCAACGTTCCAGACGGTGTTAATTTTGTGAACCCAGTTGAATACTATATGTGGCAAATTGACCCTACCCAGTATGACCCGACTGATCCAACCAAAAACCTTATGCTTGACAGAGCCAACTTGGGTAATATCTATCACACCGCAGCAGTCTACATGAATAAAGTTAACGACCTTAACTATTTCTTGGTTGGGGGCTGGTCTAAGACCAAGGCAGAAGGTGTAGATGAACTAGGAACCAGTCTGCTCGGGTCTTTTTGGGATGAGCCTGAAGATAAAGACGGTTATTCCTTTTATGCCGGTGTCAGATATGACTTCCCAGACCAACCATGGAAAGTTGGCCTTGAGTACAACTATGGGACCAAAAACTGGATCTCTTTCACACCAGGAAACGATGATCTTTATGCATCTAAACTTGCCACCCGCGGTCATGTTGTTGAAGCATATACCATCTGGGACATTCCGGCAGGTGAGGCTGTCTCTAAGTTTGGCCGTGCCTTTATCAGACTCGGATACCAGCATTATGAATATGATTACACCGGTTCCGGTTTCTGGCTGGGAGAACCACTTGATATAGATGAGTTAGCAGGCGATCCTCTAAGTGCCCAATTCTATACACCTATAGACTCTCAAGATCAGATCTACTTATCCCTGGAAGCTTGGTTCTAAGTGACAATCAGTTCTTTTTATCTAGCCCAAAAGCGGGAGAGGAATTTTCCTTTCCCGCTTTTTTATTTCGAGCCATGAACTATTCAACTCTTTCAATTTTTGCAGATCAAAAAAACCTCACCCACGCCATCCTCAAGCGCTATGACGGCACAAGCAAGCCCCCTTACGACAGCTTAAACGTTAGTTTCGGAGTGAGCGATAACGCGGCTACTGTCTTGGCCAATAGGGGAAAAATTAAAGAGACTTTTCACCTCGAAAATCTCATATCAGCCGGACAAATCCATTCGAATAGGATTTTAATCGTAGACTCAAAACCCAAAACCGACCTGGAAGAAGGGGGCTACGATGCCCTAATCACCAATATTCCTCAAGTTGCTCTGATGATCCAACAGGCCGACTGCCAGGCAGTCATGCTCTTTGACCCAATCAGAAAAGTCATTGCCAATATCCACTCAGGTTGGAAAGGCACCAGCCTCAATATTATCGCCAAAACCATTCAAACAATGACGGTGGAATTTGCTTCCGCTCCCGCCGATATACTTGCCGGAATCAGCCCCTCCCTTGGCCCCTGCTGTGCTGAGTTTATCAATTACAAAACCGAACTCCCCACCCACCTGCATAAATACCAGCAAACACCAAATTATTTTGATTTTTGGGCCATAAGCCAAGATCAACTAATCGCCGCTGGAGTGACCCGAAAAAATATAGAAATTGCAAAAATCTGCACAATGTGCAACCATGATTACTTCTCATACCGCCGTAAGAAAACAACCGGGCGCTTTGGCTCAATTATTGCTCTTAGATAAGCAAATATTCGGCAACACTCCATGACGGAGTCTACACTACGTTTCGCTTACCTGAGCCCGCCCAACGGAAGTGCCCTTGGGGTTCGATCAGGCTGACTCACGTAGAACTGCTACGCTTCGCCAACCTGATCGAACACATCTGAAGCGACGGAGTCTTCGCTTACCTGTCAAACATTTACGGATTTTCCGGTTTATGGAACTTTTTTAACTCAAGCAGAATACTTACTTAGATACCCCCTAAAAGACCATGAAACAAACCCCAAGATCCGCAGCCATAGACATCCTCTGCGAATGGCAAGAAACCGGTCAATCCATTGACCTAATCAAGGAGAGACTCGCCCCCTCCTTTTCCGAGCCTCGAGATACCCAGCTCACCGCAGCCCTGGTTTTCGGGGTCTTACGACAATGCGGCCATCTTGACTGGATTCTGAGCAAATTTTCTTCCCACCCTCTCAGTAAAATGAAGCCTTTGACCCTGCAGGCTCTCCGGGTTGGACTCTATCAGCTTCTCTATATGGACCGCATTCCAGCCTCGGCGGCGATTAACGAAAGCGTCCAGGTGATTAAGAAAAACCGCCAGCCCAAATGGCTCAGTGGTTTTGTCAACGGCCTGCTGAGAAATGTCTCCCGCAAGCTCGAATCTTCCCAAATGGATTTCGATCTTCCCCTGCATGCAAAACTAAGCCATCCGCAATGGCTTATTGACCGTTGGCTGAAACGCTGGGGCCAGGAAAAAACAGAAGAAATCTGCCTCAGCAACAACACCCCGGCCCAGCTCTGCCTCTGCGTCAACACAAGCAGGATTGAGCCCGACACACTGCGGCACAACTTTCAACAATCAGGCATACAGGCGGACCCCGGTCTTTTCTCCCCAGAGGCTCTTATTTTACGAGACTACCGTGGGCCCGTTACCAATCTGCCCGGATTTGCGGAAGGTCTTTTCCAGGTCCAGGATGAAACAGCGCAGCTAGTTGTCCATCTCCTCTCTCCCTTTACACCTGGAAATTATCTTGACGGATGTGCGGGATTAGGCGGTAAAACATCCCTTCTCGCCCAAAAGATGAGGGGAAATCTTTCAATAACTGCGGTGGAACCGCAAGCGGGCAGAAGTTCCCTGCTTACGGAAAATCTTGAGAGACTTGGTTTCTCTGCACAAGTTACAACCTTTGCAGGTGACATCGCTTCCTTTCATGAGCAGACAGACGATCTCTTCACTGGAGTTTTAATAGACGCCCCTTGTTCCGGCACCGGAGTCATACGACGCCACCCTGATATTCGCTGGAATAGGGAGCCAAATGATTTCTTGAAATTTCAGCAAAAACAGCTCAACATCCTGAAAACAGCCGCCAAGCTCACTAAACCAAATGGTGCCTTAGTCTATGCAACCTGCAGCATGGAACCAGAAGAAAACGAAGAGGTCATCACCCTTTTCCTAAAAAAACAACCGGAGTTTCATCTTGAGAATGCTAGGGATTTTTTACCGGGATCAGCAGAAAAACTTGTAGATGAAAGTGGCTTTTTGAAAACAATTCCAGGAAAGAACTGTTCAGACGGCTTTTTTGCAGCCCGCCTCAGGAAAACTTAATGACCCATCAGGTAAAAACCCAGTGCCGGCTCCATACCGCAGACTCTGGGAAGAAACTCAACCCCAACAAAATCATCACGAACAGATTTAACCACAACCTCTCTTGTGATCGTACTTTTTTTCTGGTCGTCTAAAGTAAACTGGAGCCAGACAGATCCACCCTCCAACACCTGCTGCTGACTTAATTTAACAAAACCAACCCCATCTCTGGATATATTTTTTAAACGGCAATTGATTTTTGTTTGTTTCTTATTTTCAGGCTTGGCAAAATCTCTATAGAGTTCCTTTTGGACATAATAACCGTCAAGATCGGTGGACTTTCTATGCTGCTGCCTAAATTCCAACAAAATTGGGAACACAGCCCCACAGACGCACTTAACCCGAAGAGGCCGCTTTACATTTTGTAAGCCCCCAACCGGCACATTTTTCAAACAGACACATTCGGGACATGACACTGCCGCTGTCCCATCTGCCCTTACCTGTACGACGTTCTGGCCCATGGCCTCTCACTAATAAGGTTATCAGGTAGCGCCTACCACGTACATACTCCTATTTTCGTAGGTTCTTCTTGACTGAAAATTAATAGCACCTAAAATTATGTATGGATTACAGAAAGAATAGATCCAAAGCATTAATATGATTGCGTACTTCAACCCTTCGTCTTTCACACATCCCCTCAAGTATGGGTCCATCAGATAGAAGCACATAAAAGCAGTCACCATAAGGTATATGAATACAAAAATTTTACTTTTCATGTTTCCGCTCCTTCTTTATCATTTTGTCATTTTTTCTTTATTTTGGTAATTAGTTGTGCAAATTTTATTCCGAAAAGCATTGCTCAAAAGTATTATTCTTGTTGTCCTTTAATTTCAAAAAGTTACCAACTTCCAAACTTTTTATTTCGTACTACAACTTGACACTTTTTCCTTTTATGCGGAATTGTTTTTCCTTTTTTCTGAATACTGTTTAACGCACTATAATTAATACGGCAAGGATTTAACAAATCCACCCCAAATAAAGGCCGTTTTTCAAAAAGATGTCGTATCTTTCGGAGTGTTCGTGGTAAAAAGAATGGAACCACAAAAATTGCACCAGGGAGGCCAACATTGGCACGCAGACCGCTTAAGAAAGGCAAGAAAAGTATTTTTGGATTTGAGAAAAAAGGACGCCGCAACCGTTCAACCTCTCGCAGACCCGGTGAAAAACGCGACAGGGATACCGTCTGGATAAAGGTGGGCAGCAATAAAATATCAACTGACCATATCATTGGCTTTATTGCCGGCAATGGTGGAGAAGCCTCACTCCAAGAGATTCTTGGCTTCTTTGACCTTGCTAGGGGGCACCGGAAAACCATCAATGCCGTGCTGCAGGACCTATGCCTCGAAAAAACATTGCTGCTAACAGAAGATAAGCAGTATCGACTTTTAAAAAGTGACCGATATCATAAGGCAACTCTTTCGGTTAACCCCCGTGGCTTCGCCTTTGCCCTCCTCACCCCCATTCCAGCCGACTGGAAATTTAAGGAAGAGGCCTTTATCAACCCTTCCAACCTCGGTTTCGGTATCCACGGCGACCAGGTGCTTATCAAACTAATCGGCCACAGAGACGACCGGGCCGAAGCAAAGGTTCTCAGGGTCATGAAACGGGCAGTTACCAGTGTGGTTGGAATTTTCAGAGACACAAAACCGTTCGGCCTGGTGACCCCTGAAGATGAACGCTTTCCTTTTACAGTCCGAATTACCGAACAAACTCTTGAGGTACAAGATGGTGACGCCGTGGTTGCCGCCATCACCGAGCAAGATCCTGGCAAACTGGCCCATCCCAAAGGAAAAATTATTGAAGTTTTGGGCAATCCAGACAGTCTAAAGGTGCAAACCGAGATTGTGGTAAGAAAACTGGAACTGCCCCATGTCTTCAGCCAAAAGACCGTAGAACAGGTGGACAGCATACCGCCTGATATCGAAATGTCTGAAGAGAGGACTGACCTGAGGGATATTCTCCACATTACCATAGACGGTGAAACCGCCCGTGATTTTGACGATGCTGTGGCCGTGGAAAAAACAGAAAAAGGCTACAAGCTCCATGTCTCCATTGCCGATGTCAGCCATTATGTTCCCGAGGGGTCTCCTTTGGACCAAGATGCATACGCCCGCGGTACCAGTGTCTATTTCCCCACCAGGGTTCTGCCCATGCTGCCGGAAAAACTGTCAAACAACCTGTGCAGTCTTGTTCCAAACGAAGACCGCTATGCCTTTACTGCTGTTCTCGATTTTGATAAATCAGGGAAACTTCTCAATAAATCTTTCACCAAGAGTATCATCACCAGCCGCTACCGCATGACCTATAACCTGGTCAGTGATATCCTCATCGAAAAAGACCCGAAAACAAGGGCTAAATATAAACCTCTGCTCACCCCCCTTGGCTGGATGGAAAAGTTGGGGCACGCCCTTTTGAAACAGAGGATGGCAAGAGGAAGCATCGGGTTTGAACTGCCGGAAGCCTTTGTTGAGGTAACTGACAATGATGAAGTGAAGGATATCGCCCGCAGAGAGCGTAACTTTGCCCACCAGATCATCGAGGAGTTCATGCTTGCCGCCAACGAGGCCGTGGCCCATACCATGGCAGACAAGCACCTTGAGAAAGGATTGTTTCGCATCCACGAAGCACCGGACAAAACAAAGGTTACCGAATTTAAAACATTTGCCCACACCATGGGCCTAAAACTGCCAAAAGGGGACGAATCGCCGCGCTGGTTCGGAGAGATAATTAAACTAGCAGAGGGCACCCCCCAGGAATACATATTTAACAATCTTCTCCTGCGCACCATGAAACAGGCCCGCTACTCCCATGAAAACCCGGGCCATTTCGGTTTGGCAGCCACTCATTACTGTCATTTCACCTCACCGATCCGGCGCTATCCTGATTTGATGGTGCATAGAGCCTTGGGTGAATTTCTCGCAAAAAATGCCAAGAAAGCGAAAAAGACCGCTTCCAAAAAGAAAGCACAGGAAGCACCAGTATCTGCCGAGGCAGGGGAGTTTCTCTCCAAGCGAGAGAGAGTCGCCGTTGATGCGGAGAGGGAGATGATTGACCGGCTCAAGGTCATCTACATGGAAGACAAGATCGGCGAAACCTTTTCCGGCATTATTTCCGGTGTCACCTCTTTTGGCCTGTTTATAGAACTTTTAGAGTCATTTGTAAGCGGTGCCGTACAAATATCCGACATGAGAGATGATTATTATAACCTAGACGATAAGAACCACCGACTAGTGGGTAAAAGAACACATAAATCCTACCAGATGGGAGATTTAGTACAGGTCAAGCTTACCAGTGTTGAAAAATCGAGACGCCGAATTAACTTTTCCCTGGTGCCGGAGAAATAAGGCTCACTCTCGTCTCATAATTTCCCACCAGAAGATGTATCCTGCACCTGAAAAGGGATACATCTCTGGGCTATACTGTTCTTTTTCACCCAGATTAAGACCATACCGACCGTTTCCCCGTCAATATTCACTATGCTGGCTAGCTCTTCAGCATACTCCACATCATCACTCTCAAATTCGTAGTAAAATGTGTTACTGCTATAGGGATCGACAATAAGTATGAACTTATCTCTATCATAGGGATGCTTACACGGCGAACCGGAAAAAGGGACATGGGTTTTCCGTAGATCCTTTAGTTTTTTGGGAGGATCATACAACTGAACTTCAAATTTCTTCGGTTCCTGCAATAATTTTGTAATTGGCATTTTGGCTCTTTTGTTTTAAGTTAGACTTAGTTTGGAGTATTACTTATACTTACATATTACATTATTATTATATCAAAATAAAACAGGTATTCAGCCCAATTTAAAAATAATTAATTTTACGATAGGGAGACCATCATGGCTGGCAAAAATGTTAAAGAAGTAAGTGACAATGATTTCGACCAAATAGTCCTCAAATCAGACACACCTTGTCTCGTGGATTTTTGGGCTCCATGGTGCGGTCCATGTAAAGCAATTGGCCCGGTTATCGGTGAATTGGCCGATGAGTACGCCGGCAAGGTAACCATTACCAAAATGAATGTGGATGACAGCCCTGCCACCCCCGGAAAATATGGAATCAGAGCCATCCCCACCCTGATCCTTTTTAAAGATGGTGAAATCGTTGACCAGGTTACTGGTGCGGTGGGAAAAAGCCAGCTCGTCGCCATGATTCAGAAAGCGCTTTAATACCTGTAAATGTTTGGCAACACTCCATGACGGAGTCTACACTACGTTTCGCTTACCTACGCCCGATCAGGCTGACTCACGTAGAACTACTACGCTTCGCCAACCTGATCGAACACATCTGAAGCGTTGTCAAACATTTACATTTTATAAGACCTTATCCCTTCCAGGGCTAATCCTTATTTTCTTCCATTATTTAAACCGTCAAGTGGTAAAACCGTGACTCTCGTACAACTACAAAACAAACTTACCGACACCAGTAAAATTTACCAGATTTTAATAATTGGCGGCGGCCCAGGAGGCCTCACTGCGGGTCTTTATGCTGCCCGAGCTCGGCTTGACACCCTACTCATTGAGAAAGGTGCCACTGGAGGCCAGATCCTGGTTACTGATTGGATCGAAAATTACCCTGGATTTCCAGAAGGCTCGAGCGGCTTTGACCTGGCAGATAAAATGGCCGCCCAGGCCAAGCATTTTGGCATGAAGACCTTGTCAGCAGAAGTCACTTCAATGGATCTGAGCGGAGCGGTAAAAAAAGTCACTCTAGACAATGGTGATGTGCTGCAAAGCCACACTGTTATTCTGGGCACCGGTGCCCGTCCAAACAAACTTGGCGTACCCGGAGAATTGGCAAATATCGGCAAAGGTGTCTCCTATTGCGCTACCTGTGACGGGCCATTCTACCGGAACATGGAAATTGCAGTTGTGGGCGGTGGAGATACAGCCGTTCAGGAGGCGATTTTTCTAACCAAATTTGCTAAAAAGGTCACCGTTATCCACCGCAGAAACGAGTTGCGGGCCTCAAAAATTATCCAGGAGCGAGCCCTAAAAAATGAAAAGATCGACTTCCTGCTGGAATCTCAGGTGATTGCGGTTGAGGGAGAAAAAGAGGTAGAGGCTCTAAGGGTAAGACACAATGACGGTTCAGAAAAATCAGTTCCTTTTCAGGGAGTTTTTGTTCTGATCGGCATTCTACCAAACAACGAATCTCTACCACTGGAGCAGCTCGAAAACAAAGACGGCTTTCTGGTAACCGACTGTACTATGGCCACCAATATTCCCGGTGTCACAGCTATCGGCGATATCCGTTCCCAGTCCATCCGTCAAGTCATTGCAGCCGCCGGCGACGGTGCCGTGGCCCTGAAAACAGTCGAGCATTATCTTGATAATCTGTAACTTATAGTTACAGATTAACTGGTTTTAACAGCTTTTAGCTAGCTAAGCCAAATATATACCTACTAAGCGTATTTTAACCTTAATCGTAATTATTCAGCGTAGCCTGGAAATTACGATTAACTCCAGGCTGTAACTATTCAGCTGCGCTTCATATTCGTTCATTTAGGGCTTCGAAGCATACTTGTGCTATTCGAGAAGACCTAAATGGGCGAAGATGGAGTGCAGCTGAATAGTTACCCTTAATCAAAACAAAATTTACTAGCCTATGCCTCTCTTGAACCGATTGAACATACAAGCACTCTTTGCCGCGATTCTCTTAGCTGGCACCCTCCTTATCCTACCAGGGTGTGCAACTGTCGAGGGTCTTTTTTCTTTTGTCGGTTTAGGCGACGGAAATTCAACACCGGATACTCCAGATGGCCTCGTTATGGAGGGAATGGATGACTTCAACCGGGGCAAGTACAGTGCCGCCCTGGAAACCTTTAACGATATTAAAGAGCGTTTTCCTTTCAGCCCCCATAGTCTGCTTGCCGAGTTAAAATCTGCAGACTGTAGTTTTTATATGGGGAACTTCCAGGAAGCAATAGTCTCCTACGAAGAGTTTAGCATCAATCACCCAAGCAATGAGGCTATGCCATATGTATTTTTTCAAATAGCCCGTAGCTATTACAAACAAATAGACAGCATCGACAGGGATCCAGGTGCTGCCATTGATGCCATTGCCACCTTTTCCCGCATGCTCAATTCATACCCGGACTCACAATATACCGATGAAAGCAAGGCTCGCATCCATGCGGCTCGAAACTTCCTGGCCAACCATGAAATGTACGTTGCCGCCTATTACTTGAGAACAGAAGAGTACGATCAGTCTGAAAGCAGGCTGAAATATCTTATCAAGCACTACCCCGAAAGCTCCACGACCCCAAAGGCCAATGAACTACTGGCGGCCATCCAGTCCGGCAACCCTCCCAAAAGAACCTGGCGGGACTGGATTCCAGACGTCTCTCTGCCTGATTGGCAGACTTTTTCTTCTTTTGGCCAGATGGGTGGGATGTCGAGTGCAGGACCGGGGGAATGAAACTGGAAATTTGAAACTTGAAATTCCTGCTTATCTTAAAGGCTTTACAAGTTTCAAATTTCCAGTTTCAAATATCATTTTTTTTTCCTAAACGCCTTATCATACCTCTCCTGCTCACTATAAATACAGCCACAATAAGGCTGTCGATATAGTTCCATCTCTTTGGACAGATCGATTCCCTCTTGCCAGCCTTCCCTAAAATCCCGATAATAAAAGGGGATACCATATTTCTCCGCCAATTTTTCAGCCTGAACCTTGATAAGGGCGTGGTTTTGGTATCTGCTGTAGAGAAGAGTTGTCGAAAAGGCGTCCACACCTTTTTCAACGGCCTTTTGTACCGTGGCTTCAAGGCGCATGCTATAACAGAGACCGCAGCGGCTCTCTTCATGAAAAACCACTTTTCGCAAAAAATCACGCAGACCGTACTGTCGTTCATACTCCACCGGAAAATTCATCAAGCGGCTCAAATCTTCCAAGGCCTCAAGCCTTCTGCTGAATTCACGATAGGGGTGGATATTGGGATTGAAAAAAAACCCTTCCACCTCAAGACCCTCTTGCCGCATTAATTTCAAGGGATATGCCGTACATGGACCACAGCAAACGTGCAAAAGAATTTTCACTGGCCCCTCTTGAATTTCTTTGGCTTAATCCCGTAATTGTGGATTTTATAATTTATGATCCGCAGGCTTGTATCTAGATACTCAGCAACCTTAGTCTGGTTCCCGGCAAACTGCTTTAAGGCATCAATGATAAGCTCCCGTTCGAAATTTTCCACCGCTACAGTAAATGAGAGCGGGTTTTTGCCGCTCACCGTCTCTGAGCTCTGTAGTGTCGGGGGAAGATGGTAACTTTTGATAGTATCTCCGTCGCAAATCAGCAAGGCTCTTTCCATACAATTTTGCAGCTCTCTAACGTTTCCCGGCCAGTGATATTGGATTAAAAGGTCAATGGCCGAAGTGGATATCCGGCTGACTTTTTTATTGTTTTCTTTATTGTATTTTTGCAAGAAATATTCAGCCAGGAGCAGAACATCGGTGCGTCTGTCCCGAAGCGATGGCAGATAAATGGGGAAGACATTAAGCCGGTAATAGAGGTCCTCCCGAAAGCTTCCGTCAGAAACTGCCTTCTCCAAATCTTTATTAGTGGCAGCAACAAGTCTGACATTACATTTCCGCACCTTTGTACTGCCTAGTCTTTGAAACTCTCTGTCTTGTACTATATTTAAGAGCTTCACTTGCACAGCATGACTCAATTCACCTATTTCATCGAGAAAGAGGGTGCCCTCTTCGGCCACTTCAAAACGTCCTTTTTTAACGGCAGTAGCGCCGGTAAAAGCACCCCGTTCATGACCGAACAGTTCACTTTCCAATAAGGTTTCAGGCAGAGCAGAACAATTTACCGAAATAAACGGCTTGTTTAGCCTCTTGCTGTTGTAATGGATCGCTTTGGCAACCAGGGTCTTGCCAGTACCGGACTCTCCCCGTAAGAGAACGGTGGCGTTGCTGTCAGCCACCCGATTGGTCATCTCCAGCATCTCCTGCATCCGACTGCTCCTGGTGATGATGGTTTCAAGCCCATATTTCCCAGATAACTCCTGCTTTAATTTTATATTCTCACTCAAGAGCTGTTCTTTTTCTTTGCTAACCGCCTGAATTCTGGTGACCGTTTGAGCTATCAAGCCGCTTAGAACAGTGAGAAAACGAATATCATCATCAAAATCTATCCCTTTTTTATAGAGGCAATCGACACTTAGCGAACCGATAACACTGCTGCCATGTTTGATCGGCACACAGAGAAAGGAGGCATGTTCTTGGTTTTGGGTGCCCCGGGTCCGGGTCCTGTTTAAGAAAAGAGGTTCTTCGCTGATCTGGGGAACAATTATCGGTTCCCCGGTGGCCACAACCCGCCCGGTTATCCCTTCACCAATTTTGTAGACCCCCCGCTTGCGTGCTTCAGCTGTCAGGCCTTGGGCCACTTCAATTTCCAGCTGTCCGTTGAGCGGATTAACAATGGTGACGGTGCCATTTTTAAAGTTCATGTAACCTGTAAGGACGGCCATTGCCTTTTTCAAACAGTCATTCAAATCGATTGACAAGGCCAGTACCTTGGTTATCTCATAGAGACAGGTCAGGGTGGTAATCTCTTTTTCTTGTTTATTTTCTGTCATAGTTTATTGGATAAAATTGCTCGAAGTCGATGCTTAGGGTTAGCGGTTGACTGGTTATACGCCGCTAAAATTAACAATTAATTATTATCAATTGATTATTGATTATTAGTCTTTGTTTTTCGTATCATCGCAGTTTTTACACTTGCACTCATAATCCTACAGAGCTCATCACATTCCTTCTGCAAAACAAGCACCTCATCCACTGGCAACAGTTCACTCCGGACGATGATTTGAAGCCAAACTTTTGTTTCATTAAGTTCTTTTAAAACAACTTTCAATTTATGAATAAAATCTTTTGAACTTTCCGCAGACCGTGCCTCTGCATAATTGGGAGCAGGTGATGTTCCACTTCTCAGTATTTGACCTGAAATATGTTTGCCTGCAGGAGATTTGGGTAGTTTTGTTGTCAGTTGAATAATAACAACAGCAAACTCAATAAGTCTTTCCTGTATATCATCGCCTTTTGCCATAGAAAATAATCAATAATCAATTGTTAACTGTGAATAATCAATGTAAAGCACCTTCCACTGCTGCCGCCCATAGATCATAGCCATGCTCACTCAGGTGTACACCGTCATCAAGAAAACATCTTCCCAACCCCAAGGTGCTCTGGGCAAAAACCTGGCAGCCGTCCATGAAAAGACATTTCTGGCCAAGGGCCATGTCGCGAAGCAGATCGTTGAGGCGAGGCACCGCATCTTCACCAACCCAGGAGAGCCGCATGGGGAAAAGTCCTGTGACCACCAGCGTAGCGCCGGGAAATTTTTCTTTCAGGGTAGCAATTATATTCTCATAGGAGGGAATAAATGAATAATCATCCATGACCACATTATTGGTGCCGATCATTATAAAAATCCAATCAGGCTCCACTGCCGTTATTCTGACACCCTGACTTCTCTCTTCCAACTCCTGGACTGTCTCTCCGGACCTCCCCAGATTAACTACCCTATGCGTGGAAAGCCTCGCCTGCCAGTCAAAAAACTCAATGAGCGAATCTCCGATAAACAGAATATTTTGAAGTCCCATCAGCTCAAACCTTCTCCTTTTTTTTGCCCATAAGAACCACCGCACTCATCCCCGCAACTGCTATTTGACTCTTCAGGACAGGTCTTGCCTCTTCTTCGCTTAGAATATCGGCAGGTGAAAGCGCTGCTGTATCAATGATTTGCAACCATCTGTGTCCTGGGGCGGCTTTGGGAATTTCAAATTTTTCCGTCTGCAACGCACCATTAAACATGACAAAAAAGGCGTTGTCTCTTTCGGAACTATCGCTCGAACCGCTTAAGAAAAATGCCAATGCTTTACAGGATCTTGACCAATCCTCCCTCCCCTTCCTAACGGACTGCCAGATAATATCCTGGTTCAGACTTTGATCATCAGAAGTGAAAAACTCTTCACGCCGAAAAATAGAATGGCGTTTTCTTAAGCTTATCAGCAAGCGAAAAAATCGCACCATTGCCGCATTTTTTTTAACCAGGTGCCAGTCAAGCCAGCTGATCTCATTGTCCTGACAGTAGGCATTATTGTTGCCCTGTTGGCTCCGGCAGAACTCATCCCCCGCCGTCATCATAGGGGTTCCTTGGGAAAGGAAAAGAATTACCCCGAAGGTTTTCATTCGTCGAGCCCGCAGTTTTTTTATTTTTATCGACCTGCTTGGCCCTTCGACACCACTATTCCAGTTTATGTTGTTATTATCACCATCCCTGTTTGCCTCGCCATTTTGCTGGTTATGTTTCTGTTCATAACTGACCAGGTCGTACAGGGTGAAACCATCATGACTGGTAATAAAGTTGATACTGTTAAACGGCCTCTTTGCGTTGTGCTGGTAGAGGTCAGAACTGCCGGCAATCCGGGTGGCTAAGGGGGCGACAGTATTCTCCCGACCACACATAAAGGCGCGGACATCGTCTCTGAACTTACCGTTCCATTCAGCCCAACGCACATTGGAGGAAAAATTTCCAACCTGATACAAACCGGCCGCATCCCAGGCCTCAGCAATTATCTTGGTGTCTGCAAGTATGGGGTCCTCAGCGATCATTTCCACCATGGGCGGGTTACTGAGCACCTCACCGTCCTGATCCCGCCCTAAAATAGAGGCAAGATCAAAGCGGAAGCCATCCACATGCATTTCAATGACCCAGTAATGCAGGCAGTCTATAATAAAATTCCGCACCAAGGGATGGTTGCAATTAAAGGTGTTGCCGCATCCTGAATAATTCTTATATTCGCCGCTGTCTCGATCCAGAATATAGTAAATTGTATTGTCAAGGCCCCTGAAACTCAGAGTCGGGCCATCCTGGCCTCCTTCTGCTGTATGATTAAAGACAATATCCAGGATAACCTCGATACCGGCCTTATGCAGCTCTTTGACCATGGATTTAAATTCGTTGACCGGAGCGCCCTCGAATCCATCAACCGCATACGATGCCTTGGGGGCAAAAAAAGAGACCGGGCTGTAACCCCAAAAGTTTTTCAGCCTTTTACCATTTTCAGGATTGCGAAAGGTATTCTCATCCTCATTGAATTCGGTGACCGGCAACAGTTCGATGGCGGTCACCCCCAACTCCTGCAGATAGGGAATTTTTTCAACAATACCGGCATAGGTGCCTGGGTTGGAAACCCCTGCGCTCGAATGCCGGCTAAAGCCTCGGACATGCATTTCATAGATAATGGAATCTTTCATGGGGATATTCAAAGGCCGGTCGCCTTCCCAATCAAAGCCCTTCTCCACGATTAAACTTCGCAGGGGATAGATCTCTTTCTTTTTTTTCTTCTTTTTGCCCCTGAGCCTCGGCTTACCCCATTTTTCATTACCGCTGATGGCCTTGCAGTAGGGGTCAAGCAAGATGGTCCGTTCATTAAAAAAATGTCCAGAGCCCTTTGGATCATAGGGTCCGGCTATCCTGAAACCGTAGCGCATGCTTCTGTCAAGGTCTTGAACCAGCATATGCCAGATATCACCAGTGCGGTTTTTTTGATTATCAAAGGCTATTTCGGCACAGGGACTCTCTTGGCCCGGCTGAAATAGGACAAGAGTGACCTTCTCGGCATGCCGGGAAAAAAGGGAAAAGTTGACTCCTGCCGTGGTTACACTGCTTCCCATTGGCAGCGGCGTTCCTGCTCTGCTGAGAAATTTCATAAACGCCGTTCTCCCGCCGCCAGATCTTCAAGGCCGTCATGATCAAGAATGATAATAGTGGACCCGGAAGAACGAATCAGTTCCTGTTTCTGCATTTTTGTTAAGATCCGTGAAAGGGTCTCCGGTATCGTACCAAGCAGGCTGGCCACATGATTTTTGGCGATCTTCAGATCAACCTCGTCTGAATCATCCTGCTGGTCGTACAGATAGAGAATATGAGAAGCCAGGCGCCCAGGTACCTCTTTTAAGGAGAGGGCTTCTATCATGTGGGCAAATTTTTTCAACCGCATGGACAGGGCCGCCATCATATTCATAGCCAAGGTGGGATGATTTTTGATCACTTCAATAAACGATGTTCGAGGAAAGAAAAACACCCTGGAGTTTTTAAGGGCCAGAGCGTGGGCCGGAAAAGATACGCCGGCAAAAACAGCCGCCTCAGCAAAAGGCTCTCCAGCCTCGAAAATATGTAGGATCTGTTCTTTACCGTCCAGGGAAAGCTTGTATATCTTCACAAGGCCGGAGACAACGACATAAAACCCAAGTCCAGCGTCTCCTTCTGAGAAAATTGTCTGACCGCGCTTGAACTCCTGGTCGGTCAGTATCATGGCCAGTTCGTCAAGCTCTTCTGCCGTCAATCCCTGAAAAAGTGGGGTTATTTTAAGATGTTCAATTATTTTCATGATTTGATTAAAAACGGTTTCATTTGTCAACTTTTTTTGGGAAGAACGTAAGCGGGGTGCCCCTTAAACGCTTACGGACTCGGGGTTATGCAATCTTGGGTGTACTTAATTGATCGCTAACGGAAGAAATAACACATATTACAAATTTGTGTTATTAGTTTAATACAAATTTGCAAGTTTGATGACCTATTTTTTCAGCTTGAGCCTACCCATTTTACAACGCAAGACCCGCTCGCTTATTCCCAGTTCCTCTGCCGCCCTCTTCCTTGTTACCTCAAAAGGAAGGTCTTCCTGCCTTATAAGCGCTCCCGGACCCCTGATTGATCACGTCCCCACCCTGCTGTTCCAAGAATCATTGGAACTTAAAGGCTCTGCCGCATCAGGAAAATCAAAAAAAATCGTTCACAGTTTCCCCTGAACGATTTTTTTTTATCCAATTAAACCCTATCTTCTTCCACCACCACCACCGCCTCCACGTCCCATGCGATTTTGACTGCCTCCTCCAGATCCGTCTTGCAGTCTTTGGCGAATTTGATTGCCATTTCCAGTACCGTCCGCAGGTCCTTGGCGATATTGCTTGCCTTGCCCTGAACCGGCTCTCGCTCCTTGGCGATTTTTGTCACCTTTTCCATCCCGAAGCGCATTATCCGGTCTACTCACAGCGTCTCGTCTCTGCTCCGGATCCATGCTCTTAACTCTTTCTTGCCATACAGCACGAAAATTTGCCTGGTCTTCTGGAGAAACATCTCTCATTGTACCACGCATTGCTGCCAGCTCTTCATTGGTCATGGAACCATAATCAGTCACGGCCCATGCCGGCGCAGATAAAAGTCCAAGTCCCAAAACTAGCACTCCAATTTTTCCTATCATACTTTTTTCTGTTGTCATCTTACTACCTCCTAAGGTTATTTGTTTTTTTGTTTTTAGCCAAACCGGTTGCTCTTTATACTTCCAAGAGACGTGCCAACTAATAAACATAAACAAATCACTGTATTTTCAATATGTTAATATGTTTTAGCAGATATGCCTCTGTCGACATTTTTTGTTTTAACTCGACAATATTGTCGAAAAAAGGCCCTGCCAAAGGATCAAGATATAACACCTGTCCCCAATAAACGGGAAAATAGTATCATTCCCATATCTCTACCCAATAATGCAAAAATATTTTAAACAAAGATATAAAATGTTACATACTAAAATAGGGCGAAAGAGAAAAGCTGTAGAAATATATAATTTTTCAGAAAAATCATAACTAGATGAATACTCACATAAATAAGCCAAGACCAGAAAGACAAACACCTGTACTGATAGCTTTAAATCTCTCCTTCTTGGCCATTTTTTTACTATTTATTTTTACAAATGTAGATCAAGGCCTAACGCGTGAATACGTCGGCCAGCCCCTGACCTCATTTGAAACAGAAAAATTTGTAGGGTCAGAAAAATGCGCGGCTTGCCACAATCTACTCTTTGATGCAGAGGGCAACAGCCTGTCCATACTTAACCACTGGCGCTCCTCAGTGATGGCCAATGCGGCCAAAGACCCGTTCTGGCAGGCAAAGGTCAGTTCTGAGGCAGCACGAAACCCGGCAATTAAAGAGATAATCGAAGAAAAATGCGTCACCTGCCACATGCCCATGGCAAAAGTTGAGGCACAAAGTACTGGTCAAAAAATACTTTTTGAACCCGGTTTTCTTGAACCCATCCATGGTCTCCATGCTGCGGCAATGGATGGAGTTTCCTGTAGTTTCTGCCACCAGATAGAAGATTCCAATTTGGGAAATTCTAAAAGTTTCAGCGGTAAATTTAAGATCGATGAAAAAACAGCAAGGCCAGACCGGCAGATATATGGCCCCTATAACAATGTCGACCAAAAAACAATGCAAACAAGTGTCGGATACAAACCCGTACACGGTAGTCATATGGCCACTTCCGAGTTCTGCGCTACCTGCCACACCCTCTTCACCCCATACTTGGACGGGGAAGGTAACATTGCTGGAGAGTTCCCAGAACAGACGGCCTATCTTGAATGGCAGAACAGTAAATTTGGCGATAACACAAAAGATGACCTCTCCTGTCAGGAGTGTCACATGCCAGAGCCTGACGAATCTGTACAGATCTCCCGCTATGCGCCTTCTGGAACTGAAAAGAGGCCTAATTTTTCCCAGCACCATTTTGTCGGCTCAAACATACAGATGCTCAAGCTCATGAAAGATAACTTGCAACTCCTTGGTTTGACTACTTCAAGCCAAGAACTGGAAGACACTCTTCAGCGTACCTTAAAGCAACTTCAGGAAAAAACGGCGCAGTTATCAGTGCTCAAGGCCAATCGACTAGGGGACATTTTAACCACTGAAATAGAGATACAAAGCGCAACCGGGCATAAATTCCCCACTGGCATCCCTTGCAGAAGGGCCTGGATCCACCTGCAAGTCCTGGATGTCAACGGCAACACTGTTTTTGAATCAGGTAAACCCAATGAAGACGGCAGTATCTCCGGTAACCTAAATGACCAGCAAATCCAGGAATACGAACCCCACTATGAGGAAATTACCACGGCTGATCAGGTGCAGATATATGAGACAATAATGGCAAACACAGATGGAAAAGTGACCTACACACTTCTGAGAGCGGCAGGCTACCTGAAAGACAACCGCCTGCTTCCTGTAGGCTTTGAAAAAAGCTCTGCAGAAAAAAGTATTGGCGTCTATGGCAAGGCCATGGATGATACAAGCTTTCAAGGCGGCTCCGACCATATTACCTATAAGATTCCGACCAACGGTGCCCAAGGCCCGTTTACCGTAAAAGCAGACCTGTTATATACCGCACTCTCTTTTTCCTTTCTGGAAGATTTAAAAAAGGACGATCTGCCGCTTGTCCACGCTTTTTTCCAATATTGGCGGAGAACTGATAAGTCTCCAACGGTTATCTCTTCAACCCAAAAGGAAGTTAGTGCCTTATAACTGGAATCCTGTCACAAAAAACAGGTAAGCGAAGACTCCGGATAAGCAAGATAAGCGTAAGACTTCGAGAATTCGAGAATTTCAAAAAACATCATGCTCCCAATATGTTGCAGACTACTGTTAAGGCACTTATTTCCGGTTTATCCGGATCAGATAATATTTCTCTTTTTTGGGAAAGGTGCCTACCGTAACATGTTAACTAAACCCGGAAATTTACCTTAAAGATATGGCTACTCCACCTGCTGCGCTGTCAGCTAGCCGCTGGGGTAGCTACACAACCTTTCTGCGCACCAACCAGCAATTCCGCAGGTTCTGGCTTGCCGGGGTAATCAGTCAGTTTGGTAACTGGTTTAATTACATAGCCATTTTTGTACTTTTGGATCGTTTGAGCGGATCGGGCCAGGCAATCAGCTGGTTTCTCATCGCTAAATTTATTCCATCGACAATCATAGGACCCGCAGCCGGAATCGTTGCAGATCGACTGCCCAGAAAAGCGATCATGATAGGCTGTGATCTGGCAAGGGTAGCTGTGGTTCTCTGTTTTCTTTTCGTCCAGAGTCCAGAGCATATATGGATTATCTATATTCTTGCCCTCACCCAGGAGACCCTTTGGACTTTCTCAAATCCAGCAAGGCAGGCGAGTGTCCCCAACCTCTGTAAATCGGAAGAACTCAACATCGCAAACGCTCTTTCCGGGGCAAGCTGGTCAGTTCTCCTGGCTTTTGGCGCGGCAATGGGTGGTTTTGTCACAGCAGTGGCAGGATGGGAGACCGCAATTAAGATTGACGCCATCACCTTTCTGGTTTCAGCACTCCTGTTGAACAGCACGACCATTCCGCAGCAAGGCCAGAAAAGAAACAAACCTTCAGGGCCCGATGGGAAAGTGACCTGGCTTGATTACACCGGATTGCACGACCTGAAAATGGGGATTAAATACGTTTTGAGCAGCAAAAAAGTAGGCGCTTTGCTCCTGGTTAAAAGCGGTTGGGCCCTCTCCGGCGGTATTCTGGTTATGCTGGTTGTTTTTGGCGAACAGGTTTTTAATACCTCTACAAGCGGTGGGGGCAGCGGTATTCTGTACAGCTGCAGAGGGATAGGAGCCGCCATTGGACCCATTCTTGTCTGGCGCATACTGGGAGAAGATTCCCCATCTATGATGAGAGGGATAGCCTTATCTTTTTTTATTTCTGCTGTGGCCTACATCATCTTCAGTCTAACCCCTAGTCTGCTCTGGGCAGCGCCTTTCGTTTTACTCGGTCATATTGGCGGAGCTACCCAGTGGGTTTTTTCAACCACCCTGCTGCACAGAGTTGTCGATGACCAGTACCGCGGCCGGGTTTTTGCCGCAGAAATGGGGCTGGTCACCCTGGTCTTAAGCTTATCTACTTATTGTACCGGCGCGGCCCTTGATCTTGGAATAAACCCTCGATATGTCGCTTTGGGACTGGCCCTTTTATTCCTTGGGCCCGGCTCTTTCTGGCAAATATATCTGTATAAAAAGAGAAGAAATCGAAATCTTTAAAAATAGCTAATTACCTCGTTTTATTTTGTCTGTGGACTCTGTTGAATAATACTTCTCAAAAGCACCTCTGTCTTTTCCTGGATCAAGCGATCCTTCTGTACTTTTATCCAGAAGATAGAGAACATTGTATCCGCTATTATACTCATATCCCACACTTAGCACCCATACGAGAGTGGCAAACCAGAGAATAATTTTAATGCCTTTGTAAAACTCCTCACTTTTTAGTGAAATAAGAGCCAGGAGAAGAAGAGCCAGCCCGGAAATGGAATAGATACTATTTCCCAGTACGATTTCCAGCAGTCTGCCAAACATTGCACACCTCCTTGATCATAATCACTTGAGCCGCTTAAAATGCAATTGTATCAAAAAGGATTAATACTTTTCCAGCCTTTAATGTTTTTTGCCCACTTATTACATGAGTAACGAGTCGTATTCCAAAGGAGAACAAAAACCAAGGAGTCTATCGAAACTAGAGAATCTTAGCCCACAGAATATCTAAATAACACCCCCTCTTCATTGTTTATGTAGCAATGGAAGTCCTAGCACTGGCGCTATAAATTTGCTTTTCGTGCTCACCTTATGGTAGTTTATGAGACAATTAACTTACTCTAATCCACCTTTTTTCAAGACACCCCTTACTTGCTTTACAGGAAGCTAACTGACGCAATCCATGGAAATTAGAAAAATTTGTGCCTGGTGTAAAAAAGACCTTGGGAGCATCCCTACTGTAGGTTATCAACCCCAAAATGCGATCTCACATGGTATCTGCCCGGACTGCTTGCGAAATTTTTTTGACTTTGGCAGCCAATCTATGGAGGAATTTCTTGAGCGGTTTGAACACCCGGTTTTCCTTGTTGACTCGAATGGCAGAACTATTTATGCCAACAAAAAAAGCCTCTCTCTTCTCGATAAATCACTGCAGGAAGTAACCGGGCAATTAAGCGGAGATGTTTTCGAATGCATACACGCCATTGAAGGGTGTGGTCAGACAGTACACTGCAAAAGCTGTACTATTAGAAACACGGTAAATAAAACATTTAAAACGGGGGAGAGTTGCCTTAATGTTCCGGCCTATCCAGACCTACACCATATCACCAAAGAAAACAAAGTTAGATATTTGATCTCTACCAAAAAACAGGGAAACGCCGTTATCCTGAGCATAAATGACATATCAGAAGAAAAAAAATGATATCCCCTTACCCCAAAAATATCATACCAGAAAGATGGTATCACCGACTCATAAAAACCTTTATCATTGCAAGCAGTCTTCTGCTCCTTGGCGGAGCACTTATGGTGCTGCTGCCAAAGGCCTTTTATTTCCAATATGCCTACAGCTTCGATAAATCTTTTTCTGCCTTTTTGGGAGAAAAATTCAGCTGTAGCGCTGATGCAAACAGCGGCTCCATTGATTGCGGCAACCTGACCACTGAAACATTCATCTCCCGGTATCTACAAAAAAAGGGGCATTATTTTACCGCCAGCGGCACAAATACCAGTGACACAGTTGCAATGTATCAGGAAAAAGGACTCTCGAACTTCCAGATAGCCCAAGCCATAATGGAACAAAATAAGATCCACTATAAAAGACAGAAAGTGATGGACAAAAAACTGCTGATTCGTGGAGGGGCCCTTTCGGTTGCCCTTGCTCTCGCCTACTTTCTACTCAATTTTATCTTATTCAAAACAGCTCTCTACATACTTCACGGCCACACAACTGTTGCGCGACTCCACGAAGAACAAGAAGTACCTCGGCCCGGAAAACCTCTTCCACCCATATAGCAAGGATGCCTTCATAGGGATTCTTGCTGCTCTCAAATAATTTTTCCAGACAGAAATATGCCAGACTATTACTCAATTTTAGGTGTCAAAAGCAATGCCAGCGAGGAGGAGATCAAGAAAGCCTTTCGAAACATGGCCCTACAGTACCATCCAGACAGAAACCCTGGGGACAAACAGGCTGAAGAGAGATTCAAGCAAATTGCGGCAGCATACGGTGTCTTAAGCGACCCGATAAAAAGAAGGGAGTTTGACGCCTTTAAAGAATCTTCAAGGCATTCAGGGTCAGACGATTCATTTCGTTATAGCCAAGAAGATATACTCAGAGATTTGTTTAAAAACCCCCAGGCAAACGTTGTCTTCGCCGAACTGTTGAAGGAGTTTGGCAAGGCCGGTCTGCGCTACGGGCCAAATTTTTTCAGTCGATCACTTCTAGGGGGACGCGGTTTCTTTTTTGGCGGCATTTTGATTTTTGGCCTGCCAAAACTCCTGAAGACACTCAACCACCTTTCCACAAAAGACTCTCTCACCCATAAAGGACCTTCTGTTCTCCAAAACTTAGGTTCTTCTGTTAGATCTATTCTGAGCAATTCAACTACTTCCCCACCCCAAAAACCCAAAGAAAAGAATCGAGATGATATTGATCTAACTTACACCCTCAATCTAAGCAAAGATGAGATAATCAATAAAAAATGGGTCCAAATTGCCTTGAACAGAGGTGAAGGAATGGAAAAATTACGGATTAAACTTCCGGAAGGTATCCTACCAGGCACCCGCCTGAGACTCAAAGGCAAGGGCCTTCAAAAGGGTAACCGCCAAGGGGATCTACAGGTAATCATAAATTTTTAAACCGACAACGGTCTATTTCACCATCCCACACTTACAGACATCCAGAAATGATAATTTTTGTTTTTAGTCAGTTTAGCCGATAAGAGTTTATATAGAACAATAGGCAGGTAATCCTTATTCTTGTTAATCAAGCAGGTGTCTGTGTAAGTGCAGTACAGATACTTGCTAACAGAGGAGGGACAAAATGGCATTATGGCAATTTACTCTTCTAGGCAACACCGTTAGCTATGGCAAAAAATCAAGGAAAAAACTTACGAAACACGGTTGTAATGAACCATTCAGAGATAGATATTACTGTCCGCAAAAAAAATGGTTTATGAAAGAACCATGCCCCTTCCTCTGCCAACATGAGTGCCGCAACTATGAGGCCATGTGCGGTTTGAGTATGGCCCAAATGTGATGTCACCACTGATAAACATCAATATCGGACGGTGTAGACTTCGAAAAATTCGCAAACAAGATAACAGCCTCGAAGTCTCACACTGTCCGCCACAAACCCACCAGACCTCAGCTCCACACCTTCTCTATTCCCAGGTCCACCAGATATTCCCCCATAGATAGAAAAAACTTGACAGACTTTCTGGACGAATTATACTTAATCAATCAATTGAATACTAAACAAAAAAAACGAGTATAATCACAATTGGAAGATAATATTATGCAGGATTCAAACATCAACCAAATAGCTATAAAAGTAAAATCCATCGCACACCCTGTGCGCTTGAAAATTCTCTGCCTCCTGCTGGATGGTGAAAAAAGTGTTGGTGAAATACACAAGTATTTCACCTCCACCTACGCAAACATCTCCCAACATTTGCAAAAGCTGCACAACATTAACCTTTTAAGCAGTGAAAAAAGAGCGAACTTCATCTTTTATTCCATCACAGATCCTAAAATACATGAGATTATTAAGGTATTAAAAAAACTATACTGTCAGAATGACAACTTAGAAAAGAAGGGAGGGTGAAAATGATTATCACAGACTGGATTCACACAATTGCAGGATTTTTTATCTTACTGAGCCTCTCTTTAGGTGTTGGAGCAAGCCCAATTTTCCACAGCACATACTGGCTCATCTTTACCGCCTTTGTCGGGGCCAATCTTTTTCAGTTCGGATTTTCAAAATTCTGTCCTCTCGGCAATATTTTGAAGGCTTTAGGAGTCCCCGAAACCAGAAAATAGAGAGGAGGTAAAAGATACCACAAAATCGTCGCTAATGGCCTGGCAGGTTGTGAATATCTTTTTGCTTTGATTTATCCCAGGCTCCCTCGTGCAGACAAACTCAAAAATCAAGCCATTATCCCGCTCTGCAGTCACGGTGTTGAGCTTCATCTCCATAAAACCTATAACCGATTTGTGACCACTCCCTTTTCTCAGCGCCTCCTTGGCCGACCAGACAAGAGTCATAAACTTTTCAGCGGATAAATGGGCCAAACAAGCACATTTATTGAACTCTTTTTCCTGCGAGTCGATAAATTTTTGTTCAACCTTGATTATCCGGGGCGATATTTTTTGAATATCTACCCCACAGGTTCCTTTTGTTGCAGCCATGGCAACAGCTATTGTACTGCTATGGGAAATTGATATATCCGGTTTTCCACTCTTAGGCACAATAAATGGCCGTCCATTTTCTTCTGCCCCAACCTCCCACTTTATCCATTCAGCATCCTTTATCTCTCTTTGTTTTGGGGAGGACGTTGAAAAAAGTTTTATGGCCGCATGTTTTGCTGCAATTCTACCAGCAAGCCACTCCATTCTTCTTTTTTCATAGGTGAAGGCAGCAAAGAGTTTTTTTTCCATATCCGTCAAAAAACAGTCCAGCATGTTGGCCTCTCCAAGGAGGTCACACTGTGATTTTAGTTTTTCTATATTGACAGACGCAAAAGAGACGCTTGTCTCTTTTGACAGTTTTTCCAAACAGCTATCTATTTTTTCTTCAGATAAAAAAAGAGATGGAATCATTTTGTGAACGGGTTATCCTTGTCAAAAAGTGCAATAAGTATAATTTTTTATTCAATTTATGTAACTATATCAAACAGCGGGACACATATGACAACATTGGATGCCGGAGTCATTATTATAACTCTTCTTTTTCTTATCAGAGGAGTATGGATAGGATTTATTCGTCAATTGGCGGCCCTGGCTGCCTTGTTCATCGCCTTTATTGCCGCCGGCCAGTACTACGGTCAGCTTTCTGTTTTCATAACTCCGTTTATAACGGAACCACAGCTTGCCTTTATTATCACCTACGCCCTTGTTTTCCTGCTTACCTATATTCTGATAGTACTCTTGGGGCTCTTGCTTAAAAAAGTTATGCAAATATCTTTTCTTGGCTGGTTTGATAGGCTTTTAGGCGGCATCTTCGGGTTTGCAAAAGCTGCTTTTATATGTACTCTCTCCTTTATGGCACTCGCCTGGATTTTATCAAGCTCAAACCCGATGATTCAAAAATCATTTTTTTCTCCCTATCTGATGATCAGCTCAAAATACGTCATCACCTTTATTAAGGATGAAAATATGCAAGAAAAACTCATGCCCAAGAGACCAGCTATTTCATCTTTTCTGAACAACCCCGTACAATTTTTTGAGAAGGGGAATGGAAAAACCAAGTAAGTAGCCAACAATAATTACCTGGTTTAAAAACGTTGCCTTGAACACGCCAAGTTTCTTCCATCTGCGTCCAGATGTAACAACTCTGGCATGCGCAATAGCAATTTTACCATACTTTTGTAGACCTCTTATAAAGATCAAATCTTCCAGAAATTCTACTTCAGCAAAACCACCATATTTAAAAAAATTATTTTTGGAGATGAAAATGGCCTGATCGCCGTAGGGGAGCTGTAGAAACCTGGCGCGCCAGTTGGCTGTTTTTTCAACAACCCTGACTCCCTTTCCCGGATGATCTATACACAGTTCAAAGGCTCCGGCAACTACACCTTTTTCGCTTAAAATTTCTTCTATATGATCTTTAAAATCAGGGGGAAGAGTGGTGTCTGCGTGTACAAAAAGAAATGTATCCCCATTTGCCTCCCGAGCCCCCCTGTTCATTTGAACTGCCCTTGATGGTAAACTTATGCATGTTGCTACCTGGAGAGATTGCGCCATAGAGACCGTCTTATCTGAACTACCTCCATCCACAACTATTATTTCACAGTCCAAACAGCTTTTAACGGAAGTAAGTGTCTCCCTTAAGGTCTTTTCCTCATTTAAGGTTGGTATAATTATGGAAAGCATCACTCTTGTTTCTCTAGCATGGGTAAGTCAGCGGGACGGTCAATATCACTTAGGGTCTCAAGGATCGCCATGCTCAACCCATATTCAACGGCTTTTGTTTTAGTCTGCTTAAACACCTTCCCTGAGCCCCAGGAAATATCTTTAAAAAGAAAAGAAGCCCTTTTGCTTAGACCAATGAGATAATAGCCGCCATCTTCAGCTGGACCAATAACAAGATCGTGTCTCTTGAGTTTAAAAAACGCTTCCTCCAGAAGATCAGAGGTGATAGCCGGGCAGTCCGTGCCTATCATCACAATATTTCTAGCTTTAGCGGCAAAACTTTTCTCAAATGCATCAAGCATCTTTTCACCAAGATCTCCTTTTATTTGCCTTTCAAAATCCATCCCACCAAGCCAATCCCGCATTACATTTACATCGCCTCCCTCAAAAAAGATCTTTAAGGATACCTCTTGGCCGGCAACTATAGTAGCTGTAGATACTGTTCTTTCGGTCATCTGACGATGCAAGTCCGCCGCCTTTTCACACCCCAATACTGGAATAAGCCTTGTCTTTACTTGCCCTGGTGTCGGGTATTTTGTGAATATTATCAGTGAATTATGCTTTAACATGATTTTATGAAAAATATGATGCTTAGGATTTTCGCAGTCTTAAAAAAATAAAACAGCTAATCCGGATAAACCGGAAATAAGTGCCTTAACAATGGTCTGCAACATATTGGTAACATTGTTCTTTTTGGGAATGCTCGAAGTCTTCGCTTATCTTTTTTTGTGACAGGATTTCAGTTATAAGGCACTAACATGTGGAGGTCCCGCAGATAAGCGTGGACTTCGGATAAGCGCAGACTTATAAAAATTAAACATAATCTCCAATATGTCTAGGCCGCTAAACTATACACTGCTATGGCATCAGTTTATAAACACCTTCTGGAATTTAGCCAAATTCTCCAGGGCTATGCCACTACCTTCAACAATTGTAGTCAGAGGGTCTTCGGTCAGCCTGCACTTCAAACCGGTTTCCTCTTGAACATGCATATGTAATCCTTTTAAAAGGGAACCGCCGCCAGCCATAATGATTCCATCTCTTTTTATATCTTCTATAAACTCAGGCGCCGTTTTCACAAGCACCCTTTTTGCCATTTCAACAACGGCTGAGACCGGTTCTCTAATCGCTTTTCGTATCTCTTCTGGCGTTACCTCAACTTCTTTCGGTTTATTCTCTAACAGATCCTTCCCATAAACGGAATATTTTGACACCCCCTCAACCTGGTATGCCGAGCCTATGGCAATCTTACATTTTTCTGCCGAAATTTCTCCAACCTGTAGATTCTTTTCCTTGATTAAATATTTAACAATCTCTTCGTTTATTTCATCTCCGGCCACACGTATGGTTGCACTGTTGACCACAGAGGATCGGCTTAACACTGCCACTTCTGTGGTCCCTCCTCCAATATCAATAACCATCTGCCCTTTTTTTTCACTTATATCAAGGCCCGCTCCAATTGCTGCAGCCATAGGTTCTTCAATAAGATAAACCAGGCCTGCTCCCGACTCTTCTGCCGCATCCAAAACAGCCCTTTTTTCAACTTGAGTAATTCCAGCCGGAACACAAATAACCACCTTTGGCTTAAAAATAGGGCTTATTTTTTGGACTTTTAAAAAAAACTCTTTTATCATTGTTTTTGTGACTATAAAGTCAGCTATCACCCCGTCTTTTAATGGTCGCACAGCCGCTATATTTTCAGGGGTTCTACCCAGATAACTCTTTGCCTCGTTTCCCACCGCCAACACCTCGTCCTTTCTTCTATCATAGGCGACAACAGATGGTTCATTTAAGACAATACCGACACCTCTCATGTAGATAAGAGTATTTGCAGTGCCTAAATCCATGGCCATATCTTTGGAAAAAAGATTAAAAAGACTTCTATATCTTCTTCCTTTTGTTACTATTTTTCTTTTTTTCTTCATTATTTTTAAATTACTACCTCTTTTTTTAGTGCCTTATAACTGAAATCCTGTAACAAAAAACAGGTAGCTAAGACTCCGAGAATTCCAAAAAAGAACAATGCTCCCAATATGTTGCAGATCACTGTTAAGGCACTTATACCCCCTTGTGGGGTGTTAGTTCTTGAGCCACATACTTTTTAAAAATTTTATTTCCCAACAGTTCGAGATAATCTACTTCCTTTTGGGTCCAATAAATATTTTTTTTAAAAAAAGTATCGTGCCCCTTTTTTTTCACAAAACCAACAACCCCCACAAGAGATCTGTTTTTTTCATAGACCGGAATCCCAACAAAGTTATTTATTTCTATTTTTTCATCTTCATTTAAAAGAAAAGATTTTTTCGTATTCAAATTGTTGTTCACTAAATTTTTCCTATTTTTTATACACCATCCCAAAAGACCTTCTGGCGAATAATACTCTGCTGATTGCTCAATGAATACATTTCTTTTTTGGGCATCTTCATAAAAATATGTGAAAACGCAATGCTCTGGCACTACGAAAATAAAATGAGAACAATTTATATGTTCGAACAAGAGAGATGATAATTTTTCAAAATCACAGCGTCCTCCAGAAATTTTTTCAAACTTAATTAAAAATTTCAAATAATTATCATTTATGTAATTGTTATTTAATATTTCTTGTTCCTTGACACAGGTGTATATGAGGTTGGCAAATTGCTTGAATATCTTTTCTTTTTCCTCTGTAAAACTATAACTTTTTTTACTATCTACAAATAAAACTCCCAAACCTTCCGGCAGTGGAAGAGCCATAAGAGATTTTATTTTTTCGTCTTCTTCGTAAAAAATCAGTGTTTTAGTGTTCCTTTCAAAGTTTGCCGCTAGCACATTTTTTCTCTCTCGCAATACCCAGCCAATTAGGCCTTCTCCATTTTTTATACGGCAATTTTCATCAATATTTTTACAAAAAGATTGATAGCAATAAAGCTCCATACATTCACCTCTTTCATCAACCAAAAAGAGGGCAGTTGTATAAGCTTCCATAACATTGCTTATCAAGTTTATTATATCCTGGAATTTGTTTTTTATTTTCATTCTAATGATTGAATTTTTTACTGTTTCAAACTATATTGTAAAGGCTTTTTAAGCTTCTCTATTTCTTTTTTTGTTTTCATATTTTTATATATAAATATCAGGCAGTTATATTAGTTGTAAACTTATAACTTTTTACAACTATTTTTATAAATTGTTGATAACTTTTCAATCTCTCTTTTTACTCATTTTACCCATACTGTTATTTTGAAAAAAAAGTATATTAAAATAACAAGTTAGTTATCTAATCAACATATCAACAGGCCTAATAAGAGTAATATATAAAATAATAAATAAACTAATAAAAACTATTAGGGTGGAAAATCATGTCTTTGATTATCAATGTTGCCAGAAAAGATTTTTACGAAAGCCTATCATCCCTTCAGAACGTAACAGGAAAAAAGGGAACTATTGCCATTTTAAACAACATCTTGGTTGAGACCAAGGTAGAGACAATTGTTCTTACTGCAACAGATCTCGAAGTAGGTATCAGAATCGAAATACCAGCAGAAGTCCTTTCGCCTGGATCAATAACTCTTCCAGCTAGAAAAATATTTGAAATCGTCAGGGAAACAGATATTGACCACATAAAAATTGAAGTAAATGAAAAGAATTGGGCAAAGATTACAACAGATAATGGAAATTATAATATTGCCGGAACAAATAGTGAGGAATACCCTTCTTTCCCTGAATTTGACAGCACAATAATGTCGACAATATCAGCAGATGCTCTTTCCGACATTATTGAAAAGACTATTTTTTCCGTAGCCCAGGATGGAGACACTCAGTTCAACCTAACAGGTGCACTGTTTGAGAAAGATAAAAGAGAAGATAATAATTTTCTCAGAATAATATCTTCAGATGGGCATCGTTTGACCTTAATGGAAAGAGAAATAGAAACAGACGTAGAAAAATTGAATTTAGAAAAAACAACCCTTATCCCACGTAAAGGAATCCAAGAAATAAGGAAAATTTGTGAAAATGAGGAATTTATAGAACTGGGTTTTGACGAAAAACAGGCCATTACAAAAACAGAAAATAAACTTTTGATAATACGTCTCCTGAATGGAGATTTTCCTGATTATAAGAATATTATTAAGGCCATAAGTAGGGACTCTTTCGTGGAAATAGAAAGAATTTCACTTATATCGGCCCTGAAAAGAATAAATCTTTTCACAGAAGATATTTTCAACACAGTTCAATTTAATTTCACTGAAAATAATTTGACACTATCTTCGCAGAATATGGATATTGGCAGCGGTAAGGAAGAGATAGAAATAGAATTTAGCGGAGAAGAACTAAAACTTGGATTTAACGGAAAATATTTTGTTGAAGCCCTCCAGGTAATGACTTCAGGTAAAATTAAAGCGTATTTGAGTTCTGAGAAAAGCCCTTGCCTGATTGTGGCAGATGATGACCCTGGTTTTATGGGAATCATCATGCCAATGGCGATATAGTGATGATCATGGGTGTATCTTAAAAAAGGGAAAACAAATTTATAAAGCATGGTTTTATGTAATAAAAAGACACATTTACAGATTTTTAGTGCCTTAGCTTTGAATTTTTGCCACTCAGTTCAGTACCCCCTTGGAGTCTAACGCTTACCTGAGGGGTATAAAAAACACGAAATGCTTAAAAGTATTTTGAAATAAACATGTTATTCTCTACTGTTAAGGCACTTATTTCCGGTTTATCCGGATTAGACGGTAGGCTAAAGAGTTATATAAAAAGGAGTCATTTGTGACTGAAGAAGAAAAAAAAGGGAACTACGGAGCCAAAAATATAAAGGTTTTATCCGGGCTGGAAGGGGTTCGTAAAAGACCGTCCATGTATATCGGCAACACTGCTGAAGAAGGTCTTCATCACCTTATTTATGAAGTAGTGGATAACAGTATTGATGAGGCACTGGCCGGTTTTTGTTCACTGATAAAGGTGATATTTCATAACGATGAGTCTGTTAGTGTCGAGGATAATGGCAGGGGAATCCCAACAGGGATGCATCCCACTGAAAAAGTGTCTGCCCTTGAACTTGTTATGGGTACTCTCCATGCAGGCGGTAAGTTTGACCACTCAACTTACAAGGTATCTGGTGGACTTCACGGTGTTGGTGTATCAGTTGTAAATGCCCTGGCAGAATGGACGGTGGCAGAAGTAAAAAGAAATGGCATAATATACAGCCAGCGGTATGAGAAAGGAATAAAAGTAGAGAATGTTAAGGAAATAGGAACGACCAATACAACCGGAACAAAAATAACCTTTATACCTGATCCTACGATCTTTACAGAAACAACAATTTTCAAATATGAAATAATAAAAACCCGCCTAAAGGAACTGGCTTTTTTAAATAAAAACGTCAAAATTATCCTCAAAGATGAAAGAAGTGGAGAAGATGACGAGTTCCATTTTAAGGGGGGTATCCAGTCGTATGTGGAGTATTTAAACAGAAAGAGGAATCATATCCACCCTGAGCCCATAATGCTGGTGGGGGAGAAAGATAATGTGGAAGTTGAGGTATGTTTTCAATACATCGATGGATATTCTGAAAGACTTTTTTCTTTTGTAAATAACATAAACACAAAAGAAGGAGGCACCCATGTGGCCGGGATGCGAGGTGCCATAACCAAATGCATCAATAAATACGCAACCGATGATATTGTCCCAAAGAATCTTAGGGAAAAACTTGGAGGAGATGATGTCAGGGAGGGGATAACCTGTGTTATTTCAGTGCGTGTCCCAAATCCTCAATTTGAAGGACAGACAAAAACTAAACTTGGCAACAGTGAAGTTAAATCCATTGTTGATTCAATCTGCAGCGAGAAATTATCAATATACCTGGAACAACACCCCCAGGATGCGAAAAAAATCTTAACAAAAGCGGTTGACGCGGCACGAGCCCGTGATGCGGCAAGAAGAGCTCGGGATCTTTCCAGAAAAAAAGGTTCAGGACTAGATCTTTTAATGGCTGGTAAACTGGCGGAATGTCAATCAAAAGACCCGAGCAAAAGAGAGATTTTTATTGTTGAGGGAGATTCTGCGGGCGGTAGTGCCAAACAGGGCAGAGACCGGCTGTATCAAGCCATACTGCCTCTACGCGGTAAAATAATGAATGTTGAAAAAGCTCGATTTGACAAAATTCTCTCATCGGAAGAAATAAAACAAGTTATTGCTGCATTAGGTACCGGTATTGGCAAAGATGATTTTGAGATAGATAAACTTCGCTATCATAAAATAATTATAATGACAGATGCTGATGTTGATGGGGCCCATATACGAACTCTGCTCCTGACTTTCTTTTACCGGCAGATGCCTTCTCTTATACAAGGAGGCTTTATTTATATCGGTCAGCCTCCTCTTTTCAGAGTTGGTCGAGGTAAGAAGGAAAAGTTTTTTATAGACGAAGAAAATCTAAATGACTTTCTTTTTAATCAAGCCTCTGAGCTTATGACTATAAAAAACGAAAAAAATGAGACGATAGATCCATCGGTAATGAAAGATCTGATGAGAAATTTGTCAATGTACAAGAAAATTACAGATTATTTGGCACGGATGAATATTTGGGATGAGCTCGCAACATTCATGCTGGAGCAGGATCTTAAATCTGCTGATCAATTTGAAGACGAAAATTTTGTTCAACAAATAAGAGAAGAACTGGCAGATAAAAATTTGAATTTAGGCAATATACGCCCCTGTAGATGGCGCCCAAGCTGTTATGAGTTTGACGCGGCCATTAAAGATAAGGCCCATATTGTGGTAACTGTTGGACCGCAAATACCGCTTATTTCAGAGTATAGAAAAGCGTTGAAACTATATCCTTACATTAAAGATTACACCAAGGACTCGTTCCTTATTGAGAGTGCCAATAAGACAATTCAGGCCGAGAACTGGCAGGATTTGATAGAGTTGGTTAAAAAAGAGTCTTTTAAGGGGAGCACCCTACAGAGATATAAAGGTCTAGGTGAAATGAACCCGGAACAGCTCTGGGATACCACGATGAAACCGGAAAACAGAACCCTTCTTCAGGTAAGTATAGAAGACGCCGAGGAAGCGGATGATATTTTTACCACGCTTATGGGTGACAAAGTAGAGCCACGGCGTGAATTTATTCAAAACCATGCCTTGGAAGTAACGGATCTCGATATTTAGTAATTTAAGCAGGAATAAAAAAGAACTCCACAGTTCTCTCTTGGCGGTATATGCAGGAAAAAATTTTTCTCCGTGTGGTCATAAAAACATAAAGGTAATTCATGGAAGACGAAACAAATAAAGAATCGGAAATAGGCTCCATATCTATCGTAAAAGAGATGAAGAAGTCCTATCTCGATTATGCAATGAGCGTCATTATCGGCCGGGCTCTCCCAGATGTGAGGGATGGTCTGAAGCCGGTGCATCGACGAGCCTTGTTTGCTATGAAGGAGTTGAGTAATTATCATAACCGACCGCATTTGAAATCCGCCCGTATTGTTGGTGATATAATCGGTAAATACCACCCCCATGGTGATACGGCGGCCTATGACACTGTTGTGCGAATGGCCCAGGATTTTTCCATGCGCTATCCTTTGGTTGACGGTCAGGGAAACTTTGGCTCGGTGGACGGTGATTCACCTGCAGCAATGCGTTACACAGAAGCACGAATGAC
The DNA here is from genome assembly GCA_030145275.1 of Desulfurivibrionaceae bacterium. Lineage (GTDB taxonomy): Bacteria > Desulfobacterota > Desulfobulbia > Desulfobulbales > VMSU01 > JAQYVV01. Next base: position 113,978 of record JAQYVV010000003.1, on the reverse strand, counting down.
CAAGTTGGACCAGGAGATAATCGCGGATCTTGATAAAGATACGGTTGATTTTGTGCCAACCTACGACAACTCAATGGTAGAACCGGCTGTCTTCCCTTCTAAAATACCAACTCTTTTGGTGAATGGTTCTTCCGGCATAGCTGTTGGAATGGCGACAAACATCCCGCCCCACAACTTAACAGAGGTGCTTGATGGCCTTATGGCGATGATCGACGATCGCAACATCACCGTAAATCAGTTAACAGAGATTATTACCGGACCTGATTTTCCAACCGGTGCTTACATTCTAGGCCGCTCAGGTATACGAGAGGCCTATGAAACAGGAAGGGGCTCTGTAAAGATTCGCTCTAGAACTCATGTTGAAAAGAGCAAAAAGAGTAACAGGGAATCAATAATTGTCGATGAAATCCCCTATCAGCAAAATAAGGCATATCTCATCGAAAAAATTGCGCTGCTTATCAAGGACAAAAGGGTAGAAAACATTTCAGAAATACGGGATGAATCCGATCGTGATGGCATGAGGATAGTCCTTGAGTTGAAAAAGGATGCCATTGCCGAGGTTATATTGAACCAGCTCTATAAAATGACACCGCTGCAAAAGAGTTTTGGGGTCAATATGCTCAGTATTGTTAACAACAAGCCTGAGGTTCTAAACCTGAAACAGACTTTAGAGCACTTTCTGCTGCATCGAAAGACCATTGTATATAGAAGAACGGCCTTTGACCTGAAGAAGGCGGAAGAGAGATCTCATATTCTTGAAGGCCTTAAAATTGCCTTAGAGAATCTTGATGAAGCAGTTGAACTTATTAAAAAATCACCAACCCCTGGAGATGCAGCTGAAGCGCTGATGCAGCGCTTTGGTTTAAGTGAAATCCAGGCAAAATCAATTCTTGAAATGCGTTTACAACGCCTGACAGGACTTGAGCGTGACAAAATAATCAACGAGTTTGAAGAACTGCAGGCAAAAATCTCCTACTACCTTCAGGTATTAGGGGATGAGTCAATGGTTATGCAGATTATCAAGGACGAATTTATAGAGATTAGAGAAACCTATGGGGATGAACGGCGCACCGAGATTATTGAGGCTCCGGACGAAATACTTCCTGAAGATTTAATAGCTCAAGAAGACATGGTTGTCACCATAACCCACAAAGGATACATAAAAAGAAATGAGGTTGAACTATATCGCTCCCAACGTCGGGGCGGCAAGGGAGTTATTGGCACAAGCACTGATGAGGACGATTTTGTTAGTCATCTTTTTCTACCTTCCACCCACGATACCTTCATGTTTTTCACCAACCACGGCAAGGTCTTTTTGCGTAAGGTTTATGAAATTCCTAAGGCCAGTAGGACAGCAAAAGGTAAAGCACTGGTAAACTTTCTTGAACTTGCAGAAGGTGAAACAGTGGCGGCTACCCTGCCGATTAAAACTTTTGATGTGGATGAAGAGGAAGAAAGATACATCATTATGGTAACTAAGCTGGGTGTTGTTAAAAAAACACCACTGGAAGAGTTTAGGCTAAGGCGTCGCAAGGGTAAGATTGCCCTGAAAATCAGGGAAGATGATGAAATTATCTCAGCCATGATGACCAGTGGAAGTGACGATATTCTCCTTGTTTCCCGTGATGGTAAATCGGTGCGCTTTTCTGAAAAAGATGTTCGTTCCATGGGACGGACAGCTAGTGGAGTCAGGGGGATTCGCTTAGAAGATGACAATGTTGTTGTCGGTGTTGTTGTGGTTGACAGTGAAGCCTCAATCCTTACAGTGACCGAAAATGGCTATGGCAAGAGAAGTTCAGCTGCTGATTATCCAGTGCGCAAACGAGGTGGCAAAGGTGTCTTTGCCATTAAGGCCAGTGCAAGAAATGGTAAGATAGTTGGCGCCATGCAGGTAAGTGATGAAGATGAAATAATGATGATTACCGATGGTGGTAAAATTATTAGGATCACCATGGAGCACATGAGGGTCATTGGCCGCAACACCCAAGGAGTAAGGATGTTTAAACTTGCAACCGAAGAAAAGGTTGTTTCCATGGATATGGTTGCAGAATCTTTTGGCTCAGAAGATGAAGAGGAAGATGAAGGGCACGAGGAAAACAGCCAGGTAAGTGAAGATGTGAGTCCGGTAAGTCCAAGTAGCGAAGAAGATTAGACCGAGAAGATTAGACCCTTTTTCCTGAACAGGGAAGCGAGGGGACTGATTTTTTTTCACAGGTTTTTGGTGAAAATTAATCTGTCTCCCGGATTTGGAAAAATAAAATCAGTCCCCTGAATCTGAATGAAATTGTCCACTATTTGCCCCGTGCTTAATTTCGGTGGTAATCAGGAAAACTTTAGTAAAATTTTGAACTGTAAAGGGGGGGTATTCCAGTTTTACCGGAGTAACCTAACCAACCCAGGTAGAAGAAATGAAAATTCACCATAAAATAGCGGTAATTGGCGCCGGGAGCTGGGGCACGGCCCTGGCTAAACTACTTGGTGATAAGGGAAAAAGCGTTACTCTTTGGGGGCATCGACCGGAACATGTTGAAGCCCTAGCCAGCTCACGAGAAAACAAAACATACCTGCCGGGTTTTTTTCTTCCTGACAATATAAAGATTAGTGGCAATATTAAAGAAACTATTGAAGGCGCCACAATGGTTGTTATGGTGGTGCCCTCCCATGTCTTCAGGGAGGTCTTCACTACTATTTTCCCTTTACTTAAGCCAGGCACGCATGTTGTGTCAGCCACAAAAGGGATAGAAAATGAGTCGCTGATGACCATGATTCAAGTGATGGAAGATATTCTTCCCGCAGATTCAGGTGTCCATCTTGGCGTACTCTCTGGACCAAGTTTTGCTAAAGAAGTTGCCGATAACACCCCGACAGCAGTTACCGTTGCGGCCCAAACAAAGGAAATTGCTAAATCTTTCCAGGAGGCCTTTTCCACCGAGAGATTCCGGGTTTATACAAGCACCGATATTATTGGCCTTGAGCTGGGTGGACCCTTAAAAAATATTGTGGCCATTGCGGCAGGTATTTGTGATGGCTTAGGGTATGGCACAAACACCAGAGCAGGTCTTATAACCCGAGGTTTGGCAGAAATTACCAGGATGGGTGTGAAAATGGGGGCAAAACCCCTCACTTTTTCCGGTTTGGCAGGTCTGGGAGATCTGGTTCTCACCTGTACGGGAGATTTAAGCAGAAACAGGCAGGTTGGTTTAATGCTTGGCAGTGGCAAAACCCTGAAAGATATCCTGGCAGAAATGAGTATGGTTGCCGAGGGTGTAAAAACAACCAAGTCTGCCTGGCTTTTGGCCAAGAAGATTGGTGTCGATATGCCAATCTTAGAACAAATTTATCAAGTTATATACCAAGACAAGCCCTGCTCTCAGGCTGTTGCTGATTTGTTAGCCCGAGAGCTTAAAGAGGAACTGGTGCTTTAATAGCATACCACCTCTACTCTTATATTTTTCTTTTACCCAATAAGCTCATTATCATTTTCCAATGCCTGAAAGCCTTTTAAATTTAAACCCTGAAAAAATACTTATTCGTTCAACAAACTGGATTGGTGACGCTATTATGACCACTCCAGCTGTAAGAACAATAAGAGATAATTTTCCTAAAGCCCATATTGCTATTCTTGTCCACCCTTGGGTCGCAGATGTTTTTATAGCAAGTCCCCATATCGATGAAATAATTCCTTATAATAAAAAGTCTGACCACCGTGGTTTAATGGGGATGTGGAGGTTGAGCAGACAATTGGCAGAACAAGATTTTGACATGGTAATTCTGCTTCAGAATGCCTTTGAAGCGGCTTTAATCAGTAAATTGGCCCGAATTCCGATTCGGGCCGGTTATAACCGAGATGGCCGGGGATTTCTGCTTAGCCATCCAGTTAAACTAAGAAAAGAGATAAGAAAACTCCATCAAGTTCATTACTATCAAGGTTTGTTGCAAAATCTAGGTTTGCGGTGTGGTTCAGACGATTTGTTTCTGGCTGTTTCTCCTCAGGATCAGAAATGGGCCAATGATTTTAAAATTAGCAATAGGTTGCAAGGGCCAATTATTGGTTTAAACCCTGGTGCTGCTTATGGTCCAGCTAAAAGATGGCCGGCCGAGAAGTACGCCGAACTTGCGGCTTATTTAACGAAAAAAGCAGGAGCCTCTGTGGTGATCTTTGGAACCAAGGATGACCAAAATGCAGCAGATATTATTAAAAAGAAGGGAGGTTCGGCGGTTTTTGATCTTAGTGGTCAAACAACCTTAGGCCAGGCTTTAGCAATGATTGCTGCTGTTGACTGTTTTGTTACCAATGATTCCGGCTTAATGCATGTTGGTGCAGCTCTTAACACACCATTGGTGGCAATTTTTGGTTCAACAAACCATACTACAACTGGTCCATTTTCAAAAAAATCTGTGGTGCTAAGAAAAGAATTATCTTGCAGCCCTTGCCTTAAAACGCACTGTGAAACCGATTTTAAGTGCATGGTCCAAATAGAAGCTCTAGATGTTTTTGCAGAAGTCGGCAAGCTATTAAATTAAAAAATAGCAACCCGCACAAAAGAAACAGAAATAACTATAGCCACCTCATGCATATAAAATTTGAAACTCCACCCAAAAAAATTCTTATTATAAAGCCAAGTTCTCTTGGTGACATTATTCACAGCCTCCCTTTTCTTGCTTCAATTTCTAAAGGCTTTCCAGATGCCGAAATTCACTGGGTGGTAGCGAGAGGTTTGCATGTTATCCTTGCAGGACACCCATTAATAAATAAACTGTGGATAATTAACAAAGATAAATGGAGACATCTTTCCTATCTGCCAAAAACCTGCCGTGAAATTATTGATCTATATAAAGGTCTCAGAAAGGAGAAGTTTGATCTCTCCATAGATCTTTCCGGTCTGTTTCGTAGTGGTTTGCTAACCTGGGCCGCAAAAGCACGATATAAGCTTGGTTTTACTGAATCTGATGAGGGAAGCCCTCTGTTTTATACCCATAAGATAAAAGGGGGCATGGAAAATCATGCTATTGATCGTTATTTGAAGATTGCCGAAGCAATTGGCTGCCAACGTACTGGTATTGCATACCCCATGGCACCTTTTGACTATAGGCCTGAAGTTTGTCGTTCCTTGCCAAAGGACTATATCGTCATAGCTCCGTCGGCAGGTAAAGAGGCAAACCGTTGGCCGGCAGAGAGATTTGGCCGTTTGGCAGCTAAACTTCCCTTTACCTCTTTGGTGATAAGCGGATTAGCAGATAAAGAGGTTGCAGAAGAAGTAGTCCGTTGTGCAGAGGGCAGAGCCATTTCCTTGGCTGGAAAAACCAATTTGCTGGAAATGTTTGCCGTAATTCGTCAGGCCCGTTTTTTTATATCCAACGATACTGGCCCCATGCACATTGCTGCAGCCTTCAATATCCCTGTTTTTGCTATTTTTGGACCTGCTAACCCCCAAAGGACAGGCCCATATGGGCCGCACACTATAATTAGGGAAGAATTGCCCTGCTCCCCTTGTTATGCCTGGAAACCTTGTGATAACTGGAGGTGCATGGAAAATCTGACGGTGGAAAAAGTTCACTCAATAATTGTAAAAGAGTTAGGTAAGCAGGGGTAGAAAGCAATAGCTAGGGGGACGATTTTTTTTTGTAAAAACTCATCATTTTGTAAAAAGTGATGAGTTTTTACATTATAAGCTATTTGATAGAAGCCAAATGTCTAAGTTGAGATGTATTCATTATTAAAATTTCTATATTATTAGTGTAATGTTTTGCTTTTATACGATTTAATTACAACAATAAACTCAACAACCATAATGCTAAACTAATGCTTGTTGAGTTACCAAATAGGAACGGCACCGATCATGACCACCAGAACACAAGAGAATACAACAATGTGCTCTATTCCCTGTAACCTTTGCGATTCTACCTCAGTTGAGATCATTTCTCTGAAAGACCGAAATGGCGATTATCTCAGAACTATTATATGTAAAAAATGTGGTTTGATATGGAGTGACCCAAGACCTAGAGACGAAAAAATTAAAGAATTTTACTCTACAAACTATAGGAAAGAGTACAAAGGAATAACAAAACCAAAGAAGAAACATGTTTATCGAGATGCCAAAGAGGCGATGAAAAGATATAACTTCTTCAAAGATCTCTTAAAGAAAGAAGATAGGCTTTTGGATATTGGAGCCGGTAATGGGGTTTTTGTCTATAGTCTGCGGAGTATTGGTGTTGACGCCAAAGGTATTGAGCCTGATGAAAATCATGCACGATATGCCAGGGAAGAACTTAAAATTCCAGTGCAAACAGGCTTTGCTCAAGAGGTTAATGAAAAAGAATCTATTCATATTGTCACACTAAATCATGTGCTTGAGCACCTGACAGACCCTCTAGCGGAATTGAAAAATATTTGGGAAATTCTTAAAGAAAAAGGATATTTAATTGTTGATGTTCCCAATGCTGAAGATCTGAAACATAATTTCAAGAACAGATATCATAAAGCACATATTTATACGTTTAATCCTGAAACACTTGTTGCGCTTGGTGAGAGGGCAGGCTTTAAAACAGTTAGAAAAAATATTGCCCCTCTCTGCGGAAACATCTCCGTTATATTTCAAAAAACAGATGGAAGGTCAAATAGTAATATTGATCTTGGTGGTAACGCATTAAAGATAAAGGAAAAGATCTACAAACACACAAGTTTACGTCATTTCACAAGTACCATTCCCTACAATAAAATTTTGCTGAAGGCTTTTATGGCCATTACTGAACAGATTGCGATCAGAAAATTCAGCAATGATAAAGAGATAATAGATAGCGTTGTTTCTGGAAAGATTGGGCGTTGAAAATCGCCCATCATGATGACATAAAGAGTTATGAAACTCTAAACTTCAGGATAACCGACAATATCCTGTAACTTGATCCCAAGATGATTAACCTGAGTTGTTTAACACGGCGGGGTTGGTTATCTGCTCGACCGGGATTAGCTTAATTTACCATAATCGTTCTAAACAGGAGTTTTTTTCGTGGGAAAATCAATATTTGCCCAGTTTTCTGATAAAAGAATTTTAAACCTCATTCGGCCATATGTCAAACGGGTGCTAGGGGCTCTTGTTTTCAGTCTTTTAGCCTCTGGTGCCACAGGCATGATTGCCTGGCTTGTTAAGCCTGTAATTGACTCTATTTTTGTTGATAAAAATTACGGTATGCTTGTCTGGCTCCCTTTGGTGGTCATGGGACTTTATATTATCAGAGGCGTTTTTCAGATGATATTCAATTACCTCATGCGTTCAGCTGGTATTAAACTTGTTCGCGACACCCGAATACGCCTATATAATCGTCTTCTCCATATCCCGGTTTCAGCACTTGGCAAAGAGGCTTCAGGCAAGGTTATTTCCCGACTTTTGAATGATACTGCGGTCCTGCGTGCTCTTGTATCTGATACACTGTTAACTATCTTTAAAGATTTTCCTACTATCGTTGTGCTGCTTGCTGTTGCCTTTTACCGGCGTTGGGATATCACCCTGCTGGCATTAGTTGTCTTGCCTGGGATTATCGCCAGTGCGCATCGGCTTGGAAAAAAGGTTAAAGATAAACGCTATAAGGCCCAGGAAAAAGTGGCCACCTTGACCCATTTTATCAATGAGGCAGCCACTGGTTCTAAAGTGATAAAGGTTTTTGGCAACGAGAGTGGCTTGGCTGACCGCTTCAACCACATGAGTAATTCATTTTATAGACAGGAGGTTAAAATTGTCCGTCATAAAGAGGCCGCAAAACTGTTTGTCGATGCGTCTACAGGAATTGGTGTTGCTCTCGTTATCTGGTATGGCGGTAGCCTGGTCGTAAAGGGTATTATAACCAGTGGCGATCTTTTTTCTTCTTTAGGGGCTGTTGTAATGATATTCAACCCGATAAAAGAGGTGGGTAAATCATATGCGGTTTTTCAAGAAATCCGTGCCGCCATGGATCGCCTTTGGTGGCTGGAATCGATTGAAGAGGAGAAAGGTGGCAGTGAGCGATTGATCGATTTTAAGAAAGAGATACACTATAACGGTATTAGCCATAGCTACGCTGATTCACAGGATCTTGTCTTGGAAAATATCGATTTCAAAATTAAAAAAGGAGAGGCCGTAGCTATTGTCGGCCCAAGTGGTGCTGGGAAAACAACGTTAATTGACCTGCTGCCACGTTTTTATGATCCCAGTGTGGGTACAGTGGAAATAGATGGTATTGATATAAAAAATGTGCGCCTCACAGATTTGCGCCAACTTTTTGGTTTAGTCAGTCAGGATGTTATTCTTTTTAACGATACAGTGCGCAATAACATCGCTTTCGGCACACCTGATGCGGAAGATGATCTGATTAAAAAAGCAGCTCAACTTGCCTATGCCGACGAATTTATAAATGAACTTCCCGACGGTTATAACACTTTACTCGGTGAGCGAGGTCTGAATCTGTCTGGTGGGCAGCGGCAGCGGATCGCCATGGCGCGGGCCATTTTGAAAAACCCACCCGTACTTATTCTTGATGAAGCTACTTCTGCCCTGGATAGTGTCTCTGAAACACTGGTTCAAAAGTCACTTGAAAAACTGATGAAGAATAAAACAACCATAGTTGTTGCCCACAGGCTTTCAACAATTCGCAATGCTGACAAAATAATTGTTTTGGAACATGGCAAGATAATAGCTCAGGGCAACCATGAGACATTGATGCAGCGCTCTTCTGTATACCAGGAGTTATACCTTTCTTTTAATGCCAGTTCTTCAAAGGATGCAGGATGATTGATACTTCCGGTACCAGATATAACTTGGAGCAATTGGCCGAAGATCTCTGGGTTTTTCATGGCTGGCAGGATTTTTTAAGAGGACTTAAGCTCAACTCGTTCGACAGTTTTTTTAGGCTCACCGGCGAAGTAATGGACAGAAACCGAAGAAGTGTGGTCTACCGTCTGGTTCTGGGTGAAGAAGGGCGTGTTTTTTATCTTAAAATTCATAAAAACTATTTTAAAAAGGACTTGCGTACTCTGTACAAAAAAGTTCCCTTGATTCAGGTTGAATTGACAAATCTGATGCATTATGCTCGAGTTGGATTTGATGTTCTCGAACCCGTTGCTTGGGGGTGGCACCCTGTTAGGGGGGGGGGCGATAGTTTTCTCCTCGTCGAAGAGTTGCGGGGGTATCGTTCCCTACAGGAGTGGTTAGCTGTGGAAGGAAGCGGTCCGGATTTTCTCGGGGAAATTTCAAAAGCGCTGGCCTCAATGCTTGCCAAAATGCACGCCAATGGTCTTGCCCATGTGGATCTTTTCTCCTGGCATGTTTTCCTGGAAAAGGGGCCGGATAAATTTAAGGCTATTCCCATCGATCTTGAGAGGACGAAGATTAAAGGCAAATGGCCTTGGTCACGAATGCATATTGGCTGGAAACAGGCTAATGATTTGGCTGCTTTGCACCTGACGGCACCATGGCCCCAGGTCAGTTTTAGACAAAGGCTTCGATTCTACCTAAGCTATTGTCATTTGATGGGGGGGCAGCGTTGTAAAAAACGGCTGTTGCGTAGAGTATTGGTTGTTGCTGCTCGACGAGGTCGGCATAAAAAATTTAAAAAATTTGGTGTTGCCGCAACGCTCCGAGCAAAATAAGTCTTTTGAAGGGGGTGTCTGGTAATATGGTTGCGGTAGAAATGTCCTTGGTGGGAAAATTTTCATGAAAAGAGTTCATATAACAGGGTGCCCGCGCAGTGGCACAACGCTCATGATGGAAATGCTACGGACTTGTTTTCAAAATGACGGCTATTGCGAACACGAGATGAGTATTTTCGAGAAACCAGAGGGCCATCCTGAAATTTTTTTTAGTAAACAGCCCTCTGATATAAGGTGGGTCAAGCCCTTAATTCATGCGGACGCCAATCTTTATGTCATAAACATGATACGTGATCCCCGCTCCGTGATCACCAGCATACACAGAAATTTCCCCGCGATGTACTTTTGCAATTTTCGCGTATGGAACGAATGTAATCAGAAGGCTCTACACCTGATTCAACATCATCGATTTTTGCAGATTCGTTATGAAGATTTGGTTTCTGATCCAGATCATGTTCAAGGTGACATCCAAACGAGTTTTCCGTTTCTGGAAAAAAAAAGCTGTTTTTCAGAATATCACAGGTTCGCCAAGCCATCATCTGATGCGACAGCAGCTATGGGTGGAGTTAGAAAAATTTCCGAAGATAGAATATCCACATGGAAAAATCATCTTCCACGAATTAAACATGAATATGGCTACCACCCTCAACAAATGGCAGATATTTTAATTATGCTTGGTTATGAGTCAGACAACGAATGGGTTCAACAAATAAATGCTGTTGTCGCGGAGAAAGGTAAGTGCCGATACCCCGATCATGCAAAAATACTAAAAGTTGCTGAATCGAAAATTAGAAACGGCTTTAAGATTTTAAAATATATCATCTTAAAATACTGTCGTTAATTCAAACAATCTCTCTGTGTCGTGCATGTGGTAAGGGATACTGATAAGAGTGAATCGATAGAAATTTTGTTATTATGTGGCATTGATTTTAATTTCCTGTTGGTTTTGAAACCAAGACTATATGATTATTTTTAAAAATGACTCCACAAGAATGTATTCCTTATTTAAAGATAATTATTTATGGCCACTGGTAATAATCTTTATCGGTTTTAGTTTGCGTTTGTACTCTTTTCATCATTCCTATGCGATTAATCCGGATGGCATGCTATACATCCATCAGGCCAAGACGTTTTATTCTGGATTGTATGGATCTCTTACAGAATGTTATCCCTATTTAAATATTTTACCAATTTTTATCTCTTTTAGTTATCTGTTTACCGGAGATTGGTTAGTTGCCGCCAAGGCTGTTTCCTTATTTTTTGGAACTGCGGCTATGTTTCCTCTCTATCTACTGCTTAGACAGTTTGTCTCAGTTCCAATTGCCTCATGCACTCTTCTTGTTTTTGCCGTAAACCCCGTTTTTGTTCAAATGAGCAGCGAAGTTATTAGGGGACCTGCTGGTTGGTTTTTTATAACTCTGGGGATGTATCTTTTCACTTTGGCAGATTTGAAAAAATACGATTATTTTCTTTCTCTTTCCTGCATATCATTTTGTATTGCCAGCCTGGTTCGTGTTGAGGCGATAATTTTTGTCCCTGGAACCCTGCTTTTTATGCTGCTTTTCAGCCAGGAAAAAAAATGTAAAAAAATAATTATCTTTCTTTTTCCGTTATTGGTTATTGTCGCACTGGCCCTTAGCTCCATGTCATTATTGGGGGTTGATTTTTCTCAATGGCTTTATCCTCGCTCATTTTTGGATAAAATTGTTTCAACTGTGCAAAAATATGAACAGGTTCGCCATGGTTTAAGTGAAATTGGCTCCCAGCAATCGCAGTTCTGGGGAAAGTTTTTCTTTCCAAAGGTCAGCAATTTGTTGTGGTGGTTGGGTCTTGGCGTTGTTCTTGTCGAAATTATTAAAACCTTCTTTGAGCCTTTTTTCCTAATTTTTATTTTTGGATTTAAGGGGGTTGTTCAGCGAGCAAAAGAGAATAGAAGGTTATGTTATCTCCTTTTACTATCTGGCTTGTCTTTTTTGCTGTTGTATTTGCATGTGCAGGGGCATTGGGTGATGAGAAAAAGGTTTGTTGCAATTTTTCTGTTCCCGGCCTTTTTTCTGGTGGGCTTGGGACTGGAGAACCTGTCTTCATATCTTGCTGAAAAATTTCATATCAGAAAACTTTATCTTATTCTGTTTGCCGGGATATTAATTTTTGCCATTGCTTTACCGAAAAATATGTCTGAAAATAAGGTGAAGAGAAAGGTTTTCCAAGAAATTGGCGAGACAATAGCAGCAGGAAAGGAAATGAACCAAAATGTGAAGGTCGTGGGTGCCATTGAAGAAAGCAACTTGCAAATGATCAATTTTTTTAGCAATTTGACTGTTGTAGAGGCCACATGCGTTGAGCAACTCAATGCTCGGGTGAACCCGCAATCTTTCAGCAATGTTTCAAAAAGGATAAATAATGGCGAAAACTATTTGATTTGGGATGAAAAAAACTGGTCAACTCAATCTCTTGAAAGTATTAGAAGCAGTAAGGTTGTCAAATATAAAGAGATAATGTCATGGCAGGACCCTTGGATGGGTGTACTGATTCTTTTTCAAATAAATTCAGATTATTGATCCTGCCGAATGAAGAACGATTTTGCAAAAAACATAGAAAACCCTTATTCGCCAATCGCGATTGATCTTTCCTCCAATCATCGATCTCTGTTAATCGCTTTTGGAGGATTTGCCGGTAAGTTGGTAATCACGCCGTTTGAATTTTTTAATCTTAGCAAAGGATTTGATATAAATAGAATCTACCTCAGGGATTTAGCCCAAGTTTGGTACCATGGGGGGTTGCCTGGCTTTGCTGACGATATTGACGGCATAGCTTATTTTTTAAAGGAGAAAATCCGACAATCCAAAGCTAGTAAAGTGATCTTAGTTGGAAACTCTATGGGCGGATACGCCGCAATTTTACTTGGGATATTGCTTGATGCGGATATCGTCCATGCTTTTTCTCCGCAAACATTTATTGATAGGGTGAACAGGTTCCGATATTTTGACAGAAGATGGAGAAAACAGATACAAAACACATATAGATTAGCAGATAAAAAATATTTTGATTTGAGACCATTAATTCATGCTAGGCAAGAAAAATTAAAATGCAGTATTAATATTTTTTATAGTCATGATCATAGGTTAGATAGAATTCATGCGAGTCGATTAAGTTCTCTGCGGAATGTGGAGTTGCATACCTTTGGAAGCGGCGGTCATGGATTGGTAAAACGTTTAAGGGATACTGGGGAGCTGAACAAGATTATCAACGATTCCTTGTAGGAAGAATACGTTCCTCTAGATAATTCCTCTGAGATGATTCACTAATAACCGTGAGTAGTTGGTTGGGTCGTAATGGTGGTCGCGTATGTTTTTGTTTTTCAGATCGGCCCTTAAATCTCCATTAGCTGTTAAACACTCTTTGTCCAGATTAATGAAAATAAGACCGGCGCTAAGACAGTATTTTTCGATCGCCTTATTAAATTTGAGGGTCAGTTTAATCCGTTCCTGTTTTGTGGTTTTTACTTCTTTACGTAGATTGGCCACCTCACCCCATTCAGCTGTATCTTCGATAGTAGGTAAAGGGGTGCTGATGACAATAATTTTTTTAGATTTTGTCGAGAGCTCGGATAAAAATGATGAGTATTTTTCCACGGTTTGGCTAAACATCTCTGATATTTCGACACCATATTTTTGAGCCCGATACCAAATGACAAAACCGGTGTCAACTTCACCAAGCATGATAATGAGGGTTTTATGGTTGGTGGATTGTTGCATTTTTGTAAATATTTTATAGGCCTGTGAGCGAGAATTTGGATTTTCAAGGCCAGAGGCGGTTGCGCCACCCACAGTGCATACGGTGAAGTGTTTTTTGGGGAAGCCAAGTATAAATTGCCATTTTTTGAAAACAATCGCGTGGGAATCCCCTAAGACCAGAATATTCTCTGAAGAAAAAGGATGATGCGCTTTTCTTAGTATACTGTTTGATTTTTGTTGCAGTTTTTTGAGACAGGTTTGATAGGCTCCCTGAGTTACCTTGAGTTTTTTTCGGTGACGTTTGATAATTTTTTTTATAAAGGGCTGTATTCTTTTTTCAATGTGTTCAGAGGGCACGCATCTTGTTCGTGCATAGTTTTTAATAAATACCTTCAACCACGTATCGTCGACTCTGTTTTCAATAATATCAACGGCAAAACGCGCCACGTCTTTGTCGAACCAGCGGTTATTTCGTCTCTTTTGTCTGTTTGCTGAATCGAGATCAATCCAATGGAAAGACCCATCGGATTCGTTCACCATGATATTGCCCCATTTTGTGTCTCCGTGTCTATATCCGTAGTTATGCATTTGGCCAAGGCTTTGAGCCAGTCGTTCAATGAGCTGATATTTTGTCAACCAGGCCGAAAAATCACTCCTGGATCTTGCTATTGCATGTAAGTTTTTGGAGTCGGCCAGGAAGGCGCAAAAGAAAAAATTATTGCGCCAAAATGGATTTCTGCCTGCAATTATATAACCGGAAGCTTGAGGGACGGGAATTCCCAAATCAAGAAGGATGTGAGATATCTGCCAAAGATGGTGTGCTTTTTCTCCACGAAAAATGGTTTTGAGAAAATTGAGACAATTTTTTGGCAGAAAGCGTTTGCCGATGAGGGGGGGGGAGTTAGTATAAGTGTATTTTTTTGAAGTTATTGTTTTGTCTTTCTTAATTAGGATTCCATGCTTGTTAAACCAAGCGTTTGGGGTGGTTTCAGTAGCTATCATTTGGCTGAGTATACTGCCATGATAACATTCTCCTGAAAAGTGGCTTTTATCAAATTTTCTTATATTTTCAGCGCGTTGATGCCTTTTTCGGCGGGTCAAGATAAAGGTGAATCGTTTGTGCCTTCTACGAAAAAGGTCTCTGATAAACAGTTGTCGCTTTTGTTCGGACCAATTTTTTTCTGTTGAAAGGTAGGCCTGAAAAATACGCATCAGATCGGTTTTCGTTACGAGTTGATTGGTAATAATGGATAATTGAATCAGATTCTTTTTTCTTAATAAGAGGGGTGGGATTGTAAAATATTTGTTTCTTTCATTGTCCAAAAAGGAGAACCTGAATCCACCATCACTCTTTGCAACAAGTATATTATTGGGGCGAAGATCTCCATGAATCAACCCTTTTTTGTGTAAAAGAGCGATAATTTCCCCGACTTGACGAAGAAGCTGACGTTTTTCCAGGAGTTTTTCGGTGGCGAGGGGTGGAGAGTATCTTTTTAGAAGAAAAGAGAAGAAACCTTCACCTTTATCAGCTTTAAAGATGATAAATTCATTTAATTTCCCTCTTCCCCAACATAGAATTTCAGGAGTGGAGAGACCAGCATCAACTAGATTTTCTGTTTGTTTTCGTGCCCGTTGACAACGGCTTCCTCTTAAGAATGCCTTGATTCCCTCAAATCTGTTTCTTGGGAAAAATTCTTTATAATAGACCGGAGATGAAGCATTTTTTGCGGCGACAAGAGCGTTGTTGGAACATGGAACCCATTGCCATTCTCTGGGTAATTTTCCTTGGAGGAGGTCAGAGGCATCTTCTTTATAGATCTCCGTATCTTTACCGGAGATTGAGACGAGGGTGTCTGGTTTTTTTTCTTTAATACCCATGTGAAAATGCTGACCTTAATAATGAAGTTATGTGCCAATTATATTTTTGTTAGCGATCAATTAAGTACACCCAAGAATGCATAACCCCCTGAAACACCTACATATTTTTTATTAGTCCAACATCTTGGGGGATAGCCCTTTTTTTCTGCTGTGTCTTGCAATCCTTGCTGTTTTTTTTCTGATCCAGGCCCACTGCAGTTTATTGAAAATATTTAAATGGTTTTTGCATAAATATTTTTGAAAGATGTATTGTCTATCGTCCTCGCTAAAGAGACTTTGCGGGAGCGTATAGTTTAACTCAGCTAGGGCTTTGATCGGCCATCTAAAACGGTTACAGATGTTTTTGTCAACCCGCTGGAGGTCGAAAAGGGCAATTGTCGGCCGTTGTGCATCAATGTTGAGCAGGAGAACATGGGTTGCGTTAAAATCTTTTTGGTTCAGGCCTGAATCATGCATTCGTCTGGCATAATTGGCAATAGCCCCTAGAACGTTTCTTTTTTTTGCTTTATTTTGTTCTCCCAAAAAAATCTCCTGACGATTCAAGACAAGTTCCTCAAGGTCAATAAATGGGAAGAAATCTTTGGTAATCAAAAAGGATTCTACCTGCAGAAAAGAAGAAAATCTCATCCCTGCGGCTACAGGAATGGCAGTTTCCAGCCCTTTTTCTCTGAAGTGACGATAGTTGTCAAATTCTTTTATCCCTTCAGCTACAAAGGTGTTTGGCTTGACGATGGAAAGCATTCTCTGCCATAGGCTGAGATGTTGATCGTGCTTTTTGATGTAGAATAAAGCTGTTGGAGGCTTTTTGTTTCTTTTTTGTTCATTTGTTGATTGAGACAGGGAGATTTCAGCCTGGATTACAGTTCCGTTTTTTGTTCGTTTGACAATCGTACCATCGCTAAAAGACCATATTTCGTCGAAGCTAAGGAGTTTTGCCATGGACATCATTTCAAAATAGTCGCTGTTACAGACTAGGCGCTCTTCTGCGGAAGAGTGAACGTGGCGTACGCAAATGGGGCCGGTGTGAGTCGCTTTTTTCATGGCCATTCATGTCTTATAGACGTTTTGATTCGCCTATTTTTTCTATCAGGTCAGTGACGACCCTTGTCCGGTTATAAAGATCTTTGCTGTCAGCGTAAGCTAAAGCATGTTTCCGCCATTTTTCCAACTTATAAGTTGAAATCATTGCTTCCAGGGAGTTGTTCATTTTTTCCTGACTAAAGGGATCTCCAGGGATAATTATCCCAGCTTTGGCTTTTATGACATGCTCAGCATAACCACATGTCCCGGTGGCAAGCACTGGGGTTCCAGCCACGAGGGCTTCAACGATGGTATTGCCGGCACTTTCGATAATCGATGGCTGAAGGAGTATGTCTGCCCCGATAAGGAAACGCGGTGCATCATCTCGGCCTCCCATAAATCGGACATGGCCTCCGATGCGAAATTTTTCAGCCAATTTCTCATATTTTTTTTGATTACCTTTTCCCACAATAAAAAGAAAGGTCGATTCCCGCATATTCACAGGTAGTGAGGCCATTGCAACAATTGACCTGTCTACCCCCTTGGTATGGAAATGAGAGCCTATCATTAGCAGGAAGATATCGTCTTTATCAAGATTTAATTCGTTCCGTATCTTCAGGCGCTCCTCGTCATTGAAAAAGGTCTGAATTCTTTGCTTGTCGACCCCGGGAGGAGCGTGGTGAAACCGAGCATCAGGGGTGTTATATATGCGCTGGTATTTCTTTTTTTCCTGGCTTGACAGGTAGATGATTTCGGTGCAAGAATTTTGAGAGAAGACAGCCTTTTCAAAGGTGGATAAAATCCTATAACGAGGCGTTATTTGTGAAAGAAAACAGCGTTGGCGCTGGATTTTGTCACGGTAACAGGCATCTGCTGCAAAATAAATATCCAGACCGGGAATTCGGTTAAATCCAACGATCAAATCATAATCGAACCGGGTGAGTCTGGTTTGGAGATTTTTGACAAAAGATGCCGCCTTTCCGTGGTTGCTGATTCCTGGCGCTGGAACCAGGATAATCTTCATCCCTTTAGGAACAGCGCCCTCCCATTTCATCGTGAACACAGTGATTGAATGCCCCCGCTTGAGACATTCTTGAGCGATCGACATAAAGTCACGCTCCAATCCACCAAAAGGGAAATAATTAAATAGGCAGAGGGCAAGGTTCATTTTTATCGTAGGTCTCGGACTAGTTATTTTGGCTTGAAAGAATTTTGTGCCTTACATTTTGATACTCAGGGTCTGCACATTTGTTTCGTAAAATCTCTTCCACAATTGCAATATCTTCAGGCCTGTCAACACCGAAGCCTTTATGACGGGTTGGCACAACATGGATCGGGAAATCATTTTCCAGCAGACGCAGCTGTTCGAGCTTTTCTTTATTTTCAAGAACACCCTTATCAAGAGCAACGAACTGTTCCAGGGTTTTCATTCTGAAAGCATATAAGCCGATGTGACCATAGAATCCACTATCAACACCATCTCGAGGAAAAGGGATAAGTGATCTGGAAAAATAAAGGGCCCTATTTTCTTTGCCAAGAACTACTTTTACCTGGTCGGGGTTTCGGGCTTCCTCCTGACTGATTTTGTGGGCTAGCGTGGTGACCTGGACTTCTGGAGATTTAAAGGGGGTAATAAGCTCAGTGAGCATTTCTGGCTCAAGGGCGGGCTCATCTCCCTGTATGTTAATAACAACACCATCAGCTGGGATTTTAAGAATCCGTGCCGCTTCCAGGACCCTGTCTGTACCGCAGGTATGATCTTTACTAGTCATTAGAACAGGAATATTGAATGATTCTGCTGTGGCAAATATGCGCTCGTCATCAGTGGCAAGAACAACCTTTTTAAGGTATTGACATAAAACGGCCCTTGAGTAGACATGCCATATCATCGGTTTACCCAGAATTGTTGCCATGGGTTTCCCTTCAAAACGGGAGGAGGAAAACCTGGCAGGAATTATTCCAAAACATTCGGGTATAATCTTTGTATTCATAAACACTAATCAGTTCTTATGTTTTTGGATATGGTTAAGGTGACAAATAGCCAGTTATTGCCTCACAGGCTTTTTGGGTCCCACCTTTTCTGGAATGAAGGTATTCCCTGACCGCCTTTCGGGTTTCTTCACGGGTAATATTATTGGTAGAATTCGCAAGAAGAAGCTGACTGACATCCTGCCAGGTATTAACTTGAAGAACAAGTTTCTGTTCTATAATTTCTTTGCCAATCCAGTAAAAATTTGACCAATGGGGGCCAATAACTGGTCTGAGGCCGAAGGTAAGAGGCTCCAAAAAATTTTGTCCACCAACAGGCGCAAGGCTGCCGCCAACAAAGGCTGCATTTGCTAGGCTATATGCATGGGATAACTCACCCATTGTGTCCCAAAGAACTATGCAGCCCTCTTTCACAGGTGTTGTTATTTCGGAACGGAGTTTCCAGGGGAGAGACTTTTCTGCAAGAGTTTTCTTCCAGAAATTTAAGCGATGCATGTGCCTCGGGAAAAGACCGATAATCAGATCGGAATTGCGGTTGGTTATATTAGACAAAATACTGGTGATTTCAGTCTCCTCTTCCTGCCTTACAGAGCCAAGCACAACAAAGTGTCTGTTAGGTTTAATAATGGAAAGCAGAGGATTGTTTGATTTCTCCAGAGTGTCGACTGGTTCCAATCGATCAAATTTGATATTATGCATAAGTTCAACAATGTCTTTGCCAAATAGGGTTGAAAAACGGCAACAATCCTCTTCAGACATTGCTAGAATCTTTGTTGGTCTTAGGCTTTTCCACAAGGTTGGCCAGATATTGTATCTCGACAGACTCTTTTCAGTCATTCTTCCATTTACTACCAGCACCTTTGCCTTTTCTTTTAGACTGTGACTCAACAAGCCGGGCCAAAGTTCGCTTTCAAGCAGAACTATCAATTTAGGCTGGATGCAATGTAAAGCCTTGGCCATTATTGACGGTTTGTCAAAAGGGAAATAGGAGGTGAACACGGTCATGTTGTCAGGCTCAGGAGAAGTTTCATTGAAGCAGGATTGAAGAATTTTCATACCCTGTAGAGTGTATGTTGTCAGTAAAATCTTCACAGGGTAAACAGGCTGCATGTTTTGAAGAATTTCGCAGGCCAGAAATGCCTCTCCCACTGATGCCGCTTGAATCCACAGATCTGCCTTAGGGGGAAGATTCTGTATAACCCTATCCTGGAAGCCATGCTGAAGTCGCTTGTTATAACGTAGGCAAGGTATGGCCACACTCCAAAGGAGTTGATATATCCATAGAGCTATTTTAACGGAATAGTTAATCGAGGTTCTCCTCTTACTTTTGTATTGTGGTTGAGCTGTGGGGCGATAGAGTTATATTATATCCCCCTGCTAAGATCAAGGCAGAAAAGGGGACATTGTATCGCCAAGAAAGAACCCACAACGGCTCTTGATACAGGCCTGGAAAGACGATTCAGTACTTGGAGGGGCCCTTGGTGAAGGGTAATAGGTAGTTGCTTTCTGTATCTTTTCAAAAAGGTACTTATTTCCGGTTTATCCGGATTAGGATATATATCGCAATTCACCGTCGGTCGCTTATTTTTTGAATAATTTTTGCATTGCCCGCAGAACGCTGTCCCATTTTTCATTTGCAGTAATGAAGATTACTGTCAGGGTGATTATTGCAAAGACTATATTCGGGAGCCACATGACAAAACCGGCATTGAGTGAACTGTTATCACAAACCCCCTTAGCGCCAGTAATGGCTACAAAATAGAGGATAAAAAAAACGAGCCCCAGAGGAATGCCAATATTTCTCTGCCCGGCTTTACTGCGCAGGGCTATGGGCAAGCCTAATAGACAAAGGATGAAGCAACCAGCTGCCAAGACAATACGTTTGTGATATTCAATCAGATAATTGTTACCCTTGCGCGATTTAGCTCCGAATTTTTCTACTTGTACAAGCAGTTCTGCCTGGGAGAGGGTTTTTTTGTCCAGCTGGTTTCGAGGCGTGTTGTCAATTGATTTTGGTGGATCAATTGGAATATTGATCTGGTAGCGGTCAAACTCGATTGTTTGGGTAATATTATTTTCAGAACGGTGCATGGTGCCGTCTTCCAGGTCGAGTGAAACATACATGTTCTCCATGTGCGAGGCCAGGTTGCCGCTTTTGGAAATGACGGTAACTGGATTTTCTTTATCGCTGAGATCGGATAGATAAACCCCCTGCCATTTTTGGGTCTTGGGGTCAATTTTGTCCACATAGAGAACAATGTTGCCAGTTCCTTCGCTGAAGCGTTTTTCCTGGATGCCTTTGGCAATTTTTTCGGTGGCCAGTCGTACAAAAAGGCTTTTCATGGCAATATTTCCAGCCGGGATCATTTGGGTCGAAAGAAAGCCTGAGAGAAGCGCTGTTGCGAGGGCAAAAAGAAATACAGGTGGCAAAAGACGGTACAGGTCCAGGCCAGATGCCTTTAGGGCGATAATTTCATTGTCGGTGGACAAACGGGTGAAGGCAATTATGACACCCAATGTTCCTGCCATGGGTATGGCAAAGAGCAAGAGATTTGGGGCGATATAGGCGCAGAGCCGCAAAAAATCAGCAAAACCGATATTAAGAGCAAAGATCATATCGACGATCTGCATGAGTTTGCCGGTGAACAAAACACCGCTCACTATGAGCAGACTGGCAAAGAACGGAGCCAATATTTCAGCAGTCAGGTATGAGTATAGGATGAAGGGCATGTATGTACAGTTATTTCAACTTTCAACTTTCAACTTTCAACTTTCAACTTTCAACTTTCAACTTTCAACTTTCAACTTTCAACTTTCAACTTTCAACTTTCAACTTTCAACTTTCAACTTTCAACTTTCAACTTTCAACTTTCAACTTTAACCTAAATCGGCAAAATATGAACCTGTTGTTTTGTCGGGTGTGATCCCTTCAAAAATAGACCTTTTCGGCCATCAATACTTATTTCATCACCAAAGCGAATGATCTGCTTGTTGACCTCGCATCGTTCCTCGGTTTCATAAACCTTCAGGTTTTTACAGCCCACAACGCAGGTTTTGTTGAGGCGCAGGGCAACGATTGAGGCATGGGAGGTCTGGCCGCCTCGTGCTGTAAGCAGTCCGTCTGCCAGAGATATCTCTTTAATATCTTCGGGTACTGTATCTTGCCTGATTAGAATGAGGGGGGTGTTAGGATCTTCCTGGCGTAATCTTTTTATATTCTCTACCGTAAAAACGGCCCGACCTGACATGGCACTGCCCCCAACCCCTATCCCTTTGCCAAGCAGTAATTTCTTCAGGGGCGTACTTTCTTCAAAGACCTGGAAGTTTTCTTTTTTCTTGATGGTTATCATGTCCCTGGTTTGGAGAATATACAAATCTGAGACCTCGGGTCCTTCAAAGGTGAACTCGATATCCTGTGGATTCCAGTGTTTTTCGTAGACCAGTTCTCGAGCGATATCACGTAGGCCCTGATAAATTTTTGGAAATCTGTTTTCCAAGGCGAACTCTTTTGAGCGCCCGTCAATTTCTGCCTGTTCGATTGAAATGGGATAGGTGGTGACCAAGCCGCTGACGATGTCTTCTCCCTGATCAGCGGAGGCGTAATCACCCCAAAGGGCAACCCTTCTGACTTTGCGGTAAGGGTGTGCGGTGAATAAGACACCACTACCTGATTCCGGGCCAAGATTTCCAAACACCATGGTCTGAATAATCACCGCCGTGCCCCAGGAGTCGGAAACATCCATGAGATGCCGGTATTCCTTTGTCTTAACGGTGTTCCAGGAATCAAGCACCAGTTCAATGGCGCCGACTAATTGCAGCCACGGATCGTCAGGTATGCCAATACCAATGCCGCGGATCGCCTTTTGATAGCTGAGGGCTAACTCCTTCATCTGCTCAGGGGTGAACTGCCTTTTGATCTGCACATCATGTTTTTTCTTGGACTCGTTCATCAAGGTTTGAAACGTTTCCCTGACCATCCCCTTGGTCATTGCCCATGATTGCAGAAAGCGGCGATAATTGTCCCAGGCAAGATAGGGCTTGCCTGATTTCTGGGCAAATTCCTCGACGATATCCTCATTTAAGCCGACATTATGCAGGGTTGCCATCATACCCGGCATGGAAACAGCGGCCCCGCTCCGCACGGAAACTAGCAGAGGGTTTACCGGGTCGCCATATTTTCTGCCGGTCATCTCCTCCATTGTACTGAGTGACCCACGAATCTGGGCCATAAACTCGTCTCTTGCCTTGGAGAAACGGCTGACAACGGGCCAGCAGCGGAAAATTTCTGTTGTGATGATAAACCCTGGAGGAACTGGCTTGTCGTCGCGGGCAAGGAGGCTCAGGTTGTGCCCTTTATTGCCGAGCATAATCAGATTGTTGGTCAGCAGATTGTCCTCGTGCAGGAAGCTGATAACATTCTCGGGATTGTAGGTCATAAGTAGGTCGAGGTTTTTTTCATCCAAAACCTCTTTCTGGCTTTCAAGGGTTTGGTAGATTCGGGTAATGAAGTTGTCCAGGTGCTGTAGTCCAAAGGTGCCGGCGATCACGTCACGTAGAAAAGCCTCAGAAACCCGGTGCAGGCTCCCCTTGTCGTCATTTTCTTTCCAAAGGCTTCTGTACTTGGTAAGGAGGTTTTCCTGGCTCACTTGGGGCACAATTATTGAGAGGTTGTTTTGATGGATATTGGTGTAGTAGGCATAGATAATGTCTTTAACCCCCTCAGACAGGCCTCGGAAAATATCCAGGTACTGGGTATATGAAAACCGTTTCATGGTGACGGAACTGGAGAGCAGAGAAACGTAGGTTTCCAGGTGTCTGCTGCTTATCCCATCTATTTTCAGGGCCCGCAGGTATAAATTCAGGCACTTGACGATACCTATAAAGGTGGCGCCGGTAATAATGGAGAGATTGACCGTTTCCGGGATTTTCTCAAGATAGATGTTGGCGAGATTCTCCAGACGGAAGCTGAGGCCGAGGGCGTCAAATTTCTTCTCCCGATATCTGCCATACACTGAAGGTATGTCGACGGCTATATGTCTCTTGTAATAAATATCCTCTCGGGCCTCAAACTCTTGATCGCATAAAATAGTTTCTTGCAGTTTTTCAAGATGACTGAGTATCGCATCAAGACATTGGAAGGTGTCGCATATTTCCAGGTCGGCGATTAACTCCTCCATTTCTGGGAATCCTGATTTGACCGCTATTTCCAGTTGATGTCTAAGGTCCTGGAGACCAAGGTTGTACTTTTCGTATAAGAGATTGTACATGTGGACTAGCAGATCAAAACGCCGCACTTCAACCTTGTTTAAATCTTTTTGATGTTCCAGAAAGGCTTGGCGCTGTTTTTCAGGCCAATGGAGTAAATCATCCACCGTTTCCAGATCCGGCAGTTCAAAAACCCGTTTGACCAGAATGTGGAGATCGTCAATAAAGGGGCCTTTTTCCTGAATCTGATAGAGGATTTCGTCCGGGAGGAAATGCCCTAACGACTCTTTGTCCCTGCTGCGCCAGAAGGTGATAATTGCCTTGATAAAATCAACGATCAGATTTGAACTCTCAACATGACTCTGTTTTCTCAAAAAGTGAATGAGCACATCTTTACGCCTGTGGGTCTCGTCCAGTTCGGTGGAAACCTCTCGCAGTTCTCCTTCCGCGCCAATTTCATTAAAAAAGACGGGCAGAATTTTGGTAAACTGTTTAGCCAGGTTGTAGATTGGTTCAATTGGGTGGTTTAATAGCTCCGTTATGTCTCTTTGGAAGAGATCGGTGTCCTTTATACAGGTTCCGGAGAGGTGCAGATTGATGATGAGAGCGGAAAACAGGGTTGAGCACCATTTGGGTTCCTGGATGATCAGGGCCAGCCAAACCCGGATGTTGACAAGGTGGGCGGGATTGGCGATGGGCTGCCAGTCTTCATCAATGCCGACAAAATTTGCGTATTGAAAACCGAAACGGACGGCCTCCCAGAGAAAAGACTCAACCAGGCGGCTGCTTCCCCTATTGAATATTTCAGTTCCGAGAATTTGGATACATTGCAGGGAGGTATGGGGAAATTTCCGTACATTCTGTTTCAGCAGCTGGAAGGTGGTGAGCAGGAATTGCTCGATCTCTTCAAATGTCTGTTTGTGGATAAGCAGAACCAGGCTACGGTTTATTTCGCGCAGGGTCTCTTCGTGGATAAGGTAGAGACCGGGGGTGTCCATGATCCTAAACAGGAAGAGAAGCTTGCGATTTTCAGCAAAGCGGTCGGCTTCATGCGCCTTTGCTAAAACCTCCTCTGGGAGAATGGGGCAGGCTTTCTGACTCTCGCCACAGGGATAGGTTGCATTTGGAAAGGGGACCGCCAGCAGCTTCGCTGGTATGTCTTTGTACAGCCGAACAATGTCTATATGGGAAGGCAGGGTGAGAACACGCTGCAGCTCTTTGGCTGTGCCCTTTTTCTTCTTTTTCTGCAGATCCAGGAGCTTTAGATGCTCTTCCATGGCCGCATGGGAAATGGCGCTGAAAAGATTATCCACATCCCAGCCGTCCAGACTGCTGCCACACTCTGCCTTAAACCATGGTAGAGGATCCTCTTCCCGGAGCCAATACTGGTAGTTCAAAGCAAATAATCGTTTTAAAAGATGGACAATTGGCTCCAGATTTGCTTTTGAATCTGCAAACGCTTCGAGCTGCGCACCAATTTTTTTCATGGGATGGTGGCCTTGGACCATATACATAAGGACCTGGTCTTCCTGCCCAGCAAGGCGGCTGAAGCAATCCCCCAAAACGGTGTCGTATTTCAGAACACCATCATTATCAAAAGAGGAGACCAGTTTTTCCAGGTAGGAGGTCATTCCTTCTATGGCCAAAGATATGATGGTATCAGGACTTTTAGAATGGCTGATCATTTTACTGACCTGATGCGAGGAGCCGCCGTATGGCTCCTTATCTTTGAGGCTCTCCTGACACGAATTGATTGCCTCAAAAAATATGTTGATAAAACCCGTGAACGCTTCCGGGCCTTTTTCATGTTTGTAATAGTGGTGGTGGTGCTTCAGCGCAAAAGTTCGCAGTTTGGGAAGGATCATGCTCCAATTGCGGAAGGGGTGACTTATTTCAAATAAAATATCATGGATATTTTTGTTGATCCCTCTGTAATCCTGAACGATCTCGCTGAGGACGTGATACGATTCGTCAATGGTGACTTCCTCTACGGCGGTCTCCATTAGATTGGCTTTCAGGGCATCTGATTCTATAGGCTTGGAAGATTTTGGCATGGATAGGCACACGTATAAAAAAGAGGAAGGGAGATTTGAAACTTGAAATTTGAAACTGGAAGCCCGAATATCAAGTTTCCAGTTTCAAATTTCCATTCATCATAGCGGCTTTTTAGCATCCATCAACAGGATAAGATCCAGCACCCTGTTCGAGTAGCCCCATTCATTATCATACCACGAAAGGATCTTGACCATGTTGCCAATCACCTTGGTTGAGAGGGCATCAACGACGGATGAGTGTGGATTGCCTTGATAGTCAATGGAAACCAGAGGCTCGTCTGAGTAGCCAAGATAGCGGTTGGCAGCTTCTTTCAATGCTTGGTTGACTTCTGCGATGCTTGTTTCTTTTTCAACCTCAATGACTGCATCAACAAGCGAGACATTGGGAGTTGGCACTCGCACCGCTAGGCCGTCAAATTTTCCTTTGAGTTCAGGAATGACCAGAGATACCGCCGCTGCCGCACCTGTTTTGGTTGGAATCATTGAAAGGGCTGCTGCCCGGGCCCGGCGCAGATCGCTGTGCGGGTAGTCAAGAATGCTCTGGTCGTTTGTGTAAGCATGGACGGTGGTCATTAACCCCTTTTTGATGCCGAACTTATCTAAGATAACTTTGGCAAACGGGGCTAGGCAGTTTGTCGTGCAGGAGGCATTTGAGACAATGTTATGCTCAATGGGATCGTATTCGTCTTCATTAACCCCCATGACCAAGGTTTTAATATTTCCTTTTGCTGGAGCTGAGATGACCACTTTTTTGGCTCCCGCTTCTAGGTGGGCACCTGCAGTCTCGTCATTTGTGAAGAAACCCGTCGATTCAACAACATATTCGGCTTCGATTTCTCCCCAGGGGATTTCGGCAGGATTACGATGGTTATAAATGTTTATCTGGCGGCCATCAACAACGATGCCGTTTTCGCTGGCCGAGACCTCTTTATCGTAGACCCCCATGACGGAGTCATATTTCAGGAGATGAGCGCTTGCCTCATTACTTGTCAGGTCATTAATGGCTACTACTTCCATATCTTTGAAGGCTGGGTCTTTATCGATTGCCCTGAAGATATTTCTGCCTATTCGGCCAAAACCGTTAATTCCTATTTTAATTGACATGATCTTCTCCTTGTTTTGGTTAGTTAACCTTGGATATTTCTACCGTCTGCATGGGATTTTTCGCTTCTTGATATAGATCAAGATACCTAAGCATGACTTTTTCCCAGGTATATTTTTGCTGAATTAGATTTATTGCCGCTTTTTGGATTGCCGCAATATTTTTGGGGGACTCTCTAAAAACAGTAATCGCCTCCTGCATACATTCCAACAGAGCCTCTGAACTATGTTTTTGGTAGGCAAAACCGGTTTTCCCATGCAGCACCTTTACCAACCCTCCGACATGATGGACGATGGGGACATTGCCGAAGAGCTGGGCCATAAAGTCTGTCAGGCCGCATGGTTCGTACTGGGAAGGGACTAGAAAAAAATCACCCGCCGCGTAGATTTTATTGGCCAGTATGGTGTCATAACCCCTTAAGAGACAGATTCTGCCGGTTAGTTTTTTATCTAGCGTCAGGTCGATAAGTTCGTCTTCGATCCATTTTTCTCCTGTGCCAAGAATCAGTATCTGAAAATCTGGATCAATAGGCAAGAAATTTTTTAGGGCCTCTATCATTTTATCAACGCCCTTTTGGGCCGTTAATCTGCCGATAAAGGTGAAAAGAGCATTTTCAGAATGTGCCAATGTCCCG
The DNA here is from genome assembly GCA_030145275.1 of Desulfurivibrionaceae bacterium. GTDB lineage: Bacteria > Desulfobacterota > Desulfobulbia > Desulfobulbales > VMSU01 > JAQYVV01. The sequence continues at coordinate 86,740 of JAQYVV010000003.1, read as the reverse complement.
TCTTGCTGGACACCGCCTATGGCCTTGTTCTGGATACTCTCTATCAGTTCATTTTTACATTTTCTTTTACCAGCAAGACCATTTTCTCTCGGTGTGGCCGGATTGAAACCTGCAGCTATGCCTAAGTTTTTTGGTTCTGAGAGGTCGAAATCTCTTGGCTCAATACCATTTGTGATCCCTTTAAGGCGGACTCCCCTTGCCATTAAACGATGTCCCAGCCACCCGGTACCTTCATCGTCGTACGTTTCACGCAATTCCCGGGCGTAGTTTTCACTAACCGTGTTCAAAAGGGCATAGGAAGAAGCGGCCAGCAGTGGATCGAAGGCTCCGTCAAGAAGATTGGCCACAATGACCCGGTGGGGCAAGCCGGTAACGGCCTGAGCAAAGGCCAGGTCGCCTACCTCCTGGTGGTAACCCTGGCCTGCATTATGAATAGTTACGACACAGCCTGTTTTGTTAAAATAATGCCGAAAACCCTCATTTTCTCGGATTATGGCAGGGATTATGGCGGTGTGACCATCGTGGCAGTGGATGATGTCTGGCCTTTGGTTCAAATGGACCATGAGGGCCAGGGCAGTTTTCTGCAGTAGGACATTCATGGCAAAGTAATCGGTATGCCCGGTGCCGTAACTGTGGGCAGAATCTTTTGCCTCTTCTGCCGTCGTATAGGTGTAGACACTCATTTTTTCCCGAAATCTGCGGCTATCTGCCAAGTAGATTGTCGGGTTTTTATTGGATTGCCATATTTTAACCGACTCACGGCGATCTTGTAAAACATAGGGCATATCAACATCAAAGATGATTTCGGTGGGCTGGAAACCATGTTGACGGGGTTCCATGAAGCCGTAGCAAGGAAGAACTACACTGACATCCCTTCCTGAACGAGCCAAGGTCTCGGCCAGTTGTTTGGCGACATCTTTGACACCGCCAGCCCCGGCCAGGTTGCCGTATTCCCTGCTGACAATCCAGATGTTCTGCAGATTTTTTAGATTTTCTTGCATGTGTTTTGAAACTATTTAGCTCAGGTTTTAGTGCCTTATAACTGAAATACTGTCTCAAAGAACAGGTAAGCGAAGACTCCGGATAAGCAAGATAAGCGTAAGACTTCGAGACTTCCAAAAAAGAACAATGCTCCCTATATGTTGCAGACCACTGTTAAGGCACTTATTTCCGGTTTATCCGGGTTAGTTGTTTCCGAAGGGGAATTTAAACCCTTCTGGAAGTTTCAGGCCTTCCGGAAGTTTGAAACCGCTACTCTCTTCTTCTCCACCTTCAGGCGGCATTTCTCCTCCAGAAGGCTGGCTTTGCGTTCCCATGCCCATCCCCAGTCCCATGGCTCCAAAACCTTCTACTTGCTTGTAGTCTCTAGGAAGTTCAAAGTTTTTTGCAGCAATGGAACCTTTTTTGATATTACGTAATTCTGTGACGGATCCGTCTTCCATCTGGGTTCGAAGAGGTGCTTCAATTTTATCGGAGATCCAGATTATGCTTTTGGTGTCCATGGTTATTCCCATGAAACTAGCGGTATAGACCACCTCTTTTTTGGTACATTTAAAACCGCTCACGGTTTCAGTCCCCAGGACTTTTTCACTGCTGGGGACTGAGCTTTGCATGATTTTTTGCCACTCTTTGTCATCAAAGGAGTTTTGAAAATATGTCTTTTGGGCGGGATCTAGCATCCACTGGACATTTTTATCTTTCCGAAAGATCATAATAAAGGTGTTGCCCACTGCCGGTTTACTTTCGACACGGATCTTGTCTGGAGTTACAAAGGTGACACCTTGACTCAGAATGGATCCGTCTGCGTCCATGCTAATCTGATCTGCGCTAAACTCAGTTATTTTGCCGCCAAAAAAGGCTAAGGCTGGTGTCCAGCAGAACAGCACAAGTAAAACTGTAATAATTCTGATTTTTCCATTTAACATGTAAATTCTCCTCTTTTGCAATTTGAACAGATTAGAACTGAGGCCAAATTTTTCCAACAGGGAGACCCAGTCACTCAGTCTTTAGGCTATCTACTAGCGCTCAGCACTACTGAAGTTCACTCTTTGGCGAAGAAGGTGGTCGGCAAGCACCAGGCAGATCATCGCTTCACAGACGGGAATGATTCTGGGGATGGCTGAAATATCATGTCTGCCCCCTATGGTAATGCTGACTGGTTCCCCTGCAACATTTATGGTGTTTTGCTCCTGTCCTATGGAGGGAATTGGCTTGACTGCCGCCCTTGCTATGATCTGATCACCGTTTGAGATTCCCGCAAGTATGCCGCCGGAATTATTGCTGCTGAACCCATCAGGTGTCAAAGAATCATTGTTTTGTGAGCCGAGCATCTCAGAGGCTTCGAAGCCAGAACCGATTTCAACCCCTTTGACTGCGCCGATTGACATCAGCGCCTTGGCGATTTCCGCATCAAGTTTGTCAAATACCGGTTCTCCAAGTCCTGCCGGACAGCCCGTTGTGCGTACTTCAACTACGCCTCCCAATGTGTCACCCTGCTTCTTGGTTGCCGCGATTTTATTTTCCATCTCTCCGGCTGCCTTCAAATCAGGGCAAAAGAGCCGATTTTTTCCGATTGCCTCAGGGTCAAATTGTGCCGCCTTAATGCCGCCGAGGGCAAGGGTGTAGGCTAGAACCTCTACACCTTCCGTAGCTAAGATTGTTCTCGCCACAGCCCCTGCAGCTACCCGTGCTGCTGTTTCTCGTGCGGAGGCCCTGCCCCCTCCCCTGTGGTCTCTGGTGCCGTATTTTTTTAGATAGGTTATGTCACCATGACCGGGCCTGAAAATATCTTTGAGGTGGGTGTATGATTTACTGTGGGCATCCTTGTTGTAGATAATCAATGAAATTGGGGTGCCGGTTGTCTTTCCTTCAAAGACGCCGGAAAGTATTTCAACCTGATCCGGTTCTTTTCTCGGACTTGCGGCACCGCCCGTTCCTGGTTTTCTGCGGTCTAAATCGGCCTGAATTATATCTTCAGATAGCTCTATGCCGGGAGGACAGCCATCGACTGTTGCGCCCACGGCGGTCCCGTGGGACTCACCCCATGTGGTTACTCGAAAAACCTTGCCAAAAGTACTTCCTGCCATGTTACCTACTCCTTATTGAAAGGATAGTTGAAAGATGCAAGTTGAAAGATGAAAGGTAAAAACAAACCTAGTCACCCTTCCCCCTTTTGCCCTCTTTCAAACCTTTTTCAATTGTTTCAATTATAGTCTTAACTGGCTGACCCGAGTCGATGCACAGGTGTGATCCCTTTCTATACAGGGGCTCTCTTGCAGCCATAACTTTTTCAGTTTCACTAAGGATGTTTTCTCCGGTTAAGGATGGCCTTTGTGCCGCTGTTTTATGATCGTTTATTAGTCTGGCTTGCACCGTTTCAATCTTGGCGTTTAGCCATACGACAAAACCGTTCTTCATAACGGTGGGCCATATATTCTGGTGCAGAATCGCCCCTCCTCCGCTGGCAATGATTAGATTGTCCTGCCCAACGAGTTTTTGCAGAAGGTTTTCTTCCTTTTTGCGAAAAAATTCCCAGCCTTCATCCGTCACCAACTGCTGGATGTTTTTTCCTTCCAGCTCCTCAATGGTCTTGTCCATGTCCAGAAATTCCATTTGTAATTTCTGGGCCAATAATTTTCCAATCGTGGTTTTGCCGCAGGCCCTGCCGCCGATTAAAAAAATAACCTTGCGGGCTCTTTCCGTCTCATTCATTTATCTATTTTTTCCACGTCAATGTCAAGCTGACATGCTCAATTTATTTGCGAAGGTTGATTTTTATTTGCACAACATAACACTTTACGATACAATTTGAAAATGCGAAATATATTGACCACTTGTGTATATTGCGGTTGCGGTTGCGGTTTGTATCTGCACGAGGAAAATGGTCGTGTCGTGGGCGCCTCACCAAGCAAAAACCACCCGGTTTCCCGCAGTAACCTCTGCGTAAAGGGCTGGCACGCCCACGAATTTATTCATGACTCTTCCCGTCTTACCCAGCCTCTGATCAGAAAAAATGGTGTTTTAACGTCCTCCGGCTGGGATGAGGCCTTGACTTACACCGCTAAGGCTTTTCGGAAAATTATAGATAAAACAGAGGGGACAGGGATCGGTGTTCTGGCCTCGGCCAAATGCACCAACGAAGAGAATTATCTTATCCAGAAGTTGGCCAGGGCTGTTTTTAAGACCAACAACGTTGATCATTGTGCCAGGCTCTGACATGCTCCATCGGTGGCAGGTCTTGCCACCACATTCGGCAGCGGCGCGATGACCAACTCAATCAATGAGATTGAGCACTCCCAGGTTATTCTGGTTTCCGGCTCAAATACGGTCAAAACCCACCCCCAGGTGGCACGCCGTATCTTTGACGCGGTGGACTCAGGGGCCAGTCTTATTGTTATTGACCCGCGTCGTTCTCCTTTAGCCAGGCATGCCGATGTTCATCTCAGTATTCGCTCTGGTTCCGATATTCCTCTACTCAACGGTATGATGCGGGTTATTCTTGATGAAAATCTTGCCGATGACGCCTTTGTAGAAATGCGCACAGAAAATTATCACGCCCTACGTGATATGCTCTACCGGCTTGATATGGACGAGATTGTCGCACTTACTGGGGTCTCTCTTGACAAGATCAGTAGGGCGGCAAAATTGTATGCCAGGGCTCAAAATTCTGTTGTTTGCTATTGTCTGGGCATTACCCAGCATATCTGTGGAACGGATAACGTTCAGGCTATTGCCAACCTGGCCATGCTGACCGGCAATGTCGAAAAGGAAAATACCGGGGTTGATCCTTTGCGCGGCCAAAACAACGTTCAGGGGGCCTGCGACATGGGTGCTTTGCCCGGAGTTTTCCCCGGCTACCAGTCGGTTGCAGATCCTGAAGTGCGGCATCGCTTTGAAAGGGCGTGGCAGGTGAGTTTGCCGAAAACAGCGGGGTTGACCGTTACCGAAATGACCCATGCTGCTTCTGACAACCCAATTAAAGGCATGTTTGTCATGGGGGAGAACCCGATGCTCAGCGACCCGGCCCTTGGTTTGGTGCGGGAATCGTTTGCTAATCTAGAATTTTTGGCGGTTGCCGATATTTTTCTCTCTGAAACCGCAGCGGTTGCCGATGTTGTTTTCCCGGCTGCGACCTTTGCCGAAAAAGAGGGCACCTTTACCAACACTGAAAGAAGAGTTCAGTTGGTCAGGCAAGCCATTGCACCTGTTGGTGAGAGCCGCTCTGACCTGGACATAATCACTGCCCTGTCAGAAAAACTTGGTTACCCGATGCCGTATGCTTCTGCTGCTGAGGTGATGGAAGAGATTGCCCTGTTGACCCCAATTTATGCTGGTATCTTTTATGACCGGCTGGCGCCGTGGGGGTTGCAATGGCCTTGTTTCGACCGGGAGCATGGCGGCACTCCGTTTCTGCATAAATACAATTTTGCCAGGGGCAAGGGCCGTTTTGTGCCAACCAGCCACAAACCTCCCAGTGAACCAACGGATGCAGAGTATCCTTTTGTTTTGATCACCGGCAGGAGTTACCACCAATATCACACCGGGACCATGAGCAGGAAGACGCCGGTCTTTAACCGGGAGTGCCCTGAAGGTCTGCTGGAAATACACCCGCTTGATGCAAAAACATACAACATCAGAGCCAGAGAGATGGTAAGGCTTAGCTCCAGGCGGGGAAGTATAAAAGTAAAGGTTACTTTAACTAAAACCGTCAATCCAGGTTCACTCTTTACGACATTTCATTTCGCGGAAGCAGCGGTTAATGAATTGACCGTTGCGGCCAGGGATCCCCAGGCCAAGTGTCCGGAATTGAAGGTATGCGCGGCGAAAATAGAGAAACTGGAAACTTGATACTGAAAATTAGAATTTTCAAAATTCAAATACCACAATGATCAAAACAAAAGAAATGGCGCAGATAATAATTTCAGGCACAGTCTGTTATCGCATGACAACTTTCAACTTGCATCTTTCAACTAATGATTTCATACATCCTAGCCCAGATGAACTGGATAAGTACCTTAATAGTAGATGCAACATCTTTAAATAAGCCCATATTTTGCATTTCTTGCCACTAAGTTCAGTACCCCCTGAGGGGTTGTAAAAAACATGAAAACAATTTCTAAGGTACTAAAAAAAGACCACCTAAAGAGCTTGTTACGTAAGCTTGCCAAGGATCGCCAATTGGTCGCTCCTGTAAGGAACAGCTATGGTGACACCTTGTTCACCGAAATAGAGGCACTGGACGGTGTTGAGATTGACCTGGATAACCAGGCCCAGTCCTCTCTGAAATCTTTCTTGTTCCCCCAACAGCAGGTCCTTTTTGAATATAGCACAGATCAAGGCTCAGCCCCTGTTTATAAGGCAATTGACTCTGATGGACCAACGGTATTTTTTGGACTGCGTTCCTGTGACCTTGCCGCCATCCTTTATATGGATGTCATCTTTTTAAAAGAGGTGAAGGATCCGTATTATCGGCAGAAAAGGGAAAACAACATACTTATCAGCATTGGATGCAATGAGCCGTTTAGCAACTGTTTCTGTCGGCAGACAAAAAGCGGTCCTTTTATGGAGTATGGCTTTGATCTTCAATTAACGGATCTTGGTGACCGCTTTTTTGTGGAAACCGGCAGGGCCCAGGGAGAGGAAATCATTCAGCAGTGGGCCCATTTTTTTAGCCCAGCAAGTAAAGAGGATGAAAAGGCCCAATATCAGATGCGACTGGAGGCCCAGGGAAACTTCAAACGGCAGGTTCTGGTTGATCTCGCCATCAGAAAATTAAAAGATGACCTTGTCCCGGAGGAAGTTTGGAGCAAGTTGTCATCCCGATGTCAGGACTGTGGCGGCTGTGCCTACATTTGCCCGACTTGCACCTGTTTCACCATCAACGACCGAAAGATCTCCACGGATTCAGGGGAGAGGATTCGTACCTGGGATGCCTGTACATTCGCGGGATTTACCACAATGGCCGGGGGACACAACCCTGTTGATATGAAGCAAAACCGCATGAAAAGAAGGTTTATGCACAAACTCTATTATGATGTGAAGTCCCATAACCGGACAAGCTGTGTCGGGTGCGGTCGTTGTGTTGATATGTGTTTCGGCGGGGTTGATATAATTAAGTTTATCAATATGGTCGGACAGGGCGAAATTTGAAACTTGATAAGACAGGAGATAAATAGCGTTGAACAATATCTACCTTCCCAACTCTGCCATAATCAAGGAAGTGATTGATGAAAATGAGCAGATAAAAACCTTTGTGACCGTTTTTCGGGATGAGATGTTCAACCGCTCATTTACCTACGAGCCTGGTCAATTCATGATGGTTTCTATCCCCGGCCTTGGTGAGGCGCCGATCTCCATTTCATCAACCCCAACCAGACCAGGGGCGCTGCATCTTTCCGTGCGCAAGGCAGGAAGTTTGACCAACGCCATGCACCAGTTGCAGGCGGGAGATTATCTCGGGCTGCGGGGCCCGTATGGCAGGCCCTTTCCCCTGGATATAATGGGCAAGGACCTTCTCTTTGTGGCAGGTGGAATTGGTTTGGCTCCCCTGTGCTCAGTGATTAATTATTGCCTGGACCAGAGCGGTTCCCATGGCAAGAAAATTATTCTTTACGGCAGTAGGCGGCCATCCGATATTGCTTTTCAGTCCGATATTACTGCCTGGCAGAAGCACTCTAATGTCACCTGCCTATTGACTGTGGACCAGGAGGAACCTGGCTGGAGCGGATCGGTTGGTCTGGTCACTTCCCTGCTCCATAATATCGATCTGAACTGTGACAAGAGCGCCGCCCTTGTCTGTGGACCACCGGTAATGATCCCCCCTGTGCTTCAGCAGCTTAAGAAGAATGGTTTTACCGATGAGAATATATGGACTACCATGGAACGCTATATGAAATGTGGGGTCGGCATGTGCGGTCACTGCCATATGGAGGGGGAAATGGTCTGTGTTGATGGCCCCGTCTTTAATAAAGCGGAACTTAACTCCTTGAAACTTGAAACTTGAAATTTGAGGCAAGCGAAGACTCCGAACTCGATACGCAAATTTCAAGTTTCGAGTTTCATCCCCCTAAACTTCCCACTTTCCACTCTGTTCCTTATTAGCTATGAAAACGATTCAAAAACACAAAATTACCTTCCTACCAGCCAACAGGGTTGTTGAGGTAGAGGCCGGATCATCCCTCATTCAGGCGGCCCGCTGGGCCGGGATTCATATCAACGCTTCCTGCGGTGGTGCCGGTGTTTGCGGTAAGTGCCGTGTTTTGCTTGAAGAGGGCAGCGTCGAGGGAGGGAGCAGCGAGAAACTGTCGGATGAGGATTATAAATCCGGCTATCGCCAGGCCTGTATTACTGAAATATCGTCTGATGTGAGCATCAGGGTTCCTGAATCCTCTGGGACGAAAGGGGGTGTTCTTGAAACGGATGTTCCCCAACGGCATCGGGCCCGGATGCATGAATTTGATATTGCCAGCCTGAAAAAAGAGGGTATTTTTTCTCCCCCGGTTGAAAAGGTCAGCATTGAGCTCACGCCCCCAGGAGCGCATGACAACAGGGCTGATATCGGCAGGCTTATCCAGGGCTTGTCCGATCAGTATGGCATGCATCGGATGGTTACCGGTCTTTCTGTGCTGCGCAAGATCAGGAGAGCCCTGCGGGAGAAAGATTTTTTAGTCACCGTCACGGTTGGCCGCCCGGTGAATGAAAAACTAAAATCCCATATGCTCAATATCCAGTCGGGAAAATGGACAAATCGTAATTTTGGCTTGGCCTTTGATATTGGTACGACGACTGTGTACGGTCAGCTTATCAACCTGAATACGGGTGAGGTTGTGGCTGGGACTGGTGATTACAATGCCCAGATAAGTTATGGAGAGGATGTCATTTCCCGGATCATATATGCAGAAAAGCCCAAGGGCTTGGAGATGATGCACAACCTTGTTGTCGGTGTCATCAACACTCTCATTAAAAAACTGCTCAAATCCAGCAGGCCGCCTATCAGTGAAAGCGATCTGTCCAATAAGGGGTATTGTGAAATTCCCATAACCTGGGATGAGATCAACTCGATCACCATTGCCGCAAATACAACCATGACCCACCTGTTTTTGGAGCTGGAACCGGATAATATCAGGCGGGCTCCTTACGTTCCGGTGAGTACCTTTTTCCCTCCCTTTCGCGCCTCTGATCTAGGACTTGAACTGCCCAGCCATGCTGTTGCCCTGATGTATCCGGCCATCTCAAGTTATGTGGGTGGCGATATTGTTGCAGGAGTCATGGGATCCGGCATGTATCGTACAGAGCTGGTTACCCTCTATATTGACGTGGGGACAAATGCCGAAATTGTTATTGGCAACAAAGATTGGTTGGTGTGCGCTGCCTGTTCTGCCGGACCAGCTTTTGAGGGTGGTGGGATTACCCACGGTATGCGGGCTGCGCTCGGTGCCATAGAAGATTTTAGCATGGAGCCGGGCACCCTTGAACCGATGAACTTGACCGTAGGCAATAAACCTCCGATGGGAATATGCGGTTCCGGTCTTCTTATTATTATTGCAACCCTGTTTGAACGGGGTTTGATCAATCAGGATGGTAAATTTAACCAGGTTGATAACCCAAGGGTGCGCCATGGCAAAAGTGGTTTTGAGTATGTTTTGGCCTGGGAAGAAGATGCCGGAGTTGATCATGATATCATCATAAATGAGGTCGATATTGATAATTTTATCAGGGCCAAGGCCGCTATATTTGCCGGAATAAAAACCCTTGTGGAGGAGGTTGGCCTCCAGATAACCGATCTTGAACAAATTATTATGGCTGGCGCTTTTGGTTCATACATCGATCTTGATTGTGCCATGACTGTCGGGTTGTTGCCGGAGGTCGATCCTGAAAAGGTGCTTTATGTTGGCAACGGTTCTCTGCTTGGGGCAAGAATGAGTGAACTGAGCAATCATATCCGCAAAGACGTGGTCAACGTGGTTCGGAAAATGACCAGTTTTGAATTATCAGAAGTCAGCAGCTTTAAAGACCAGTACGTGGCTTCTATGTTTCTTCCCCATACAGATATGAGCATCTTTCCCGGGGTTGGGGAAAGGCTTGCGAGGGCATCTTTACAGGAAGAGGCGTACAACGAGTGAGTCTTTATCTGCTTCCTGAACTTCCTGAGAAATCCCTTGATAAAGAGATTTTTCCTCTTCTTCCCGATGGACATGAAGAAACGTTCGACTTTCATGGCCACTCGTATCCCAGATTTGTCAATATTTCCGGGCAGTCGGCCCCACTTTTTTCAGGCGGCATCGTTTCAGCCCTTGAGATCGAACAAATTGCTGAAGGTGTGAGTCGGGCAATATTTGATCGGCATCGGGGCAAATCCCTCTTGATTATAGTGGTTCTTGAAGGGGCTCGTCCGTTTGCGCACTTGGTTGAAAAGCATCTGCGCTGCATGGAAAAGGAGGGGGCTTTGCGGATTCAATTTTCTACTGTAAGAGTAAGTAGCTATAAAAGTGGCAGCACAGCCGTCGAACATGAGGTCGTTGTACCGCTCACAGACCAAGTTGGTGAAAGAATGCATGACTTGAGTTGTTATGATGCCGTTATCATTCTTGATGATCTTATCGATTCAGGCGCAACGATTCACTGGCTTGTCTCAAGTTATCTGCTATCCTTTGGTGTGCTTGAAAAAGAGGCCTATTTTATGCTGGAAAAAAGAGTGCAACGCCCGACCCAAACAAGACAAGAAATTGATTGCATAACTCCGCTAATTGGTAAGATAGTGCCAGATGAATGGGTCGTCGGTTTTGGCCTCGATCTGGCCTTGCCGGATTTGACCCCAAAGAAAGGAGGGCTCCATCTGTTCAGGGGGATGCTGCCGGGTGGGATATATGCCTTTAACGAAAGAATAGAAAAGGAGTTGTTCCAGATCTGCAAGGAAGACCCCCAGAATATTCAGGAACAGCTTGGGGTGTACTTGTCGGAGAGCTGAGTCTTAGCTCTCCTCAAATTTCTCCTATGCTGCCAGCGAGTTAGTAGCTTTGTCAAGGCAGATTTCCATGGCCCTGACTGGGCATACCTGAACGCAGAGTCCGCAGGCGGTACACTTTTCTGGATCAAACAGAACCTCCATTTCGGGTCTTTTAAGATAAAGAGCCTCGGTGGGGCAGATTCCGGTGCAGACGCCGCATTGGTAGCATTTGTCATCATCGCGACGGATGCTGGTCGCCTGACTTTCAACTATTACCCCCAAGTCTTTGATATATTTCAGGCCGTTTTGGATGTTTTTTTTGTGGCCTGAAAGTTCCAGAACCATGAGACCGTCCTGTTGCAGGAAAATATCTGCCTTGAGAATATTAAATTCGATATCGAATTTTTTTACCAATTTGTAGATGATCGGCTGATCAATTTTTTCTTTTGGGAACCTTAAAATATATATTCTTTTATACACGCTTGAACTCCTTGGCGTTTTTTGTAACTACTCAGCTGCACCCCATCTGCGCGCGATCATGCCTTTCAGTATACGGATGTATAACTGAAAGGCATGATCACACACATCCGGAGTCTTCTTCGGGCGCTTACCTGGAGCACATCTGAATAGTTACAAATCGGCGATTTCAGCTATTTTCGGGAATTGACCTGGATAGTTTTTTACATTAAATGTGCCTGAACATTAGTTTTCTTACCATATAGATCGTAAAGACTGCAAAGAAAATAAATGACCGTTGCATCCTTTACAAATTTTCTTGTATCATTTTTTCTAGCTGCTCGACTAGCTGATGAACAGGTTTGTCCGTATCAATGGTGATGAGCAGAGATGGGTCAAGTTCGTCTGGGGGACTAAATTTTTCTTTTTGCTGCAGGTATATTTCCCATCTGCCATCTGAGACGGCGTCTGGGTCTTGAGCCCTTGTTTCCATGCGATCCTTCATGATGGCTTCCGGGCAGCGGCACAGGACAAAAATGGGTTTGCAGGCAAATCGTTCTGCAAGCGCTCTAACCCTTTGGCGTTCTTTTTTCCCCTGATATGAGGCATCCAAAACAACGGACTTTTTGTTGCCGAGTTTTGCTGCCGCCCTTTCCAGTAGTTCATCATAGGTTTTTTGGGAAAATTCTGGAGTATATATTCCCTGGTTGAAAGAGTTCTTTGCCTCGGTTTTCGGCAGCATTCCGGCCAGTTCTTTTCGAACCTGATCCGAGTTCCAATAGGCGGCCCCTATTTTTTCTGCCCATGCTTCAGCCAGAGTACTTTTGCCTGAAGCAATAAGGCCGAAGAAGGCAAATAGTCTATTTTGCCCCTGCATATCTTGCCGCTAAAAGGAAATATTTTTGTGCCTGTTCCAGGCAGAGATTCTTGGTGGTTTCATCCACTTCCGGTGAGTGCGCGGTGAAAAGACCAATTTTCCCTCGGACATAGGCCCTGTAGCACTTATAGAAGTTGAGCATTTTTTTAAGTTCTGTATCCTTTGATGCCTCCATGAAACGATCAATAAAATATTCAGACAACTTTTCGAGCCCCTGATAATCAAGATCCATGGCCAGGAAGGCAACATCACTTGCAACATCACAGTAGCGGAATCTCTGATTGAATTCTATGCAATCGAAGATGTAGACCTGCTCTGCGAGACAGATGTTGGCTGAATATAGATCTCCATGGCAGTCGCGGATTTTGTCGCTGGCAATTCTCTCAGTGAAGAGGGTCTCCCTGGTGAGGAAATCTTTTGCATAGGAGGTTATTGTATCAAACTGTTTTTGGCTCAAGGCATCGCAGCCGATAAAGTTTTCCGTTTGTTCAAAATTTTCCAGGACATTAACCGCGACAGATTTGCCAGTGCCGAAATCTTGTATCTCCTTTCCTCCCTCAGCCTTGTCGTAAAACTGCACCAGAATGGCAACTATTTGGTCCAATTTTTTCTCATCAAGGGCACCAGCCTTAATCACATTGCCCATCATTTTGTCCTCAGGCATGCGGGCCATTTTCAGGCAATATTCAACCGGATCAGCAGAAGGGTTCAGACTGAATTTGTCTCCCCCTTGATAAATGGCCAGAACATCCAGATAAAGAGACGGGCAAAGGCGTCTATTCAAAAGCAACTCTTCCCGGCAGAAATGTTCCCTTTTTTCAAGGGTGGTAAAATTGAGGAAGCCAAAATCAACAGGTTTTTTCACTTTATAAACGTATTCTCCCGCGAGCAGCACAAACGAGATGTGGGTCTGCGCCAGCTGGACCTTTTCTGCTTCGTGGGGATAAAAAGAAGGATCAAGCATTGCCTGAATCAATTTGGGGAGATTTTCTGTGCTCATTTTAACGCTCTTTGGGAAAAAAATTATTTAAAAAGGGGTTTCGGTTTCCACAGGGTGAATTTGTGATATATAATCTTTCCTACATTGTTTGTCCAATAGCGAACAAGGTAAATATTCGACTAGCACTGAAAAACAACAATAACCAACAAAATGTAAATGTTTGACAGGTAAGCGAAGAATCCGTCTGCTTCAGATGTGTTCGATCAGGTTGGCGAAGCGTAGTAGTTCTACGTGAGTCAGCCTGATCGAACCCCAAGGGCACTTCCGTTGGGCGGGCGCAGGTAAGCGAAACGCAGTGTAGACTCCGTCATGGAGTGTTGCCGAATATTTACTGAACAAGAGAGATAAGTCAAAAAGGGTAAAGTGTTTATGAAAGAAGTTAGCAGGAATGAACTAATAAAGGTCATCAAAGATTTCCTTGAAATGGGTCATGTGGAAAATATCATGGCCATGTTCAAACAGGATACGACTTTGTACGGCCTGACGGCTGAGCTTATCAATGATGAACGATTTAAGGTGAGAATGGGAGTGGCTGTTTTGTTTGAGGAGCTCAAAGCAAGTAACCCGGAAGATGTGACTCTTGCCATTCCCGCACTCATACCGCTGCTTCAAGAAAAAACGTCCTACATCAGGGGGGAGGCAGTCAGCCTCTTAATGACCATTGGTACACCAGAGGCGGCTTTGGCAATAGCGCAGCTTAAAGATGATCCCGATTCTCAGGTGGCAGAAATGGTCGCCGATTTTTTGATGAACCACTAAACACATTTACTGGTATGCACTTTGCTTAATCTGCTTCAAAATTGCTAACAAGTGACATCAAGGTTTCCTGGATTCCCGTTAAAAGCGTACGGGAATGAGGAATCCTCGGTTTTTTCACCTCTGGACGTGTCATTCCCGCATGTAGTCAGCGGGAATCCAGTTTAGTTGAGCTAACCGCACACCCATTAAACGTTTTTATCGTTGCTTAATCTTTCCAGTCCGGCCTTAAATATAGTTCAGTCAGCTGTTTGCGGGCCACAGATGATGGGGCTTCGGTGAGCAGACAGGTTGCTTTTTGGGTTTTCGGAAAGGCAATGACGTCGCGGATTGAATCTCGTCCGGCCAGGATCATCATCAGGCGGTCAAGGCCAAAGGCAATGCCTCCGTGGGGTGGGGCTCCTTGCTCTAAAGCTTGGAGCAGGAAGTTAAATTTGTCATCTGCTTCTTCAGCGGAAATCCCTAAAGCCTTAAAGGCCTTTTCCTGTACGGATTTTTGGTGAATACGGATACTACCTCCTCCGATTTCTGTACCGTTTAAGACCATATCGTAGGCACGGCTTCGCACTTTACCGGGATCTGACTCCATCAGGTCAAGATCATCTGCATGCGGTGCAGTGAAAGGGTGATGCACTGCTGTGTAGCGTTTTTCTGTTTCATCGTACTCTAAGAGAGGAAAGTCTGTGATCCAGAGGAGATCAAAGGTTCCCGCTTTAATTAAACCGAGCATACGGGCCAGTTCCAGGCGTAATTCTGAAAGAGCATGATGCACAACACGTGGGGTGTCGGCCACAAAAAAGAGAAGATCTCCCTCTTCCGCATTTAGGGTTTCGGTCATGCGGCTTCGCTCTTCATCTGAGAAAAACTTGGCAATTGGCGACTGCCATTCACCTTCTGCTTTCATCTTGACCCAGGCGAGGCCTTTGGCGCCAAATTGAGCCACATATTCGGTCAGATCATCTATGTTTTTTCTGGACAGGTGGGCACACCCTTTTGCGTTTATGCTTTTGACAAGCCCCCCTTTTTTGACAACGGAGGCAAAAACCTTGAAACCGCAATCTTTGACAATGTCAACAAGGTCTATCAGTTCGAGGCCAAAGCGGGTGTCTGGCTTGTCGGTGCCGAAACGCATCATGGCTTCAGCATGTGTCATTCTCCGTAGAGGTGTTTCAATATCTTTATCAAGTGTTGTCTTGAAAAGGTTTTTGATCATTCCTTCGGCGATTTGATAAATCTCTTCTTCTTCGACAAAAGAGAGCTCCATGTCTATCTGGGTGAATTCAGGCTGACGATCAGCGCGCAGGTCTTCGTCTCTAAAACATTTGACAATTTGATAGTAGCGGTCCATGCCGGAAACCATCAAGAGTTGCTTGAAGAGCTGTGGTGATTGGGGCAGGGCGTAGAATTTCCCGGCGTTTACCCGACTTGGTACCAGGTAGTCCCGGGCCCCCTCCGGGGTGGAACGGGTGAGCATCGGGGTTTCAATTTCAAGGAAGTTATTTGTATCCAGATAGTTTCTGATTGCATGGCTGGCTTTGTGGCGCAGGATGAGATTTTTGGCCATGGCAGGACGTCTGAGATCAAGATAGCGGTATTTAAGTCGCAGGTTTTCGGAAACCTCTGTCTCTTCATCCAAAGGAAAAGGCGGGGTCGGGCTGGTGTTTAAGATACGCAACTCCTCAACCATGATCTCAATTTCACCGGTTTGCAGTTTCGTGTTGGTCATTCCTTCCGGGCGGTGCATAACCTTACCGCGCACGGCAAGAACCCATTCGCTGCGCAGGTCATGGGCCTTTGCATGAACCTCTTTATTGTTTTCTGGATTAAAGACAACTTGAGTGATGCCGTTTCTGTCTCGCAGATCAACAAAGATAACGCCACCGTGGTCCCGGCGCCGCAGTACCCAACCCATAAGGGTCACTTCTTCGTTTATATTTGCTGCGGTAAGCTCGTTTAAATTATGTGTTCTTCTCAATCCGCCCATGGATTCCATAGGGGTTCTCCTTTTTTATGAAATTTGATAATGGAAACTTGAAATTTGGGGCAGTCATTTTGTGGCTCTTATGAATGCATTCAATTTGGGGCCAAGTTCTTCTATGACTGTCGTAAATTGATCAATATCTTGTGAAATTATTTTTCTGCGAATGAGCTTTCTAAGCCAACATTTTGTTTCTTCAAAAGATCCTCGTGCATACCTGTAAAAAAGCTTCCTATCCGCTGGAGTGTATCTGCCAAAACCTTCTGCGATGTTAGCGGCAATACTATCAGCAGAACGAACGATCTGTCGCCCTATTGTACTTTTTACTTTTGGAGGCCAATTATCGTAATGATTCCAAACTAGATCTGAAAGAGTCTCGGCTAAATTGTAAACATCAAGATCAGTAACATCTTTCATAGCTACTTCTACCAAGTATCAAATTTCCAGTTTCTCAGCGAGTTCCTGGCTCCACAAATCCATATTACCACGGCCCAAAGGCACTCCCACCTGCTCTTTAGTCACCATATTCCTAAGCGTCCCCTCGCCCCGTTCCAGTTCATCATCGCCAATAATAAGAGTGTATTTGGAAAAAAGTTTGTCGGCCTGTTTCATTTGGGCTTTTAAGCTGCGGTCGGCGTAGTCCATGGCTGCGGTCAAGCCTCTTTTCCGGAGGGCATTGGTTATAACGAAGGCCTTTTCTTGGGCTGCCGGGCCTAAGGCCGCTATGAAAATATCATTTTTGGGCTTTTTTTGTATTTCGGCGTGTTGCTGTAGTAAAAGGACCAGGCGTTCCATTCCTATGGCAAAACCGATTCCAGGAAGGTTGGGGCCGCCTAGTTGTTTTACAAGACCATCGTAGCGCCCGCCGGCGCCAACTGCACTCTGTGCGCCCAAGGCATCAGTGATCAGCTCAAAGGTTGTTCGGGTATAGTAGTCAAGCCCCCGGACCATAAAGGAGTTTACCTTGTACGGGATGTTTAGCATTGTCAGGCCTTGCTCAACGACCTTGAAATGATCATCACAACCTTGGCAAAGATGGTCAAGGATGGATGGTGAATCTTTATATAGTTTTTGGCAGTTTTCGCTCTTACAGTCAAGGACGCGGAGGGGATTTTTGTGGCGGCGGCGTTCGCAGTCTTCGCATATTCCCCCTTTTCTTTCCTCAAGAAAGTCTACCAAGGCATTGTTAAAATCAGGACGGCAGGCGGCACACCCTAAAGAGTTTATTTCCAGGCTTATTGGCAGGCCAATTGTGTCGAGAACAGACCAGGCCATCGCCATAACCTCCGCATCTAGCAGGGGTTGGTCTGCGCCCAAAACCTCGACACTCATCTGGTGGAATTGGCGCAGCCTGCCCATTTGGGGACGTTCATGCCTAAACATTGGGCCTATGGTGAACAATTTTTGAACTGGTTTTTTCGTATGCAGACTGTGTTCGATGAAGGCGCGCAGAACCGAGGCAGTGCCTTCTGGCCGCATTGTGATGAGAGCGCCGTTGCGGTCTTCGAAGGTGTACATCTCTTTTTCAACAATATCCGTGGTTTCGCCGATTGAGCGAGCGAAGAGAGAGGTTTTTTCTAAAATAGGTACTTTTATTTCAGAGAAACCAAAGCGCTGAAAAATGTCTCGTGCTGTTGCCTCAATAAACTGCCAGGAGCCTACTTCATCAGGAAGAATATCTTTAAAACCTTTTAATGCCTTTACTTTCAACTTATACCACCTGTGTTTGAATAATTACTTGGAAAAACAACGAATTCTATACTATATAGCCTTAAAAGTCAAGAATTCGACAGGCTTGACCAAGAATCATCTGTGGCAATTAAAATGACTGACACTTTGCAAAAAATAAAAGAAACCGCTCACCTAGGCAACCGGCAGGTGATCTCCTACGAGAGTACAGACTCCACAAATTCCCAGGCAGCACTCTTGGCCAAAAATGGGGCTCCCTGTGGTACGGTGGTACTTGCCGAAATGCAGACCCATGGCCGTGGCCGTCTTGAAAGGGTCTGGCAGTCTCCCCCGGGAACTGGACTCTATTTTTCCCTGATCTGGCATTCTCGCCTTGCCCCTGCACATTTGGCCAAGACAACTCTTGCGGCAGGCCTGGGACTTTGTAACGCTATTGTAGAAAGTACCGGGCTTTCGCCCTTGATAAAATGGCCCAATGACCTGCTTCTTGATTCTAAAAAAGTCGGAGGCATACTCAGCGAAAATTGTGGTAAGGTTCAGGATAAAATCTTGGTCATTATAGGTGTAGGCCTAAATGTCAACACAGAGCAGAGCGCCTTTGCAGCCGAGCTGACCGAAAAGGCCTCTTCTCTTTTTATCTCTACCGACAAGAGGTTTAATCGTGGTGATATATTGGCGTTGGTCTTGAAAAGTATTGAGTTTGAGTTGAAGAGATTAGAAAATGGAGAAATTCAGCAAGTTTTAGCGGATTTTCGCAAAAAAGATGCAACCGTTGGCAGAAAAATGACCTGGGTGACTCCTGAGCACAAAATAGTGTCAGGGGTCTCTTTAGGGATCGACGCCGAAGGTCTGCTCCGGGTTCAAGATCGGAACGGGGATGTTCATGAGGTTCTGTCTGGTGACTTGAGTATTGCTGGATAAGTGCTTAACCCAGGTCCCAGCTCCGGTTTTCTTCCAAATATTTCCTGGACTTTTCCCTGTCATCGCTGAGGTAATAGATAAAAAAAGCTATAATCGGGCCAAGACTTATCAAGAGAAGAAAATCGAGAAACATGGCATAACCCCCTGCGTTTGCTTAGAGTTTTAGTGGTTATTATCGTGTTTTTTGTGGCAGCATCTCAAAAAGATTTTTTTTAAAAAAAGTTTAAGGTCTAATCTCCTGAATCTTATTCAGCCCTGCTGGGCTAGGCAGGACTTTGTGGAAATACTAACACCCAATAGAAATTATAGGCAGGGGAAGAGGGAAAAGTAAAGGGAAAAATACAACATATTGTACCTCTTTTCACCTTGAGACCACATTATATGGTAAGGTGTTGTTTTTTAAGAAAAACCTGCATAGCTCAGCCCAGGTTCAAGAAAAACATCGCCTTTTTTACTCAGAAAAAGTATTTTCTCAAAAAAAATATAGAAATTTATTTTTATATGCTTATAAAGCAAGCACGAATATCTATTTCAGCTAATAGATTCACAGTAATAGTTCCACGAATTCTATTTATTGGACTTAAAAAAGGAAGACCCATCATGTCTCATACTTTTCAAAAATCGTTTTTTCTTCTCCTCGTAAGTTGTTTTGTTTTCGCTTTCTTCCAGAATCAGGCACAGGCCGAGGAGCAGCAACAAGACAAATCCATAGCAATTGTTCCTTTTCAGGTTCATGCCTCCAAGGACCTTTCCTATCTGAAAAATGGTATTCGAGATATGCTTGCCAGCCGACTTGCAACTGGGGGTGGCGTGAAAATAATTTCCAAGAGTGCCATGGATCAGGTTCTTACAGGGGCTGAGATGATCACTCTGGCACAATTTGCCCAAATAGGAAAAACCCTAGGCGCAGATTATCTGGTTTCAGGTAGCTTTACATCTCTTGGGGGGGGCGCAAGTCTTGATGCCAAGGTTTTTGATACCAAGAGCAAGGAAAGCCTCGATTTTTATGCCACCGCCCCAAAAGAAGATGATGTGATCATGGCAATTAACACCCTTGCCTGGGATATTGGTGAAAAGGTTTTGGGGCGTCAGCGTCCAGCAGCAGCCATGCCCCAGGTTCAGGCCCTGGCCCCGGTTCCCCAAGCAATGAATACGTCCTATCAAACGGCCCATCCTGATCGGGCCTTTTTCGGCGCTGGTGGGGCTTACGGTTCTCCCTTTATTCGACCGCTAGGGGTTACCGGCGCTTTCGGATTTAGCAAAAGCCAGAATTTTCCAATGGCTATGCAGGCCATGGATGTTGGTGACGTAGATGGCGATGGAACAGATGACGTGGTTATTGCGAGCCGCACCAAGGTTACGGTATACAGGCGGACAGAAGGCCGGTTCGCTAAAATTGCCGAAGCACCGGTGGGGGCGCGTTATAAAATTCATTATATCAGCCTGGCTGATCTGAATAATAATGGCAAGGTGGAAATTTACGTATCCACCAATGAAAAAAACAGACCAAACTCCTTTTGCATGGAGTGGCAGGGTGAAAAACTGGATTATCTTTTCCAGGACGCCCGTTTTTATATTAGAGCCATGCAAGTACCCGGAGATGGTATGGTCTTGGCGGGCCAGAAAGGAAGCATGGACAGCGAGTCTTTCGAGCCCGGCATCTATCAGTTAGAGCAAAAAGACGGCAGGGTTCAGGCAGGCACACAGATTATGGTGCCGGGGAGTGTCAATATGTTTGATTTTGCTTTTGTTGACCTGGAGGCAGACGGGCGCATGGAGCTGGTTGCCATCAACCAGAGTGATAAGATCAAAGTTCTCAGCCAGAACGGCAAACAGATGTGGAAAAGTTCCGACTATTACGGTGGAACCAAAAGATTTGTTGGGGAGCTGGAAATGGAGTATAGCGCCGCTAATGTTAAGCGATACTATATACCTTCACGAATTATTATAGCTGATCTGAACGGAGATGATAAAGCAGATGTTATTGTGAATAAAAATCTCTCTTCCGCCTCCCGGGCCTTTACCAACCTGAAAAGCTATCCGGATGGCGAGATTCATGGCTTGGCCTGGAATGGTATTGGTCTCACCGAATTATGGCGCACCCGAAAAATTGATGGGTATATCGCAGACTACCAGCTCAAAATGATCGATGACGAACCAGGCAAGGCAATTCTATACGTAGGGGTTATCTTGAGCACCGGAGTTGATGAAATTTTTTCCGCTTCAGAAAGCACTGTCCTTATGTACCCCTTAGATTTTGGTGAGGACGATAAGTAGAAAGGTTATCCTTCATATTGAAGGAAGATTCTTGCTAAAACCCACCTGCATGTGAAAATTTGGATGGGGATCTAAAAGGTGCGAGCTTTCGTAGAATAAATATTTAGCACCATTCAGTTTAGTTTATCAACTCTTGCCAGGTGAGAGAATTGTAAAAACCACACAGAATGTGGACTCATTACGAATAATTCCCCCATCTCGACGCAGTTGAACTGGCAACTGTAAACTTGTAATTTCAAATTTTCTCATCAAGTCTTCAGCTCCGGATCCTTAAGTTTTTGTATACCAAATATGGTACAGTTTGACTATTATCTGAAAGAAAGCCCCCTACATATAGACATATTTCTCCCGATAAAAAGCCAGAAAAATAAAAAATATGTAATAAAATGCTTTATTTACTTGACAAATCTTTGTGGAAGTAGATATAAACACCTTTAATTCTGATAATATTTAGAATTTTTATTTGTATGGATGCTCTAAAAGGCTTAAGACATAGTGTTTTTGGCTGAGGTGTCCTTATTTTGAAAATGGGGAACGAAAAAGGAGGGACCAGGAAAGAGTTGTCAAATGTTTCTAAATGTAAAAGAAATATTGCTGTTTTTTCGAGGTTTTTTCGTTAGGATTTTTCAAAAAAAAATTAGAAAGGAGTTTTATAAGATGAAAAAAGTATTATCTACCGCATTGGCCCTTGGCCTGGTAGCAGGCATTGCTTCAACTGCTGCTGCCTATGATAAATTTGAGATCAGTGGTTACTATTCTATTGACGGCAATTACATTGGTAATGCCTCTAAAAATGGTGTTGGTACGGGTGTTGATCTTGGAGTGGATGGTGTAGATCAAGATGCATCATCTGCATGGTTTGAGAGTGATTTTAGGTTGTATCCTACTTTGACCATTAACGATAAAACTAAAATAAAAGCTGAAATTAGATTGTTGAGTGACAGTGTATGGGGACATGATACAAATCACCTAGCCACAGCTGATGGTGGTGTAGATATCGATAAGCTGTATATGCAGTATGATTCTCCTGTCGGAACAGTTTTAATTGGTCGGGTTCCTTGGGGCTCTTACGGGTACTCCAAATTTGGAAATAGTGCCGGCCGTGAAGATGGTATCATATGGGCTACAAACTTCCTTGCGAAACCGTATACTTTGAGTCTTGCGTATGTGAAGTATGACGAAGCTGATTTAGCCGATAAAGATATAACTGATGGCGATAGTGATTGGTACTCTGTACATTTGGACTATAAAACAGATACCACCGTGGCAGGAGCTCGCTTAATATATATTGATAATGCATTTACTGACACTGCAGTTGATGGTGATAGACAGCATGATGATTGGCGCGTACAAGGTTATGCCAAAGTCAATTTTGACAATTTATTTGTAGGGACTGAAATTACTCACAAGTTTGGTGACTATGAGACTGATGGCGGTGCCGATATGGATGATGACTCATGGGCTGTTATGGTAGAGGCTGGCGGCAAATTTGATGCCTTAGATGCCACACTCTCCTACTGGTACCTCTCTGGAGACGATGACGCTGATGATGAGGACGAATCTTTTGGTCTTGCTGGTAACGATTGGCAACCACTTATGATCATGACCGGTGAAGAAGCTGGCGTTCTAAATGCTAAAGATGGCGCTACTGTATACAATGCTCTTGCCTCTGCTTTGGGTCAGCATATGATCGTGGCATCTTTTGGCTACACTGTTGATGATAAGCTTAGTCTGAACTCTGCTATTGGTGGAGGCTGGTTGGAAGAAGATGCCGGCGGTGATGATGATCTTGGTTGGGAAGTAAATGTAGGAGCTGCTTATAAATTACTTGACAATCTGACCTATTCTCTCAACTTCGGTTATTGGGATGCTGGTGACGCCATAGTAGATAATCTCAACACGGAAGAAGATGACGTCATGATGGTCAAAAATACATTAAACATGACTTTCTAATTATATTTTCTACCATTTTAGTTAGTTAGTAGTTACACTAATCCCTTTGTTGGCTCCGGCTGACAAAGGGATTTTTTTTGCTCAGTGCCTTATAATGTTTGGAGGGGTCATTCCCAAATATTTCAAAGACCTCTTAATTAATTTATAAGCACAGGTTTTTTTGTTCTTCTTATTCCCAATTATTTGTATGGAGGTTTTCCATGTTGAAAAAAATATTTCTGCCAATTCTGGCCACAGTCATGATGCAGTCAACTCTTGCCTCGGCATCAACGCCATCTGCTTCACTTTCTGACTCACTGTCTACTGCCTTTGGAACTGGAACAGTTTCCGGCGAAATCGGTGTTAATTTTAGAGTTAATCAAGCCAAAGATAATGACGATGACGGCAATATTGGAAGCGCTTACCTTGAGCTTGGTTATCTTAGCAATGAATTTAAGGGTGCCAAACTTGGGGCTTATTTTATCGGGGTTGAGGAATTATGGTCCCGGAAATCATATGAACATGCCTTTAGTGATAATGGCGAATTCCGTGATAAAGCGATGTTGCGTGATTTATATCTTGATTACGCTTTGCCATGCAGTAACTCTCAACTGCTAATTGGTCGGGCCCAGTTTGAAGCATCTCCTGTCACCGATGGTGATGTACATCAGGGAGTGCAGTTCACCGTTGGAGCGCTAGAAAACATGACCTTCTACGCCAGTGTTATGAACCGTTGGGTCGCTAATGCCTCTACCGCCTACGATATGGATGGGATTGATAATACTTGGCTTGATGGAGACGATGTTGTAGCTGGGGCTTCCGATACAGTTTTTTCTTTTATTGCAGCATTCGATATCGTCCCGGAAATATTTACCGCGACTCCTTTTCTACTGCATCAAAATGATGTGGTAACCACCTATGGAAGTTCTGCTGATTATTCCATCTCAATCCAGGAAGGCCTTAAGGCCGGACTCGATGGTACCTTTGCCATCTATGCTGAAGATACCGTTTCATCCACGGATGAGGACGCATACTCTTATAATATTCATGCCTCTCTGGCCGCTGAAAACTGGAGTTTCGGTGTCGGTTATTATGTAATGAGTGATGACGAGCGGGTAGGGCTTAGCGCCATTGGCAATAACACCTTTGATCCGATGGAAGAAGGGGTTTATGGCGCCTCTCGGGATGATAATACCCTCTATATTGATGCGGAATATACCTTTGGTCCTGTCACGGCTTCAGCCGTCCTAGGTGACACAGAAATTGACTTGACCTCAGAAGGAGCCACTGAATTTGATTTCTACCTGACCTACACTATTTCTGAAACCATCTCCGCTGAATTTATGTTTGTGGATGTGAACGATGACGACAGTTCCCTGGATTATCAAGTTTACGCCGGGACAATGAATCTAAGTTTTTGATATTTTGTAACTATGCAGCGAGAATTGCATAACATGGGTAAACTCCCAAGCGTAACTTCAACCTCTCTCTGGGGCCTTCCAGCCTTTTACCTTTCTTCTGTCATATCAATTAATTCTTTGAAATAGACAATAGAAGGGAAATTCTTAGAATTTACCACGGGCCCCTGGCTGCTTGGCCGTGCCACAAAAATGAGATGCCTGATGCCGTACTGATTGGCTGAGTGGAGAATTTTTTCTGTGTCTTCGGCCAGCATGGTTCTTTCCCTGTCAAAGGGAAGAATCTTTGCAAGGCCTTCCCAGAAGATGGGGTCTTCCTTGGCTACTCCTATCTCTTCTGCGCAGACAATGCGGTCAAAATAGCCGGAGAGGGCTGTTTTTTTCATTTTTATATCTAGGGTCTTGCTGTGTGCGTTAGTCACCAGGTGTATGGCTTTGCCTTGTTCACGGCAGAACAACAAGAAGTCTATTACGTATGGATGGACCTGGATTAGGTGGTCAATTTTAATTTTAAGTTCCGGGATATCCAGGTCGAGCTGCTCCGACCAATAGTCCAGGCTTGTCCAGTCTAGGGTTCCTTCCCTGCTTTTATATTTACTAAGTAATACCTTTCTTGCTTCGATTTCAGTAGTGCCATGTTTTTTACTGTAGATCTGCGGCACAAAATGCTCCCAAAAATAATCATCAAAATGTTTATCCAAAAGGGTGCCATCCATGTCCAGGAGGACGGTGTCAATTTCCTGCCAGTTTATTATTTTTTGCAATTGAGGTCCTTTTTAGTGGTAAAATCTGTAGATGCAAGTTGAAAGATGCAAGATGCTAGTTGAAAGGGAACTACAGGCTGGTGGTTGGTGTTCTCTGTGTACCCTTCTTTTGTATTATTGACTTAAGCTATATGTCGATCAATTGACCATTGATTATTAATTATTTTTCTTTCTCTGAAAAAGCGATGCTGTTGAGCATGTTTTAATAATTAATAATCAATTGTTATTTTCTAATTGTTAATTAAACGACACCCTTTGTATGGTGTTTTCTCGCATGGGGCATAAATTGCTAGGTCAATTTTTAGCCAGTCCAATAATCTCCCGAACAGAAGAGTACTTATTCTTCTTTAAATAATCCTCTATACCAATAATTATTTCATCAGTAATTCTGGGATTAAAAAAATTGGCGGTGCCAACCTGGATTGCGCTGGCACCAGCTAGGATAAATTCTATAGCATCCTGCCAAGTTGAAATTCCACCTATGCCAATCACAGGGATTTTAACGGCATCAGCCACCTGCCAAACCATACGTAAGGCCACTGGTTTAATTGCCGGACCTGACAGGCCTCCAATGGTGTTTGCCAAGACAGGTTTCTTTTTGTGAATGTCAATGGCCATGCCAATAAGTGTATTTATAAGAGAAACAGCATCGGCGCCGCCATCTTCGGCCGCTTTGGCCATTTCTGTAATATCTGTGACATTTGGGGAGAGCTTTACGATTAATGGTAGGGAGGTCTCTTTCCGTACCTGGCTTACAACCTCATGGGCCATGGAACTGTTGGTGCCGAAGGCAACGCCCCCTTTTTTTACATTGGGGCAGGAGATGTTTAGTTCAATTGCCTGTATTCCTTTCTCCTCGTTCAACCTTTGGGTGATTGCACAATATTCTTCAACGCTGTCTCCCAAGATGTTGACGATCACCCGGCAATTCATATTGCGCAGGTAAGGGAGCTTCTCCTCTATAAATCTTTCCACCCCTACGTTTTGAAGGCCTATGGCATTTAACATCCCGCAGGCAGTTTCGACGATGCGAGGGGGAGGATTGCCAGGTCTAGGATCAAAAGATATTCCCTTGACCACAATGGCGCCGAGTTTGTGAATATTGACAAAATCTTCATACTCCTTGCCATAACCAAAGGTGCCTGATGCTGTCATCACCGGATTTGGCAGGGAAAGGGATCCTATTCTAACTTTTAACATTTCTTTCACCACTTAATATCTGCGGCCCTGAAAATTGGACCATCTTTACAGACATGCATATAGTTTTGACTCTGTTTCTGGATAGTATTGATGCCCTGGATGGTACACCCAAGACAGGCCCCGATTCCGCATGCCATCATGGTCTCCATTGAGACCCAACAATTCCAGCTATTTTTGTCGCAAATGGAGGCTACTTGTTTCATCATAGGATGTGGTCCGCAGCAATAGATATTCCAGTCCTTCTCATTATTATTTGTTAAAATTGGCTCCATTAATTCCGTTACAAAACCATGATGCCCTGAGCTTCCATCATCGGTTGCATGGATGACTTCTACACCCAATTCTGAGAAATTTAATAGAAGTTGGGCTATTTCATCTTTGTTCTGGGCACCGAGTATAATTTTAAGATCGACCGGCTTATTGCCTTTGATAATCTCTTTTGCCAGGTAGAGCATTGGTGCTATGCCCATGCCTCCTCCCACCAGGCAATGTCCTCCAGCAGTGTTTATGTCGAAACCGTTTCCTAAAGGACCGACGATATCAATGACGTCGCCAACTTTAAGGGCGGATAAATATTGAGTCCCCTTCCCTATGGCCTTGAAGAGAATCTGCAGGGTTCCTTGTTCAGTTACTTGATGAATAGAAAAAGGTCTTCTGAGTAGGGGGTCAAGACCTTGTGATGCCTTGAGCATCACAAACTGGCCGGGTTTTGCACTCTTTGCTATATCGTAAGCCGAAAAAGTTAGGCGATAAATCTGTGGCCCTAATTGTTCAGTTTTGACAACGGTTGCATTTGTTTGGAATGTATTCATAGGGTTTAATGGAACCTTGTTAACTATTAAAGGGGTGTTGTTTATTACACTATTTCCATCTGTAGGTAACTGCTCAAAAACACTTCAGAGGGAGACGATCAGGCCGATCAGCAATACTCCCTGTATGCTGGTTGGCCTGATCGTCTTCATATGGAGTGTTTTTGAACAGTTACGGGTTTTGTTTGGTGATTAGAGCCTGTAACCTTTCAAGCTCATCTACCGAAGAGTAGGCAATTTCAATTTTCCCGCGGTTGCCGTTTTGGATAATTTTTGTTTTTGAACCTAAATAATTGATCATGTTTGTGGTCAGGCTCTGGCAATATGAATCAGGTAAACTGGGAGTTGGTTTTTCTTTATTTTTCTTGGTCGGTTCCTGGGGAGATTTGTAATTTTTCGCCAAGGCTTCCGTGTCTCTGACAGAGAGTTTGTTTGTGACTATTTCATCTCTTAGCAGTTTCATAAGCTTCGGATCGCCAAGGCTCACCAGTACTCTTGCATGCCCGGATGATATAATTCCTGCGGCAAGGTCTTCTTTTATTTCTTCCGGTAATTGCAGGATTCTCACACTGTTGGCAATTGTTGACCTGTTCTTCCCCACTCTTTTTGCCACCGAATCCTGGGTCATGCCAAATTCACTCATTAGTTTGGCATAGGCTTCAGCTTCCTCAAGTGGGTTTAGATTTTCTCTTTGGATGTTTTCAATTAAGGCTATCTCCAGTCTGTCAGACAGGGCTATATCTTTTTCTATTACAGGTACCCTTTCAAGGCCCGCCATTTTTGCAGCCCTTAAGCGTCTCTCGCCAGCAATAAGCTCATAGCGGTTTTTTTCTATTTTACGTACAATTAACGGCTGCAGTATGCCTTTTTCACGTATTGAGTTGGCAAGTTGGTCTAGTGCGGCATGCTCCACATCTTTTCTTGGTTGGTATGGATTTGCACTAATAAAATCAATGGAACATTGGAAATATGGTGAATTTCTTTCTGATGTTTCTGCCTCTAAATCCATTCCATTTTCCATGAAAGAAACAGGAAGAAGAGCCTTTAATCCTTTTCCTAGTGGGGAACCGGTTTTCATATTCATTTACTTTCTCCCATAATTGTCTTGGTTTTTTAAAAATTCTTTTCCAAGGTTCATATAACTCAATGCTCCAGACGACTTGGTGTCATAATTGTGGATAGAGACGCCATGGCTTGGACACTCGCTTAATCTTACATTTCTTGGGATAACTGTATCGTATACCTGGTTATTAAAATGTTGTTTGACCTCTTTGGCAACCTGGTGCGTTAATTTATTCCGCCTATCGTACATAGTTAAAACAATACCCTCAATCGTTAGGTTTGGATTGTATGAATTTTTGACTAAGCGAATAGTCCGGACAAGCTGACTTAAGCCTTCCAGAGCATAATATTCACACTGGAGGGGAATGATCACAGAATTGGCAGCGGTTAAGGCGTTGATCGTGAGTAGTCCCAAGGAAGGGGGGCAGTCAATGAAGATATATTCATAATGTTCTAAAAGGGGCGCTAACATTTCTGTTAAGAATCGTTCTCTTTTTACTGCTGCTACAAGTTCGACCTCTACACCTATAAGGTCTATGTGGGTCGGCAGTACAAATAAATTCCCCTCTTTATCTGCCGGCCTGATTGCCTGGGCCACATCTGCTTCATTCATGAAACAGTGGTACAGATGATGTTCCATGTCTGCTGTGTTTATGCCAAGCCCGCTTGAGGCATTTCCTTGGGGGTCCGAGTCAACCAGAAGTGTTTTTTTTCCTAGTTTAGCCACCGCAGATGCTAGATTTACTGCCGTTGTTGTTTTACCAACCCCGCCCTTTTGGTTTGCGAGGGCAAAAATTTTACCTTGAGCCATTGTGTTCCCGTTTTTTAATTGATGTGAAATTTTTTTGAACAAAACCATAATATATTGCCGTTGTCAATTCAGATGTTTCACGTGAAACATCTGGGGCATTGAGCGGGAAAGAGAGCAGGGCGGCTGTGTGTGGTTGGGCAAGGGTTTGGAGTGGCTGCAAAAAATGGAAGAGGTGGAGCAGTTTATGGTTTGCGCGGTGCTGGGTAAAATAAAAACCTTGGTTGGGTAGGGTGGTTGCCTAGAAAGAACGGCCTTGGCGTGTTTGCTCAGGGGGGTAAGGCTTTTGATAATAAGCAGGGGAGGGTGGCAACGTAGATGCATTTTATGTGGGAAAAATAGTTGAAAAAAAGTAGGCCGTAATCATCAAAAGCCCGGTGGTTTTCTGGGTATGCAGTTTGTTTAACCTGATTGAAATTGCTAAGAAGTGGCACCAAGGGTTTCCTTGGGCCCCATTGGCAACACGCGGGAAAGACGCGTCCAGAGGTGAAAAAAACCGAGGGTTTGTTGTTCCAGTACGCTTTTAACGGGAATCCAGTTTAGCTGAGCTAACTGCATGCTCAGTTTTTGGGAAGGCGGTGTGTCTGTTTTTTTTATGCGCTGTCGTCACAGCTTTTTGTCAGGCTCGGTTTAGTTTTTGGTGGTGGTTGTGTGTTTGATTTACCGGAGCGGAAAAGGATTAGATTAGGGGCGTAAAATGGAAGAAGGCGAAGGGGTTTAGTGTACAGGGGTATTGTCAAATAAAAGGGGCGAAAATTCCAAAAAGATAAGTGCGTGCTGGCCCAACATGTTGGTATTGCTGGAAAATATAGTAAGCGATCGGAGGTAGGGGAGGGAGGATGAGTGGAAACAGGGCAAGAAGAGATCGCTGTGCTTTAAGAATTGGTAGCAAATAGTAGGGTTTGCGATGGAATATTCAAGGTGGAAACGTGTAAAAAAGTAGTGCTAAGAGTTGGTGGAAATTTGCTCCTCCTGAGAGATGTATGGAAAGAGGGTAGGGCGGGACTGGGTCACTTTTTTCAAAAAACATATAAAATGGTCAGCACGTCCTGTTCTCTCAAATATAACACATAAGTTTACTCGATAACCGTGAAACAGATTGAACCGATTGTTCCAAGATGTTTCGTTTGTCTGTGGGGTGCGTCTGTGTCTGGGGGGGGAGCGCGAAACGGAACAGATGAAACGTATTTGGGTGTTCCATAGTGTTTCATTGGGGAAATTGCATGGGTGTGTTTTTTTGTTTGCTATGTGATTGTATTTACTTACAAAAGCATAAAAAACTTTCTCTGGCACACCTGTTGCAATAATAGGCTACAAATTCACCACGTGTTTGCCTAATTATTTAAAAACACCTAAAAAGGAGACCTATATGCCATCTATAGCACTGTTTTGCAGTAAATTTACCAACGAAGAGGAGATTAGGGATCAATTAAAATCTTTAATATCATTTGAGGTGGTTAGTGACGAAGATATTATAAATGACGCATGTAGCAAGAATCTTGCAGAAAGAAACAAACTGGAACAAGCCATTTATGATAAGACATCCGTTTTCAATAAATTCACCTTAGAGAGAGAACATAATGTTGCTCATCTCAAGTCTGTATTGGCTGAGCGGATGGAACAGAAACAAAACGTTATTTACTATGGTTTCACCTCTCTCCTTATTCCCCATGATGTGACCCATGTCTTAAAGGTGCTGGTGGTTGATGGTAAGTCGGGCAGGATCAAAACGGCTGAGGCTGCAGGTGTTTCTGAAGGCAAGGCTTCTAAGGAAATTCGTAGCTCTGATAAAAGTGTTTATGGCTGGACTGATTTTCTCTTTCAGAAAGAGGCTTATGATCCCTCACTATACGATATCGTATTGCCGGCAGGAGAAAGCAGTGTGAAGGAGATTGTTGCTCTCATTCAGAAAAACTTAAATAAAACCTCAGTGTTGGAAACAGAAGAATCGATGCAGGCAGTGAAAGATTTTGCCCTCACGGCCCAAGTTGAACATGCCTTAGCCTCTAAGGGGCAAAAGGTTGAGGTAGAAACACGCAATAGTCACGTTTGCCTAAAGGTTAATAAGAGCGCCTTCAGTTTCAGCAAGATCAGTGAAGAGCTCTCTGAAATTGCTGCCTCCGTTCATGGTGTTGATGGCGTAGATGTGCAAAAGGGGAAAGGTTACAGGACCTCAGTTTATCGCGATCAGCAGTTTGAGCTTCCACCAAAAGTTTTGCTGGTTGATGATGAAAAAGAATATGTGCAGACATTGT
The DNA here is from genome assembly GCA_030145275.1 of Desulfurivibrionaceae bacterium. GTDB lineage: Bacteria > Desulfobacterota > Desulfobulbia > Desulfobulbales > VMSU01 > JAQYVV01. The sequence continues at coordinate 55,593 of JAQYVV010000003.1, read as the reverse complement.
CCGAAAGACTTGTGACTAGAAATGTTGGTTCATATGCCGTGTTTGATGGCCAGCAGGCCTTGGATTTCATTGATGACGATAAGCCTGATGTTATGGTCCTGGATCTTAAAATGCCCGGTATCAATGGTATTGAGGTTTTGAAACAGACGAAGGAGTCAAACCCTAATATTGAGATCATTATTCTAACAGGGCACGGATCTGAAGCTGATCGGGAAACATGTATGAACTTGGGGGCATATGCTTATTTGCAAAAACCCACAGATATTGAAAAATTATCCTCAACCATTGGGGAAGCCTATAAAAAGATATCAAGTAATGCGGCGGCCTGAGACGGGAAGCCTGCAGTCCAGACAATCTAAATTATAAGTAACTATTCAGCTGCACTCCATCTTCGCCCATTTCGGAGTCTCGCATACTCGCTTACCTGAACAGTTACAGGCCGGAGTTAAGGGTAATTCCCGGCCTACGATGAATAATTACAATTATAATACAAAAGTATTTTGTATATCCATTTTGAAAAATAGAGAAACCTTAAACCTAAGGAGAAAAAAAATGGCAGATAAACTAGAAGCCAATGTGTTGTTGGTTGACGATGAGGAGCAGTTCTTAGAAGTGCTTTCTGAGCGCCTTGAAACCAGAGGCCTGCATGTCAACTCGGTGACAAGTGGTGAAGATGCGGTATCCCAGGTTGAAGACAAGAATTTTGATGCTATCGTGGTGGATTTGGCCATGCCCGGCATCAATGGCATTGAAACGATGAAACGGATCAAGGAAAAACGGCCAGATCTAGAAATCATTATTTTGACAGGCCAGGCCACCGTTAAAACCGGCATTGAGGCAATGAAACTTGGTGCCGAAGATTTCCTGGAAAAACCGGTGGATCTAAACGTCCTTCTTGAGAAAATCGGTGAGGCCAAACATAAAAGAATGCTGGTTATGGAAAAGAAATCTCAAGATGAGATGAAAGCAATTTTGAAAACCAAAAGCTGGTAACCCCCCCCACTAATTTATAATTGGCAGAGAAATATATGCCCAGGCCAAGTTTTTCCGACCAGGTTTTTATAAAAAATCTGGGATCAGGAAAACTGTATTTCGGTCATGCAGTGGACCTGTCGACTTAATATTTAATTTTAACTTTAACAATAAAAGAGGAGAAAACTTGTGGCTGCAGAAAACCCGGTCGTAAGAGATTTTATAGTCTCAATAGATGAATATCCACATATAAAGGATACTGAAACATTAAGCGACGCTGTACAAACCTTGTTGTCTTTCACCTGTGGCGAGAAAAATGGCCTTAGGTATGGCGGAATGCTGGTTGTCAATGAAAAAAACGAGCTTGTCGGACGTCTAAATCTGCAAGCTATCCTTCAGGCCTTTGATAAGCGTTTGGTGGATGTGCCAGGACACGAAGGCAAGGACGGAGAGTATCCGAATCTGGCTATCTTATGGGAAGACTCTTTTTTTCACAAATGTTCCGAGAAAAAAGACACCCCTGTCAGTGACTTTATGACGAAAACCAAAAACTTGGTCAAGGGAGAAGATTCTCTGCTGAAGGCATTGTCGATAATGCTGCATAGCGACGAGGTCGTTTTGCCGGTTCGGGAAAATGGGGCCATTGTTGGAGTTATTCGTCTGGAAGAGATATTTACGGCAATCTGCGGTGTATGCAAACTGTAATTTCTTTGGAACAACAAGAGAGGAAAAAAGGAAAAAATCATGAGTAATTCAACAACTGTAGCTTTAGCTGACGATACAAAGCCGTTTGATTGGAAACGGCTTATATTTATGTTTACAGGCATTGGTCTGTTTGCCTTTGTCTATTATTGTCCACCCTGGCCAGATGCCGTTGATCCCATGGGGGAACATTTTGTCTTGAGCCAACAGGCCAAAGGGGCTTTGGCTGTATTCTTATTAGCAGCAACCTGGTGGGTCTTTGAGGTTGTGCCAATCGGGGTTACCAGTCTTACTATCGGTGTCCTGCAGGCTCTTTTTATGATTCGCGATCCCAAGGTGGCTTTCAAGGACTTTATGGATCCATCAGTTCTTTTTATCTTTGGTTCCATTGTTATTGGTATGGTCTTTACCAAGACAGGCTTGACTAAGCGTATTGCCTACAAAATGCTCTCCATTGTCGGTGAAAAGACAAGTATGATCTATCTCGGTGTTTTTGTCATGACCGCGGCTCTGACCCATGTTATGGCCCATACAGCGGTTGCAGCCACTATGTTTCCACTGCTCATGGCCATTCATGCCCTCTATTCTGATGACGATAGTCCGACTAAATTCGGCAAGGGACTTTTCATTGGTATGGCCTTTGTGGCAGGAGCAGGAAGTATTGTAACCCTGCTTGGCGCCGCCCGTGGCGCTATAGCACTTGGTTTCTACAAAGATATCATGAATGTTGATATCAGCTTTTTTGAGCTCACCATGTATATGTTTCCGATTGGCTGGCTTATGACCTTTTTGCTTTGGGGATTTTTCATGGTTGTCATGAAGCCTGAAAGGGCTAGGATCCCGGGTCTCAAAGAAAAAGCAAGTCGGATGTATACTGAACTTGGCAGCTGGAGCAGAAAAGAGATCTTGACTGCTGTTGTTGTAATCGGAACAGTTTTGATCATTGCATTGAAGAACTTTATTCCCGCCCTTGCAGGCCTGAACAAAACAGGAATTATGCTCTGTTCCACCATCGCTTTCTTCCTTCTCAATATTCTCGACATTGATGATCTTGAGGAAATACCATGGAATATTATTCTACTTTTTGCCGGCGCCATGTCCATCGGTTTCTGTCTTTGGGAGACCGGAGCTGCTAAATGGTTGGCTGTAAATTGGCTGGTTCTTTTTCAAAGCGCTCCCCCAATTGTCTTTATCCTCGGCATGGCCTTCTTTGTCATGATGATGACCAACTTCATTATGAACGTTGCTGCCATTGCCATTTCGCTTCCTGTGGCCCTGGTCATCGCTCCCTACCTTGGAGTTGCCGGAGAGGTTATCCTTTTCTCTGCCCTAGTTGTGGCTGGTATGCCTTTTCTGCTTCTGGTTGGTGCTGCACCAAACGCCATTGCCTACAACTCCAAACAATTCACCACCGGTGAATTCTTCATGTGGGGGGTTCCGGCGAGTGTTATACTCATGGCTGTTACCTGGTTTGCGGTTGCCGTTATCTGGCCGCTGATGGGTATGCAGATTTATGTGCCGCCTACGATGTAATTGAATGTTGTGCGAACCCCGGTCGGACAAATCTCCGACCGGGGTATTTGTGAGCAGATCTTACGGAAGGTAAACACAATCACTGCACTTCGGCAACCGTTTTACCGTGAGCTTTTCATTGAATAAGGTATATTAATATGTTGATATACCAGGAAGTCTAAGGGCTGAATACTGAATTTATTTTAATTATTCAGCTTAGGCTGGAAATTACCCTTAACGCCAGGTTGTAACTGTTCAGGTGTGCTTCATATCGGAGTCTACGCTTACCTCGTTCATTTAGGGCTTCGAAGCATACTTGTGCTATTCGAGAAGAGCTAAATGGGCGAAGATGGAGTGCAGCTGAATAGTTACAATTTATTTTTTGTTTTTCAGTCTTCAGCCCTTAGACTTTTTGAAACTATTTTACCTCCCGGTTCCAAGCTAGCGGAACTGGGACAACATTTCGCCAATATATTTTAAGGAGGAGAAGACAGTGTCTATTTTTTCACAGAGATTATTTTTGCTTGTTGCCGCGCTCATTGCCATGCCGGGCATGGCATGGGCCGCCGCTATGGGTGGAGGGGAGCATATTGACCTCACTGCCAACTGGGTGGGCTATGCCTCAATCTTAATTTTCGTGGTAGCCTACGGTTTTGTTATGGCCGAGGAATTTACCCATTTACGGAAATCCAAGCCCGTTCTACTGGCTGCCGGTCTTATCTGGGGGATTATCGCCTGGGTCTACGCCAGTCACGGTTTTACCCATGCAGCAGAGGTGGCGGTACGCCATAATATCCTTGAATATGCCGAGCTCTTTCTCTTCCTGCTGGTGGCCATGACCTATATCAATGCCATGGAGGAGAGGCAGGTCTTTGAGGCCCTGAGGGTCAAGCTGGTCTGCGCCGGTTTCTCTTTTCGCAAACTTTTCTGGATCACCGGTGTTCTTTCTTTCTTTATTTCACCGATAGCAGACAACCTGACCACCGCCCTGCTTATGTGTGCCGTGGTTATGGCCATTGGTAAGGACAATGTTAAATTTGTCGGCCTGGCCTGTATAAATATCGTGGTGGCGGCAAATGCTGGTGGTGCTTTTAGCCCCTTTGGCGACATTACTACCCTGATGGTGTGGCAGAAAGGCATTCTTCCTTTCCAGACCTTTTTTAATCTCTTTATCCCTTCTGCGGTTAACTGGCTGGTGCCTGCTGTTATTATGAGCTTTGCGGTGCCCAATCTCAAACCGGCCGCTTGTGAGATCAATGTGCATATGAAGCGGGGTGCTGTTGTTGTCATGGTCCTCTTCCTGCTCACCATTGCTACCGCTGTCAGCTTTCACAATTTTCTGCATCTTCCTCCGATGATGGGTATGATGACAGGTCTTGCCTATTTGAAACTTTATGGCTTTTTTCTGAAAAAGACCCATAAAACGGCTGGAGAGGCTTTCAGGAGAAGGCGAGGAGAGGAGGATGAGCAACTCGGTGACATCGTAGCCTTTGATATCTTCAGAAATATCGCCAGGGCCGAGTGGGATACCTTGTTCTTTTTCTACGGCGTTATCCTCTGTGTTGGCGGTCTTGGTTTTATCGGCTATCTGGGCATGGTCTCTGAACTCATGTATACCGGCTGGGGAGCGACACCAGCAAATGTTATGGTGGGTATTCTTTCCGCCATTGTTGATAATATTCCGGTGATGTTTGCAGTCCTCACCATGAAACCTGACATGTCAACGGGACAATGGCTGCTTGCCACTCTGACTGCCGGAGTTGGCGGCAGCATGCTCTCCATCGGTTCAGCTGCTGGTGTGGCTCTCATGGGTCAGGCTCGCGGTATGTACACATTCTTTGGCCATCTTAAATGGATGCCTGTTATTGCTTTAGGCTATGTCGCTAGTATTTACGTGCATTTTCTGGTCAATGCCAAGTTTTTTGATGGTGTTCCCTTGTAAGGATTTGTGAAGGTAAGATATGAGCAGGATGATCTACCCAAGATTCAGTCCTGTGAAACAAGAGACCAGACGCCCTAAAAACGGTCTGGTCTCTTGCTTTTTAGAAATACTGGGTATGCAGTTAGCTCAACCCGATTCAAAATCGCTAAGAAGTGACAGCAAAGGTTTCTTGGATTCCCAGTTTAGAAATATAGAAAATTTGGAGTAAATATTTGGCTAACACTGGAAAACAGCGATAACCAACAGAATGTAAATGTTTGACAACGCTTCAGATGTGTTCGATCAGGTTGGCGAAGCGTAGTAGTTCTACGTGAGTCAGCCTGATCGGGCGCAGCTGGAGTGTTGTAGCAAAAATACTTTGTTTGAAACGATATAGAACATTATAAAACGTACACAATGAAGAATAATTGCAAAACGTGTCTATCGGTTGAGAGAATAGGTTATCCATGAAATCTGCAAGCATGCACCCCCTTAAAAAAATAGCGGTGACAGATATTTTAAATGGCGTCCCGCACGGCATTGCCATATTAGACAAGAATCTGTGTGTGGTGGAAATGAACAGTTTTCTTGAGGTGCTCACCGGATTTGCAAATGCCGATGCCCGTGGTGTGTACGCAGATTTCATACTCCGCAGTAATATCGACAATCATGGCAGGCAATTCCGTGAGGTGCTTGAATCTGAAGAGTGTCTCTCTGTTGCCGGCAATATTATTACCCAGCACCATAAGAAAATACCTGTCTATTTCACCGTCTCTTCACTTGTGGACGATTCCGGCAATGCCGCCGGGCTTTTGGTCTTTCTTGAAGACCTCTCCGGCCTGCAGTCTCTTGATAAAAAACGTCATAGCAATGATAATGTGGAAAAAATTTTGGGTCATAGTCCCAAAATGCAGGAAATATTTGAACTTATGCCGGTGCTGGCCCATACTGATGCCTCGGTGCTTATTACTGGAGAAACAGGCACCGGCAAAGATATGATTGCCGAGGCCATTCATAATACCTCAAAAAGATCGCGACACCCCTTTATCAAAGTCAATTGCGGCGCTCTGCCCGAGGCCCTGCTTGAATCTGAACTGTTTGGCCATGCTCGGGGCGCTTTTACCGGGGCGGTAAAAGATAAACCAGGTTTGTTCCGCTTGGCCCAAGATGGGACAATTTTCCTAACTGAGATAGGCGATTTGCCCCTGACTCTTCAGGTTAAACTCCTTTCGGTGCTGGATGATAAAGAATTTTTTCCAGTTGGCGGGGTTAAGAAGGTGAAGGTTGATGTCCGCATTATCGCCGCAACTCACCATTCCCTCAGAGAACTCGTTAAGATGGGGCAATTTAGGGAAGATCTTTTCTACCGTCTAAATGTCTTGCGTCTGCACCTGCCGTCGCTACGTGAACGAGATGGGGATATTCGCCTTCTTCTTGATCATTTTTTTCGAGAATTTAATAGCAACCTAAATAAGGGGATAAAGGGGTACAGCAACAAAGCCCTTAATGTTTTGACATCATACGGGTATCCCGGCAATGTCCGGGAGTTGCGGAATATTGTTGAGTATGCAGTCAATATATGTCAGGAGAATAAAATCCAAAGAGAGTGCCTGCCAAAATATCTATTTGAGCAAGCACCCAGACGAAAAGTACAGACACAAGAAGAAAAGAGGGTTGAGGTTAATGATGGACAAGAATTTCCACCCAAAAGAGATATGGAAAAAAGAACGAACCAGGTCGAAAGCAGTCCGGGAGGCTGGAGTGAAGTTGAAAAGGAAATGATCCTCGAAGCAATGAAAAAAACAGGGGGCAATCGTTCCAGGGCAGCCTTGGCATTGGGGTGGGGTAGAACAACCCTGTGGCGCAAACTCAACAGGTATGGCTTGAATTGAAAGACGGAAGTTGGCAGAAGTTGGCAGGCTTGCGGATATGCCAAGTGATTAAAGGGTAATATTATAGAATGAAAATTCTTATCACTATTCGAGAAAATAATGTGGCTCCACGCTTTGACCTGACCTCTGAAGTCTTAATAGCACTTTGTGAGAATCAGGAAATTCTGGGAACACCCCGAACAATGTTGATGAATCGCCCCTCTGCTGAAGATTTATGCGCCCTTATCATTAAGGAGGGGATTAGCACCGTTATCTGTGGCGGCATTGAAGAGAGTCACTTGAAGTATCTTTCCTGGAAAAAGATCCAGGTTGTTGACTCGGTGATAGGGCCATATTCCGAGGCCTTGAACGCCGCCAATGCGGGTTTCCTCAAGGCAGGTACCATTTTGCCTGGGGCAAAAAAGAGGGTCCTGGAAAAATGAGACCATTTTTTCAGAAGATTAACGATTTTTTAGTCAGCCCTTTTCAGTGGAGTGAAAGGGGGCGAAGATACACGCGTATTCGCCTTATGCTCTACGGGGTAATGTTTATTATTTTTTTTAGCCCGCTCATTGTTGCCACAGGCTTAAATATCTCTGAGTATAAAAGGCTCCTGAAACAAGAGGAAATGGAGCAGCTTCTCTGGCAGACCCAAGGTGCTCAAAAAACGGTTGAGGCATTCATCCACGAATTACAATCCGTGATTAAATTCGTCTCCAGGGAGTACAGTTATGAAGATCTTCTTGAGAAAAATGCTGTCAGTGAGCTCTTTGCTCTCTTAAAGATTCAATATCCCGGCTTTGTCGATCTTGGCGTGATTGGTCCCAATGGAATTCAAAAAAGATACGCCGGGCCTTTCCGCCTGCAAGGCTATGACTATAGTGAGCAGGGTTGGTACGGCAAAGTTCTTACCAGGCGGCTTTTTATCAGCGATGTTTTCATGGGGTATAGAAAGGTGCCCCATTTTGTTCTTGCAGTGAGCAATAAACTGCCGGGCAAGGAAGAATACTGGGTTTTACGGGTAAGTATAGACGACGAAACCCTGCAAAATTATGTGTCAACTATCAACACCAAGGCTTCCCATGATATTTTTCTGACCAATAACCAGGGAGTTTTGCAGACCAAATCAGATATATTTGGTGAAATATTTGAAAAACATCCCTTTTTTGTCCGGCCTAAAAAGGGAGCAATAACCACCAGATATAAGACGTACGAAGGTGTAAAGTATTTAAAATCGTATGTTCACATTGAAAACAGTCCATGGATATTAGGTATAATCAAAGAAGGTTATGAGTACGGTGAAACATGGTCTTCGTTTCGCCACCGGCAGAGGCTTATTTTCTTGGGCTGTACCATTCTGTCCCTGGTCGTCATTGTCCAACTTGTTCATGTTATTACAAGTCGCCTGCGGGAATCAGATAAAAAGAGAAATATCGCCACTAATGAGGCAGAGCATACAAATAAACTCGCATCCATAGGTAGACTTGCTGCCGGTGTAGCCCATGAGATTAACAATCCTCTCGCCATTATTGATCAAAAGGCTGGCCTGATGACAGACCTAATGGAGTTTTCAGGAGATTTTAAACACAAAGAGAAGCTGCAAAAATCCCTTGATGGAATAAGCAATGCGGTAGAGCGCTGCAAAGTGATCACCCACCGCCTTTTAGGCTTTGCCAGAAGAATGGATGTTGCCTTTGAGCATATTTCTATTAACGATCTTCTCCGTGAGGTTCTCGGCTTTCTAGAAAAAGAGGCCTTGTTTAGCCGTATTCGTTTTGAACTCTCTTTTTCTGAAGATCTGCCGATGGTTTTCAGTGATCGGGGGCAGCTACAGCAGATCTTTCTTAATATTATCAATAACGCTATTGATGCTATAGGAAAGGACGGTGATATTATGATCCTAACCTCACTTAGAGATGAAGAGGTAATTGAGGTTAGGATTACTGACACAGGGCCTGGGATTTCTCCTGAGGTTAAAAAACGTATATTCGATCCTTTTTTTACCACCAAGGGGGCTGGGGAAGGGACAGGTCTGGGGCTTTCAATAACCTATGGTCTGGCCAAGAAACTCGGTGGAAATATTAGCGTTGAATCGGTAGTTGGCAAGGGGACAACTTTTAAGGTTAATTTACCGATAAATGATGCCCGCAAAGAGGGGAGTTTTAATGGCTGAGATAAAAGTGTTAATTGTCGATGATGAGGTTGAGTTTGCTGCTGCGCTGGCGGAAAGGCTTGAGTTGAGGGGCTATCTGCCGGGGACAGTTAGCTGTGGTAAGGATGCCTTGGCGGTTATTGAGGAGGCACCTTTTCCTGATGTTGTGCTTCTAGACCTGAAGATGCCGGATATGAGTGGTTTTGATGTCCTTGTGGCGGTGAAAGAAAAAGATCCATCTATTGAAGTCATTATGTTGACTGGGCATGGCGTAGCTTCAGTTGGTGCTGACAGCAAGGCAAAGGGTGCCTTTGATTTTATTATGAAGCCGGTTGATTTTAAAGAATTAGAGGAGAAAATAAAGCAGGCTTATCAAAAAAGGTGCCTGGGGTTTAGTACCGCATAAATCATAAACTGACGCATCTTACTTGTTATTTGACGAGCCAACTGCGTTACGACTTCTGTTACATAGCGCTGCTATGCGCCGCCAGTCGTGCCTTGTTGTCTCGCCAAATCCCTTCGTAATCTTGCGACACTTTATGGTTTACGAGGTACTAGCTCTTAATGGGTTTTTTGAAAGGAGAAACAATGGAAAATAGTGTACGGGAGAGTCAGCTTGTTTTTATAGGGAAAGTCCTGGCAAGTTACACCCATGAGCTCAAAAATCACCTGGCCATTATTAATGAATCAAATGGGTTGATGGGTGATTTACTTGAAATGGGTGAAACTGAAAGTGAGCAACTGCGCTTGAGGTTCAAAAAAATTAATGTCACTATTGCCCAGCGGATATCTGAGGCAAATGACATGGCCAGGCATTTAAACAGTTTTGCCCATCGCATGGACACGGCATTGTCTAGTTTTAATGTAAACGATCTTTTAATTGAAGAACTTGCTCTCATTGACCGGGGGGCCCGGTTGAAAAATATACGGATAGAAAAAGATTTTCAGGCTGATATGCCTGCGGTTTTCAACAATCCGTCCCTGTTTCAATTTGTTGTCTGTAGTTTTGTTTATGAATTTGTCGGTAAACTTGCAGATGGGGGTGTCATTGCGATTTTATCGCAGACCCAGAACAACCAGATGATACAGGTGCATATTGAGGCAAAAGGACAATGGAGCAACACTCAAGAGCTTGCTGAACTTGAGCAAATGGAAAAGGTATTGCAATTTATCACCGAAAAAATGGATATTGGTATCGATCGTCGGCCTCCGACAACTGATCGGCTTAAGATTATTTTGACCCTTCCAGTGGTTTAGTGCCTTATAACTGAAATCCTGTCACAAAAAACAGGTAAGCAGAGACTCCGAGAATTTCAAAAAAGAATAATGCTACCAATATGTTGCAGATCATTGTTAAGGCACTTATTTCCGGCTTATCCGGATTAGATTCTCTGGACGAGACGAGGTTAAGTAAATCTCTCACTGAATCTGGAGGTGGGGAGGGGGTTAATCACCTTCCTAGGATAGGAGGCTGTCCGAGAATAGAAGCCGTAGCGAAAAGTCGGAGAATTGAGACCATTTTTTCGATCATTTTCGGTGAATAGCAGCGCTATTGAACGAAAATTAGCGGGAAAATGGGCCAATTTCTCCGGCTTTGCAGTAGGGTAGCTATTCTCGGACAGCCTCCTAGACAACATATCTCTTTTCTCTTATTCTTTCGTGCGGTAAAGTGATTTTATACAGAAACAATTTTAGCAGAAATACCGAAGAGGAAAATCATGGAAAAAATTGATGGCAGAGTGTTGTTAGTTGATGACGAAGAGCAATTCCTGGAAGTTCTTTCGGAACGTCTTGAAGCCAGGGGACTGAAGGTAAGTGCCGTTACAAGTGGTGAAGATGCGCTTGGCCGGGTTGAAGAGCAGAATTATGATGTAATTGTTGTGGATCTTGCCATGCCTGGGATTAACGGTATTGAAACCTTGAAGAAACTCAAGGAAAAAAATGCCGATTTGGAAATTATCATGCTAACAGGGCACGCTACTGTAAAAAATGGCATAGAGGCAATGAAGCTTGGTGCGGAAGATTTTCTCGAAAAACCTGTTGATTTGGGAGTACTGCTGGAAAAAATAACTGAGGCCAAAAATAAGAGAATGCTTGTTCTTGAAAAGAAATCTCAGGATGAAGTAAAGAAGATACTCCAGAGTAAAGGGTGGTAAATATCCGGCATCGCTGCATCTGCGCACGCCCAACGGAAGTGCCCTTGGGGTGCGGTTACGCTGTCTCACATAGCCAACTATGCTTCGCCAGCCTGTACGAGGTAAGCGTAGACTCCGATATGCAGCGATGCCAAAGATTTACAATTTCAGTGGGTTACCTACGCTTCTGAGCGTAAGGCGAATATTTACGACACCATCAAAAAAGCTCATTGTCAAGAATCAGAGAGGAAAGAGAAATCATACCAACAATTTCCCCACCCTCTTCAACTGGGGCTCTGCGTATACCTGCCTGGTATATTAGCCTGGCCACATAGCGGATGTCCATATCAGCTGGTACGGTGATTACAGGTTTTGTCATGATTTCGTAGACATTTACCTCCGCCGGAGAGCGCCCGGATATAATCACCCCTTTAATAAAATCCTGCACGACCAGTATGCCCCAGGCATCATCGGCATTACGTTTGTTGACCAGAAGAGATGTAACATTTTCGGAACGCATTTTGGCGGCAGCCTCTCTGGCTGTGGCCATGCCATCAATGGATTTAATCGTTTTATGCATCACGTCTCGCGCCCGAACTATTGAGGTGCTGTCAGGTACCATAATTTTCTCCCTATAAATAAATATAAATGTAACTGTTTAAAAATAACTTTCCCGAACTTCTTCTTTAAATTTATCCATCTGGCTTTCCAGCCCCACAACATGCTCAACCGGGAGCACAAAGGCAATGCCAGTTCCAGGCTTATGGAATTCTCCCGCCTCTTTTATTGTATCTAGAATTTTTATGACAAGATGTTCTTCCACAAGGAACATGATAATGTCGGTCTGTGCTTCCAGTGAAAGGCCGAAAAAAGTTTTTGCCTCATGTATGCCAGTTCCCCTGGCCGGGATGATTGTCGCTCCGGTGGCCCCTGCCTCTTTGGCCGCATCAACAATATGGTCAGTGATATCTGACTTAACTGAGGATAAAACAAGTTTAAAGCGCATTCTTTTTCTCCATTGTTTTTATTTTTCGTTGACCAAGCCATTGCATACACTGAGCATAGCCCATAACGGTAATAATTGGACAAAGGCTGGCAAAAGCGATAAGGCCAAAGCCGTCTAGGGCAGGATTTCGCCCAGGCACGGTTGCAGCCAAGCCAAGACCAAGGGCTGCAACCAGTGGTACTGTCACCGTGGAAGTGGTAACCCCGCCTGAATCATAGGCCAGGGCAATGATACTTTTGGGTGCAAATATGGTTTGGACAATAACAATTATATAGCCGACAAGAATGTAAATATAGAGTGGAGTGCCGGTGACAATACGAAAGGTACCAAGGCTTATTCCAAAAGCGACACCCACAGCAACAGTGATCCTCAGCCCCCATTGCTTGATAGTCCCGGCTGACACTTCACTGGCCTTAAAAGCCACGGCAATGAGAGATGGTTCGGCAATGGTGGTTGCAAAGCCAATCATGGCCGCAAAAAGATAGACCCAGCCGTAGGCCTTCCAGTCTGCTTGGGTAACAACTGCATCTGAACCGTAAATAAACACAGGATCAGAGAGTTGGGTTGCCATAATTTTCCCCAGGGGAAAAAGGGCTTTTTCAAGTCCTGCCAGAAACAGGGCCAGCCCAATGACAACATAGACACCACCAACAATCAGACGACGCAGATGCGGAATTGGCTGGCGCAGAACCAGAAGCTGAAAACAGGTAATAAGAATAATGATCGGCAGTACATCTCTGCAGGTAGCGAGCAATATTTTACTGAAATCATATAAGAATTCCACCACAACAGGCCTCTTTTAATTAGTGCCTTATAACTTAAATCCTGTCACAAAAAACAGATAAGCTAGATAAGCGTAAGACTTCGAGATTTCGAGAAATCCAAAAAAGCATAATGCTCCCAATATGTTGCAGACTACTGTTAAGGCACTTATTTTCGGTTTATCCGGATCAGAAAATAATAAGTCCGTAGCCCATGACAAAGATCATGGGGAGAAGAGAAGCAAAGGCTATCAGGCCAAAACCATCCACTAGAGGGCTTCTTCCTCTGATGGTTGAAGCCAGGCCTACTCCAAGAGCTGCAACCAAAGGTACGGTAATAGTGGAGGTAGTGACTCCGCCGGCGTCATAGGCTATGCCAATGATCTCTTTTGGAGCAATGATGGTCATCAGCATAACAACGACGTAGCCACCGATGATTAGATAATGGATGGGCCAGCCACGGATGATGCGCATCACACCTATGAGGATTGCAAGCCCCACGGAAAAGGCAACAGACATGCGAAGTCCAAAGGCATATTGGTCGATTGACTCTTGGGCCGAGTCAATCAGGCCACCCTTGCTGGCAATTTCTGCAGCTTCCGCCGCCACTGCGATAAGGGCGGGTTCTGCCACCGTGGTTGAAAAACCCAAGGCAAAAGCAAAGCAGAGAAGCCAAAAGAGACTACCCTTCTTGGCCAGGGCATGGGCCATTGTCTCGCCAATGGGAAACAAGCCCATTTCCAGCCCCTGAACAAAAAGGGTAAGACCGGCCACCACAAGAAGAGCGCCAAAAATAACTTCTCCCATTTGTGGTAAGGGCTGCCTCAAGACGACAATCTGGAAAAAAGCGATCACCAGTATAATGGGCAGCAGATCAGTAAAAGAAGTCCGCAGTTTTTTCAGGATTATGGTGAAGATCATTGCTTGTTATATTTAATTCGTTGGGGTAGCGGCTTATAAAGCTCAAGGTAGGGGGCGTTGCTCCATTGCCCTTAGAGAAAGATAAAATACATCTACTTGTCGTATCAATACATCTAGTCAAATAAACTAATAGAAATCAATTACTTTTTTAAGTGGGGCTTGTCAAAGAAAATGTGAGAGAATGGCCAAAATACATACCGATTACTCATCATCCTGTCATTTTCTCGTTTCCACCTGTTTTGTGCTCTCCGACCAGCTCCATCGTTGACAATTATTTTGCAGTCATAGCATGAGAAGATCGTCTTCTGAATATCGCCTCTCTTCTTGAGTCATTATTCAGCTTCCGTAATCAAATTCACAATGAGCCTGATCAATATATCTTTCTGGTCTGGATCACTTGCTGCGGTCAATAAGGTAAACGCCACCTGGGCATTATTGGAGAAACTCTGCTCATCCAGCATATTGTTCATTTGGAGAAAGAGAAGAAATAAGAAGCTTCCGATCCGCTTATTACCATCGCTAAAGGGGTGGTCCTTGATAACAAAATAGAGAAGGTGGGCCGCCTTTTGGGTGATCCCAGAATATAAAGTTCCTGCCCTCCGAAAGTTTGCTGACTCGCACCGAGAATACCATCCAGCCCATGACCGCGTTCCTGGCCAAAGAGTTCAGTTGCTTCCCCTTTGGTCATTAACTCACCCTTCAGGGAAACGATAGCAGACCTGGTTCCCAAAATCTCCAAAGCAGCCTTTGGGGATAGAGAGATTGTCTTCGTCGTATTGTAACAGGAGTTTCCAGGTCTTGGCGTAGCGGGTGACAATATTTAATACAGCTCTGCCCTCGTCATTGACAAGATCATGGCCTTCCTAGGTATTAGCAAGGAGGGACAAAACTTGCCGCATCTCATCGACGTCTTTCTCTGCCAAACGGCGCTGATTGATGGAGTAGTCCTGCACCAGGTGGTCTTTTAGAACCGAGGTGGCCCAGATGCGAAATTGGGTACCACGCTTGGATTTAACTCGATAGCCTACCGAAATGACAACATCGAGATTGTAGTATTTGATTTTATACTGTTTACCATCTGCGGCAGTTGTCAAAGATTCCTTGACAACTGAATCTTCTTGCAATTCACCTTAGCCGCAAAAATGCGGGGAATTTGGGAATACCCGATTGGTACAGCCCGTAATACTTAAAAGTTATTGTGGCACCAATTGGAGGCGGGTCTTTCCTCTCTGCATCACTGAAACCGGTGCCAATCTTAAAGCGTGTTCCGTCCGGCAACTCCACCAGCAGAGAGCCTAGCTTTCCCTGGTTTTTTCCCTTTCCTGGAGTATGGGCTATGACCATGGCTTCCGTGTCTTGATAACTTTTGACCTTCAGGATATTACTGCTTCTTCCCTCGCTATATAAGGTATCTGGTTTTCTGACGATCAGGCCTTCGCCGCCGAGGCTCTCCACCCTTAGCAGTTCCTCTTTTAACTCATCTTTGCCTTGCACCATCTTTTGGGGAATGACGAAGGCAAAGTCGGAATGATTTTTCAAAAACCACTCTTTTGCTTTTTCAATCCTTTGTACAAAACTGCTGTCGGCATCAGGAACATCGAAGATGGCAAATTTCAAATCAAGCCAGCCTGGGTGGGCTTTTTGTTGTTTGATAATGCCTATTGTTTGTTCAAAAGTGCCTCGTCCGCCCCAAAGTTCCCCCTCAATGGCAAAATCGGGGAAATTTTCGATAAATTCGGTGGGTGGCTGAAAGGGGTTGCCATTTTTGGACATCAACGTTTTACCGTCCCAGTAGCCCCGAACCCCATCCAGCTTTTCACTCACCAACCAGCCGGAGATATCGATATCTTCTTCATAGACCTGAGGCAGCATGACCTCAAGGGCGACGGCTCCTGTGCCTTGTAAATTGCCGCAAAACAAAAGCAGCATGCAGATAAATATTTTGAGCATTGGCATCCCTGTAAATTTTTTTATCTTTCTAAAGGCCTTTCTATTTCATACTGAACTAACCCTGTTAAATCAATTTTTTTGTCAGTAAAATATTAGTGCCTTATGCCTGGAATCCTGTCACAAAAAACAGGTAAGCAGAGACTCCGAGAATTTCAAAAAAGAACAATTCTCCCAATATGTTGCAGACCACTGTTAAGGCACTTATTTCCGGTTTATCCGGATTAGTTCGTTCCCTGTTGCTTCCAATCGGCAGAAGGGCAATGTTCGTTTGGAGGATCCATTTGACTTGGGCAACATAATTACATAAGATTTATAGGAGATATGACTACAAACATTAAAGGACAGGTGATTGCATGAAAATTGGAATGATAGGTCTTGGAAGAATGGGGATGAACATGGCGAGACGTCTTCTGCAGGGGGGACACCAGGTAGTTGCATATAACCGGACTCCTGATAAAACCCACGAAATTATTTCTGATGGCGGGGAAGGAGCTTTTTCTCTGCAAGAACTTACTGGAAAAATGGCGGGACAACGAATTATCTGGCTTATGCTTCCAGCAGGCAAACTTGTTGACGAACATATCCGACAGCTTCAGGAACTGCTTTCTCCGGGGGATATCATTATTGAAGGAGGCAACTCCAATTTTCATGATGATATAAAACGCAAGGAAATGCTCACAAAGGCCGGAATCCATTACGTTGACGCCGGGGTAAGCGGCGGTATCTGGGGCCTTAAAGTTGGGTACTGCACCATGGTCGGCGGAGAAAAAGACATTTTTGAATACCTGGAACCGATTTTTAAGACCCTGGCACCGCCGGACGGTTATCTCTACTGCGGTCCTGCTGGTGCGGGCCATTTTGTTAAAATGATCCACAACGGTATCGAATATGGCATGATGCAGGCGTACGCTGAGGGCTTCAGTCTGCTTGAGGCATCCAAATATGCGAAAAATTTTGATTATGCCAAAATTTCCAACCTTTGGAACCAAGGGTCTGTCATCCGTTCCTGGCTTCTTGAGCTTATGGAAAACGCTTTCAGCCATGACCCGAAACTAGAAAGCCTGCAAGGATATGTGGAAGATTCCGGTGAGGGGCGTTGGACTGTAGAGGAAGCCATAGCCACCGGGGTTCCTGCGCCGGTTATCACCGCAGCTCTTTTTCAGCGTTTTTCTTCCCAGAGGGACAATAGTTTTGAGAACCGTTTTCTTGCCGCCCTGCGCCGTGAATTTGGCGGGCATGAGGTAAAACTTAAAGATGAAAGTTGAAAGTTGCGAGTTGAAAGGTAACAGCTTTAGGAAAAAAATTGAGAGCTGAGCACTAAGACTATAGTGATTAAAGGACGAATGAAAGCATGAATAAAAATGGTACAGAACAAACTTCAGAAAAAAAAGGGTGTCCGGGTGTTGATCACCTGGAGCCCTGTACCATTGTCATCTTTGGGGCTTCCGGTGATCTGACCGGCAGAAAATTAATCCCGGCCCTTTTTCAGATGTTCGTCAAAAAAAGTCTGCCAAGGCAATTCAATATTGTCGGCTGTGCCCGGACCCCTCATAGCCATGAGGGGTTCCGTGATACCCTGCACCAGTTTGACCCTGAAAATTTCTCACAGTACGACAAGAAATGGCTAGAATTTGCCGGCCATATTTTCTATCAGCCGATGCTTTATGACACCATTGAATCCTATAAAGAGTTAGCTCTCTTTCTAGCGGAAATTGATACAAAGTCGAATACACAAGGTAACAGAATCTTCGACTTGGCAGTCCCTCCTCATTTGTATCCACTTATTTCAAAAATGCTTGGTGAAGCAGGCCTTGCCCAAGAAAACACAGGCCGTAACGGCTGGTCCAGAATCATTATTGAAAAGCCCTTTGGACACGACCTGAAAAGTGCCCGAGAACTCCAGAGCACACTTGAGCAGGATTTCAAAGAAGAACAGATCTATCGAATTGACCACTATCTTGCCAAAGAAACCGTCCAGAACATACTGACCTTCCGTTTTGCCAACGCAATTTTTGAACCTCTCTGGAACAGGAGTTACATTGATTACGTCGGCATTATGGCGGCGGAGAAACTGGGAGTTGAAAACAGGGCTGGATATTATGAGCAGGCGGGAGTAGTTCGTGACATGTTTCAAAATCATATGCTTCAGCTTCTCTCTCTTATCGCTATGGAATCTCCCTCCCATTTTGAAGCGGATTGTGTTCGGGATGAAAAGACGAAGGTATTCAGGTCATTGCGACATTTTGCAGAGAGACCGGGAGAAGATCTTATCCTGGGGCAATATGGACCGGGCAGCATTGATGAAAAATCTGTGCCTGGCTATCGGCAGGAAAAAGGTGTTGGCATCAATTCTCTCACCGCGACCTTTGCCATGATGCGGCTTTTTGTCGATAATTGGCGCTGGCAGGGCGTACCTTTCTATCTTGTCTCAGGAAAAAGACTGGCCCAAAAAGAGACTAAAATCGTTATTCAGTTTAAAAAAGTGCCCCACACCATGTTTCACAATGTCTTGGAGAAGAAAATTAGCGCCAATCGTTTGATCTTGGGAATCTATCCAGAGGAAGAGATAAAGCTGACCTTTCAGACCAAAAAACCTGGTCCCAAGATATGCCTCAGCCCAATGACCATGGATTTCAAATATGAAGAAAACTACCCCGGCGCGGGTCTTGACGCCTATGAAAAGGTCTTGCTTGACTGTATACTTGGAGACCAGATGTTGTTTTGGCGGCGTGATGGGGTTGAGCTGGCCTGGTCCCTTGTGACCCCGATTCTGCATGATTGTGAAACATGTGCGGGCCGGGAGCAGCAACTGCATTTGTACGAAGCTGGAGGCTGGGGACCGTATGCGGCCAAAGAATGGATGGAACGATTGATTAACCCATGAAAAACAGGATGCCGAAGATATCGCAATTTAACAAGCTGGACGAACTGAACAGGAAATGCGCTGAGCTCCTTGTGGCTTATGCGCTTGAAGCCATTGACCTGAGAGGGGGCTTTTCGCTGGTGCTCTCCGGCGGTTCAACGCCTGAATCTCTTTATGAGCTCCTTGCAACCCCTGGGATAAGCAGGCAAATTGACTGGGGAAAGGTCCATTTTTTCTGGGGGGATGAGCGCTGTGTGCCTCCTGAACAGCAGGCGAGTAATTTTAAGATGGCTGACCGGGCGCTCCTCTCCATGATTCCTGTTCATAAAAGCCAGGTGCACCGCATGAAAGGAGAACTTGAGCCAAAAGCAGGTGCCGTGGATTATGAGAAGGTGATTATAAATTCACAGCTTCTCTGGGGACATCCAAGTCCAAAGGAGAATATGCCGATCTTTGATCTTGTTTTGCTGGGGCTGGGCAATGACGGCCACACTGCTTCACTGTTTCCAAGAACCGAAGTACTTACCGAAAAAAGACTTCTTGTCTGTGCCGTTCCTGCCCCGGATGCCGAACCCGGCGTCCCTCGTCTGACTTTGACCCTGCCGGTGCTAAATAATGCCCGCCATGTCTGGTTTATAACAGCAGGCCCGAAAAAAAGGGAGATCATGGAAGCGATAGTGGGCCAAGAAGAATCACTGGAATACCCGGCCTCTCAAATAAAACCTTATGGTAATCTGCACTGGTTTGTAACAGAATAGGTGTAACTGGACAGTTACGAATCAGGGATCAAGGGGGGATGGGGGGCAAACAAGCCCCCCTGATCAGGACTATTTTTTCTTGGATTTTTTGACGGTTTCTTTCTTTTTGGAAGATTTTTTAGCCTTCTTGGCAGCTTTGACGACCTTTTTTTTCTTTTTTGTTTCTACTGCTTTGGCCTTCTTTTTGGCTTTTGCTTTTATGGCTGCTACTTTTTTTGCTTTCTCTTTGGCTTTTTTATCTTCTTCTTTTTTGGATTTTTTTGCCACGGTTTCAATCTCCTTTAAGTTTATTTTATTTACCTTCTTTTTAGCCGCTTTTGCTATAGTAAGAACCTTTTTGTTGAGTAAATCGTCTGGAAAGAGAGCTAATTTTTTTTTGCGAAAGAGTGCTATCGCATATCTGACCTGACCAATTGTCAGACCGGCATTTTTGGCTGCTTCCCCCTGGACTTCTCCTTGGTCAACTGCTAACAAGGCCAGCGCCCTTTTGCTGGCAAGCCCCGCCTTTAGTTGAGCGATCTCTTGACACTTTTTTCTAGCTTGCATTGATAACAGCTTTGCTTTGCTTGTAGCCATCTTTCCCCCCTCTTGGGACAATTGTTGATAACTTTATGGGTAAGCGCTCCATGAACACCCCGCTGCACGTGATCGAACCCCGTGATATACAGGGGTATAATCGCGTGGCCCGATCACGCACATCGGGATGCCCCTGAAACGCTTACGGATTCGGGGTTATGCAATCTTGGGTGTTCTTATTGATCGCTAACCTTTATGGTGAATACAATGTGTTTGAATCGTTTTATCTCAAATAATCAATGAAAAAGAGTAACATGCACTGTTTTGATACCTAATCCGGATAAACCGGAAATAAGTACCTTAACAGTAGATACAACACCTTTAAATGAATATACTTTTTTCATTTCTTGCCATAAAAACACGAAAATGATTTATAAGGTACTAAAAATTGCAGATAGGTGACAAAATGACATGAAAAAGGTTAACAATGAAATTAAGCTACCCCCCATGCGGGGATAAGTGCCGCACGAAAGAGGAGCCACTTATTTTTAATGAAAACAAAAAAAATACCAAATGTATATCTGTTTGCCACCAAAAAAATAACTATAAGCAATACTGCCAAGGCTTCTGTTCGAAATATTTGCTTGGTTCCGGTGCTGAAATTTCTCCATGGGGCAGGTATGCCCATATTTATAAGGGATAGTGTATGAGGTATGAACTTTTAATTATCAATTGCAAATTGTTTGACCCAGGAGGCCCAGGAACAGTGAGCAATCCTGGGTTTGTCGCTGTTTTGGAGGGCTCTATTGTCTCAATGGGAGACATGGGGGAGGCCAGCGAGATTAAGGCCGACCGGATTTTGGACGCGGCGGGAGGATTGCTGATGCCAGGGCAGGTCAACAGCCATTGTCATGCTGCCATGTCATTGTTTCGTGGGCTTGCCGATGATCTGCCTCTAATGTCCTGGTTGAACGATCATGTATTTCCTGCCGAAGCACGGTTCGTAAGCGAGGAGATGGTCTATTGGTGCACAAAACTTGCCGCAGCCGAAATGCTGCTTTCCGGGACCACCAGCGTTGCCGACAGTTATTTTTACGAAGGGCAGGCCGCCCAAGCATTTCACGACAGCGGCATGCGGGCCGTAGCGGCCCAGGGGGTTATAGATTTTCCGGCGCCGGGGGTGCCGGATGCCGCCGACAATATTTCTGCGGCAAAAGAGTATATTGAAAGATGGCAGGAAAAAGATAGCCTCGTCCGCCCTGCTATTTTCTGTCACTCCCCGTACACCTGTAGTCCAGAGACAATCAAGAAGGCAAAACAGCTTGCCATGGACAAAGATGTGCTGTTTTTCATCCATCTTGCAGAAACGAAGACGGAAACCGAGGTGTTGCTGGAGAGATATGGAAAATCACCAGTCCAACACCTTTTGGACCTGGGGGTATTGGATGCGCAAACGGTCTGTGTTCATTGTGTCTGGCTGGACCAAGAGGATATAAATATTTTGGCTGAGACAGAGGCAAAAGTCGTGACCTGTCCAGAGAGCAATATGAAGCTTGCCTCAGGGATTGCCCCTGTGCCTGCAATGGTTGAAAAAGGGATTTGTGTCGGGCTGGGAACAGACGGTTGTGCCAGTAATAATGATCTGGATCTTTTCGGGGAGATGGATATGTTGGCCAAACTTCATAAAGTAGCAGGGATGGATCCGACAATTTTGCCTGCTTCAAAAGTCATGAAGATGGCGACTGTGGAAGGAGCAGATCTCCTAACTTTGCCAAATGGATGCGGCCGACTTCAGGTTGGCAGTCCGGCGGACTGCATCATTTTGAATATGGACCAGCCCCATTTTACGCCATTTTATAATCCTAATCTTCTTGTTTACGCTGCCAGGGGTGCCGATGTGGAGCATGTGATCATAAATGGCAGGGTTGTGGTTGAAGGACGCAAGATCGTCACTTTTGATCTTCAGGAGGCACAAAAGAGGGTTTTGGAACTGGCAGAATCTGTCAAAAAGTTTGCCAAATAGGGCGCTACTGAATAGTTAGCCACCCTTTTTGTTGGCACGCCTCGTTGACCAGGTCCGCAAGTCCTGCAATAAATTCTGGATCTGTGTTGAGAGATGGTGTTCTGGAAAAGTGCAGGCCAAGTTGTTCCGCTTTTTCTCTATATTGTATGTCAATTTCACACAGGGTTTCCACATGATCTGAGACGAAACTGATCGGGACCATGAGGATGCCCTTGTGGCCTTCATTGGCCAACTGCTCAATCATCTCCGGCGTGGACGGCGAAAGCCACTCAACGGGGCCGCTTCTGCTTTGGAAACAGAGATGCCCCGCTATTTTTGTTTTTTCTTCTATTGCCTGGATGGTCTTTTTGAGGTGCTCAACATAAGGATCTCCTTCCTGAATAAATTTCACCGGAAGACTGTGGGCACTGTAGACCACCTCCGTGTTCTCTGGAGAATTTTGCAGGCCCTCCAGGATTCTCGATGAGAGGCAATTGATGTATTTAGGCTGCTCCGGCCAGGCCTCTATCTCAACAATTTCTGGTGCTTTTTCAAGAGCTGCAGCCGTGCCTCTGAGGTCAAAAAGAGATGAGCCGGTTGTGGCAACTGAATAGTGGGGATATAGGGTCAGGGCAACTATTTTTGTGATGCCTGCCCCTGTTATTTGCGCAAGGATCTCCTTTGCAAATGGCTGCCAGTAGCGCATGGCCATATATGCCTTAAAGTCAGCCGAGTTACTCAGTTGGTTTTCAAGGGCGGCACACTGCTCTGAGGTTATTTTGTTGAGGGGGGAGCCGCCGCCAATCTGTTCATAGTATCCTTGACTTTTCGGGGCACGTTTTTTTGCAATCCACCAGGCCAGAGGTTTCTGCATAAAGGCTGGGCCAAGCCGGATGATCTGGCGGTCAGAAAAGAGATTGTATAAAAACGTCCTGACATCGGCCAATTTTTCAGGACCGCCAAGATTGAGCAGGATAATGGCTATCTTTTCTTTTCTTTGGTTATCTTTTGTCATAGCTATAATTTTGCGAATAACTGCTCTTATTTGTTCAAATCTGGGTTAGCAGCAAAAAAGTGTAAATATTCGACTACAGACCTCGTGAAAGTGTAGATGATTTACCGCTAAAACTTGGACGTTTATTCGCGTCATTCCGGCATGTAGTTAGCCGGAATGACTAAATGTAGTGTCCAGGTAAGCGTAGACTCCGATTATGGCCTAATCTCTTTCCAATAAAGGGTTTGAAACAACAACTTTTCACGAGGTTTGGACTAACACCGGAAAACAACAATAACCAATAAAATGTAAATGTTTGACAGGTAAGCGAAGACTCCGTCACTTCAGATTTGTTCGATCAGGTTGGCAAAGCGTAGTAGTTCTACGTGAGTCAGCCTGATCGGGCGAAGCTGGAGTGTTGCCGAATATTTACAAAAAAGTCATAAACGCTTCCGTGATGTGCATGAATTTTTTGCGCTAAATCTTCTGGATCAAAATCAAGATAGGAAAAAATCTCCGACTCTATAAAACAGCATTGCTGAAAATTTTTTTCGATTGCCTGGCAGCGCTTCCCATTGTTGAGACCGTATCGTGCAATGATGTATTCGAGTCTTTCGGTGAGTGAGACTATGCCGTCGTGGTTGACCCGTTTGTCGGCATAGTAAACAATTTCAGTGGCTGAAAGAGCGCGCCCTTTAAAGCCCTGCTTTAAAATGACATGTTCTGCCACGATATCGGCAATCTCATCATGCCCATGTTGAAGGCAGATCTCTTTGCCTTTGCGAGCATGGTCTTCATGAGTGTTCAGGCAGGGCGTTTTGCCAATATCATGGAGAAGGGCGGCGCTGACCGTCAGATTGAGAGGGAGATCCAGCCCCTTTTTCTGGAGGTTTTCCGTTAGGAATTCAGCAATTTGTGCCACTACGATGGAATGGTCCCTGATATTGTCCAACATCCGGTGTTCTTCCATCAGTTGGCGGCACTCTTTATGGCTTGGGATCATTACCGCATTTTTTTACTTATCTCGTGGACGAGTTGTACGGCCAGTTTTGCCTTTGCCGGATCTGTTTCAGGGACAATGCCATGGCCCAGGTTAAAGATATGGCCTCGGGCCCCTTTTGCCTGCTCCAATACGTTTGTTACCCTTTGTTCCAGTTTGTTATCTGGCAAAAAGAGAGCAAGTGGATCCATATTGCCTTGCAGGGATACTTTCCCGTCTACTTTTTTGATGACTTCCTGGAGGTTGACCCTCCAGTCCAAGCCGAGAACGTCTGCATTACTGGTGAGAGACTGGTCTAACAGGGTTGCACCATTATTGGCAAAATAGATTATGGGGATATCGGTAACTTCCTTGAGGGCGCTGATAATTCTGCGGACATAGGGGATTCCGGCAACTTCAAAATCACAGGGTGCAAGTACACCGGCCCAAGAGTCAAAGATCTGTAAAGCCTGGACCCCCGCCGCAACTTGGCCTTTTAAATACTCAATAGTGCAGTCGGTGATCTTGTCCATCAATGCCTTGTAAAGATCCGGCGCTTCGTAGATCATGCGTTTAGTGTTGATATAGTTTTTGGATGATCCACCCTCAATAAGATAGGTCGAAAGGGTAAATGGCGCTCCGGAAAAGCCAATCAAAGGTACTCTGTCTTTTAGTTCCTTGGTAAGGATACGAATAGTATCCATGACGTAGCCTAAATCGTCTTCAGGATCGGGGATGCCCAGTTTGTCCACCGCATTTTTGTCTCTGATCGGGTTGAGAAAGATCGGGCCCCTTTTTTCCTGAAACTCCAGGGCGGCCCCCATTTTTTCCAGAGGAACAAGGATGTCGGAAAAAAGGATTGCAGCATCAACGCCAAGAATATCAATGGGCTGCAGGGTGACTGCAGCCGCCTGCTCAGGATTTTTACACAGTTCAAGGAAGGTACATTTGCTTCTGATTGTATGGTACTCCGGGAGGTAGCGGCCCGCCTGTCTCATGATCCAGATTGGGGTATAGTCTGTTTTTTCGCCCTTGCACGCTTTCAGAAAAGTAGTGTTCATATCGGTTCCTTTGTTTTTGTAAAAGTAGAACCACTCAAAGGTGGTTTGTTGCTGTTAAGGCAGGCTCTTTAACTGTAAGAGCAACCTATTTATTTTGAAGTTTAGCGATCAATTAAGTACACCCAAGTTTGCATCCCACATTATCCGTAAGCGTTTCATGGGCACCCCGATGTGCGTGATCGAGCCACGCGATTATACCCCCTGTATATCACGGGGTTTGATCACGTGCAGCGGGGTGTTCATGGAGCGCTTACTTTTTAAGTTTTGCCGGGATATGACTACAGAAAGGCTCTTCTGCCATATAGTCTCCAGTCATTGCATAGGCCCTGGCCCGGCAGCCTCCGCAGACATTGACGTATTCACAGACCCCGCATTTCCCTTTGTAGGCCTTGAAATCTCGCATGTCTTTAAACAGGGGAGCTGTTTCCCAGATATCTTTAAAAGACTGTTCGCGAATATTTCCGGCAGCCATTGGGAAATAACTACAGGGCAGGATGTTGCCGTCCACGTCCAGCAGAGAAATAAGTTGGCCAGCCAGGCACCCTTTTGAGCCGCCGGTGGAAAATTTCAATGTCCGCCTTTTAAATTCATCGCCCTGCTCTTTTGCCTTTTGCAGAACAACTCTGTAGTAGCTGGGGGCACATGTTGGTCGAACCAGCATATCAGGCTCGTTTTTTTCCATTTCATAATGCCATTCCAGGAACTCTTCGTAATCCTCAACGGAAATGAGTTCCTCCATGATCTCTTCGCCCCGTCCGGTGGGAACAATCATGAACATGTACCAGGCGGTGGTGCCAAGGCTTTTGACAAATTTATATATGTTGACGATATCTTTCTGGTTCCGCTTGGTAAAAGAGGAGTTGATCAGAAAAGGGATGCCGTTCTTTTTAAAGAGTTTTGCGGCATTCACCGTAGCGTCGAATGCCCCTGGTGAATTTCTGAAATTATCATGGATTTGGGCCGTTGAACCATCCAGACTCAAAGAGACCATCTTTATGTCGGCTTCCTTGATTTTACGGCATATCTCTTCGTTGACCAGGGTGCCGTTGGTGGCAAGGCACATGCGAAGCCCCTTGCCGCCACCATATTTGGCAATGTCGAAAACGTCCTCGCGCAACAGAGGCTCACCTCCCGAAAGGACAACTACTGGGGAGGCATAGGAGGATATATCGTCAAGAACTCTTTTGGCTTCTGCAAAGGAGAAGTCTGGGTGTTCCAGGGCCTCGAGCTCTGACGAAGAGCGGCAATGCACGCATTTAAGATTACAGCGCCTGGTGATCTCCCAAGCGATCCATTTCGGTTCAAATTTCACTATCTTTCTCCTGAATCAATATTGATGCTCTCGCAGATAGTGCAGACTTCGAAAATTCGACATATAGGGTGCAAGAAGCAAAGGCCTCAACATAAACGTAATTAAATGAAAAGTCGAGATGGGAAGAGCTTTTTTGTCCTCGTTTTCCCAACGACCAATTTTTTTGTTTAGAGGTAACTACTCAGGTAGGGCCAAAAAACGGGCATAACCACCGAATTGTAACTGTTTAGATGTGCCCCAGGTGTGTGTGAATAGTTACGTTTAGAGCAACTCAGCCGCCGCTGCGGCAAGGCCGCTTCGTTCACTTTTACGCAGGGTAACGTGACCATGCAAGGCATGACCTTTCATCCTTTCTGCGGTGTAAGTCAGGCCGTTACTGCTTGAGTCGAGATAGGGGTTGTCTATTTGGTACGGGTCCCCTGTCAACACCATTTTGGTCCCTTCACCGGCTCTGCTGATAATGGTCTTCACCTCGTGGGGGGTCAGGTTTTGGGCCTCGTCGACGATGACGTACTGATTCGGGATAGAGCGGCCCCTGATGTATGTCAGGGCCTCAAGCTCAAGGAGGTTTTCCTGCATCATTTTGTCTATTTTCTTTTTGATGGACGCATCCCCATTTTCGGGCATTTCACCATGACCTAGCAGAAAGGTCAGGTTATCGAAAATAGGCTGCATCCAGTTGGAGAGTTTCTCATCTTTATTGCCGGGTAGATAGCCGATATCTTTTCCCATTGGGATAATCGGCCTGGAAACAAGGACCCGGTCGTAACGCTTTTGGCCGATGACAGATTCAAGGGCCGCAGCAATGGCAAGCAGGGTTTTACCAGTGCCTGCCTGGCCGACAAGGGTGACCAGTTCAATCTCAGGGTCCATAAGAAGCTCTAGGGCCATGCGCTGTTCTTTGCTCTTGGCCTTTATGTGCCAGACTGAGTCGACGTTAGGGTTGAGTCGGATCAGGTTGTTGCTGCTTTTGTCAACCCTGGTAAGTGCGGTATGTTTTGGATTGGTCTCGTCTGTCAGCAGGACAAATTCGTTGGGTAATAAATCAAATCCTTCAACCTCGACCTCTTTGTCCTTGTAGAAGGTATCAATAATATTGCTTGGCACTTCAATTTGTCGATGCCCCGTATAGAGTTCATCAAAATTTATTTTCTGTTTTTCAAAATCCATCACCCCGATCCCTAAGGCATCAGCCTTTAGGCGGGCGTTGATGTCTTTTGATACAAAAATGACGATGTTTCCAGCTTTGAGCAGGTTATAGGCCACCATGAGAATTCGGTTATCTGGAACGTGCATATCAAGACCAGCGGTGCTTTCCAGGTTGTGTTCGGCAACTATCTGTAAAATACCGCCATTCTCCATTTTAACCCCCTGGCCCAGTTTCCCCCTGACTCTCAGGGCATCAAGCTGTCGGACGACACCGCGGGCGTTTCGCCCCAATTCGTCGCTGTGAGACTTGAAATTGTCCAGTTCCTCGATGACTGTCATCGGTAATACGACAATATTATCGGCGAAAGAGGTAATGGCCTCAGAGTTATGTAGTAAGACGTTGGTGTCTATCACAAAATATTTTTTCATTCATCCTCCAACTTAATGTGTGAAATATCCCCCCTGGGAAAAGTGCTATAACGATCTAGTACTAAATGGATACGACAGTCTTCTGGGTAATAATTAGACGGGATACCAATGATGGTCAAGGTAAAAAGAGATGGGGCGAACTGCCACTAATGTTTCTAGGAGGCTGTCCGAGAATAAAAGCCGTAGCGAAAAGTCGGAAAAATGGGCCAATTTCTACGGCTTCGATGTCTGCGCTTATCTGTAGTAGGTTAGCTATTCTCGGACAGCCTCCTAGTGCACGAGAGTATCAAGAGTGACAAATAATATCCAGTTATGCTATATTCATTTTTATGAAAATAGCCCTTGCCCAGATCAATCCTACTATTGGTGATTTTGCCGCTAATAGTGAAAAGATAATCAGATATACTGAAAAGGCAAAAACTGCCGGATGTTCTCTGGTGATTTTCCCGGAACTGGCCCTTTGCGGCTACCCGCCCCAAGATCTGTTGGAGCGGCGCTCATTCTTAGATGATCACGATTCAGCCTTGGGGAAATTGGTTAAGCATATCCAGGGAATAGGGGTGATCTGTGGCGCTTTGAGCAGGCACACCGGTTCTTTTGGTAAACCGCTTCACAACAGTGCGGTGCTTATTGATAATGGCGAGGTGCAGGCGGTCCACAAAAGGCTTTTGCCGACCTATGATGTCTTTGATGAGTCGAGATACTTTGAACCGGGGGCAGAAAGTCAGGTTCTGACTTTTAAAAAATTAAGGCTTGGAATTACAATATGTGAGGATATTTTCAGCGATCCTGCCTTAATGGATAAGCTCATTTCCTGCAGTTTTGATGAATCTAATTACTCTCGGCATTTGTATCGGGTCAATCCTGTTTCTGATCTGCTTGGTCCTGAGAATGATGGGGTCGATGTTCTTATCAATATTGCGGCATCGCCCTTTCATACAGGTAAACCGCGGGCAAAACGTGATTTTTTTGGTCGCTTTTCCAGAAGCCTCAAGATTCCGCTTCTTTATGTGAACCAGGTGGGAGGACAGGACTCGTTGGTTTTTGATGGACAGAGTCTAGCGGTGGATTCCAGCGGTAAAATCCTGGGGCGGGCAGCCGGTTTTAGAGAGGATATGATCATTGTCGATAGTGATACCTGGCAGGAGTGTTCTCAGCTGGAGGTGGGATTTGGGAACAATCAAGGAGATGGCGAGGCTTCAATGTCTGCCGCTTATCTGCAGGATGATAGAGACGTAAATGCCTCGGAGATTTTTGCTTCCTTGGTTCTTGGAAGCCGCGATTATGTCGCAAAATGCGGATTTAAACAAGCAATTATAGGCTTAAGCGGCGGCATTGATTCTGCCTTGACGGCTGCGGTTGCAGTTTGCGCTTTGGGGAAAGAAAATGTGCTCGGAGTTGCCTTGCCTTCCCGGTACAGTTCGGCAGGGAGCGTCAATGATGCGCAAGCTCTTGCTGAAAATTTAGGCATAGAATTCCAGATCATTCCAATTCATGATATTTTTCAAGCCCATCTCAAAACACTGGGGCCTTTTTTTGAGGGTTTACAAGAAGATGTTACTGAACAGAACATTCAGGCTAGAATTCGTGGCAATCTGCTTATGGCATTGGCGAATAAGTTTGGCAGATTACTGCTTAGTACGGGGAATAAATCAGAAATGGCCGTTGGCTATTGTACCCTGTATGGCGATATGAGCGGGGGCCTATCAGTCATATCTGATGTCCCGAAGGTTATGGTTTATCGGATATGCCGAAACTTAAACAGAGACAAAGAGGTCATTCCCTGGGCTACCATTGATAAGCCTCCTTCAGCAGAACTTGCCCCAGACCAGAAAGACCAGGATGATTTACCGCCGTATGAAATTTTAGATGCCATCCTGGAGGCACATCTGGAAGAGGGCCTTTGCATACGGGAAATTGTGGCTCGGGGATATGAAGCAGGAGTGGTGGAGGATGTGGTCAAAAGGGTGAGGATTAATGAACACAAAAGAAAGCAGGCCCCGTTGGGTTTAAAAGTGACCAGTAAGGCCTTTGGCTATGGCCGCCGTTACCCCATAAGCCAAAAATATATTGAATCCTCGTAATTATTCAGCGTAGGCTGGGAATTACCCTTAACTCCAGACTGTAACTGTTCAGATGTGCTTCATATTCGTTCATTTAGGGCTTCGAAGCATACTTGTGCTATTCGAGAAGACCTAAATGGGCGAAGATGGAGTGCAGCTGAATAGTTACGAATCCTCTTGATTTCTTCCACAGGCGTACATGTTTGCTTGGTATTATGTGGTTTTAATAGTAAACAAACAATAGCCTGAGCAGCATGAAAAAACATAGAGACAAGCAATGACCGCCAGCAAACCCAAAGCAAGAAATATTTTTGTCGCCCGACATCCAATACTTCGCAGGAATAGTAAGGTTTATGGCTATGAATTGTTGTTTCGTTCTAACTTGACCAATTATTTTGATCCACTCCAGGACGGCTCAGAAGCAACCTCCAAAGTTATCACCAACACCTTTTCCCTTTTGGGAGTCAGCACGGTTACCTCCGGGAAAAAAGCGTTTATCAACTTTAATACTGAAATGCTTGTGGGGGAATACCCGAGCCTTTTCCCTCCCAAGGTCACGGTTGTCGAAGTTTTGGAAGATGTGGAAGTTACCCCTGAAGTTATCAAGGCTTGCGAAAATTTGGTAAGCAAAGGCTATCTTCTTGCTCTTGACGATTTTGTCTACAGCGATGCCTGGATTCCTCTACTGGAGATGGCCCATATTATAAAGTTTGATATTCGGGTAAGCACCCTTGAGCAGGTTGAGAGGGATCTGGAAAAAATTGCTAACTACAAAGTCAAGTTGTTGGCGGAAAAAGTTGAAACCTTGGCAGAGTATGATGCCACCAAAGATATGGGCTTTCATCTTTTTCAAGGGTACTATTTTTGTCGGCCGCATATTGTTGAAGGGCGGGATATTCCAGGCTCAAAACTCCAATATCTGCAGATTCTCCGCTTGATTCAGGATGAAAACTACTCCTTTGACAAGATCGCCCAGCTCATTTCCCACGATGTCTCTCTGTCCTATAAATTATTAAAATACGTTAATTCGGCAGGGTTTGGCGCCAGAGTTGAAGTTACATCTCTCCAAGGGGCGGTTGCATTAGTGGGAGAGATAGACATGCGGAAATGGATGAGCCTGACGATGATGTCTTATCTGGCCGATGATAAGCCCGAAGAGCTTCTTTGTCTTTCTATCCAGAGGGCAGTTTTTTGTGAAGAAATAGGTCAAAAACTCGGGAAAGGGAAGGATTTCTCGAAGCAATGTTTTACGGTGGGCATGTTCTCCCTGCTCGATGTATTGCTGGGAAAAGACATGGGCTCCATTCTTGATGAGCTTAACCTGGCAACGCCAATCAAAAAGAGTCTTACCGAGAAACCAACATCTCTTTTGGGCATTGTTCTCTTTTTGGCGAAATCTTATGAGCGCGCTGATTGGCCATATATTATCAAAGCGGCAAAGGTCTTGGA
Source organism: Desulfurivibrionaceae bacterium (assembly GCA_030145275.1). Classification (GTDB taxonomy): domain Bacteria; phylum Desulfobacterota; class Desulfobulbia; order Desulfobulbales; family VMSU01; genus JAQYVV01. The sequence continues at coordinate 24,115 of JAQYVV010000003.1, read as the reverse complement.
GCTAAAAACGGACGAGTTGCCGGCTTGTTTTGCCAATGCCTTAAGTGCTGTTAATAGATTTCACCTTGATGACTAGATTAAATATTTTGTTCCAGATTCTAAGGAGTCTCCTTTGCGGTAATTTTAAGGATAACTATTAGAGGTCGTTAGGGATTCCCCCTCTCTCCTGGGTGTTTTACTAAAAAAGCTTGCTTTATTGTGGAAGTGGAGTATATTCCGGCCTTAGTAAAGAGTATTATCTGTTGATTATGAGAGACTGCTGTATCAGGCCGCGCAATCCTCTGGATAGGATTAAGCGGTTTTTTTGTTTCAGGATGATATTCTTGTTTATTAAATGGTTTCAGTTAAGGACCACCTAAAAAGGAGTAGTTGAAGTGAGTAAAGGTATTGTAAAATGGTTTAATGCGTCTAAGGGGTTTGGTTTTATTGAGCAGGAAAGTGGAGATGATATTTTTGTCCACCATACCGCAATTCAAGCAGATGGTTACAAATCACTTGACGAAGGTGCATCTGTCACCTTTGATGTTGTTGACGGGCAGAAAGGCCCTGCTGCTGCAAATGTGGTTCAGCTTTAAATAGTTCTCAAGATAGTATCTCAAATGCCCTGCACATCGCAGGGCATTTTTTTTATCAGTCTGCACCTTCGTCGTTCACAAGCGGTACCACCGTCGTACAAAAACGATACCACTGTGCATTTCCCCTAGTCACTCCTTACCCCAAAAGAACACAAAAGAACAAATATTATGAATACATTCGCAGATATTGGCATTAACAGCGATATCCTGAAAGGGCTATCTGCTTTAGGATTTGAAGAACCAACCCCCGTCCAGGCTCAGGTCATTCCGTTAGTTTTGGAAAGACAAGTAGACCTCGTCAGTTTGGCGCAAACCGGAACAGGTAAAACAGCAGCGTTTGGCCTGCCGTTGATTCAACTTACAAACCCAAAAAATAAGAAAACTCAAGGCTTGGTTCTGTGTCCCACTCGGGAACTTTGTGTGCAGGTATCCAGAGATCTGGAAGCCTTTGCCAAGTACGTTCATGGCCTGAAAGTATTAGCAGTTTATGGTGGCGCAAGTATTGACCTGCAGATCAGGTCTCTGAATAGAGGTGTCCAGATTATCGTTGCGACACCGGGTCGTTTAAATGATTTAATCAAGCGCGGAAAAGTTGATATTTCCGCTGTACGTTATGCTGTATTTGATGAAGCTGATGAAATGCTGCAAATGGGTTTTCAGGATGAATTAAACGCCATTCTTGCCCATACCCCAAAAGAGAAAAACACAATGTTGTTTTCGGCAACTATGTCGAAAGGCGTAGCAAATATAGCCAGCAAATATATGACGGACCCTGTTGAGGTTACAGTAGGAAAGCGCAATGCAGGCGCCGAAAATGTAAGCCATGAGTATTACATGGTTCAAGCCAAGGATCGTTATCTTGCTTTAAAGCGCATCGTGGACAATTGTCCCAATAATTATTCAATTGTTTTTTGCCGTACCAGGATGGAGACCAATGACGTAGCCAGTAAATTGATTCAAGACGGCTACAACGCTGATGCACTACATGGAGAGCTCTCCCAGGGCCAACGCGATCAAGTTATGAGAAAGTTCCGCAGCAAAAATCTACAGATACTTGTGGCAACCGATGTTGCTGCCAGGGGTCTGGATGTGAACGATTTGACCCATGTAATCAATTACAATCTACCCGATGAACTTGCCAATTATACCCATAGAAGTGGTCGTACTGGCAGGGCAGGTCGCACAGGAACATCCGTTGTAATTATTCACATGAAAGAACGTTTTAAGATCAAGGAAATGGAAAAAAGGCTTAGTAAGAAGTTTAAGCAATGCCGTATTCCCACCGGGATGGAGGTTTGTAAAAAGCAGCTGGTCAGCCTGGTTGATGTGATTAAAAACGTAGAGGTGGATCACGACCAGATTGACCCACTCTATGCGGAAATTGCCCAAAAATTTGAATCCCTGGATCGTGAAGAGCTTATTAAGAAATTTGTTTCTTTGGAGTTTAATCGGTTTTTGGAATATTACAAAAAAGCTCCCGATCTTAATGTAAGCGCTAGGGAGAAAAAGCAGTTTGGTAAAAAAGAAAGGCCAAACGGGAAGTTTAGTAGCAACTCAGACCGAGATCAGAGGTTTACCAGGTTTTTTCTGAATGTTGGCCGTCGTGACGGGATTATGCCCCAGGGGCTGATTGGTAAGATTAATGGTCTTCCTGGCGGAGGACGTATTCAGGTCGGCAAGATTGAAATTATGCAGAACTCAGTTTTTCTTGAGGCAGATAGTAAATTTACCAGCCAGATACTTGACGCATTCCAGCATGTTGTAATCAATGGCAAAACAGTCTCCATTGAGGTTGCCCGTGGTCAGAACGGCAACAGTCGTCCAAGTAGTCGCCCAAGTCGCCCAAGTCGTCCCAAACAGAGCGCCATGCGTCATCGTAAAGGGCGTAAGGTTAAGGCTGCTTAGGGTATAACGGGACAACAAGCTAGCAAAAATACTCCCAGTAAGTAATGGAAGGGGGGGTAGTGCTGTGCAGGCTGGCAGCACCTAAGGCTGCGTCAATTTGTGGCGAAGCAAAAATTCTGAGGAGAGTGAAAATATGGATATTTATGTTGGGCAGTTGCCCTATAATGTGAACGAAAGTGAATTAAAGGAACTCTTTACAGAATTTGGCGAGCTTGGCAGCGTCAAATTGATCATGGATCACTACTCAGGGAGATCAAAAGGATTTGGGTTTATTGAGATGCCGAATAATTCTGAAGCTGACGTGGCTATTAAAGCTCTGAATAAAAGCACGTTTAAAGGAAGAGAGATCAAGGTAAACCAAGTGCAACAGCAAAAAAAAGGTAAACGTGGAAAGCGACAAGGTGGGTATTAATCTTTGTTGTAAATGTGAGAAACCAGGTGCGTAAAGGAGTACACTCACTTTCCTGTTTGAGTAATACGTTAGTTTCGACAATGCTTGTCTGTAAATCAAAATGACCAGGTATTTGTCATCCGAGAGGCCTATAACACCTCTTCTTTTTCAAGCTAAAAACAAAAAAAGGAGTTAACCTTTATAAAAAGCTAACTCCTTTGGAAAAACTGGCTCCTCGAGCAAGATTCGAACTTGCGACAAGGTGGTTAACAGCCACCTGCTCTACCGACTGAGCTATCGAGGAACACAAATTGTGTTTGACATATGTATATGTAAAGCATATAAGTCTCTGCAACGGATTGGCAATATAGCAGGGAGCATCATACTCGTCAACTGTTTTTAGAAAATTAATATTTTGCTTGACGGGAAATGTTGTTAATGCTATTTAACAGACCCTGAATACAAAATATCGGGGCGTAGCGCAGCCTGGCAGCGCGTCTGCCTTGGGAGCAGAAGGTCGCAGGTTCGAATCCTGCCGCCCCGACCATGTAAATATAAAAGGGTTCATCGAAATGTGTTTCGGTGGACCCTTTTTTTATTTTTTAGCTAGGCTTATTTGAGCCCCCTCTTTGCAAGATCATTAAACCTTCCGGTTAAAAAGAGTCGTTTCCGAGTTGTTTTTGGTTCCTCTCATCATCTTCGTCTTTTTCATTATTATTAAAATCGTTTTCACGGCTCTGCCCTGTCTTTTTCCCTTCCACAAATTGGGCCAGGTCGTTTATCGTTTTGTGGAGACACCTTATGTGCGCAAGAACAGAGTTGGCTGAAGCAGATAGCTCTTCAGAACCTGCGGCAAGGTCTTGGGTTTTAGACTCCATATCGGCGGTAGAGCTGTTAATTTGACTGATACCTGTCGTCTGCTGATCAGAGGCCTTACTGATTTCATCAACAAGGTAAGCCGTTTTTTTGGTGCTTTCGGAAATCTGTTCCATGGCTCTTTCAACATTTGTTACGGTTTTTTGGCCTTGACCGACATTTAGAATGGCAACTTCGATGAGCTTTTGGGTATTTTGAGCTGAGGCTGCAGTTCTCTGGGCAAGGTTTCTAACTTCGTCAGCAACGACGGCGAAACCTGCACCTGCTTCTCCGGCTCGTGCAGCTTCAACGGCTGCGTTTAGAGCAAGAAGATTCGTCTGGAAACTGATTCCATCGATTTCCTTGATAATCTGGGAGATCTTGTTGCTGTCTTCTTTGATTGTTTCCATGTTTTGCTGCATATTGTCTACATCAGAGTTGGCGGCCTGGATAATTGTTAAATTACCTTGCATTGAGGAATCAGTCTCTAGGGCATGTGAATGGTTTTGCCGGACCATTGAAGTAATTTCCTCAAGTGATGATGAGGTCTCCTCCAAAGCGGCAGCAATACTTGTCGCTATGTGAGCATTGGTGTCGGCAGATTGTGTGGTGATATTGGTTTCTGCGATGATCATTTCAGCGCTTTTGTTGATTTGGCTGACCGCATTTTTGACTTTTTCAACAATTTTTCCTATGGAGATGACGACACCAATAAAAATAAGAATTAGTAGCACTATCCCTGCAATGGTAAAAGTGTTGCTGAATTTTTGTGCCTCAGCTTTTTTTACTTCTTTCAGGTTGGCGAGGGCATTACGAAGATCGTCAATAATAGATTTGGAATTTGCCATTACCTGGGAATAGGAATCATAAAAATCATCGTATGTATCTAGGGCAGAATCAGTATCCTCATTTTCAAGGGCTGAGTTTAGGGTGTTTACATCCCCCGTTAGGGAGTTCCAGCCATTTTTGAGGCCTTTAAAGGATGTAAAGACGGAGGCAGATCTTTCAGAAGAGTGGCAGGTGAGGCAGTTGCTTGCCTGCTCATTGGAGGAGTTTTGGAGACTAACTTCTATGTCGGCTATTATTTGGCTGGTTCTACTGATAAAGTTATGGATGTTGTTATCTTCATCGAACTCATCGAAAATTTGGGTTTTCAGTTCAGACTCAAGCATGTTCAGATTGACCCTGATTCTGGCAATCATATCGATGATATCATATTTCATCTCAATACCGCTGTAATCCTTGCTGCCGATCATGACGCGGGACACTAGCATATTGGATGCAATAATCAAGGTGCCGACGGCAAGGCAGATGACAAGAAAAAGGGCCGTGAATTTCAATTTCAGACTCATATTAATTCCTTGTTAAGATATTGGTACGCAACTTTTCAACACCTTTTAATTTAGTTCAATAAGATATCTGTAAATCTATATTTTCATTAATATACTACTTTGTGTACTTTGGCGCATCAGCTGAATAGAATTTTTTTTGTGAGCTCGCAAGTATTAGGCTAATTGTAGGTCTTATCTCTATGTTTGCGAGGTAAGGGATTGGCGGGGAGAAATTTTACGGGAGGTTATAAAGTCGTTTCTTAAACCGCCATCTGGAATGATTTTTTATCCAAAATGGCTGGTTCTCTGGGGTGGCTTCTGTCAAGACGTTGGGCTAGATTGCCGCAATGGATGATGCGGCAAAGGAGTTTTTTAATGGTTTTGGTGGAATTTTAAAAACGGTCTTCAAAATACGGTTTTAAAACATCGGGTATTGCCACACTGCCGTCTGCCTGCTGATAATTTTCGAAGATTGCTGCAAGTGTGCGTCCTACGGCGAGGCCGGAACCGTTTAGGGTATGAACCAGGGCACTTTTTTTCTGGCCATCTGGTCTATACCTGATCCCTCCTCGCCGTGCCTGAAAATCTGTGAAATTGCTGCAGGAGGATATCTCTCTGTACTTTTTTTGGGCTGGCATCCATACTTCAATATCGTAAGTTTTACTGGAAGAAAAACCCAAGTCACCACTACAGAGAAGAACAACTCGGTAGGGGAGGTTTAGCAATTGCAGGACTGCTTCGGCATCGGCCAACAGACTTTCAAGCTCCTGCTCAGAGGTGTCTGGAGTGGTAAATTTGACCAGCTCAACTTTGTCAAATTGGTGTTGCCGTATCAAGCCTCTGGTGTCTTTGCCGTAGGAGCCGGCTTCCGAGCGAAAACAGGCAGTAAAGGAGGCATATTTTATGGGAAGGTCTTTTTCGGCAAGGGTTTCGTCTCTATGCAGGTTGGTTATTGGAACCTCAGCGGTTGGAATAAGGTATAAATTCCGGACGTTGGTTTTGAACAGGTCTTCTTCGAATTTGGGTAGTTGTCCTGTTGCTGTCATTGTTTCAGCGTTGACCAGAAAAGGTGGATACACCTCTTGGTAACCATGTTTCTGGGTATGGAGATCGAGGAAAAAATTAACCAGAGCCCGCTCCATGCGGGAAGCCATCCCCTTCAAGACACAGAATCGAGCCCCGGACAATTTTGCGGCTCTTTCAAAATCAAGCACCCCAAGTTTTTCGCCTATGTCCCAGTGGGCCAATGGGGGAAACGGGTATTCTGTAATGTTGCCAAATTTTCGAATTTCAATATTGTCAGAATCGTTATTGCCAAAAGGAACGGAGTCTTGGCAGAGGTTTGGGATTCCCATGACGATTTCTTCGAGGTTTATTTCAACGCCGGATAGGCTGGACTCAAGTTCTTTGATGCGGGCTCCCATTTTTTTTGTTTCTACCATTTGAGAATCAGCATCTTCTTTTGCAGCTTTAAGTCTGCCGATCTCCTGGGAAAGGGTTTTTCTTTGATTTCGTAGGCCCTCTAGTTCTGAAAGGATGTCGCGTCTCTCTTGGTCAATTTCCAGAAAAGAGTTGATCCCGGAGTCATCTAAGCCCCGATGACGAATTTTATTTTGCACAAGTTCACTGTTTTCTCTGATAAATCTAAGCTCAAGCATAATTCTTCTCTTCCCTCTTAAGGTGTTCGTAATTATTTATTTGTGTCTATCTCTTAAGTCATTCAAGCGGCTGAGGAGCTACAGGAAAGACAGGCCGCTGGGCAGGTAAATCAATCAACCTGGAGGCCAGGAGAAAGGACGGCCTCCCATGACGTGCAAATGAAAATGGAATACGGTTTGACCCGCTTTTGCCCCATTATTGGCCACAAGGCGAAAGCTTTCATGTCCGTTTTCTTTGGCAAGTTCGCCGCCTTTTCTGAGAATTTTCCCAATAATTTCCTGGTCAGTTTCGTCAATATAGCCTGGCCCAATAATGTGTTTTTTGGGGATCACCAGAAAGTGAAGAGGGGCTTCGGGGTTTATGTCATGAAAAGCAAGAATATCTTCGTCTTCATAGAGTTTATCGGCTGGAATATCGCCTGCGATTATTTTACAAAAAAGACAGTTGTCGTCCATAGATGCAATCCTTTTTTTCTTGTTAAGTTTCTTTCAAAACTATAGTATTCAAAAAGAAAATTTAGCACAAGGTGTTCATCGTCAATGGTAATGGTATTTATTGAAAATCCATCTGTTTTTACAGATTCTACAAGGAAAACTGAAAATGAGACAAATTGCAATCAATGAGTTAAGTGGCGAGGAAGTTAAGTCAATAGAAGAGTACCTAAAAACTAATGCTACGCCTGCGGCCTTGGAAGGGATGTACTGGGTGCCAATGCCGGAGGATATATGGGCAGAAGCACAAGAGGGGCATGGAGACTGCGGTCCCTTTGTTTTTGCAGTGGAGCTGGTCAGAAATACGGTTGCGAGTGAAGATAGTGTTGTTTTTGAACTTTTGGTGCGTAGCAGTTCTAATCTGCACTGCTCGTGCACAAGTTATGCGACAGCCAGTCAGCGTCAATATCTGTTGGATTTCTTTGATGCAATGGTGCTCGAAACGAAAATTAAGGCGTAAAGGATGGAGTTTTAAGTACAGACATTGGCATAAAAAAAAAGCCCCGTCCAGTAAGGCGGGGCTTTTCGATACAATCTAAATATTTTGCTATCTATCTGCTACCACCAGCAGATAGTTTGGTCGGCATCAAAAACCATGTCAACCAGTTTGCTGTAATCAGGACTGTCAACATTTAGGTCAAAACTTGTCGCTTCTCGACCTTCGGAAACGATCTCAGCCAATTTTTTGGTGGTGTCGTCAGGTGCTGAGCGATATACGTTTAAGATTTTCATCTGTAGTACTCCTTGTCAAATAAGTGGATAGCGATTGCTCTAGTTATATGGGGCCATAAGGTACAATAATTTCGATATCGCGGAGTTTTTGGCCTATTTCTTCAAGAGACGCCTTGGTCATACCATTTTTTTCCACATTAGCATCGACATTAGAATATACTTCGCCTTCCATATCGCGAATCCAATCAAGATTTTCCTTGTTATGCTCATCCAATTCTGGGATTTCTATATCCACGACAGCGTTGAAAGAGTACATGTTTTCTACTGCCAGACCAAGGGTAGAGCGCATGGCATCCACGGAATAGTCAGCATTCCTGGTCATAAAAAAAGCTTTTTTAGACATGATTTTCTCCTTTATAGTGTCATGTAACAGTCAAAATCTTCAATGATGGCACCATGCTGGGCTTGGGTTGCCATTTTATCTTTTGTCAGACCTTCGGGGACAACTTCAACATCAAAGCCAGCTTTCTTGTAGCTGTCTGCACAGATGGAAACATCAACATTATCCATAGCGCAAAGAGCAGGAAATTCCGGATCTTGGGTTAGTTTAGTGCCCCACCATGTAAAAAAAACTTTTACATTTGATCCTTTGGCTACGGCTGCCTTCGTGACTCCAACGATATGTTTCATATTGTTGGGATTGGTAACAAATATACCGAGACTTTTTGCCATTTTTTTCTCCCTTTTATAAAAAAAGTGGCGCAGCCATTTTGAGAGGCTGCGCCAAGTTATATGAAAAGATATTTAACCTTTCTTGATATAGAAACGGATGAAGCCGTCGTCTTCTTTCTCACCAAGAAATTCATGACCGCTTTTTTCACACCAGCCAGGCAGGTCGTTACGAGATCCTGGGTCTGTTCCTAAAACTTCCAGGACTTGGCCTGCGCTGAGTTTTCCCATCTCTTTTTTTGTTTTCAGTAAAGGCATGGGGCAGCTTAAACCTTTGGCATCTAATGTGTTGTCAACTTGGACATCATCAGGGGCAATCTTGCTCATTTCTTCCTCCTTCGAAAGTGGTTATTAATTTTTTAAATCCTATGAGATTGAAAGATTTAACAACGATTATTTTTTGTGTCAAGAAGTAAATGAGGAGCCATTCATAATCTTACTTGACAATTTTTTTCTTCCTGGGTAGAAGGGATATACTGTGTGGTATCTGTGTGGCACAAGGTGGTAGTCTTATCTAGTGAAAATTAGATATAATTTTGCTGTTCAGGGATCAAATGAAGCGATTCATTCGCTAACCATAAAATATGTAAAATATAAAATAAAAAAACATTGGGGAGGGAGTTGAATGAGCGAAGAGAGTTTATTGGGCAGTAAGATCAAAGGGCTATACAAAAAGTTATGTCAGGATGAGTGGCATGCAAATACAGTGGGAATTCTCATTGGCCTGTTCAGCGTCTTGATTATGGCTTGGTGGCGACCTTGGGGAGCCGTTGGTGCTATTCGTAATTGGGGCGAATGGATGTTGTACGGCGCTGGTGTTCTTGAGAGTGCCCCCGCAAGTTTCTTGCTTAGTTCTGGTTCAGTTATTGGTATCGGTTTTGTTGGTGGCGCATTTCTATCTGCTAATCTTGGTGGTCAGTTTGCCTTTCGTATTCCACCTATGCTTGAGAGCGTTAAGGCAGTATTTGCCGGAGTTCTTATGGGAATTGGTGCCGCTCTTGCCGGAGGCTGTAATGTTGGCGGTTTCTATAACGCGATTGGTAATCTTTCTGCCCATGGTTTTGCCATGTGGCTTGGTTTGGTTATTGGGGCCATCATGGGGCTTAAGTATCTGTATTGGGAAATGGAAAATGTTTCCTGGGGAAGTGGCGGCGCAAAAACCATCGAACTGCCCAAAGCGTTGCAGGGTCTCTTTGGGATTGCGGCGATCATCGCTTTCATCTGGGGTGCATACACCTACGCGGCCAGTTCTGATGGGGCAGTAGCATCTCTGAGTGGATTGCTTCTTATCGCAGCTGCATTGGGTTACTCAATGCAGCGTGGTCGTTGGTGCATGATTCAGGGATTTCGTGAGCCTCATATGACAGGTGACTGTACCATGGCCAAATCAGTTGCTTTGAGTATTTGTATTTTGGCAGTTGGTGCCTGTGTTTTGAAATACTCTGTTCCTGAGCGCCTGAGTGATGTAGCATATACATTTGAAAGTGTGGTTGAAGCGGTTGGGGATGAGGCCGATGATCTTGATATGGACGAAATCCTTGGCGACGTGGATGGTATTGAAGTATTGCAGGAGAGTATTCCGGTTCTTAATACCATGGCTTATGTCAGAGGTACCTTCGGATGGGGCGGAGTTGTTGGCGGAATTATCTTTGCCTTCGGTGCTATGCTTGCCGGTGGCTGTGGAACAGGAACTCTGTGGCGTGTTGGTGAAGGTCAAATTAAACTGTGGATCGTTGTCCCCTTCTTTGGGATTAGTAACTCTTTTATGACTGCGTGGTTTAGGGGTGGTAATTTTGAAGGTAGTGGAAAGCTCGGCTCATATGTGTTTCTGCCGGAGACCTTCTTAGGATATGGCGGTACGCTTGCCTTGATTCTGGGGATTATGGCCCTTTGGTATATCGTAGCTGATTGGAACGAAGACAGTAACAAGTTCGTAGTAGATATGTAGCAGGAAAGATAGTTAAGCAATGTATAAAAAGTGTTGAGGTCTGTTTCCCACGACACCCAATAATACAGTGTTTTGTTGCTAAGCAATCTTTTCCTGGTAATTTAGGGTCTCGCTAAACAAGTTGGCGGGGCCCTTTTTTTATATTAGCTTGACAATTATTAACAATACGGCCTAGCATGTAGATAAATAAGGATAAAAATCTGGTAACTCTTCAGCTGCACTCCATCTTCGCCCATTAAGGTCTTCTCGAATAGCACAAGTATGCTTCGAAGCCCTTAATGAACAAGGTAAGCGTAGACTCCGATATGAAGCACATCTGAACAGTTACAGCCTGGAGTTAGGGGTAATTTCCAGCCTACGCTGAATAATTACAAAATCTGTTTTAAAATGAATAAAAATTATGGATGCAACTAGTTCAGGGTTCCAGCAAAGTTTTACTATTTCACCCGACAAACTCTTAGTCGATGGTGAAGTCATCGCCCTCGTTGATGATGATCCCTACATCAGAACCCCTATAAAGATATATTTTGAGGATAACGGTCTTACGGTTGTTGAAGCCGACAGTGGCAAATCTTTTCAAGATATTTTAAACAGCCATAAGGTTGCTCTTGTCGTCCTTGATATTGGTCTCCCTGACATTAATGGGAAGGAGATACTTCCCCTGATCAGAGACAAACATCCGGATGTTGCCGTTCTCATGCTTACAGGTGTGTCAGATTTGGATACAGCGCTTGATTGCATCCGAGCCGGGGCTGATGATTTTCTCACTAAACCGGTGCATCTGAAAGATCTTCTGCGCTCTGTCAGCACAATTTTGGAAAAACGGAGCCTCGTTGTCCTGAACAGGAAATATCAGGAGGATCTTGAAAAAGCCAATTTCCGCATCCAGTTGATGCATCAGCTCTCCCTGAAAATGAACAGTGCCTATTTGAACACCGTTGAGCTGGATGAAATTCTCCAGGCTATTCTGGTGGGCATAACCGCCAATGAAGGTCTTCGTTTCAATAGGGCTTTTCTTGCCATGTTTGATGAAGAGAGACAGATTTTAAAGGGAAGAATGGCAATCGGACCCGCCTGTCAAGAGGAAGCCGCCACGATATGGGGGGGGATGGGGGAAAAACATCTTGATTTTATCGGTATTGTCAATTCCATGAAATCCTGTACGGAAGATGCAGAAGTGAATCGCTTGATTCGTACCCTTGAAGTTCCTGCTTCCGACTCTAACCATATTCTCAACCGTTCTGCCAACGAACGAAAAAGTTTTAAAGTGACCGGTGGTGCTATCAACGGTTATGAGCCCAAAGAGATTGTCGATTTTCTGGGCTGTGATACTTTTGTGGTCGTGCCTCTTTACTCGCCCAGCCGCCCTTTAGGGGTAATTATTGTGGATAATTTCATCACCAGATACCCCATAAGTGACTCTTATGTAAGTGCCTTGGAACTCTTCTCCAGTCAAGCGAGTTTGGCAATTGAACACAGCCATCTCTATATGGATATGCAGAAGAGTATGGCTGAGCTTGAAAGCGTCAATTATGAGTTGGACAAAAACAAAGATATGCTTGTTGAGGCCGAAAGATATTCAGTCCTTGGGCAAATGGCGGCCCAAATGGTCCATAAAATTCGCAATCCAATAACATCGATTGGTGGGATAGCCAGGGTTCTGGGCAAAAAGACCCAAGATAATAGCCTAAACCCCTATATCGAGGTGATGGAAAGGGAAACTAATAAACTCGAGACCACTCTGGAAGATATGTTTGACTTTGTTTCCCATACGGATCTCGTAAAAGAGTCTTCAGAAATGCTTACCATTGTCAGAAAAGCACTGCATCTTTTGCAGTCAGAGATCAGCAAACAAAATATTGTGGTTGAAATAGACGCAGCTGAGCCTGATATCTCTCTTGACGGGGACAAAAATAAACTCCAAAAGATGCTGGTTCATCTGTTTAAAAATGCGGTAGAGGCCATGCCGGACGGAGGCCATTTAGCCGTCATGATAGCTCCTGAAAATGGGATGGTACTTATATCCATTATTAATACGGGTAAAAGTATCACTGATGAACAGGTAAGTCGTGCTCGTGAACCTTTTTTTACCACGAAGACCTTTGGTACAGGTATGGGGTTAGCCATGGTTGATCGTATTGTATCTGCCCATGGTGGAAACTTTACCCTCCATAAAACAGATTCCGGCACCGAAGTTGTGGTCAGGCTACCAAGATAAATTTCGTAACTATCTGGAAGAACTTAGGTTTTTTAAATTATTTTGTAAATATTCGGCTTGATCAAAAAGTTAGCATTTTTACCCAAACCGTAAATGTTTGGCATCGCTTCACGGAGAGGTAATCAGGTTTTTCAGCTATACATCGGTATGCTGGACAGCCTGAGTGCCTTTCTGTGGAGTGAGTCCGAATATTTACATTATTTTTCGGTGACAAGGCCGAATATTTATTAAGATTCTATGAAAATTGGGGATTCTCCTCCTGTTAGTCGAGTGGCAGCTGATGTTAAAGTGCAGCAGCAAAACCTCTTAAGCCAAGCAAAACACTCAGATACCTCCAGCTTCACACAAGGACGCCTTATTAAGGGGACAGTTCTGTCTTCTGTAACTGATGGGCAAATCCTACTTTCCGTTGCCGGCAAGTCATTTACGGCTCAAAGTCTGGTTCCATTGAAGGTTGGGCAAGAGCTGTGGTTTGAAGTCTTGCGTGAGGGGACTCCGCCGCTTCTCACTTTGGCTGGTAAGCAAGGTGCGGTTGTTGATCTTTTGAGGCTCTTATCCTCTTTTGACCTTACTCAGGTGGTTTCTCCGGATGGGCGTGCTGTTGCGGGTCAGTTGCCGGAAGCCTTTAATTCCTTGAATCCGAAATTATTATCTGAAATCGAACATTTTTTTAAACTATATTCTGAAAGTGGAGTTGGTCCTGAGCCCGATTCTACCAAAATACTTAAAAACAGTTTGTTATTGGGTCTTTTTGATAAACTAGGTCAAGGGGCCGGAGAAAATAAGACATCAAAACAACAATTGCTGGACTTCCTTACCTTGCTCTCACAAAAAAGTGAGGCTGGGACTTTAAGCAATGTGGAAGAAAGTAAGGGTCTGGTGCGTTTGTTGAAACTTTTCGAGGCTTTTGGCCAGTTGAATACCCAACCTGTTGGGCAGGACCAGCAGAATTTCCTGCTCTTTCCTTGTTTCTTCTCTGGGACGAACGGTTGGGGGGAGTGGCTTTTTAGCTTAAACAAGGAGGAAGGTGGAGATACTGATTCCGGTCAAGCCTACGGACTATCTTTTTTTCTCGACTTGAGTAATTTGGGAGAGCTTCATTTGCAAGTCCATCTGCGGGACAATGCCCTGCAGGGGGTTTTTTCTGTTCTTGACGAGGGTGTTAGTGGACATGTCTCGGAAAACTTGGAAGAACTTGCTCGGGCTTTGGAAAATTTGGGCTTTCACCCTGTGAACCTTTCCTGTCAACTGGACCAGGCCGCAAATTTGCAAAAGCTTAAAGAGGAGATAGCCAAGTTTGCAGGAAAGAAATCATTTTCCCTGGTTGATGTGACCATATGATCTGATATTTTTGTCTATTTTTTCTTGGTAGATTGATTTATACGGATGAAATTTATAAATCAATGTGGTAAAAGGTCAAGTTAATTGATTTTATTGGCAAGGCATCTCAGGGTGTAGCGCTGATACAAATTCAGGAGAGGTGACCGAGAGGCCGATGGTGCTCGCCTGCTAAGCGAGTGTGGGGGAGACTCCACCGAGGGTTCGAATCCCTCCTTCTCCGCCAGATTTTAAAAACCCCGTTCGAATGTTTCGAACGGGGTTTTTTTTATGAGTTTTTGTTTTCTCCCTTTATTTTTCTTTCTTTTTCTGTCTATCATTAAATATACGGTTATTTGTGCATATTGGGCAAGTATTCAGTTGCGCAAAAATTCTATCGTACTACTTGTGTCAGCAACCACAACGTGGTACTTTGTTGCAGGAGGTGATATTTTACCTTTGAATGAAATGATTAAACAAAAAAAGAGAGGAGGAGAGAGGGAATGTTGAAAAAATTTGTTTTGCTCATGGGAGCAACAAGCATTTTATGCTTGGCATTATCTGGATACTGCTTTGCAGATTCCAGCTGTGTGACTTGTCATACCGATGAGGACATGCTTGAAGAGAATCTCGCGGTAGCAAAAGGCGCTAAGTCGGCTATGCAATCGGGAGCTGGCTGAGGCGGAAAAGTGGCTCAGTTAGAGCCACAAGCAAAAGTTTTGGTTTCCGAGGAATTTCTAGAAAGCGAGCATGGGGAGATCTCCTGTGAATCATGTCACAATGGTAATCCTGCCGCAAAAGATAAAGCCGGTGCCCATAAAGATTTTGAGCCTCACCCGTCAATTAAAATTCCTGAGCAGGCCTGTGGAGAATGTCATGAAGAGATTGTGGCAACCGCAAAAACTTCGCTGCATGCTACTTTGTCGACTTTCCCCAAGGTGCTTAAAACCAGGACTAGCGACGATAAGTGGCATGAGGTCGATTCTTCCAGGGCCGGTCATTGTGCTGGCTGCCACACAAGTTGCGGTGGCTGTCATGTCAGTCGACCCAAGTTTGCAAAGAAGGGATTTGTCGATGGTCATATGTTCAATAAAACATCTGACCCAATAAATCAGTGTACCGCTTGCCATGGTAGTCGGGTTGGTATGGAGTATTATGGTGCTAGAGGAGTTGGGGATGTGCATGCTGACAAAGAGAACATGAGTTGTGAGTCATGTCATGATGCAGCAGAGATGCATGCTTCCGGCGAAGGGCTGACCTCACGCTATCATCTTGAAGAGATCTCCAAGTGCCAGGATTGCCATAAAGATCTGCAGTACGGTTCTGTCCGTGAGCACACCATTCATCTTGATAAAGTACAGTGTCAGGTTTGTCACTCGCAAACATATGTGAATTGCTATAGCTGTCACACTGGTAAAGATGATAAAGGGCTAAGATATTTCACAAATCAGAAAGAAGTTGAGGGTATGAAAATAGGCCTAAATCATGATGAGAAAGCTGGTTATGAGTATATGCTTGTTCGTCATGTTCCTACTGATTTGGAAATGTTTGAATACTACGTAAAAGATGCATTCCCGAATTTTGACAATACACCTATCTGGAAGAGGACTTCACCCCATAATATTCAGCGAAAAACCTGGCAGGCCTCGTCATGTAACAATTGTCATGGCAATAGAGATCTGTTCTTGGCAGAAGCTGATCTGTTGGATTATGAAAAAGGGGCCAACAAGAAAGTAGTTGTTCCGGATAGCAAGATACCGAAAAAGATAGAAAAAACCATGGCGAGACCGGTTGATACGACAAATGTTCGTAAAACCATGGTTGTGGACGTTGAATGGCTCCATAAAAATGTTGGTAAAGCGGGAATTGCCGTTGTGGATGTGCGTGCCGCTGGTCAATATGATAAAGGCCACATCGAAGGGGCTATTAACTTGAACCCATTGGCGGCCAAGTTCAGAAAGCCTTCCGATGATGATAATCCCTTGGAGCTTGTTTCTGATCAGGAGATTTTGAGCATACTCGGAGATGCAGGTCTGAAGGCTTCAGATCATATTGTTGTATACGGCAAAGCTGGAACCATTGAAGGGTTTATGCTGTGGATTCTAGAATATGCCGGAGCAACCAATGTATCTTATCTTGTTGATGGTGTTGAGGGTTGGCACGGAGCAGGGTATCATTTTTCCACCGAACCGGTACTGCCAAAGGCTGTAACTTTTGGTGGTAAAATTCAGAAAAAATATGTGGCTGACAGCGAGTATGTTGAAGACAATCAGGACAATGCAGGCGCAAAAATTGTCGATGTCAGGCTTATCCACCAGGCTAAAGGGATAACAACACATGGTCTTGCTGAAAAGGGCGGACATATTCCTGGTTCAGTGAATGTGCCTATCGGTGCTTTCTTTATGGATAATGGAGCCTTAAAGCAGCCTGAAGAGCTTTTGTGGCTGTTGAAAACCAAAGGTATTACACCCGAGAAAACAGTGGTTACCAGCTGTAACACAGGTCAACTTGCAGGAGGAGCTTTTTTCATCCTCCGCTATCTTGGTTTCCAGGATGTTAAAGTCCATGATTCTTCATGGGTAGGATGGTCGGCTGAATAGAAAATAGCTCTCCATATAGACAAAAAACGCCTGAAGGTCTTTAGATCTTCGGGCGTTTTTTTTTGCTGATCGGGTAGGCTCTTGGTTTATATAACATAGCCCTGCTCTTCGAGATATAGCATGATTTCCTGGGCGGCTTCAGCAGGGGTAATGTCTGTGGTATTGATGGTTAATTCTGGATTTGAAGGGGGGATATACGGGTCAGAAACACCTGTGACTCCCTTTACTGTTCCGGCTCTTGCTTTTGCGTACAGACCTTTTCGGTCCCGCTGTTCACAGATCTCAAGGGGAGTGGAAACGTACACCTCAATATAACCCCCATATTTGCTGATAACCTCACGATTAATTTGGCGAGATTCTTCATAGGGGGCAATTGGGGCGCATAAAGCGATACCGCCGTTCTTGGTTATTTCACTGGCGACAAAACCGATTCGAATGATGTTGAGATTTCTGTGCTCTTTGGAAAAAGAGAGTTCACTGGAGAGATTATGCCTGACAATGTCCCCGTCAAGCAGGGTGACAGGGCGCTCTCGCATCTCCATGAACTTGACCATTAAGGCCTTGGCGATGGTAGATTTTCCGGAGCCTGAAAAACCGGTCATAAAAACGGTAAACCCCTGTTTAGAGCGGGGAGGAAAGGCTTTTTTCAATTCATTGACCACTCCTGGGTAGGAGAACCAGGCGGGTATCTCCAGGTCATTTTCAAGGCGGCGTTTCAATTCAGCAGAAGAGATATGTTTTATATCCATATCCGGGGTGGCTTCATCTTTTGCAATGTATTGGGCCTTATCTTCAACGTAGACCATTTCCCGCAGGGGAACCATGGTAATACCGATCTCTTCTCCGTACGTGTCAACGGTCTCTTGGGCCGCGTGCTGCGGATAAAAAAGGCTGTCGTCTTCCAAGTGGGCAAAGGGGTCACCGTGGTTGTCGGCCACCAAAAAATGACTGCAACCAAAATTCTTTTTGATGATTGCGTGCCATAAAGCTTCACGCGGGCCGGCCCAGCGGTTAGCCAAGGGGATCAGGCTGAGCATACTCATGCTGCGGGGAAACTGTTTGACAATCTCTTCGTAGCAGCGAACATGGGTGTAGTGGTCGATATTTCCAGGGTGGTCGAGGCCAACTACGGGCTGCATGAAGATGTTACAATTTGAGTCTCTGGCCGCCTTCATGACCATCTCCCGGTGGGCGCAGTGCAGATACTCATCTGTATGAAAACCGATGATATTGCGCCAGCCATTCTGGGCAAAGCGGCGGTGGGTGTCCGATGGTGTGAGCCGGATCTCCTTGAAATCGTAATGCAGCGGCAAGTGCAGGCCTTCGACGCTGCCGCCAATGTACCAATCCCCGGCACTGTTCAGGAGATATCGTACTCCAGGATGTTTTTTGGCATCAGTGCAGCCGTAGACTTTTTCGGCTTCCTTTTGTTTGTCGGGCTTCCATATATCACTGATGGCCAAAGTGGCCAGCATGAAGCCCTCTTCATCATTTAAGGCAATTTTTTGTCCTTCCTGAAGAGAGCTTGCCATCTTTTCAGAGACATCGAGGCAAATTGGCATGGGCCAGACGCTCTTGTCAACAAGGCGCATGGAAGCGAGAACCGATTCGTAGTCAGCCTTGTTGAGATACCCTTTTAAGGGATAATAGGCCCGGTTCAAAAGGAGTTCAAGGTCGCAAAGCTGTCTTTTGTTTAAATCGATGGACGGATAGGAAAGAGATTTTGTTTTGAGCTCTTCGGCCCTGCGGAAATGAACGAGCAGGCTTTCTGAATAATTGCTCACGGGTTACAGAAAAGTTTTTTCATTGTGGTGATGAGTTCATGCATGCGGCCGTCAGAAATCATATTGTAGATAAAGTTTGCCTCTTTTCTGAACGAGATAATGTTTTTGTTTCGTAAAATCGTCAGGTGCTGGGAGACGTTGGCGTTGGTTGTTTTAACTTGATCGCGTATCTCTCCTACGGTCATTTCTTCGTCTAGTAAAAGACAGAGGATTTTTAGCCTGATGGGATGGGCCATGGTTTTTAGCAACCCTGCAACTTTATCGACGTCTTGATTATCCATGGGATTTCCTTTTGCTCATCTGGTTGTTTTGTTTAATTAAGGAATGATACGTTTTTATTTTACATTTAAGTGATCTATTTAATATTAGGATCTTTTTTTGTAAAGAGGGAAATTTTATACTTTACTGAAGAGAACCTGATCGTCAGGCTGAATTTGTAACATCTGAGCAGCATTTCCCTGGTTGACAGCAATTTCGAGATAGTTTCTACTGTTGTAGATAATTAAGGCCTCTCCTATGCCAGCATCCTGGTAAGTTTTCTTTAATGGCTGAATTGTATTGCCGCCAACGGCTAGAGAGAAAGAGTCATCCTCCGGACAAGATGATATTTCGCCCACGCTGCTCTTGCAAATATTGCTCATACTATTGCCGAAGTGATCAATACTGATAATCGTTCCGCTAATTTGTTTTTTAGTACGGTCAATGGCAGGTTGTGGAAAATCCAAGGCCTCAAGCTGCTCAGGTTGTATCTCGGCACCGACTGTCCCAGGGTCTGCTCCGCTTGCCAAATGGGCGGCGACAGGTGCAAAAATATCACGGCCATGGAAAGTAGGGCATATTGGCTTTAAGAAAAGATCACTGTTTGTTACCTTGAAGGCCTTTACGTCTTGGTGGTTTTTGATAATCAGGCCCAAAACACCGTTATCGGGGCCTAAAAAAAAGTGATCTTCCGCCTGCAGGAGAATTATATCACGGTCTCCGCCGACTCCAGGATCTACAACCACAAGATGGATGGTGCGGGGAGGGAAGTAGTGATATGCTGAGGCGATAAGGTAGGCTGCTTTGCTGATATCATAGGAAGGGATGCTGTGGCTCAGGTCGACGATGTGTGCCTCAGGTGCTTTTGAATAAATGACACCTTTGAGAACGCCTGCATATTCATCGGAGAGGCCGAAATCGGTAGTTAAGGTGATGGTGGCCCTTTGCCTGCTTTTCATCTCGCTTTAGACTCGGTAGTTGTGTGAATAGCTTTGAAAATTAGTCCTGAAAGTAGAGTATAGTAAAGTTGTCCTGACTTCAAGAGGGAACGTATTAAGGGATGCAAGTTGAAAGGAGTACGGCCTGAAAATGATGGGTGGAGGAAAATATATAGACGCGCATCTGCATCTACAGGACAAAAGGTTTGACGACATCCGTGAGGCCGTTGTCAAACGGGCTGTAGCAAAAGGTGTTGAGAGAATGGTTTGCAATGCTGTTTCTGAAGAAGATTGGCATGCGGTGGCTGTTTTAGCTAAGAAATATAAACATGTTGTCGCCTGTTTTGGAGTGCATCCCTGGCATGCTGATAAGATTGAGGAAGGCTGGCTGCAAAGACTTGAGGCCTTCGTGCTGGAGGGGTGTGGTATTGGTGAAATTGGACTCGATGGCATTGCCCAGGTAGACAAACAGAAACAGGAAGAAGTTTTCTGCGCCCAGCTTGATTTGTCTGCCCGGACGGGAAAACCGGTCACGATCCACTGTGTGAAGAGATGGGGCCGTATGCTGGAGATAGTAAAGACTTTTGAGCTGGCCGCAACAGGAATGTTGTTTCACTCATTTGGAGGCTCACAAGAGACCCTGTTCAGGCTTCTTGATATGGGAGCCCATGTCTCCTTTTCAGCTCGCCTGGCTGATCCAGCCAGGAAAAAGATGCGCCAGGCCTTTCTGCAGGTTCCTTTGGATAGGCTCTTTCTGGAAACGGATGCGCCGGACCAATACACTTCTTTCTTGTTCCATGATCTTAAGACTCTTAAAAGTGGTGAGAATAGTGCGTGCAGCGAACCTGGCCATATCGTGCGATTATATGATTTTGCGGCAGGACTGCGTAAGATAGACCCCGATGTCTTTCGGGAAAGAATATGGGATAATGGACAGATTTTTACGAATTGAAAGATTGCTTGGTCGTGAGGCCTTGGCGACCTTGAAAAACTCCATGGTCACTGTGGTTGGACTTGGTGCCGTTGGAGGCTACGCGGTTGAAGGTCTTGCCAGAGCAGGAGTCGGCCGGTTACGTCTGGTGGATTTTGATCGAGTCAGTACTCATAATATAAATCGGCAAATAAGCGCGCTGGAATCAACAGTTGGTATGCAAAAAACCTCAGCCGTAGCTCTGCGTGTGGCGCAAATTAATCCGAGCTGCAAGGTAGAGGCCTTGGATCTTTTTGCCGACAAAGAGACGGTTGAGGTAATTCTTGAACCGAAGCCGGACCTGCTTATAGACGCTATTGATTCACTTAATCCGAAATTTGCACTGCTGCTGGCCACAGCTGATCTTGATATTCCCGTGCTCTCTTCAATGGGGGCAGCTTTACGCACCGATCCATTGCAGATAAAGGTGGCGGATCTTCTTCATACCAGGAAGTGTCCGCTGGCCCGGCGCTTGCGGAAAAAACTGAGAAAGCAGGGGATGGGTGAAGGGATTACCTGTGTCTATTCCGAGGAAGATGTCGATTTTGAATATAAGGAAGACGGGATGGACAAAGATGACAATGTGGTCGTCCCCAAATATGGAATTGGGGGGCGTCCGCGCAGGGTCCTGGGGAGTCTGCCCACCCTTACCGGGATATTTGGTTTGATACTGGCCAACATCGCCATCCAGAAACTGATAGAAAAATAATATTTAGCCGCTGTAGGTCTTTCTTTAAATTCTACCAAGGTAAGTGGTCGTGTTAAATTTACTTAAAAATATCCCTGTTGCGCGTTTTGCAATGGAAACCTTTTTATAAACATAAGCGGTCTGTATTAACTGATTTGGTCATTAAAAATGATTTCAAACAATTCGTTGAATTATACAAAAACCGTGATGCTGATCCCTCCGAAATGGTGCCAGGCGCCTGGGAAGGTGTAGACGTTTTTGATAATATCGGCGGGCGGAAAAGACGCATTCATTTTTTGGCTGCACCGGTATTTGATGTTCACGGTGTAATGGTGGGTGCGGTGGAAACACTCATCGATATTACTGGCCAGGATAAATTGCCCAAAGACGCCAATGTAGAGGCTTTGCCCCTGTATCCCAAAAGTTTCAAAAACACTTTGCCTGGGAAGCCTTCAGAATTAGCTAATATTATAGGCGGAAGCAGGGCCATGCAGAGAGTCTATGAGCTGATTATCCAGGCGGCGGCACCAGCAAGTGTGATTATTTATGGAGAGTCCGGCACAGGTAAGGAGCTTGTTGCCCGGGCTATCCATGACATGAGTGATCGCCGCGCCCATAATTTTGTGACCGTAAACTGTGGGGCTATTCCTGAAAACCTTTTTGAAAGTGAATTCTTCGGATATCGTAAGGGTGCCTTTACCGGGGCTCAGACCAATAAAAAGGGTTTTTTAGATATTGCTGATGGCGGCACTCTTTTCCTGGATGAGGTGGGGGAGCTAACTCTCAATATGCAGATTAAACTTCTGCGGGTATTAGAAGGCGGCAACTTTATTCCGTTGGGGAGCAACCACTCTAAGACTTCAGATTTACGCATTGTCGCCGCAACCAACCGTAATCTTCCGGAAATGGTAGCTACGGGTGCCATGCGGGACGATTTTTTTTATCGCATTTATGTCATTCCCGTTCATTTGCCAGCGCTTATGGAACGCAAGGAAGATCTGCCCTTACTTATCAAACATTTGATTGCATAACAAAGTAGTAAAAAGAATTTTGTTTTGCCAAAAAATATCAGCAGTAAACTTGAGTCATACGACTGGCCTGGTAACATTCGTGAGCTCCAAAACGTTCTTAACCGCTACCTTACTCTTAACCATCTAGACTTTGTAACACCGTACCTTCCCGCCACTGAACCTTCCCGCCGCTTTGCTGAAAAATCAGACGAGATGATGCCGCTCTGTATCGCACTTGACAACGCCGAAAAGGAGATAATTTTTTTAGCATTACAGCAATGTCAGTGGAATAGAAGTCTTGTCGCCAGTAAGCTTGGTATATCCAGGCAGACCCTGTTTAGACGCATGAAAAAACACTGTCTTTTGTAGGTGTGTTGCAGATTTGGACCTGTTTTTATCTTTTTTTCTTTTGTATTTCAACAACTTGCCCAAGGTCGGCCAGTGAAATGTTACAAAGTTGCAACTTTTTGCCCCTTCTTGGTTGTGCCTACCCTCTCTTTACGAAATATTTAATCGTAAGATTAGTCAGTTACCCACCTCCCACAATGTGGCATGCCTTTTGCTGGTTAAGTAATTAGTTATTGCTTTAACTATTTGCTGGAGCAATTTTCTTTAGCCAAGGTGGGTGTATGACTAAACTGGAAGCAATTAAAATTATTTTCCCGTACGTTCTGGCGATATTTCTTTTTATTGCAGCAGTTTTTGGGGTTATTTTGCCGGCTCAAAAAGCTGGCCTTATGGACAGCAGAAAAGACATGCTTAGAGAATTGACGGTAACCGCACATACCATTCTTTCATTTTATGAAGGGCAGGAAAAAGCTGGGATATTATCGCGCAAGGCAGCGCAGGGCGCCGCAATCTCTCGCCTGCTGGCGGCATAATCACGATAGGTGCTGACAATATTAATCTTGAGGAAAACTCTTTTATGCCTCTCCCCGGAGGCAGATATGTCCGTATAACTCTCCATGACAATGGCGAGGGAATTCCCGGTGAAATAGTCCACAATATATTTGATCCTTATTTTACCACAAAACAGCTAGGAAACGGCCTGGGACTTGCCGTTGCTTATTCTGTTATTAAAAAGCATGGCGGCCACATAGCAGTTGAATCAAAATTTGGTGAAGGAACCGTTTTCATTATTCTTCTGCCAGCCTCAGCAGACCAGCTTGTCGGGGGGGAAAAGATTGGCGGAAAAAACAAATTAAACAAGGAAACAGAGGTTTTAGGACAGGGAAAGATCCTGATAATGGATGATGAGCCAATGATAAGGAATACAGCCTTTGAAATGCTGAGCCATAGTGGCTATGAAGCCATTACGGCTGGTGACGGCGAAGAGGCTTTGGAATTATACGACAAGGCTATGAAAAGCGGGACTCCTTTTGACGCTGTAATCCTTGATATTACAGTGGTCGGAGGGATGGGCGGCGAAGAAACCATGAAAAGACTATTGGAAATGGACCCAGGAGTGCTTGCTCTTGTTTCAAGTGGCTACGCTTCTGATCCCCTTATGGCGGAATACCGTCGCTACGGCTTCAAGGCGGCTGTACCAAAGCCATACTACATGGAAACATTGCTTGGTACTCTGAAAACGGAGCTTTACAAGGCTTAAGATAAGGATATAGGAATAAATGTGTAACTATTCAGCTGCACTCCATCTTCGCCCATTTAGGTCTTCTCGAATAGCACAAGTATGCTTCGAAGCCCTAAATGAACGAATATGAAGCACATCTGAACAGTTACAGCCTGGAGTTAAGGGTAATTCCCAGCCTACGCTGA
>JAQYVV010000060.1 GCA_030145275.1 Desulfurivibrionaceae bacterium | reverse complement strand
AGGTCATGACGTGGCATGGCCAAAAGAGGATCATGCCCGTGTTATGGCTAAAGCTATAGACAACACTCGATTAAAAATAAAAGACGCTAAACTTCCCCTGGACGAGCGCAAGGCCCTCTTTAGGGAAATGGCCAAGGTCAAAGGTAAAGTCAACCGTGACCAAAACCGGATCATCGGCGCAGCAGGGAAGATTAAAACCAACCTGGCCAGGCTTGAGAAGCAAGACCGTAAGCACTGGCAGGGGCAGGGTGCAACTGACACAGCCCAGGCCAAACAACACGCCGCATCGAGAGATAAAGCCCTGGCCGAGATTCGGGCTAGGATTAAAGACGCTAAGTTTCCGGCAGCGGAACGCCAGAAATTTTATAAGGCAACCAAGCGCGTAGAGTTCAACAGCAAGAACAGAGAAGCCAGGGCCACAGTTAAGGCCCAGGTCAAGGCCGACCTTGCCCGGATCGTGAAGCAGGAAACAAAACTTTATATGTCACCCACGGCTGGCAAGCTGCAGCCGGGCCACCTGAAAAAGCGGGAAGAAAAACTTGCCGAAATCCGCAAGCAGATTCGCGAGGCTCGTTTTCCTGCTAAAGAGCGCATCGAGCTATACCGCCAGGTTGCCAAGGTCAACTGTTCAGCCCAGGCCAGCGAGAAACGCCTGGCCGTGAAAAACAAGATCGAGAAAAAACTGGTTGCCCTGGTCAAAGCAAACGACAAATTCAAAGCCCCTGGTCAGGCTACCCAGAAAGACTTTGAGCAGCACAAGGCAACTCTGCAAAAAGAGTACGCAGCACTCAGAAAAGAAGTGGCCGGGGCTAATTTTGCAGAGAAGGAACGTATCGAGCAGTTCAGGAAAATAGCAAGGGCCGAGTCCCAAATTCCAAAGGCTAAAAAACGTATGACACCCGAAAACATAGTGGACGAAATGAAGAGGATAGGAGAAGAGTACCGGGCCAACTTGAAAAGGGCCGGGAAGAACTCCGCGAAATTTAGAATGGTGAAGAGAGAAATGGAAAGGCGGCTAGATTTAGCCGCCCGGAGAATTTCGGGGACAAACGCCCCGGAAGGAAACAAATTAAAGGCCAAGCGACAACTCTATAAATTAGAATCGTCACTTGGGATCGACAGGAGCCGGGGGCATTAATATTGGCCAAGCGAGAAAAGACAAGGGTTTCAATGTCTCCGATTGCTAAATATTGGAGACAGCGTCGTTAGGGATTCCCCGGCGGCTTGGTCGTCAGTGGATGCACGAATCAATACTTTCGGTTTTTCTCCATCTTTGCCGAGTACGATTAATCAGTGGAGGAAAAAATAAATGCTGGGTCAAATGGCTCCCTATATACTCTCGCAAGAAAAACGCCTACAACTTCCACGCCTGGAAAACGGGTTGCGAGTAAGTCTTTGATAGCGCGAAAATGTGTACCTGAGGTAAGTACATCATCAAAAAGCATGATTTTTTTGGGTGTTGGTTCAAGAAGATCCTCGTCGAACTCATACATTGCAGCCAGTTGGTCGGGAGTGTACCTATGCTCTGTTAAATGCATAGTTTCTCTGGAGCATGTTTGAACTATCAGTTCACGTATATCGTAGTCGGCAGCGGAATTTATTTTGGAAAGGATCTGGAGAAGCCTGTCGTCGTATAGTGGATCGCTTTTGGTCTTTGATGGTGGGATTGGAATCATCGTTACTGCTTCCAACCATTTAGTGGGAATCCCGTCCCTCAACATGCGGGCAGCTTTGTTGAGAGCTTGTTCTTTG
The DNA here is from genome assembly GCA_030145275.1 of Desulfurivibrionaceae bacterium. Lineage (GTDB taxonomy): Bacteria > Desulfobacterota > Desulfobulbia > Desulfobulbales > VMSU01 > JAQYVV01. Next base: position 2,173 of record JAQYVV010000060.1, on the reverse strand, counting down.
TAAAACCATTCTTGTCGGCCCTTACGATCTATTGGTTTTTTTATGTTTGTTATAAAACTATTTGTATTCCCATGCTCATATCCTTTCCCAGGATGGTACTCCAATGCATAAAGACACGCGTCGTCCTCTGTCAAATAATAATGGTCCCCAAGGGTCACTTGATCAATCTGAGAGAACATCATTTCTTTAAGAGGATATTTTTTATATCGTCATATGACCTGACACGGATTGCTCCTTTCTTCTCGAATTTTTCGGGCCATGTAATTTTTTTATTTTTGAAACACGAATCGAGAATGAAGAGTTTACGCTTCTGGTACAAGGCCGCTCTCGCTTGTATCAATGTTCCAGATGTTTCACCTGCTTCAACAATAATAGTAGCTTCAGTCAACGCAGACATCGTTTTATTTCTTTCTGGGAAAAAGTTTCGATTGTATCGATAGTCTTGTGTTGAATATTTGTAGACTGGGACTTGGCTAATCAGTAAATGCTTGTCAGCAATTTCCTTCTGAAGCTTTTCGTTATTCCTTGGGTAGTAATCTGTTATTGGAGTTCCAATAACGCTGATAGTGTCACCACCCTCCTTGATCGCTGCAGTATGTGCGGCGGTGTCAATGCCTTGCGCAAGACCTGAAACGATGGCAAAGTCGTCTTCCAAGAGATGCCTAACGAGTTTTTGGGTGCGCTTAATGCCATCCGGAGACGCATTTCGGCTACCCACGATGGCGACACTTCTTTTTTCTACTAAATCCCAAATTCCTTGGAAGTACAGGAACTCAATAGGGTTCTGGGCTACTCTTATTTTTTCAGGATATTCTCCTGCTCGATGGATGCGGACGCCATAGTGCCCAATCCCAGATTTTTTGAGCATCCCAACAACTGTATTAGACATTGAGATGGCTTCATCTTTTTTTACAAGATCGGAAGGGAGAGTGCCTGGGTTATCCCGAAAAAGATCAGCCATTTTTTTGAAACTCATTTTTTCTCTTGCCCAAAGAGACTCATATGCCCCGAGTTCTTTGGCAGGAGAAATTGTAAAAGACTTGATGTCGTCGGTTCGATGACAGGCGGAGAATAGGGATTGCTGGGCCATGGTTATTTCGTGGTTTGTATGTGAAGGAAAGTGTTCTCCGCTGTGACGAAAACCTAGCGGATTCTTTTCATCTTTTATACCACATTTGCTATCGAGTTGGCATGTACTTATCAAGGGGCTCATTCTATCATCTCACTTTCTTGTGAAACTGTTTCGTCCTCAGCATCTACAACTCCTAGCACTAATTCTTTTGCTACTAGGAGTTCTCAGGCTAAAGGGTGACAGCGTGGGCGGCTAATCGCTGGAGATGTGCAATGGTACTTCTTACTAGGGGCAATATTTATTGAATCTTTTTAACATCCGCATGACGGACTTAATGTTCCATCACAGCATTGAGCCCTGCCTTCTGTGCATCCGCATACACCACCATGATGTGAGCAACACCCACGCCGTTCTAGTTTCATTTCGGGTGACGGCGTCGAAACGCATGGTAGTTTCTGCTGTTCTATCGAAGTTCTCACCTCTTCAATGTCTGCGCTTGAAGCAGCAAGAAGACCTGTTGGTAACATGGTAAGACAGGCAACAATCAAAAGTGTTTTTTTCATTTTTAGCCCCATTTTTTATTAACTGACTCTTTTTCGTTATCCTAACCCCTTGTGGGTTTGGCATATCTCATTGAAATCGTAGTAATTGTTGATTGGCCCTTTGGTCTAACAATTTTTATCACCAGTAGCATATCCTGTCAATCTATAGTATCCGCAAAGTCACTCCGTATAATTTTTTTATGAATAGTAAAAAAGCTTTTGAGGGAGTGCTCGATGTTTTGCTTTGGGACAGCAGTGGGTCAGTGGGGAAATTATTTTAGAATGATACCAGGTGATATGGAGGGTATTCATGGGACAATAGTGGGACACTCGGAGGTGAAAAATGGGCGTTTTGCTGAAAACAAGCAAAAAAGTGACAACTGATAAGTTGCCGAATTTATTCGTAGAAATGGTGCGCCCGGCTGGATTCGAACCAGCGACTCTCGGCTTCGAAGGCCGATGCTCTATCCAGCTGAGCTACGGGCGCGCAGGAGTATTTATTTTTTATAAAGTATTTGGCGGCAAGATGCAAAGAAAGAGGGGGGGCCTACACTCCTTT
>JAQYVV010000059.1 GCA_030145275.1 Desulfurivibrionaceae bacterium | reverse complement strand
TGCGGTATCTGCTCTTCGCGTTGTCCGACATTTGCCATTGATATGGGTGGCTTCACCCAGGATCAAGTTTTTGCCCAGATTGCCGCCTTTGGCGCCATTGATGAGGATAAATAATGAGTGATTATAATCCAAAAATACTTGGGTTTCTCTGTAACTGGTGTTGCTATGCCGCCGCAGATGCTGCTGGCGTCGCCCGTTACCAGTACCCGCCGAATTTGCGGACGATTCGTGTCATGTGTACCGGCCGTATCGACCCCACCTTTATCCTGCGTGGTTTTGTTGAAGGTGCCGCCGGCATCTTCACAGGTGGCTGACAACTTGGCGAATGCCATTACCAGTTTGGTAATTATGATGCTATGGGTGTTGATGCTCTTGTTCACAAGGTTCTTCGTGATATCGGCGTTGATGAACGACGTTACAACCTGCAATGGGCCTCAGCAGCTGAAGCCCCCCGTTTTGTAAAGTTGATCACTGAATTTTCCGCTCAGGTCCGTGAACTCGGCCCTTTGGGTCATATTGAGGGTATTGCCCCGGATGAAATGAAGGCTCGTCTTGAAAAGGCCCTTGAGGCCGTGTCAAGCCGCAAGGTCAGAACAACCTTCGGCACCACGACCCGTTCCTTACGCAAGGATAATGTCCTGGATGGCAAGGTGATCACCGAGACCGTTGAGTCTAAAATTGAAAAAAGTTTGGCTTCTGCCCTGAGCTAACTAATTAATTTTTCACATAGTATTTTAAAAAGGTCTGAGTGACGTTCTGTCATTTAGGCCTTTTTTTATGGGCATTCTCTTTTCTCTCTCGCCATTCCTGTATTTAAAACAGTTATTCTTTCATTCTTTCTCTTTTGTATAACATTGATAACCGTTCGTATTTTTACTATTATAAATTATCCTTTTTTAAAAACTGACAGGGGCTGAGGCTTTTATTAATCTTAGTTATTGAAACAAAAACAAGTGAGGCAATTACTTATTTTTGTTTAGACAACTGGACGATGCGTGCATGAGACTCATATATTTACTTGTTTTTTTTATACTGTCCTGTACTCCTGGCACCATTCAGGCGTCCTCGCCAAATCTCTACCGGTTGGGTGTTCCCGCTGTTCATAGTGCCCACCCCTATAAATGGCTGATTGACGGTCTGGAGAAAAAGGGTTTTGTGGTTGGCGAAAATCTGCAAATCGTCCCCATTGATCTTACCAATTACCATGATGAGTCAGGCCGTGATAATATTCGCCGGGAGATTGCCAATAAATGCGACCTCTTTTTTTCCGGTGGCGCCGATCTCGAGGTAATTTTTAAGGTTAAACCTGTTTCCCCTTTACTCTTCTTGAATATAGCCGGTCCAGAACGTGAGATACCTAGTACCATGCAGGCGAATACAACCGGTGTTCGCCTTGGTTCAGAGTCTGGTATCTTCACGCAGGTCATGGAGATGTTGCCTTCTAACCATCAAAAAAAACTCGGGCTCATCTCTTTTAAAGGATCAAAAATTTCTGTCATGACTCCAGGATTTCAGAAAACCTGTGCCAATCTGGGGATTGAATTGGTGATTAAAGAGTATGAAACCAAGAATGGAATAGCATCGGTTATGCAAGATTTCAAGGCCGAGAAAGTGAGCGCCTTACTGCTTTTCCCACCAGCCATTCATAAATCGGACCTACCGGAATTGATTACCTGGCAGAACAATTTTAAATTACCCATTATCGGATTAATCAAGGAAGATGTTGAAGAAGGACTTTTCGGTGGGACGTCTATCAGTAAGCACCTAGTGGCACCAACCCTGACTGAGTATGCTGCTAAAATTTTGCAGGGTCGCAGTCCCGCCCAGTTGCCGATTAAATATTTCAGCCCCGACTATATTGTAAATCTTGCTACAGCAAGCAAGTTAGGAATTAATATTCCTCCTGAGGTTCTCAGCCGGGCAGAGATTGTCGGTTTAGCAAGATCTGCGACTGAGGATGAGAAAATAACCTCCCCCCTGCTTCCAGGCCATTTTGTTATCGGGATAGCAAGTAATACCGCAAAACACATCGTGAAAATTGTCATCAAGGAACTTGGCAAACGGGGGCTTGTTCAAGGTGAGAATCTGGAATTTAAGATATTCAATCTTACGCTTGGCGACAATCCCCAAATACAAAGGAAAGCTGCCCAAAATATTGCAACACACACCGATCTTGTTTTTACAACCGGTAATGTACTGCCTCTCTTTATTCAGTTGAGCGATCTCAATACTCCCGTCTGCTTCATTGCAACGAAGGAGACAGCCGCCACTATCCCGGTTGAACGAACTCATAATTTTACCGGAGTCATCCGTACTTCATTTAGTTCGACTATTGAGACATCACAAAAGATCCTTCCGAATGCCAAAAGGTTGGTTATGCTGGGTCGTGTTGGTTCAAATATTCCGCAGTTAATCAATAGGTATCAACGAATTGCCAAGAATTACGACGTCACCCTTGATTTTAAAATATTTAACGACATATCAGAAATTGGTCCCCTGATGCGCACCTTGCATGAAACTCATGACGCTATGCTGCTTTTCCCCCCTAGTATCAGTACTGATGATATAAAGGAAATTGTTAAGTGGCAGAACCAATTAGTCTTTCCGGTATTTGCTCACTTTGAAAAAGGTGTCAAGGCTGGAATATTGGCCGGAAACGTGGTCGATCTTGAGAAGGTGGGCCCAAAAATAGCAGAATACATTGATAAATTATTGAATGGTCGGACCGCCAAGCAATTGCCGCAATATTATTACCCAGGGAAATTAGTCATTAATCTTAGGACAGCACAAAAGTTCGGCCTGAGCATCCCTCCTGAAGTTACCTCCCTTGCTGAAATAATCCATTAAGAATAATGAAACTTTCCGTCAAGATACTGAGCGCTTCTCTTCTGCCGTTTCTCGTTATTATCGGGCTCTATCACTTTTTGACGACCGAGACATTTTCTCACCATATGGATGACATGTTCCACCAACAGGCGGTCGGAAAAATGCTCCAGGCTGAAGAGGATATTCAGCAATTTCTGCATATCAGTGAATCTCAGCTCCAGCTCCTGGCTGCTATTTCCCCTCCCGCCGAGAAACACCTCCTAGCAGCCAAAGTTACTTTGGGGAACCTCTTACAAACCGAAGAATCATTTTTCCGCATTTCAGCGGTTAATGTCAGGGGCCAAGAATGGCTACGGATTAATAAGTTTCCTGATGGCAAGGGAGATGAGGGGCTTGATAACCTTTTTTCATCCCCACTCTATCATTATCCCATGCTCGAGCTGGCGACTTTTATGGGAAATATTTCCTGGGAGAAAGGGTACTCGCTCCCTATGCTCGATATCTCCATTCCGGTTAAGGAAAAACAAACTGGCCATATTGCCGGCATCCTATGGGGACGCCTTTCATTACAAGGTGTACAGACCATTCTGGAGCGTTTATTGCCACCTCGCGGTAAAATCCTACTGGCCCAAGTGCCGAGCGGTAAAACGTTGGTCCAAGCCGATGACACCAAACAAGATTTCACAAAACTTGAATCAGAGATACTTCAAGAGGCCCTTGCTACAAAAGATTCCATGGGGATTCTCGACGATGGCGCCGGCCAAGGCGTTCTTTCATGCGGCTACCGGAAATTTAGTGTTAATGATCTGCAATTTATCATCCTTTACCTGCAACCAAATGACACAATCTACTTTTTAGCCGATCAGCTCAGGACATATAATATCTATGTCACCCTGGCTGGTATTATTCTCTTTACCATGGCCAGTTTTCTCCTTATCGGCAGAATCATTAATCCCCTGACCAGTCTTACAGCGATGATTGCTGACCTGGGACGAAAATATCACTCTCAGCTTGCAAAAAACAGCCTGAACCACGTCTCTTTAAACAAGGAGGGGGATGAGGTTGATCGTTTACGATCTGCATTTTACTTTTTCGAGGAACGTCTCGCATCATACAGTGCAGAGATTGAAGGTTTTAACAAAACATTAGAGCAACAGGTGGCAGAAAAGACCCAGGAACTGGTTGATGT
>JAQYVV010000033.1 GCA_030145275.1 Desulfurivibrionaceae bacterium | reverse complement strand
TGTACTCTTAGCCCAACCTTTGGTGGCAAGGACATTGGTAATTGCAGAGGTAAGAGTGGTCTTTCCATGATCGATATGACCTATTGTGCCTATATTTACATGGGGTTTGGTTCTTTCAAATTTCTCTTTTGCCATTGTTAAATCTCCTTCCTAAGCCTTTATTGATTGATTTAGCCTATCATAACAGTTTGTAAACTTCTATTGTATATGCTGGAGCTCACGACCGGATTTGAACCGGTGACCTCTTCCTTACCAAGGAAGTGCTCTACCTACTGAGCTACGTGAGCATATGTGTCTAAATAGTAATGGAGCGGGAAACGAGACTCGAACTCGCAACCCTCAGCTTGGAAGGCTGATGCTCTACCAATTGAGCTATTCCCGCAAAATTCTTTCCTACTGGTTCATAATACTAATCCCTCAAAAAGGAGGGGGAGACTTCGCCCATGTCTTTACAAGGAAACAGGGGAGGCATTTCGGAATTAAGAGAAATGGTGGAGGGGGGAGGATTTGAACCTCCGAAGGCTGAGCCGACAGATTTACAGTCTGTTCCCTTTGACCACTCGGGAACCCCTCCAGATACCATTTTTACAAAAAAATCGTAGAATCTAACTTCATGGAGCTGGCGATGGGACTCGAACCCGCAACCTGCTGATTACAAGTCAGCTGCTCTACCAATTGAGCTACGCCAGCACAACGCGGGAACTTAACCGTTTAGGTTTCAAATTTCAACACTTATTTTGATGAAACAAAAAAAATATCATTTGCACTAAAAAAAGCACAAATGATATTTTTAACTCTTAAACTTAAAACGTGAATACTTTAGTAATACTTTTAATCTTCTTTCTTAACGCTAACAAAACTGCTCTCTCTATATTTTTCAAATGCCATGGCAAATGTCCGATAGACAAGATGAGCAAACTTCGTATACGGCATGTATAAGAATAACATCATGACAGAAACCAGATGCAGATAATAGGAAATATAGGCAAGGGAACCAACCCCGGCAAGCCTGAAAAGTTCAGAGAGAAGACCCGTAACACCAACGGCTACAATCTCATAGATCAGAAACCAGTCATAAAAGGTTCCTTTCGTACCAGACACACTCTCTTCATGGGCACGATTTCCCCATAGAACAAAAATACCATAAAGCATAGCTATCGCACTGATGTTACCAATAATTTTAAAAGGGTTCCATTGAGGTATCGGGCCATGCAGAGAAGGAATAAAAATACCAAAAATATCTTTAGCAACAAAAGAGTACCCGGTCAAAAGCAAGAGGCCAATAAAGGCAAACATCAAAGGTTGATGTCCCTTAGCACGGCTTTTATTTGCCCCACATTCATTAAATCGCTTGTGAGAAATAATCTCTTGAACCGAAGGCCAGAGAAAATCAAGGACGAACTGCTTACATGACGGCTTAAAATCTGGATTACACTCAAGCTGCTCAGCCATTTTGCCCCACATGGTACTTATACCTTTGTAGGCAGAGTAGGCGGCTAAGCCGGCGGCCGAAAGCATAATAATATCAATAAAAAGAACATTTTTGGAAAGATATTTAAAGTCCCAGTGACCAAAAAAGTAACCGAAATCAACCTTACCCTCAGGTAAATGCATTCCTCCTGAGATAAACCACATAACTAAAATAATGATAGCAGGAATACCAATAAGTATTGGTAAGTTTTTGGCCTCAGTTGCAAGTTTTGCCAATCCGCTTGGGAAGCCATAATGGGTGTAGGCATAGGCCCTGATTGCCCCAAGAACATCACCTGGCTTTGCGCCACGAGGACAATAGGCGGTACAGTCACCGCATTGATGACATAAAAAGACATCTGGATCAGCTACCAATTTATCCTTTAAGCCCCATTGGGCCCAAATCATCTCTTTTCGTGGAAAAGGTTTTTCATCTGATGAAAGCGGACACATAACGGAGCAAGTTGCACATTGGTAACATTTTTTTACCGTGTCTCCTCCTGCCGCTTTAATATATTTTATAAATTTAAGATCAGGATTTATCCCCATTTTGCTTCTCCTTTTTTTAAGCTTATTGAATGAACAAGAGCCCGGTTAGAAGAAAAAAATCAACCAACCAGACTCTCATTACCCCATTTAATCTTTTTATTCAATAAACTATTGACTAGAAGCCTTTGAATGGATTTGGCCCAAGCTCAATGATCTCTTCAACAAACTCATTAATAACATCAGTGACCTTATCATAGTCAGTGATGGAGATCTGCTCGGACTTAACACGCTCTGGCTCAAGCCCTAAGGTTGAAAGGGTATCACCAATGTTGTCCATCCTCTTACTGGCGATTTCAGAACCTTTAACAAAATGACATTGATAGTCATCTCCATATTTACAACCCAACAAGATTGCACCATCCATACCTGAAGACATAGCATCTTTGATCCAGGCCATATTTACAGAACCAAGACAACGAACTGGTACAATCCTAACCAGGTTATTAATCTTGTTTTTCCGCATACCGGCCATATCCAAGGCTGGATATGCGTCATTCTCACAGACCAAGGCAAGGACACGAAGTTTATCTTCATCATCATCTGGTACTTCAACGGACTTAATCATGGAACCGATCAGATCAACATTATAATCCTTGAAACCGATGATTCTTTCAGGACAGGCTCCCATACAGGTACCGCAACGACGGCAGCGAGTAGGATTAGGTAGCGGTGTTCCTTTTTCATCATCATCAAGTGCGCCAAATGGACACTCTTCAGTGCAACGCTTACATTGGGTACATCTCTGGAAGAAGAACTCCGGAAAGGTCTTGTCTCCAGAGCGTGGATGAACGGCAACACCACGGTCAGCTGATTCGATGCACTGAATGGCTTTTAAAGCAGCACCGGTAGCATCATCAATGGTTTCATCCATGGTCATGGCTTTACGAACACCACCACAGGTATAAACGCCAGTTCTTCTTGTTTCGTAAGGGAAACAGATAAAATGAGAATCGGCATATCCATCAAAAAGATCAAGATCAAGAAATCCAGGTCCCTGACGATAGGCAAGATTAATGCTGTTTTCAGTTTTTGTGGCTGGCACAAGACCGGCTGCAAGAACTACCATATCAACATCTAAGTCCAGGTCTTCGTTGAGCAAGGTGTCTTTGGCTGTAACAGTCAACGAGCCATCACCTTTTTCTTCAACCTGGGTGACCGTTGCTTTGGTCATAAAAATGCCATCTTCATTCTGGGCATCTTTATAAAACATTTCCATATTGCCTGGTGTTCTCATATGCTGATAGAGAACATATGCTTTTCCTTCGGCATTATCAGCGCAGACATACCGGGCTTGTTTCAGGGCAACCATTGAGGTTACTGAGTTACAATATGGAAAATCTCTATCATTTTCATCAGCTCCCGGGCTCATAACAAATGCGACATTGGCCGGGACATTTCCTTCTTTGGCAAGTTTTTCAAACTCCGCATTGGTAACAACATTTTTAGCGCCTGGAGTAAGATGTTCAAATTCAGAGACATCGGCTGGTGTCCAACCTGTGGCAAGGACAACAGAACCAAAGGTCTCTGCGGCCGGATTTTCTGCGGTATATTTTTGCAGACCATCATTTGGATCTTCCAACTCGCCTTTGTCTATCTTTTCCTGCTCATCAACAGCAACCTTAGCAGGGGCATCCCACTCAGATTTAACACCTGCAGCTTTCATGCTAACCTGGAAGGCGCCTGGAGCACCAGCGATCCTGGCAACTTCTGTTTCTGTTTTAACGGTAATATTAGAATCACTTTCAATGTCTTTAACCAAGGCAGCAATGGTCGGTTCTTCCAACTTTGCCCAAGGAGCTTTGGTTGGAAACTGCATTCTCCAGCCTAGAGCCTTACCACCAAGGACTGCTGCTTTTTCAACCAAGGTTACATTATATCCAGCAGAGGCAGCCTCTTTAGCAGATGTCAAACCTGCAATTCCGCCACCCATAACCAGAATATTTTTATTGGTTGTCTCGAGTTGAAATGCTTCTGGTAATTCTGCTTTTTCGGCGCGAGTACAAGCCATTCTCATGTTATCGGAACCAAGTTCCTGGACAAAATCAGTATCAGCATCTTCACCCTGACACCAGACTACCTGCTCACGAAGATTTGCACGTGCAACTATTTTATCATCACCAAAAGAGAATTCAGCCTGCATAACCCTTGGGGAGCAGGCGCCTATGATGATAGTATTTACACCATCACTAACATCTGCTTCCATCATAGCACGGCCCTCAGCGCCACAGAGTGCCGCATGAGTTTTACACTCAACACTCATCTCGGAGGACACCACCTCTGAAAGGGCATCAATATCCAGCCCTTCTCCTATTCCACATCCTGTACAGATATATGCTTGTTTTTTCTTATCCATCGATCTTATCTCCTTGACACCTGAATTGCTTTTAATGCCGCTGCGGTAGCATTCTGAGTAGAGGTAACAACATCGGCTGCTTTCTTAGCACAACCGGCGGACAACATGGCCTTGTCGGCATCACTTGTGATAAATCCATTATCATCCATTGTTACACCAAGAGAAGCAAGCTGTCCCTTAGCTGCTGGCTCCATTCCTGTTGCCAATACAGCGAGATCAACCTTCTGCTCGATTTTTGCGCCAGTAACAGCATTTTCAGCTATAACGGTTACGCCACCATCAGAATCAGCAGTAATATCAGCAACTTTCCCCTTGATAAAATGGGTATTTTCGTCACCCATAAGTTTTTCGCGGAAATTCTCATATTTCCCAGGGGTTCTAAGGTCTATGTAGAAGACATAAATTGGAACCTCGGGGTAACGTTCACGCACATAAGTGATCTGCTTCAACGAAGCCATGCAGCAGATATATGAACAATACTCAAGGTGATTTTCATCACGGGAGCCTGCACATTGTACGAAGCCAATGCTTTCAGGTTCTTTATTATCACCAGGTCGTAAAATTTTACCTTCAGTTGGTCCACCTGGAGCAGCAAGCCTTTCCATCATCATATTAGTAATAATGGCATCAGAATCATTGTACTTTAAATTATCCATTTTGGTTGCATCATATGGGTTCCAGCCAGTGGCCCAAACAATGGAGTCTACCTGGAGTTCAAAGCTTTCAGCTTGCATGTCAAGATCAATGGCATCATATTTACATGCCTCAACGCATTTGCCGCATTTATCACAGGCAGCAGCGTCAATGACATACCGCATGGGAAAAGCCATCTCATGTGGTCTATAAGCGGCTTTTGTCTTATCCATGTTGAAGTTAAAGGCATTATCACACTCTATCGGACATGCTTCAGCACAATCACCACAAGCGGTACAATTTCCTTTTACAAACCTTGGGGAAGTTTCAAGAGTTACCTGATAATTTCCAGCACTACCGGAGACACTTTTCACCTCAGTCGTGTTGTACATCCGGATCTTTCTATTATCTTTAATCCGTTTGAAATTGATTTCCATACCGCATGAGGGGGGACAAAGTTTTGGGAAATATTGGTTGAGCTGGGCAACTCTTCCGCCCATATATGCGTTTTTCTCGACCAAAAATACGTCCTTGCCTACCTCTGCAGCTTCCAGGGCCGCGGTCATACCGGAAATACCACCGCCAACGACCAGTACCGCACCCAATCCGGATGCTCCACTTGTCTCAGTCATGCCTTTCCTCCACTTTAAAATTTAATAATTAATGAATCTATTGAAAACTTAGTTTTATTGGGTGAACATACATATTAACTGTATATTCACCCAATAAAACTAAAAACAGGTTGCTAAATATAGAAAAATCTCCAGACGCCTTGACGGTGTCTGGAGATTTTTTCTTAAATTATCGTATTTGACAAAAGAGTCAAATTAGATCCAAGGATCTGTTTCGATAATGTTGATACATGGTACTTTCTCACACTTCCATTCCTTAGTTGCAGGATCGAAAGTAGAGTTAACAAATGCTTTCCAGTTTTCGTCATCAACAGTCGGGAAATCAGATCTGTAGTAGAAACCTGGGTAACGAGATTCCTGACGGAATTCGATGTGACGAATATGAGACTCAACAGTCCAGATTCTGTGATAATTTTCCCAAGCTCTCATGAGCTCATGAAGGTCACCAGCAGCCATCTTCTCGGCATCTTCACGAAGCATTCTAAGAAGATCAAGACAGATGTTGAGAAGTTTTCCAGAGGTCATGTAGTAAGTTGCAACACCACCACCATACTCATCGGTAGCTTTCATCAGTCGCATCATAAGACCGGCAGGTTTACAGTAATTAGGGTTAACGTCCTGGTCAGTTGAAGCACCTACATGCTCATGGTACAGTTTAACTGGAGCGTAGATCTCGTCAGCCAATTCCTGAGCAGTCTGAGAAAGCTCTGGAGTAAAGTCTGCGTTATCACGACAGTACTTAACCATCATTTTTGCACAGATACGACCTTCAGCATGGGATCCGGAGGAGAACTTGTGACCGGAAGCACCAACACCATCACCAGCAGTGAACAGACCGTCTACAGTGGTCATACGGTTATAGCCCCATTTGTACTGATGAGAACGAGTACCATCTACAGTTGGGACCCAGTCTTCATCTGGACCGGAAACCCAGATACCACAGCAACCAGAGTGAGAACCAAGCATGTATGGTTCTGTTGGCATAATCTCAGAACCAACTTTTTCTGGCTCGATGTTCATACCGGCCCAGAGACCAGCCTGACCAACAGACATATCAAGGAAATCTTCCCAAGCTTCAGACTCAAGGTGTTTCCAGAATTTCTTAACATCTTTCTCATCTTTACCAGCTGCACGACGATCATCAAGGAAGGCGTTAAGAGCAACATCAGTAGCCATGTAGATTGGGCCACGACCTTCTTTCAGCTCGTTGATCATCAAGTGGTTACGCAGACAGGTAGGAGTAACCGCAGAAGCACCATAAGGCATGAATTTTCCAAGCTCATCTTTCACTGCATCAGTGTTCGCATAGAACTCACCAAGACCGTTCTGTACTTTAGCTTTGAAGAGAAGGAACCATGCACCAACAGGACCGTAACCATCTTTGAAACGGGCTGGGGTGAAGCGATTTTCCATCATTGTCAAGGTAGCGCCAACCTGGGCACACATGGTGTAAGTGGAACCTGCGTTCCATACTGGATACCATGCACGACCTTTACCTTCACCAGTTGAACGTGGACGGAAAATATTTACCGCACCACCGCAAGCAACCATCATAGTCTTACATTTGAAAATGTGTACTTTGTTTTCACGGGTAGAGAAACCAACTGCACCAGCAATTGTGTTCGCTTTGTTTTTGTCAAGAAGCAGTTTAACGATGAAGACTCTTTCAAGGCAATTTTCTTCGCCAAGAGCTGTTTTAGCAGGCTCAGCAACGATACACTTGTAAGACTCACCATTGATCATGATCTGCCATTTACCGGTACGAACTGGCTGTCCACCTTCAGGCAGAGTTTTGGCAGGTTTTGAACCGTCAAGGTTCTCACCATCAGCATCTTTCTTCCAGACAGGGAGGCCCCACTCTTCGAAGAGATGAACGGAATCATCAACGTGACGACCAAGGTCATAGATAAGATCTTCACGAACAACGCCCATAAGGTCGTTACGAACCATTTTCACATAGTTCTCAATTGGGTTTTCGCCAATGTAGGTATTAATAGCGGAAAGACCCTGAGCAACGGCACCGGAACGCTCCATGGAAGCCTTGTCAACCAAGGTGATTTTCATGTCAGCTGGACACCATTTTTTAATCTCAAAAGCGGTACCACAAGCAGCCATACCACCACCAACGATGAGAACATCAACATCGTGCTCTACAATTTCCGGATCAACAACCGCGGCTAACTCGCCAAGGGGCTTATTAGGTAATGCCATTATTTTTTCCTCCTAAAAGTTTGGAAATTTAATTTTAAGTAAATTCAGTTTATGCAAGCTTTGTTGGGTTCGGAAGTTCTTTCTCAGTTGAAAGAAGCTCATCATCCAGGTTGGCGCATGTCAGATCAAGATAAGCGTTTGCAGCACCCTCAGCAGTTGTACGTACTGGGAATTTAAATCGCTTCATGTTGCCATTACGGAACTTAACGGTCCACATGATGGAGTCGGAACTTCTCATTGGGTGGACTTGGCCGCCCATTGGTACAAAGTCATTGTAACCACGAACCATGATAGCGCCCTGAGGACAAATCTTAACACAAGAGTAACACTCCCAACAGGCGTCAGGTTCCTGGTTGTAAGCCTTCATCTCCTCAACGTTCAGTACCATCAGATCGTTCGGACAGATGTACATACAGGCGGTTTTGTCCCCACCCTTACAACCATCACATTTTTCAGGATCTACGTAACTTGGCATTCAAATACCTCCTAACAAATAGGTTAAAAATTTTAGCTTCGCCTTATGCGAAACCAGTTATTTCAAAACGAGCAGTAGATTTTTCTGGAAATACAGATTTATTAGTTAACCAGTTAAATCCACTACAATTTTAACAATTACAAATTTGTGCCGTCAAGGATCTCCTTGTGTATTTTCAATATAACTTATTGAAATCACACAAAAAAAAGGAATACATGAGACACTATTCACAATAATAAATGAACCATCACTCATTTTTTGTGAAGCATTCTTTTAATTTTTCAAATTGGAAAAGTCAAGAAAAAAAACCTACGACAAACAGGCCATTTTTATCCCTTAAAAAATACTTCTTTAATTCTCTACAATTAGCCCTTTGTGAAGAGATAAATGTTTTTTTAAAAAAATACATTTGACAAGCACCAACAGTGATGCTTATCAATAAAAGCTTAATTCAAGAATCCGTATTCAAAATTTGAGACATATAACTCCTCATTTCACTATTAGCAAAGAGAGACATAACAATGGCTGAAAACAATTCATCAAGCAAAGAAAAGGCCCTTTTCGGGCTCGACAAGAATCCAAGCAATATTATGCCCGAGAAATTGACACTGGACAGCAAAATCCAATTCCGCTGCCATCCAGGGGTCTCATGTTTTACTGCGTGCTGCGGTAATATAAATATTGTTCTTACCCCATACGATATTTTGATATTAAAAAATAGAATTGGCATAGACTCTGATGAGTTTCTCCTGCGCTATACCAAGCCCGTCTTCCTTGAAAAAACTGACATGCCTGGTGTTCAGCTTAATCTAACCGCTGAAGGACGCTGCCCCTTTGTTACAGATGAAGGATGCCTTGTCTACACAGACAGGCCTTCTGCATGTCGATATTACCCCATCGGCCTGGCAAACTTTCATGAAAGAGGGGATGAAACTGAAGGAAAAGAGGCGGAACAATTCTTTTTTATTGTCAAAGAAGACCATTGTAAAGGTCATGAAGAAGACAAAACATGGACTATCAGGGAGTGGCGAAAAGACCAGGGCACAGATGTTAGAGACGAGATAAATAGGGGCTGGATGGAACTAGTCATGCGCCGCAAATCCCATGGAATCCAAGCCACTTTGAGTGAGCAGGCCCAAAAAATGTTTTTTATGACCAGCACCAACCTGGAAAAATTCAAAGATTTCATCTTCAATTCATCTTTTCTCGATGTTTATGAAATTGACCAAGAAACCCTTGATAAAATCCAAAATGACGACATTGAACTTCTGAAATTCTCCTACCTTTACATGGCCTCTTCTATCTTCGGGACCCAGGACCTGAAAATTAAAGAAGAAAAAATAAAGGCCAAAGCTGCTGCAATGAAAGAAGGTCAGGCAGGTGCGGTAGATAGGGCTGAGGAAACATATAAAGAACTTAAAAGAGATTACGACCAGCTGAAAAAAGATATAGACGACAAAAAAGCAAAAGGGACAAAATAAATAACCTAAGTCACTGTTTTGCGGAAGAATATCCCGCAAAACAGGTAAATATTCGGCAACGGCTCCCAGGAAGGCGATCAGGCTGCTTCACATACAGACGTACAGACTCAGCAACCTGCTCACCTCCCTGAAAACCGTTGACAGGTAAGCGAGGAACGAGACTCCGAACATTTACGGTTTCTGTGGTTGTTGTTACTTTTGAGGTCAAGTCGAATATTTACCAAAACAGTGCTACCATTAATTAATTTTAGGTCCCCACTATTTACTCCCTCCCGCTTTTTTCATCTTCTCCACCCTTCTCCTCAACAAGACCACTATCCAAAAGAAGTCGTGTCGCCCCAACTACACCCAGGGGAATACATAAAAATTGAAAAAAAGGTATCACCAAGATACAAAAAACCGCCGTTCCAAAGCCTAACATCATCGAAAACCGAGACATTATAATCCCTCTCTGTTTTCGGAACTCTATCCTCTTTCTTGCGAAAACATAGCCTGTGTACTCGACAACAAGAAAAAATATGGTCCAGAGGACAGAGAGAACGGATGAGAGTACTGAGCCAACCACAGGCAGCAAATGAAGCAGCAGAATAACAAGCATCCCAGAGACGAACATACCTATCTTCCTGGCCTCACTGACAATCGTCCGTTGTGCATCTTTCATGAAAAGTGCCCATGAAAAGGGGGTGTTATCTTTGCCCCCGGAAATAATTTCTTCAGTCCTTTCAGATAAGATATCATTAAAGGGCGAAGAAATTAGACTGCCAACAACCGTAAAGGTAAAAAAGACCATGACAAGAGTCAGCAAGCCCGCTAAGCCAAGCAGAAAATAATTGAGTAGGAACCAGTACCAAGCATCCGCCTGTGGAATTGCAGACTGAACGAACTCCTGAAAAGCCCCAAAACCAAAATAGACAACCAAAGAAAAGACAATCACATTTATCAAAAACGGAATCAATACAAACCTAACCATACCCGGATGTTGATTAATGAACCGCAAACTGCTGAAGGGGTAAGTGAAGCCTCGAGCAAACCCCCATATTTTCTTTTGATTTGATTCCATATAGCCCTCTGTATGCATATCGTTAAATAACTCCACTACTCCTTTATTTTAAGAGCATTGGGTATATTGACAGGAGAATGACGAAATAAGTAAAATATCTTTACCAAAAATTATAGTGTTACTAAAATTAATTTTGTGTTACTAAGATAACCTCAAATTAATTATAACAAATAATGAGGATTAAGATGAATAAAAATATTCTAGGCAGCATCACAGGGATAATGGCCATCGCTTTTTGTACTAGCTCAACAGAGGCACACTTCGGCACAATCATCCCTTCCGATGACATTATCTCCCAGCATGATGATACGACACTAAAGCTCGAGGCAAAATTCATCCATCCCCTGGAGCTCCACTATATGGAGATGGATAAGCCAAAACAGTTTGGCGTCCAGATAAACGGCAAAAAACAGGATTTGCTCAACTCCCTGCAAGCCGCCAAGGGGAAAAGCCCCGATCAAGAAAAAGACTACACCTTTTGGCAGGCTGAATACAAAGTGAAAAGACCGGGAGACTATACTTTTTATATGGAACCCGTCCCCTACTGGGAAGCAGCAGAAGACCTCTTTATCGTCCACTACACAAAGGTGTGCATCAACTCCCTCGGTTTAGAACAGGGTTGGGATGAACCAGTGGGCCTTGAGACCGAAATCGTGCCCCTGACAAGACCTTACGGGCTCTGGACGGGAAATCTTTTTACCGGCCAGATCCTGCTGGACGGCAAACCTGCGCCCAACGCTGAAGTGGAAATTGAATATCTGAATGAATCGAAGCAGAACATCTCCATAATCACCCCCCCCGCCTCCCCTTACGTCACCCAGGTGGTCAAGGCGGACATAAACGGCGTCTTCTCGTACGCCATGCCAAAAGCTGGCTGGTGGGGATTCTCAGCCCTCAGTGAAGCATCGTGGAAACTGGAACATGAAGGCCGGGAAAAAGGAGTTGAGATCGGCGCTGTTTATTGGGTAATGACCAGGGACATGAGGTAACAATGAAGCATAGAATTCTTATTATACTGGCAACAGCTCTTGCAGTGCTCTGTCTCTCTTCTACAGCCATGGCCCACAAGGTTAACATCTTTGCCTATAGCGAAAACGGCGTAGTGTACGCCGAAGGATATTTTCCTGACGGACGTCCTGTGGTAGAGGGGGACATCGAAGTTTTAGACAGCAAGGGGCAAAAATTACTAAGTGGAAAGACCAACAAAGAGGGATTTTTTTCCTTTCAGACACTGGTCAATGACGACCTGACCATTGTCATAAATGCCTCCATGGGGCACAGGGCCCAATTTATTCTCAGAAAAAATGAACTTGAATGATTATCGTTGCATTTGGTGAAATATCAATGTTGAAGAAAATTAATCTGAGCAAAACATCCAAACGACAGAACATCGCAGGCATCACTCTGGTATTTCTGCTTCTATCATTTCTCTGCTGCACTTCCCACACCTTTGCCTCGGGTCTTAGCGAACCGGAAGCTGAAGACCAATGCGGCCAGGTTGCGGCAATGCTTAACTCCCAGAAGAACGAGATAAGCCTCGAATTACGGCTTATCAAAAGAGAGATTGCGGTTTTAAAAGAGAGCATTAGCAAACCAGGTATTACCGAAATAATCGGCGGTATCGGCTATATCTTAGGACTGTTCGGTATTGGCTATTACATCCATGCCCGAAGTTTAATGGCGGCAAAAAAATAATGCATATTTCAGACGGCGTTCTCCCCATTTCAGTCACCCTTGGATCCTATGCGATCAGTATGGTCGCAGCCGCCTGGTCGGTTCGAAAAACCAGGGCAGAAAATCTGCCCAAAACGGCAGTAATGACTTCTGCCTTTTTTGTTGCCTCCCTCGTTCATGTACCATTGGGGCCCACCAGCGTTCATCTTCTCCTGCCCGGACTTATTGGCATAATGCTTGGTCCGTCCGCCTTCCTCTCCATTTTTCTTGGTCTTTTTTTACAGAGCATCCTCTTTCAGTTTGGAGGACTTACATCACTTGGCGCCAATGCCATTATGATGGGCTTTCCTGCCCTTCTTGCTGGCTGGACATTCAATATTCTCAAGAGAAAGGGCCGCACCGCTCATATCCTGGCAGGTGCATTCAGCGGCGGCCTTGCCACTGCGCTGGCCACACTAGCCTTAGCCCTTCTTCTGGTCAGCGCCGGTGAAGATTTCACTGCTGTCGGCAAACTTGCCTTTGCAGCCCACCTACCTGTCATTTGCATCGAGGCCATCATTTCAGGCTGCACGATCTCCTTCCTTTATAAGGTAAGACCCGCTTTCCTCAATATTTCCCCTACAGTTCTGGAGAAGTAGAAGTGAACGACGCCGCTGCCATCCACCTGGACTTTAAACTATTTATCCTTGCAATTGCGCTTCTCTCTCTTTTTTACTTAGGGATCTGGTTTCTTGCCTTCAATCGATCGGGATCAGCTAAAGGCCGGGAGAAGGAGAAATGGTTTGTACCTGTAGTTGGCCTCGACAGTTCCAAAAAATCTTTTTTCCATCATTGGGACGTTCGTCTAAAAATAGCATCTCTCTTCTCTTATTGTCTGCTTATTTCCATGATCAGTGAAGCGATTATGGCCCTGTTTGCCCTGCTTATCTCTCTTGGCGCGGTGCTCCTTGCCAAAACCCCTTTCTCTCGCCTGCTGCGCCGCATGACCGCCATGACCGGTTTTCTTAGCATGTTTATTTTAATTTTACCTTTTAGCGCAGTACAAAAACCAGGAGATCAGCTTATTTTTATCGACCCCTTTACCCTGGCCTTTAACCTGAGGGGACTACAACTAGCCCTGACTATTGTTTTCAAGGCCGCAGCCATTGCAATGATGATGGAACCACTATTTAATACGGCGCCTCTGCCTGCCACAGTTCAGGGGATGCAGCGCTTAGGTGTGCCCGCAGTTATTTGCCAGATGGCCCTCATGGCGCACCGCTATATCTTCGTCTTTCTGCACGAAGCCAAACGAATGAATACTGGAATGCGGCTCAGGGGATTTCGCAAGCGAACCGACATGGAAACCTTGCGAGTCTTGGGAAATTTTGTCGGCATGTTGTTGATCAGAAGCGTCGACAGGACCGAAAGGGTCTATCAGGCAATGCTGGCAAGGGGATACGATGGCACATTTCCGACCCATGATACATTCCAGGCCACAGGTAGAGATTGGCTTCTTGGATTCTTCTGGCCCGGCATCGCCCTTCTTCTCCTCCTTTTAGACAGTAAATATTAGGCAACACTCCAGCTACGCCCGATCATGCTGACTCACGTAGAACTACTACGCTTCGCCAACCTGATCGAACATATCTGAAGCGTTGTCAAACATTTACATTTTGTTGATTATTGTTGTTTTCCAGTGTTAGCCAAATATTTACTTTTGACATGTATGGAACCTGCTAAGAATGCATAAACTCGCCCACGGCAGCACACTTGCAAGGGAAGAAGATCCACTTTTTAAGATTGACTCCCTCTCTTTCCGATACCAATACGGCCCTCTTGTCCTGCGTGAGATTGAGCTTTCAATATATCAGGGAGACAGGCTGGCCATAGCCGGGGCCAATGGTTCAGGAAAATCCACTCTGGCCAAACATCTAAATGGTCTTCTCAACTCCAATCCATCAAAAATATATTACCAGGGAAAACCCTTAACCGAGCAGCATTTAAACAAATCTCGTTTTGAAATAGGGCTGCTGTTCCAGGATCCGGATGATCACCTTTTTTGTAACACCCTCTATGATGATGTGGCCTTCGGGCCTCTAAACCAGGGAAAAACTAGGGAAGAAACTGAAAATATTGTCCATGAAGCACTCACCCAAGTGGACTTAGAACCCCATAAGGATAAAGCAGCCCACTGCCTGAGTTACGGCCAAAAAAAAAGGGCTGCCCTGGCCGCAATTTTAGCCATGAAGCCAACGACTCTTATCTTGGATGAACCCACCGTAAATCTCGACACAAAACAAGTTTCGATCATCATCGAACTTCTTAAACATTTCCAAGGAACCCTCATCTGCATCAGTCACGATCTCTTTTTTCTCAAAGAGATATGCCAGAGAGCTTTAGTCCTGCAAAAAGGAGTTATTCACCACAATTACAGCATAGATGAACTCATGGCCGCCCCTGCCTCCCTGCGTGAACACGGCCTTGATTTCTCTTTCCGCTCTTCATGCTGCGGCAACCATCATCAGCATGGGAACAACAGCCATATTCAGGCAAATGAACAGCCCTCACCTCCACCTGCAGCCGTTTGTGAAAAAGGATTGAGCCACCCCCCTCTAATTCAACTCAAAAACTTCTCCTACACATATCCAAATGGCACAGTCGGGCTTGACAATATCAACCTTACCATCCACAAAGGAGAGAGCCTGGCCCTTCTCGGAGAAAATGGCGCCGGAAAATCTACCCTGGCAGCTTCTCTAACAGGAATTCTTTCCGGCAGCGGCAGTTATGTTTTTAATGGTCAAAAAATCAGCCAAAAAAACAGGAAAACATTATGGAAAGATGTCGGCATCATCTTTCAAGACTCGGCCGACCAGCTTTTCTGTCCCACCTGTTGGGAAGAAGTGGCCTTCGGTCTGAAACAACGGAAACTTCCTAAACAAGAGATACACCGACGGGTCCACAATGCTCTGGACATGGTGCATCTCAACGGCTTCGAAGAGAGAGTCCCCCTTGATATGAGCGGCGGCGAGAGAAAAAGATTGGCAATCGCTTCGGTCATCTGCCTACAGCCTCAAGTCCTGATCATGGATGAACCAACAGCTGGCCTCGACCCCCAGGGGGAAGAAATGTTTTTAAAAATTATCAGCGAACTAGACATCACCCAAATACTTATCAGTCATGACCTTTTTTTCATTGCCCAACATTGCCAAAAGGCCATTATTATGGATAGGGGAGCTGCGGTATGTGAATGTTCGACAAAAACACTCTTGCATGATGACGTTGAAAAAAGATGCCTTGTGAATTTCAATCTCAATTTATGTGAACTCCAAGAAAGATGTCACAAAAGCCACCCCAACTAAAAGCGTTCAACATTATCACCAATACCCTTTGCCCAGGTAGGGATGGTCCGTAAGGCACACCCTTTTTCCACTGTTCCCCACTCCTCTGCCAGCGTACCGCTTAAGTTGCTTTCATCCATTCCGGTATTATTTCATTGTTTCCCATTTCCTTATCGATTAAAGGAATTAGTTTGGAGCACCCAAAGGTGAAATAAATTGAATATCCTATGCCCAACTGGCTTAGAACTTTATTCCAGCAGAGAGACAATGTCCAACATATGAGGGAAGAATTGTCAAGTAGAGCATCCAGCAAGAAACCAACCCCATGGCGGCCAAGTATCACCACCTTTTTTTCTGCTATGAACTTGGCCCTCCTCTGTCTTCTCTTCCCCACGATCAGCATCTTTTTTTTCTATCAGATATCAAGCTTTCGTGACAGCCAGCTTGCCAGAACCATTATCCTTATGCAAGACAACCTCGAACACTACGGCGTTGCCACGACCCGCAGCCTGACTTTAAGCGCCGAAGAGGCCATTGCCGGTTACGATTACACTTTTTTAAATGACTTGCTCCATACAGAGGTAACCAACAACCCAGAACTGGTTTATGTCATAGTCATGAACGGTAAGGGTATGGTCATAGCCCATAATCAGATAAATACTATCGGTACGGTCTTAAATGATGGGCTTTCAAAACAGGCCCAGGTAATCCTCCAAAAAGATTTCAGCTCGGACAAGGCTCTCCCCCATCGCAATACTATTTTCAAGACTATCACAGGTACCGTAGAAGATAACGACCAGTTAATTTCCGTCTTAGAGGTTGTGATGCCTATTCACAGCGGCAAGGATCTTGCCGGCGTCCTACGCTGCGGTCTCTCCATGAAAGGCCTGGAAGATGAAATTGAAAAAACCCAAATGGAGTGGAAGCATAAGATGTCCCAATTTAAAAAATTGTTCATGGGCATAACCGCCGGTTTTTTTCTCATCGGCTTTATGGTGACATCATTTTTCACCCGGTTTTTTGTTCGCTCTACCAAGACCCTGAGCAATAGCGCTTATCTAGTTGCCGAAGGCGACTTGACCCATGAAATCTCCCGGGACATGATGTTTTGCCGTGAATTTGTCAGTTTTTCCGAGGCCTTTAATGAAATGACTCGACGCTTGCGGGTTTCCCTGCAAGAACTTGATAACTACAGCCGTTCCTTAGAGCACAAGGTGGAAGAAAGAACCAGAGAACTGCAGGAGGCCCAGACCGACCTCCTGCAGCAAGCCCATGAGGCCGGCATGGCAGAAATGGCAGTCGGAGTACTTCACAATATTGGCAACGCCATCACCCCTGCCAAGGTCGATGCCGCCCTCCTGCAACGCCGCCTGCGAGGCTCAGTTATTCGTACCAATCTGCCGGAAGCAGCTAAAGAAATCCATGCGGCTCTCGACAGACCTGAGCAGCTTTCTGCTACAGAGAAAGTGCGGCTGCAAACCATTGTCAAACTGCTTCCTGAGGGTATTAGAGAGGAGTATGATCACGCAATCGTCGAACTCAATAAAATTTGCGCCAAGCATGAGCATATAGAAGGCATAATTAGTCTGCAGATGAGGTATGCCCGCCTCCTTGGAGAAGATGAAAAAATCAACTTAAATCTCATTGTTAAAGACGCCCTGACAATGCTGGCGGACTCTTTGACCCAAAGAACCATAAAACTGGAGGTAAAACTTGCTGAAATTCCTTTAGTAACCATTGAACAAGCCAAAATAATCCAAATTGTTATCAACCTGATCAAGAATGGTTATGAAGCCATGGACGACCCAGATCTTTTGGAAAGACGCCTCTCAGTTGCAACATCATTTACACAGGGGCCACCGGCCCAGGTTGCTCTGTCAATCAGTGACACAGGCATCGGCTTTGATCCGGAAGAAAATGAAAAATTGTTTCAATTCGGCTACACTACCAAAACAACAGGCTCCGGTTTCGGTCTTCATTCCTGCGCCAATTTTCTCATTGCCCACAAAGGCTCCCTCACCGCATTCAGTAAAGGAAAAGGACACGGAGCTCAATTCGTGGTCAGGCTCCCCGCCTTCATGGAGGAATCATAATTAAAGATTCCTTTATTCTGCTAATTTATGGTATATGTTGGTAAATTATATCCCTTAAATATATTTTCGATCCTATGCTAAACAAAAATCAAAATCTACTTGTCATTGATGACGACCAAGAGATATGGAAGGCCTATAAAAAAGTCCTTGAATATCGGAGTATCCCGGAAACTTCCACCGGCAAACAATTAGCTGCCTTATTGGTAGAAGGAAGGAGCAAACCCGATACTGAGTCCAGCATCCCGCCGCGCTTTGAACTCAGCTTTGCCTCCCAGGGACAAAGTGGCTATACAATGCTCAAAGAAGCTGCCGCCTCCGGCACCCCTTTTTCTGTAGCCTTTATAGATATCAGGATGCCACCGGGCTGGGACGGTATGGAGACCGCTGCCCGCATCAGGCAAATCGACCCAAATATAGAAATAGTTATTGTCACCGCCTATACTGACCGTTCCAGAGAAGAGATAGTCAGGGCAGTCGGGGCACCAGACAAATTACTTTTCCTGCGCAAGCCCTTCGACCCGGAGGAACTTTTTCAGCTGGCCCTTTCCTTAAGTGAAAAATGGCGTTTAGGACGTATGGAAGCAAAAGCCAGGGTGGCCCTGAGCGAATCAGAGGCCAGGTTTCGCTCTCTGGTCGAAACAACTCCTGACTTTGTCTGGGAAATGGACATTGAAGGGAAATTCACTTATTGCTCACCGGCATGCGAAATGATATACGACTTCAGGCCAGATGAGTTGCTGGGACATACTTTTTTTGACAAATTACTGCCCCAAAACGAGGTCGAAGACTACCGAAAATCTTTTAAACGCGGCCTGGAAGAGTTTATTTTTCTAGAAGGGGCACACGAATACTGCTGCCAAAACAAAGACGGTACAGAAGTGCATATCGAATCAAGTGCTGCGCCAATAATAAATGAACAAGGTCAGGTCACCGGCTTCAGGGGGATTGACCGAAATGTAAGCGAGCGCCACAAGATCCTTGCAGAAAAAAACAGTATTGAAGAACAGTACCGGCAGGCCCAAAAAATGGAAGCCCTTGGCACCTTGGCAGGCGGTATAGCCCATGACCTGAACAACCTCCTGACTCCCATCATTGGTTATGCCGAGATGAATGTTATAAAATCAGGCCCCAATTCCCCCTTGTCTAACGAGTTAGACATCATTATCAAAAGTGCAAAGAAAGCAGCCGACCTGATCAGCCAAATCCTGATATTCAGCCGAAAAAAAACCCTTACCCCGGAAGTGTTTGAGCTGAATGCCATTATTCAGGATTGCATAAAAATGCTAAGCCGCATGATTAGAGAAGACATTGAACTCCATTTCCAATTGGTTGAGAAAACATGGTCTATCTTTATTGACAAAGGGCAAATAGAGCAAGTCCTGATCAACCTGGTAGTAAATGCCCGTGATGCAATAAACGGAAACGGTACGATTGTTGTCAGCACCACAAACATTTCAATACCGCCGGATCAAGAGTTAACCGATGTCAACCTGAGTAAATTCTCCGGTAATTATGTGGTTCTTGCAGTCAGCGATACCGGGTCCGGCATAGAGCCGGAGATCATGGAAAAGATTTTCGATCCATTTTACACAACCAAAGAGGTAGGAAAAGGCACAGGTCTCGGTCTGGCGACGGTATATGGAGTGATCCATCAGTTTGATGGCCATATCATTATTGACAGTGCTCAGGAGCAAGGCACAACATTTTACCTATACCTGCCCCGCTCACAAAAAGAGGCCCAACTCATAAATGAACCAAAAAGCACAGCAACCATCGGCGGCTCTGAGCTCATCCTGGTGGTTGAGGATGATCCTGCCGTTCGGGAACTGACGGTATTAATCTTACAACAATTGGGTTACCATGTTATATACGCTGACAACGGCCTTTCGGCAATGGTGGAATTCGATAATGCCGGTGGCGACATTGACCTCCTGATCTCTGATGTGATTATGCCGCTGCAGAGCGGGGATCTTCTGGCGGCAACGATTAGAGAAAAAAGACCAGACCTGCCAATACTCTTTTTCAGTGGCTACCCCAAAGATATGGCCCCGCAACAACTGCTTGAATCGGCCAACACAAGTTTTATGCGAAAACCGTTTGACGCCAGCATTTTAGCTGAAAGGGTCAGGGAGATGCTCGACCACAGCAAACATCACACCCTGTAGTAGTTTTGCTAACATACGAGAGGCAATAGCCTCTGGTTTATCTCAGTCCTCAACTACTAAGGCAAAGTAGGATAAATTACCTAGCCAAAACTTCCACCCCTATCTCTTCAACTAGCTTAATTTACAATACTATCTTTGTTAGCGATCAATTAAGTACACCCAAGATTGCATAACCCCGAGTCCGTAAACGTTTCAGGGGCACCCTGATGTGCGTGATCGAGCCACGCGATTATACCCCCTGTATATCACGGGGGTCGATCACGTGCAGCAGGGTGTTCATGGAGCGCTTACCTATCTTTAGTTGACAGTTTGGCTGCTAACAGCTATTGTGCTCTTTCTAGTTCCATATACCCTAGCAAATGAATCCTGCTTGATGCTTTTAGAAAAGAATCCATGACTCGTCACCGGCAACTCCTTATTTTTGCAATATTTCTGAGCCTGTTCGCTTTCCTGGCTGACGGCACTGGAAATAAAAAAGTAACTTTTGCCGATAAGGGGGAGAAATTCTACTATTTCAACCCAGACTCTCCCCAGAGCAACATGGTTCGCTTAAAGCAGGAAATGGATAATTTCCTCAAACAGGCGAATTTCCCTTTCTCTTTTACCCCTTTTGCCCGGTTTAGTGATTTTGACCGTCTCAGCAAAGTTGTACCGCCGAATTTCGTCCTGCTGCCCCAATGGTATTTTGAGAAAAACCGGGACAAAATGCAGTTTGTCCCTCTTCTTGTCCCAACTCGTAACGGCTCCACCTCCTACCGGAAATTATTGCTGACCTCCAAACAATCGGAGGCCACCTTAACAACCCTTACCAAAAAGACCTTGGCCATGACCTTTTTGGGGGCCGACGGCGGCTCTCAACTTACGAAGCTGCTTTTTGCGCAGCATAATATAAACGTTGATGATCTGAATATCGTCGTTACCCCCAAGGATTCTGACGCTCTTTTTGCCCTGGCCCTGGGCCAGGTTGAAATGGCTTTGGTCAGCGAAGAAAATTTAACGAATATCGGCAAGGTAAATCCCATAATTCTTGAATCAGTCCGCTCGTTGACAGAGTCCATCCCTATTTCCCTGCCGATATTATGTTATAGAAAAGGGGCAATTCCTCAGGAAAAAATAGAAGAAATAAAAAATCTCTTTTTGGGAAGTAATAAAAAACAGATTGCAATCATGGATATATTACAATTCGATGGCTGGCAAGAATATTATAACTAGTATAGTAACCATCCTGCTTCTCGGGCTTTTTGTTATTCCGTCCGGGGCGAAGGAGACCGACTCCATTGCTGTGCTGCTCAGCGGCTCAGAAGAGGTCTATGCCGACACTGCTGCCGCCTTTGCGTCCGAGGTTGGCTTCCCTGTGCATATCTTTAACCTCCAAGGTGACATAAAGAAAAATCCGGGTCTCAAGGATAAACTCTTTGCCAGCAATCCCGCCTTGATCTTCGCCTTAGGAGCAAAGGCCGCTTATATTGCAAAAATTTGGACCGAAAACAGACCGGAGATTAAGGTCATTTTTTCCATGGTGCTCAACTGGCAGCAGTACAATCTTCTGAAGGGACAGGATAATATTGCCGGGATTGCCGCAGAAGTCGCGCCGGGAACCCAGTTTGTCAACTTGACCACTTTTGTGCCAAAAATCAAAAAAATCGGGGTTATATACAGTGAAAACAACTCGAGTCAAATTATTACCCAGGCCCGACAAAAAGCCCAGTTCCTGGGGTTGGAGCTTATTGCATTCCCCATAGACCGTCCCGAAGATTTCCAAACTGCCTATAAAAAGATGCGCTGGCAGTTGGATGGTTTCTGGGTCCTCAATGATCCTATTACTTACAGCCTCGAAAACATGGCCTGGCTCGCTGAAAAATGTATCAAGGATAGGTTGGTCTGCTTAGGTCAATCAAAAAATATCACTGAACAGGGCCTGGCCTTTTCGATTAACACAGAACCGGGAGATATCGCCAGTCAGGCGGCATCCCTGGCAAGAAACATCCTACTCGGGCACCAGTCCGTCAGTGAGATAGGGGTTATGCCCCCTTTGGGCACCAACATAACCGTCAACCTGAAAACGGCAGACAGAATCGGTATAACAGTCAACGAAGTCGCCCTGAATATGGCCACCACGATTTTTGATAAGTAATCGGAACTATGCAGATTGCCTAACCAAAATGTTTATCAACTGTGGCAATTCTGCTGTGAATAGGCGGCACAACCTGATCATCAATCCAGACATCCAAGACCGTTGGTTTCCCCGCCGCCATAATGTCATCGATTAATTCTTGACTCAAGGGATTATCCGTGTC
>JAQYVV010000058.1 GCA_030145275.1 Desulfurivibrionaceae bacterium | reverse complement strand
GCAAGATGTTGATGTCGGCAATCGGCTTATTCAAACCCTCTTTAACTTAAAGAAGGGAGAATATTCAGAGATTCTTCCTGGATATAATGGCTTTTGGATTTATCAGGTGCTGGGTGAAGATGTACCGTCGTGAACAGCACGCAAAAACATAGCCATAACCCCCAACAATTTTATTTTTTTCATGCTCAACGCAGCTCATGGGGGCTGACCTTGGCCATCGGCAACGATAGCGGGAATTCCTTGCTTTGAATGACTCAATCGTTGTCGTTTCTTTGTAGGTCTTTCTTGGGCTTTTTCGTTCGATATCCCGGTTTGGCGAGAATTTCCAGGTAAAAGGATTCGAGCTGTTGCGATTCCGCCTGGGAAATGGATTTATTAATGGCGGAGACATGAATAACGTCACTACTGGCCTCATCGACACCGAACCTGCAGTCAAAATCCCAAAAATCGACTTTGGGGGGAAGGGTCTTTCTCCGTTCTCTTTTTATATATTTTTTCACTTCATACTTAATGGCTTCAACAAGTCTTGGAACTTTTATCTTTGGATGGCTCAGTTTAAACGTTTTTTTCATTGTTATTCCGAAAGGTTGTGATTGGTATTGGTAGATAGTAAATTTCAAGTACTGACATGAAATCAGCAGGAAACGGTATAGGCATTTTGATTGCAATTCAGAAAATAAGGATTGCTTAATGGATCACTATAGAACTATTTGCGACCTTTTACTTGTCAAATGTTTTGCATGACAAGGTAATTTTTCCTGCTGGTTACAGCACCAGCCAGCCTGGGATTTACGAGATGGTGTCGATCAAAATCCCTGCCTCTTCCTGAAGGTTCTTGATTAAGTGTGGGAGATCATCAAAAGGAACCGTGACATCCTCTATTTTTTTACAAACATCTTTTTCAGAGCAGTCGTAGATCTCAAGCAAATAGTCATTTTCTTGTTTGATGAGAGTAAGGTGAATCCGGACAGCAGCTTTTTCAAGATCTTCGTTAACTCGATCGACCAGAGACCGGATTGATTTCTCCTCTTTGGATATGGGGCCTTTCGCAACTATTTTCTCATAGGCCCAACGTCTTCTCTTCCACTCTCTTTTAAAAAACTGAATCTTCGCAACTGCAGGGGCTGCATCAACCTCCTGAGGTGGTTTTGGTTTTGGCGCAGGTTTTTCAGGGATTGGAGTGGGATTTTTTATTTCATAAACCGGCATGGTGCACCTTCGTCGAATCCTTCTGAGACATGAGATTGGTAACCCCGTAATACGTTGTCCATACTTTGGTCTTGATGATGAACAACCCAGATCCAGCCTGAGGGCTACAGTTACCCCGCAACTTTAATGCAAAAAAATTGTTGAAACAAACTTCTGGAAACCCCTGTGCTCGTGGGGCAGTTTATGGTCCTTGTCAGGCTGAACGCGGCTTAATGTTTCGCCTGGGAATACCAATATGATGCAAAAGCTCCATAAATAAAATTAAGAACAATCACGACCACGGGCATGAGGTTGCCGAAGCCCAGTCCATATATGCCTTTTCCCATTGCTGGAAATACGCTGAAAAGCATCACGGCAGAAGGGATTAGGCTCATTAACATACCCCTTAAAATGATTTTATTTTTCATGATTGGGATGATGAGCAAAAGCATCCATATACCACCCCAAATCATACGTTTATAGGCCCAAGGAGCGGTGAACTCCGGTTTCATGGTGATTCCTATGAAATCAGAGATGCCAATTTTACCCATTGCCCAGATGTTGAAACTGTCGAGCAGGGCCCCTAAGGCACCACCGGTAAAGGCGCCACTTATATTGCGTATTAGTTTCACCTGTTGCTCCTCTTTGCCATTACCGTCTGCCCCTTGAGGTAAGCTGCCAGCCAACCCGTTTACTAGCCAAGTTTGACCAGTGTTTGCACCTGCACATCTTTCAAGAAAAAGGATGGGTTCAGAAGGCGGGTTGAGATGTTTTATTTTTCTTCTTTCACGTCGCCAAAATCACGGCGTATTTCTGCAAGTCTGTTTTTGAATTCTTCATGGTCGCCATAGTCTAGAAATTTATGATAGCGTTTGTGCATGGTGCCGAGTTTCCTGGCATGTTTAATGGGGCACCAGAATTGTTCTGTTCTGCCGGCTATCTCCTGAACATAGGCAATCATCCCATTAATGTATCCACAATAAACGCAATTTAATTTTTCTATTGGATTTAAATAATTAAGGCTTTGACGATCTATTACAATATAGTCACTTCTTTTCACTTGTGGAATGGCATATATTTTAAAACAAATGAATTGATATGTCGATGCCACTAAATCCAAAAATATTGACGGAATGATGCAAAACCAAATAATGGGAACTGTAAGTAGAATTAATAAAGGGGCATTTAAAATGTAAGTGGAAATGCCTGTGGCAATGACTTTATGGTATTTTTTTGTTTCTTCTTCAAAATATACTTTTTTCCCTTTAATTTTATATAAAAACTCGTCTTCCTTCTTCTCCATTTCATCAAGTAACTCTTTTTCGAGTTTTTTGATATCTCCTACGAGGGTCTGAATTTTATTCATCTTTAAGTTAACTCCTTTCTGTTAGCTTAAATATAACGGCCAGGATAAACGGTTTGTCCAGCGATTCGCTCTCAACATTGCTGCTCATTTACCTGTTCGTCATCAGCAACTGCTTAATATGCCATTAAGGTCTGACGGCCCGGACTCTCCCTGTTGTGCTTTTCAGGTACCTGAAGTCAGATCCGCCGCAAAGGGGATAGGCGAACCACTCCCCGCTTTTCACTTTGCCGTTTTTGCTCCAATAACTGCCCTCTGATTTGATGGGACAGTCCCCTGAAAATTTCAGTTCAAAGAGCTCGCAAAGGACATAAAGCTCATCCCTTGTAGGAAAGCGCCAATCGTTGTGGCCGCCTAAATCAAGATCTTCCACATATTCCCTGGCCTCTTCAAAGGAAGAAAAATTCTCACTCCTGCTGATTTGCCACTGCAAACCATTGCTCTGACTGCAGATACCGTTACCAAGATCAACAAGTTTGGCCCTGCTCTGCGCGGTGCTGCCGGGATTTTTTGAGCTGCAACCTTGGCAAAGAATCAAGATAAAGAAGGTCATGATAGTGAGTTTGATCGTTTTCATCCCTGTCTCCAAATATGAAAGGTTCATTTTTCATGCGGATGGTGCAAATACCTAAAGATTATACCCATGTATACCATATTGCCTATGACACCAGAAAACCTAAAGGTTTTTCATAAAATATCGAACATCTGCGATGAGCTGAATCTGTCTGAAGAAATCGCCTTATCCCGCAGGTGAGGTTGGGTGCATGGTCTGGCGCTGCTTGACGATAGGTTTTACTTGAGGTGGGAACTTAAACAAATCGTCCTTTTTTATGGTTAAAAAGGAGATCTGGACGCTTCTGACATGGAAGGAAGCTTATTCTTAAAGATAGCGACCCAAAAATAAAATCATGGCCACCGTTATGATGGCTATGAGCAATGTCTTCAACCCTGACCATAGCCAAAAGGTTTTACTTATTTTCCCTAGAAAGACCCCAAGTCCAAAAA
This sequence comes from Desulfurivibrionaceae bacterium, assembly GCA_030145275.1. Taxonomy (GTDB): domain Bacteria; phylum Desulfobacterota; class Desulfobulbia; order Desulfobulbales; family VMSU01; genus JAQYVV01. The sequence goes on along the minus strand of JAQYVV010000058.1, from coordinate 753 downwards.
TACATATCAGGGCAAGGAGCATCGAGTTGATGAAAGGAGATAAAGGTGATGTCTGACTTTGTTCGGCAAAAAATAAAGGAGAGAGAATCACCAGAGATAAGAGTAAGGGCGAAAGTCCATTAACCAGGGCGATGAGTATCGGCAGATATCGACTTGCCTGACCATAATCACTCTCTTTGAGATCGACCACCAGGGCCTGTTCTAATTCATGTAATTCCTTTTCCTGTTCTGCTTTCTCACTCAGGTAGGCACTACTCAGTCCGCTTATAAAGAGCGCGATTGACGCGCCAAGACAGGCATTGATTGCCACCGGCAGTTCTGTCATTCCACTTGTGTAAAAACCAGTCACCATGCCCAGCATCGTCAATGCCCCATCAAAACCGTTGGTAAGCAGATAACGTCGGGCAATACTGCGAGCACGGATGATATGTAAGACCAGGTGTTTTTTGTTACTGAAGATCATCTGTGGCGTCCTGGCGGGTAGGGCTCAATTGGAAGGTACTCCGGTCACGCGGGGTACAGGTTTACGAACTTCTCGCTTCCTGTGAGACTTTTTTGCATAAACCCTGAACCCGATCATATAGGGTCAGCCCCGGACACTTCAACTTCATCAATACTATGAACTGAGGCGCCCATTTTTTCGATAGCAGCTATAATCTTGTCAAAATTTATATCTGCGCCTTCAATGGTTACAATGGTGCCCTCAGTATTTTTATCGACCTCAGTCACGGTAACTTTTACACGATAATCAGT
>JAQYVV010000032.1 GCA_030145275.1 Desulfurivibrionaceae bacterium | reverse complement strand
TCAGCCTTATCCAGGTCTCAGTGGCCGAAGGCCGCTCAACCGACAAGGCCAGGGACGATATCGAGTACCTGCTTCGCGAACGCCGCCATATCTCGGACTCGGAAAGCGATAATTTTCGGGTGCGTGATTTGAAGGAGATCACCAAGATGCTCACCGGCACCACCCAGATCCTCACCACCCTGCTGGGCGCAGTGGCGGCGGTCAGTCTGCTCGTGGGCGGTATCGGTATCATGAACATCATGCTGGTGTCGGTGACGGAACGCACCAGAGAGATCGGCATCAGGCTGGCCATCGGCGCCCTGGAGCGGGAGGTCTTGCTTCAGTTTCTGGTGGAGGCGGTGGTGCTCTCCTCCTTCGGCGGCCTGATCGGCATTATCCTCGCCCTGTCTGGTTCTGTCGGCCTTGCCAAAATGTTGAATATCCCCTTTATCTTCAACCCCGGCATTGTGGTCATCGCCTTTCTCTTTTCTGCAGCGGTGGGCGTTATTTTCGGCTTTTTCCCGGCCAGGAAGGCCGCCCGTCTTGATCCTATTGATGCCCTGCGCCACGAATAGGGGTGCTTTTCCTGGCTAAAATGAGGTCCAGGGATACGGTCAGGACCGATAAAATCAACAGAGGTCAAATCTTTCGTTGACCCAAAGACAACGTTTGAAAATATAAAGAGGGTCAGAGTCAAATTAAGCCGTTGCTTTTTGCCAGCCCGCAGGCCTCCTTCTTTGTTAAGAGGTTACAACCGTCACGACCTGAGGGATTGTACTTTTTTGATGTGGTTTTCTGTCTCTATTGTGAGTCGCTTTAAGATACTGCGCGTCTTTTCCGAGGTAGAATCAAAGTGGGTGAAGGCGTTTTTTTCAATGAGAGAACGTTCTAAATCCAGGGCAAAGGTAATAGCTTGGCTCTGGGTCAGTTCCTGGTTCTCGGCCCTGGCGAGAATCCCCATCAGATGCTCAATATAGGAGTTCATGGTGTACGTCTTGATTTTGCCCTCGTCGAAGAGGATGAGGCCTTTTTCGCCGGCATCATAAAATTGGTTGAGCCAACCCGCGTGCTTTTTCTCGTCCTTAGCAAGATCATCCCAGATCTCGCCTTGTTCTGGGAATTGTTCAGTAAAGAGCGTATAGAGCTTGGCTAGCAAGAATTCCTGCCTGATCATTAACTCGATGATCTTTTTTTGATATGGCTTGAGCATTGATTTGAACTCCAAGGTTGAAGCAGAACAATGGATGCCAGGCTCCGAAAAATTCTTTCGAGACATTGTCCTGTAACTATATTTTTATGTGATTAGCAACGAATCACATCCAGCTTTGTCGCCATCCTTCTAGCTCTATTGAAAATTTCAAACTTAGAGCCGCCATTCATCTCAAATTTCCATTCTTGAATAAGCCTATCGAAAATCTTGAATCCTGGCTAATTGTTTCTTTGGCATTGGCAATGGGTGTTATCCTCGCCGCCGAACGTCTGAGATAAGGCTGACCACCAACCAGTTGACTACCAACTTGAAACGGTCAAAACTGTTGAAGCTGACTCAAGAGAATGCGCGTGCTTGTGGGGCAGCTTGATTACGTTGTTAGGTGTACCGAATTCACAAAGTGAGATCGACACATTGTGTCGATCTAGAAATTTGATACTAGGTTGCTGATATGTAGGTCTTTCTATAAAGACGTGTTCTCTATTCTTTATGGACAACTATACGTTGAATATCCTGACCCGGTTCGTATAGAGGATATAATGCTTCCTTAATTTAGAGCTCTCCTTTCCCAATTTATTCCCCTGTCTTAAGGAACAGAGCATATTTTTGATCTTCTTTTAGTATATGCTCAAGCAGCCAATTTTTTAAAATTTTCATGATTTTAGTATCTAAAACGAATTTGCCTTCCTGTGCGTCTCTGTAAAAAGTGTATATCAGATTGTCAAAATCTTTATGTATACGATGGTGTTCTATTAGATTTGGGTAGTTGATCTTGTCCATATATTCTTCTTCAAAAGAAAAATGATAATGGGCGTAGTCTTGCATGGCTTTTAAGGCTTCTGCACCGGGTTTCTGGTGTTCACTTCCATTAACTATGCTCTCGTGCAAATTGTTGTGTATTGTGATCCATTTTTGGTGTTGACCATCAATCTCAGCATTGTTGACACTAAATGAATCATCCCATTCAATTTTTGACATTAAAACACCTTTAATTTATTTTTTATCTTTCCAGTTCCACGTGTAATTCGTCAACTTCAGATTACCCTAAATCTATAAAATGTTGGGCTATATTTTTACAAACTCCTGGAATTCTTTGAAACTCTTTACGTTTGTTCATTTTTAATTCTGTTTGTCGTTGATGGTCTTGAAATATAACGGCAGAGATAAGCGGCCTGCCAACCAGGCTAGCAACTAACCTTGAGTGTTGTAAGTGTTTGTAGTTTGGTCAAGAAAACGCGCGTGCTCGCAGGTCAGCTTGATTGAGTTGTTATGTCTTGAGGTTAATCGTTCGTTACACCGTCAATTTTCTTCGCTTTGCTCTCCTTTCAAGATGGATTGAAAAAGGGTGGTGCTGGCCCAACACCCCCCCACTTGTTAAGCTTTTCTAATGAGCATAATCAAAACACCCACCAGAATTCCTATTGGAAAAATTGCTACTTCCATAAGAAACCTCCTTTTAAAAGAATTGATCTTTGGATCAAATCTCAAGAAGACAAAATATTTTTTACAAACCTTATAAAAATCGGTATAAATAAAAAATACCGCTTCTTGAAAACCAACCCTACCAAGGTGAAAATCAAGAGCGCAAAAAGAGCTGTTCACACATCGCCCAAAAATTAGTCTGCAAACTAATCTAAGGGTTTAAAAATGTGCGAATGGCTTTTTTTATGCTCGATGATGTAGGCAGGAGACCACAACACATACCCGATGTAAAGAATTAATAACGGATTTTTCCTAACTAACAGAACTTCAAGGAGATAAATAAAACGGATATCAAAAAAACGACCTAACTTTATTAACTTATTAACTATTTCTAAAAGAGATAAACTTGTTTACAGGCGTAATTGAACACCTAAATACCGAACCTTTTATGTTATTCTGTCTATAGCAATACCTTTATCCTTAAGCCCATAAAAAAAGGGGCTGAAACTTAAGTTTCGGCCCCATTAAAATAATTAAATTATTTGAATAATTTTAATTATTCAAACGTCTTGTTTTGATAAAATTCTGAAGAGTTCCCCAAGCGCAACCATCAAGCAATTTGCATATAGTGGCCCTACTTACTCCAAGCTAAAGATATTTTCTTATTTCATCCTCACGACCATCAAGCTTAGATTTTCCGGTACTACCTTTAGGCCTAGCCAGAATAACCCCCTTTTTTATAAAGTTGAACAGCCACAATATCAACCTTTGCAAGGCCTTACGTTAGACGGAGGTGTTCAAAAAAGGAGGCAAATTATTTAAATTCGCAAAAGTTACAATCTCTCTTTTTCTTCTCACATGAAATCAAATTGTTACTAGTGGTGTATGGTCTTGAAAATAGATGAAAAAGTGGTGCGCCCAGCAGGATTCGAACCTGCGACCTACGGCTTAGAAGGCCGTTGCTCTATCCAGCTGAGCTATGGGCGCAAAGTGATATTTAAGCTGTCCTATTTAGCATGCTGTTTTTAAAACTTTCTTGAATTGACCAATGCGGTCGAACAATTTCTTATCTAATGTTTATTGATTTACTTGCCATAAATTCGTTGCTCTTTCTTGTCAATGTGACAGCTTAGGCATAGCTGCTCCTTTTTGGTCGGCTTTACCAGGCGATTTGTAATGTCTGACGCGTGGGCGGCATGGCAGGTCATGCAGGGAATATTTCCGTTGGCAAGCCCATAATCATAATATTCAGGCGGAATGATCATGGGCCCCACATTGAAGGGGTGGGTGCTCCTTTCCCCGTAATTTTCATGGCAGGGTTTACATACTAAATTGCTGGTTTTCAAGGTACTTTCCAATTTATGTGTAAAGGGGCGCTCCTTGTTGGGAATGACAATATTCCTGGGCAAATCTTTTTCTGAAGGGGCAGGAACACCAACCGCCACAATGGTGGGAATGTTGGAAGTTATCTTCAAGACCACCATATCTCCACAGGTACACTTGTTGACCTCTTTGTCCCAATGCAGCTCTTCCTTGCTCGTTTCATCTTCAGAGCTGATAGTCTCGCGACTGGCCGGTGAGTAATTGAAGGTGGAAAAGGTATGGATTGCAGACTCAGCGGTATTTCCTGAATAGTCTGTGGATCGGATTTTGAACTTATAATCCCTATCTGATTTCAGTCCATGTAGCGTTATATGGTGGTCTTTGCACATCTCTTCACAGTATTCTGTTAAATTTAAAATCTTGTCCCCGAAAATTACCCGGGAATCGGCAATCTCATCACTATGCCAGTTAATTCTCGCAGACAGCAGCACACCCATTTCAATATTGTCTACCTTGACCTCAGAGAGCGTCGGAGGATTTTTGTCCAGGGCGATCTCCGGCATTTCGGTAAAGGTTGGCACCGTAATTTCATGGTGGTAGGTGCCGTTGTCGGGGATCTGCATATCGATCAGCAGAACGGTATCCAACTGTTCCTTGTCTAGATGGAATAAGTGTTCGCGACTGGTCACATGGCGATGAGAGAGCCACTCAACTGTGCGGTCAGCCATGAATGACTTTTTGTCAGCTGAAAATTTTTCTCCGGCAATATGACATAGGGTGCACTCGTTTTCAAGAAACGGATTATGAATAAAGGTTTTTGAACGGTCCTTCTTTATGAGTGGTGCGTGGCACTCCACACATTGCTGGTTGGAGAGTTTAGCGGGCGTCTCCTTTTGTGTAACTGAGGAGGCTGCAAGCAAAAAGGTTATAAGCGCAAAGAAAAGGAAAATAGTAATTTGATATTTCATTTTGGGCACAACCATACCTCTCTCCATGATGGAATATTGACACGTCGAGGGTCGCAATGAGCCGATTCCCAGAAAATCTTTATAGATCTAATAATACGCCAGGTTTTCGTCAGAAGTAAAGCTGGAATGCCGTTTGAAAATTAGACTGCTGCTTCTCAAAACAAGGCTTTTCGGTCATACAATGTGGTGGGAGCTAATTGAGTGGGAGAGGAAAGAAAAATAAAAAGCAACCAGATGCGACCTTTAGGTTTAGTGGTGCCTTTCTGTCCTCTGGGGCAGGTTGAAAAAGTGGAGACAAGATTGCTCATGCCACAAGTGAGCAAAAGTTTAAAAATTGAGAATTTTTAAAAAAGACCATTGGTATCGTCCGGCCTTTATCGCTTTTGCAAAAGAGGTATACGTCAACTCGCAAAAGGTCTTTCGCTGTGGCTCTTGTTAGTAGGGGAGCAATAGGGTGGCTTTGGTTGAAAAAAAGGTGGAGCTAGGGGCTAGAAATGAAAAAAAGCTGAATCGCCAAGAATTGTAATTCCTTAATATCATTGGTGCGCCCAGCAGGATTTGAACCTGAGGGGAGATTATGGCTTCAAGGAAAATTAAGTTTACTGATCAACGGTTATCGAAACTAGTTCATGATGGAAGCACTAAGCATGTTTACTATTATGATGAAGGTCAGCCCAGCCTTGCTCTTTGTTTGACTCCTGCAGGGTCATTAGATTGAACTTGCCTTTGTTATTAGCAGATTACAGCTACGATTATAATTGCCATAAACAAGGTTTCATTAAATTCCTTTTGCCAAAGTAGAGATGCCTACTGTTAACCTCCGATTTGTTTTTTCTTGATCGAGGATCGACGATACATTTCTTGGGTTTGTAAAGATTCAGGAAACATCTCAACTTGCCACTCGCTGTCAGCTGATTAACCTTGCCACTTTACCCTTCGGACATATTTCCTAGAATTCCTATCGAAAATTATAATATCGTCTTGTAATTTATATAAAATTTTCGGTTGTCATTTTTTAGTTCCCTTTTGACATTATTGAGCCCTAAATATGATACTGTTATATATGCGCTGGATCCTTTTTCAAGTGGCAGGATGTGATAAATAAACGGGTGAACATGTATGTCGGAAAAATTATGAAATTGCTCCGGCGATTAAACAGTGAAATAGATTTTTCTTGATAAAGCCAAGAAAAGAGAGACCTTTTCTATAATCTCTAAGGAGACCATGTCGTGAAAAGATTGCTAAATAACCTACCGTTTGTACTATTATTTTCTATATTTTTTATAAACATATCATCCACTGCTGAAGGGGGTAATAATATTGTACGGCTGGCTATTTCTCCATGTATGGATAAGGTGGCCAGTTTTGAGAAATTTCATCCTCTTTTTACCTACCTGAAACAGGAAACAGGTCTTGATTTCGATTTGATGAATCCTCATGATCTTGATGACTTTACTCGTGATATAAAAAGTGGATTGATCGATTTTGCGCTCCAGGATCCACATGTATATCAGAAATTATCCCATCTATATGCACAAGACAGTCTGCTGCGAACCCTGAATTCTGAAGGGGGGACGTCTCAGTTTGGAGTTATTATAGCCCGAAATGACAGCGACATAAACACGGTAAAAGATCTGGCAGGGAAAATTGTTATCTTCGGATCTGAACTTTCTTCGGCCAAATGGTTTGCAGTAAAGGAACTTCTTGAAGAGTCTAAGGTTGATATTGATAAGGATTTAAAATCCTATTCAAATGGAGGCGGGTGCGAGGATGTCACTTTCAATGTCATTCTGAAAGCTGCTGATGCTGCCGTTGTCTGTGGTCATTTCCGGGAAGACCATTTTGGCAAACAAAAGGAACTTGGCGTCAGTGCTCAACAGATAAAAGTTATTGCCCAAACAAAGCCTGTCCCGACAAAGATATTTACCGCAGCCCTTAATACGGATAAAAAAATTGTGAAGGCAGTAAGTGACGCATTGCTGAAGCTCGATAGAAATAATAAGGCGCATGGGAAAATTTTAATCCCTGCAGAACTGGGAGGATTCAAAAGAACAAGTATGGAGGAGTATGATAACGATATCATGAATCAGCAAGCCGACAATAATACCTTGAAGCATTGATGACAATTATGGCAGTGACGGAATACGCCGAATGAAATTTTATCCTAAATTGATATCCTTCAGCTTGCGAGGAAAGTTGACTTTGTTGATTGAGGGTATCATTGTAATGCTCGTTGTGGTTACCGGCTTTATCACCACCATGAGAGAGCTCGATAGTCTTGAGCGTGAACTGCGTAAAAGAGGTCTTGCTTTGACTTTGGGCCTAGCAAAAGTTACAGCAAGACCTCTTCTCAATCAAGACCTTGCCACTCTTCGAAGGTTTATCACCCACACCAAAGAGCAGGATTATGTGCTTTATGTGTATACCATGGATCGGGAAGGAAAAGTGGTGATGCACAGCGATTTGAATGAAGTGGGGAAAGTATATCGAGATAAAGAACATATCCTTGCCCTCAAGTCGAAAGAACCAGGGTATCTGCGTGCTGAAATTTCGCCTGATAACACACCTCATTATGATGTGTTTGCTCCTATTGAAATAACAGGATTCAGGCTTGGAACCGTCTGGATGGGTTATTCAGATCTTGCCGTTGAAAAGGAAAGATCTGCGGCCAGACAGCAGATTTTCCTGATAGGTGTAGTCACCATTATTTTAGGGGGCCTGGCTGCCTACCTGTTGGCTACGTTCATCTCTTCACCTGTAAAAAAGATCACAGCAGCAACGAAGAAAGTTGCAGAGGGGGATCTTGTTACCCGGCTTACTATAGAAAGGAATGATGAAATCGGTGTGCTGGCAGATTCCTTTAATAAAATGACCGAGAATCTGCAGAAGACAACGATTTCCAAGAATTATGTCGATAATATAATAGGAAGTATGATCAACTCTCTTATTGTCCTTGATACGGATGCAGTAATCCGTAGGGTCAATAAGGCAACCTGTGATCTTTTGGGATATGATGAAAAAGAACTGGTCGGAAAAGATATTACAACCAGCATACTCTCGGGAGGAATTATTTTTCGAGACGTGGGATTCCAGAAACTTCTTTCCGGTAAACAGCTGGACAACCTGGAAGTTGAATATATAGAAAAGAATGGAGGCAAAGTACCCATGCTTCTATCCGCTGGTATTCTCAGGAACAGCAGCGGAGAAATAGAAGGGCTTGTCGTAATAGCGCGCGATATTACTGAGCGCAAGCACGCAGAAGAAGGACGGCGGCAATCCCAGAAGGAACTTCGTTTTCTTTCGTCTCAGCTTCTTACGGCTCAGGAACGGGAGCGACGCCGTCTTTCCGTGGAACTGCATGACGAGCTAGGGCAGTCTCTTATGGTCTTGAAGCTCAAGGTAGGTTCCATCCAAAGGCTTTGGGCGGGTGGGGAACCTAAACTCAAAGAAGAATGTGATGGGATGCTCGAATATATAAACGTGATTACTGAAAACGTTCGGCGTCTTTCTCGGGACTTGAGTCCCTCCCTGCTGGAAGATCTAGGTCTTACTGTGGCAGTAAGAAAGCTGGTTAAAATGAACGTACAGCATTCCTCGATTGACTACTCTCTAGACATTGTGGAACTAGACGATTTGTTCTCTCCTGACGACGAAATTATGGTGTATAGAATTATCCAGGAATGCCTCACGAACATAGAGAAACACGCCAAAGCCAAACGGGTTGAAATTGTTATAAAATTGATTGATAATGAAGTACTGCTCTGTATAACAGATGATGGTAGAGGGTTTGATGAGAAAGAAGCCTATAACCGTGACCCCAGTCAAAAGGGCCTGGGACTGTCTGCCATGCACGAGAGGGCCCGGATACTGGGGGGATCACTTCATATCTGGAGTCAGAAGGACAAAGGAACGATAACCACTTTGATGATTCCGGTGGTATCAGGAGGGACTCTGCAATGAAATCATACCGTATTGTGCTGGCCGATGATCATGCCATGTTTCGTCAGGGGATAAAAAACATTCTTGCGGCATCTGAACAACTGGAGGTTGTTGGGGAGGCCGCTGACGGTTTTGAGGTTATCAAACTCATAAAACAGTTATCTCCAAATATGGTTATTATGGATATTTCCATGCCGAATCTCCGTGGACTTGAGGCAACCCGTGAGATCAAAATGATCTCGAAAGACATGAAGGTGCTGATCCTTACCATGCACAAGGACAAGGAATATGTTCATTCCGCCATGGCGGCAGGAGCTGAAGGATATCTGCTGAAAGAGGATGCCGATACCGAACTTTTTGCCGCCATAGAAAAAATACGCAACAATGGCAATTATTTGTCTCCCCTTCTTTCCAGTGATATGGCTTTTGAGCTGATCCAGGCATCAAATAGAGGCCATTTGTCGCAGCCTGTCGATCCCCTGACTACCCGGGAGCGTGAAGTTCTGAAACTGGTTGCCGAAGGGGGTTCCAACAAAGAGCTTGCCGACCTCCTGTGTATCAGCATCCGTACGGTGGAAAGTCATCGCGCCAATATTATGCGCAAACTTGATATCAGGGATACCGCTAACCTGGTCAAATACGCCATCCGCAAAGGATACACCCTGTCAGACAAATAAAAAGCCAATTTCCTTTCCCCTCTCTTTTCAGTGATAATACCTACCCCCGAATAAGTAGTTTGCCTGATTTCTCTTCGCCGTTTCCTCCTGTATAATAATTCATAAAGGTTCATTATTGGCTCTCAGTATTAATACCTACGCGTGAATGGGGAGTAGCACGGATTTCTTTTAGCGAGGAGTGAGACTATATTAATAGTACAGGTACAGGAAACTTTGAAAAAAAATGCGTTATCAGAAAAAACCGAAAGATTAAAGACGTAAAGGTTGGGCTGAAACAAAAAGGGGGCAACGATAAAAAACAGCAGGGTGGATATCGTGGGGGTGTCCAGCCGGTTGTTTTCAAAAATGAAGAGGTGACGTTATGTTGAAAAAAATGAGTTATCTTATGGCAGTGGCATTGGCTGTGGCGGTTTTGAGTATTTCGTCTGTGAGTTTCGCTGGGAATGGCGTCGGTGATCGAACCCAAGACCAAGACCAAACCCAAGACCAAGACAAAACCCGAGACCGAGATCATCTGTACTTGGTGGGGAATGGCGTCGGTGATCGAACCCAAGACCAAGACCAAACCCAAGACCAAGACAAAACCCGAGACCGAGATCATATGTACTTGGTGGGTTAACTTGATTATAGCTTAGCTCAGGTTGAAAAAGAGATACTTACAGGGTCACTTTCTTTGCATCGAACCACCCACAAAAAAAGGGGTGCCGTTATAAACGGCACCCCTTTTTTTATGATCCTCCAATGAATAATCAGTGAACGAATAGGCAATTTCCACTTCAGCTTGTCTTCACCCTGTTCCGGACAATTTCCTTTCCCCTCTCTTTTCAGTGATAATACCTACTCCCGTATAATAATTCATAAAGGTTCATTATTGGCTCTCGGTATTAATACCTGCGTGGGAATGGGGAGTAGCACGGATTTCTTTTAGCGAGGAGTGAGACTATATTAATAGTACAGGTACAGGAAACTTTGAAAAAAAATGCGTTATCAGAAAAAAACGAAAGATTAAAGACGTAAAGGTTGGGCTGAAACAAAAGGGGTACATCGATAAAAAACAGCAGGGTGGATATCGTGGGGGTGTCCAGCCGGTTGTTTTTTAAAAATAAAGAGGTGACGTTATGTTGAAAAAAATGAGTTCTATTATGGCAGTGGCATTGGCTGTGGCGATTTTGAGTATTTCGTCTGTGAGTTTTGCTGGGAATGGTCAGGGCCCGGGCGATGGTACAGGAAATCCAGATGAGCTTCAATGTAAAGGTGGGGTGATTATAAATGATGAATGTGTTTGTTACCATGAGTGGCCAGAGTGATTATAGTTTCGCTCAGGTTGAAAAAGAGATTCTTGCAGGGTCACTTTCTTTGCATTGAACCACCCACAAAAAAAGGGGTGCCGTTTATAGCGGCACCCCATTTTTTATGATCCTCCAATGAATAATCAGTGAACGAATAGGCAATTTCCACTTCAGCTTGTCTTCACACTGTTCCGGACAATTTCCTAAAGCCATTTTTTATATCCTCCACAATGATATAAAGAGCCGGCACTAAAACCAGAATTATCATAGTAGAGAACAGGATGCCGAAACCCAGGGAAATTGCCATGGGAATGAGAAATTTGGCCTGCCTGGACTGTTCGAAAATCATGGGGGACAAGCCGAAAAAGGTCGTCAGGGTCGTCAGAATAATGGGACGGAAGCGGGTGATACCTGCATTGATGACGGCTGAAAAAGGCGTTGCCCCTGCCCGAACCTTTCGGTTGGCAAAGTCAATGAGAATCAGTGAGTCATTAACGACCACCCCTGATAGAGCGACAATGCCGAACATGCTCAGTATACTCAGGTTGTACCCCATAATGAGATGGCCGATGATGGCACCAACAATACCGAAGGGTACACTGATCATGATAATCATAGGCTGGACGTAACTCCGGAAAGGAATTGCCAATAGCACATAGACCACCATCATTGCGGCAATCATCCCACGACCAAGGGCTGCCAGGCTTTCTTTTCTGTCCCCCTGTTTGCCTTCAAAACTGTAGTTCAGGCCTCGGTACTTGTGTATAAGGGCGGGTAAAGTGTCCTTTTTAAAGGCGTCAAGGACCATGTCCGCTTGGCTCTGCGGTACCACATCAGCGGTCACTGTCACCACCCGTCTGCCGTCTCTTCTGTCTATGGAGGTATATGCTTTGCCTCTGGTTATTTCAACCACCTCTTTTAATGGAACTTTAACGCCCTTGGGGGTGGTTACGAGCATCTCCTCCATGGAAAACTCAGCCTGCCGTTCCTGTTCCGGATGCCGGACAATAATCTTGATTTCGTTTCTTCCACGCAGCTGCCTGATTATCTCATTGCCGTAATAGGCATTGCGGACCTGTCTGGCTACATCTGTGGGGCTCAAACCGAGCTGGTAGCCCGTGGATGTCAATTTTATGTCAAGCTGATCCTTGCCGGCAGTAAATCCGTCATCGATGTCGGAAACATTGGGATAATAGCTGAGGGCATCGGCCAGTTCTGCGCTTGCCTTTCTGAGAACCTCTGAGTCCCTGTGCTGTAACTCGACAGTTATGCCGGAACTCGATCCCGGACCACCCGAATCAGAAATGAACTTCATGTATTCCGTGCCGGCAATATGATCCGTTAATTTCCGCCATTTATAGGTGAATTCAGCAGTTGAAACAGGGCGCTTTTCAGGTTGTGTCATATATACCTGAATCCAGACACTGTTTCTGTTGACATAGGACATGATACCCGTGACCTGCTCTTTACCGCCGCTGTCTTCAGCAGTCTGCATGGCCGATGCCATGAGCCTGTCATGGACTTCCATGGTGTCTGCAACTGGAACCCCCACCGGCAATGACACTGAGGAATAGGAATAGTCGGACTCTGTTTTTGGAAACATGATAACAGGCATACGACCACTTTTCACATAGGCTACAGTGATAAAGAGGATAGCCGCGCCTACGGCGATACAGACATATCTGTAGCGTAATGAAAGCTGGAGGGAGGGTTCATACACTTTGTTTACAAACGTTGTGAATCCTTGTGAGAATCTCTGCTGTGTACGAATCAGAAAATACATGATGCCGTGAGTGTATTCTTTCTGGTGTCCGAGATGGGCAGGCAGGACAAAAAGCGCTTCCATGAGGGAAATGAAAAGTACGGATATGACAACAACCGGAATAGTGCTGAAAATCTTCCCCATTGTGCCTGGCATAAAATAAAGGGGCAGAAAGGTGACAATGTTCGTGATAATACCGAATGTCACGGGCATTGCCATTTCTTTCGCCCCTTTCACCGCCGCTTCAAAGGAACTGTGTCCCTGCTGTTTATAGCGGTGAACATTTTCCCCTATAATAATGGTGTCGTCAACAACGATACCCAGTGCAACAATAAAGGCAAAAAGTGAAACCATATTAATGCTGACACCAAATTGCGGAATAAGCAGAAGCGATCCGAGGAAGGATATGGGGATACCTATGGTGACCCAGAATGCCAGGCGGGGTTCAAGAAAAAGACCAAGCAGAAGAAAAACAAGAATCAAACCCAAGTAGCCGTTTTTGACCAGAAGATCCATGCGTTGCTTGAAGGCTTCGGAGCGGTCATTAACATGATTGACAGTAATTCCATCCGGCAGAGAATGTCTGAGTTCCTGCAGGTGTTTCATCACGGCATCTGAAACAGAGATGGGAGTCTGGTCACCGATTCTGTAAACATCGATACGCAGGGCCGGTTTGTTGTTGTAAAATAGAAACTGGTCCGTTTCTACGAAGCTGTCTTTTATGGTGGCGATATCTCCCAGGGTGACAATGGAGCCGTTCGCAGAGGTGACGATGGGAACGAGTGCAAATTCGTTCTGGTAATCCTTCCGTTCTTTCATCCGGATGAGAAGCTCACCGCCACTTGTTTTGATACTTCCACCAGGAAGGTCAATGGATGCGTTTTTTATTTTGGCGGCAATATCTGCCAGGGTGAGGCTGTATCGTCGAAGGGTGTCCTGGGGAATTTCGAAACTCATTTCAAGGGGCCGGTCGCCGACAAGATCTACCTGGGTAATACCCTCATCCTGCAGCAATTGATCTCGCACCATCTCTGTTACTTCCCGAAGAACACTTTGGCTCTGGTCTCCGGAAACGATCAGGGTGACAACCTGCCGTTTGCGGGACGGGATATAGACAAAAGGTTCTTCAGCATCATCCGGAAATGAAGAAATTCTATCTATTTCATTTTTGATGTCCGTTGCCAATTGCTGCATATTGATGTCGGCAATGGTTTCAACGGTCACAATGCCGCTGCCTTCATAGGCAACAGATATGGTTTCCTCAATGCCATCAATATTCTGTATGGCCTCTTCAATTGGGAGGATAATGCCCTGTTCGATTTCTTCAGGACTGGCACCCGGATAGGCAACAGAAATAATAACGTTATCAATGGAAAATTCGGGGAAGATTTCCTGTTTAATCTGGGTTCCCCAGATTAAACCACCCACAAGCAGAAAAAACATAATGAAATTGGCGGCAACAGAGTTGCCTGCCATCCAGGCGATGGGGCCTTTTTTTATGAAATTACCGTTGTTCATGCGCTCAACCGCTGGTTCCGTTTAAGTATCGGGATCGGCAAATCGACGGGGACATGGCTGTAAGTGACCGGATTTTCTGCTGTCATATGGTAAACCTTATCGTTTATTGCGGTCTTGTCTGGGGGTAACGGTCCATCCAGGAACCGCCCAGAGCCTTATAGAGCCTGACTCTTGCGGCTAGCATCTTTTCTTCGGAGGTGATTAGATCCTGTTCCACCTGCAGCATATTTAACTCCTCGCGCAGGACATTGAATAAGTCGCTGGTTCCGTTTAAATATCGGGTCCTGGCTTCCCTGATGGTGCGGTTGGACAGTTCCTGCTGCCGGGTAAGTGAGGCGATGGAGTCACCATACTGTTTTTCATCGACAAGGCTATCCTCCACCTCGCGGATGGCTGTGAATACCGTTCGGCCGTAAACAGCCAGGCGCTCCTGGACGATTGCCCTGACGCGTTCCAGCTCGTTTTTGCGGCGTTTTCCATCTAAAAGCGGTGCCAAAATGTTGGCGGCAAGATTGCGGAGCCAGTTGTCAAACAGGGAGCTCAACCCGTCCGAGCTGAAGGAGTGGGAGGCGGTGAGCTTGAGGGTCGGCAGAAGGTCTGCTTGGGCTACCGTAATATCCCGCTGGCCAGCCGCAAGCCGCAAGCCAGCAGCGAGAATGTCGGGCCGTTGGCCCAAAAGGTCGGATGGCAGTCCGATACCCGGAATCTCCGGGAGAACCGGGAAACGATCCGCCTGGAGCCGTTGGGGGTCGAGGCTGGTCTTGCCAAGCAAAAAGGCCAGCTGCCCTTGGATCGTCTTCTCTTTGCTTTTTAAGGAAATAAGGGCGGCATCGAGTTTTTCGATGGTTTGTTGTTGGTGGTAGATATCAAGGGCAGTGGCTTTGGCCAGGGGGAATCTGAGGAAGACCAGATGCAGCTGTTGCCGTTGCAGTTCGAGTTGCCGCTGGAAAAGTTGCTGCTGGCCGCGATTGGATATGAGGCTGATCCAGTTTTCGGCTATCTGGCCGCTGACGCTGAGCAGGGCTGCTTTTGCGTCCTCTGCCGAGGCACTGGCCAGCAGAGTATCACTCTCCTTTTCCGCCTGCACCCGGCCCCAGAGATCGACCTCGTAGCTGGCCGAAAGCCCGAGTGACCAGGTATCGTAGTCATCAAGGTTTTGGTTATTGTCGTTTTTGATGTCTGTGTGGTCGGCGCCAGCGCTGGCCGATATCGTCGGCCACTGGGCGGCACCTGCCTTCAGGGCAGCGTAATGGGCTTGGGACAATCTGGCGTAGGCTTCGCGGACGGTAAAGTTTTCGTTCACCGCCTCGGCCATCAGGTTGTTTAGTTCCTCGCTATTAAAGTCCTGCCACCACTCCGTCGAAAGATCAATCGAGCCTGCGACAAGAGAAAAATGTTGCGGCATGCTCTCGAGCTGGTGCGCGTTCTCAACCGGCGGCAGGGCAGCACAGGA
This sequence comes from Desulfurivibrionaceae bacterium, assembly GCA_030145275.1. Lineage (GTDB taxonomy): Bacteria > Desulfobacterota > Desulfobulbia > Desulfobulbales > VMSU01 > JAQYVV01. The sequence goes on along the minus strand of JAQYVV010000032.1, from coordinate 7,163 downwards.
GGCAATAAACGGTAGCAGCAAAAAAAGAAAAAGTGTTCGCATCGTCATTTTCGTACTGAGAACTCTCAGCAAGAGGGCAAGGACGATCTGATAGACCCATTGCTCAGCCCTGGCGGAGCTATCATCCCCCTTGCAGATCACGGAAACGGAGGTATAGGTATAAACCCCTCTCTCTAAGAAAAATGGCGGCGTTGTCGAGCAGCTGCTGTCTGGTATCCTTTTTTCCCCAGACATTTACTCCGGCCCCTTTCCTGTAAGTTCTATCTCCATTCCTTCAATGGCAGTTTTTACATTTGAAATTATAATGCGGTCGCCTTCCGTTAAGCCATCGTCAATGAAAACAGAATCAGTAGTGCGCCATTTAATTGAGACAGGCTGGATGTGCAGGGTATTATTTTGAGTAACCAGAAAGACTGAGTTGTCATTTTTGAGTGCAGAACGGGGAATGCGGAAGACATCTACCAGACTTTTTCCAACAATGTCTGCCTTGATAAAACTTCCTAACAACAGAGGTGGCTTGCCACTTTCAAAACCAAGTGGGTCTTGGATGCCGATGAGCAGGCGAGCCATAAGTCCATCTTGTTCGATTTCCGGCAATAATTTAACGATATGCCCTGCAAACTGCATGTCATTATTGACATACACAATAATTTTAGAACCAGGTTGATCATTGTCTGGAAAAACTATCCATTCAAGCTTGTCGGCAGGAATTAAAATTTCAGCCCAGAAAATGTCAACACCTGTAAGGGTAGCAAGTATAGTTTGGCTGGAAACCTGTGAACCAAGGTCAATGTTTTTTTTGTAAACCATGCTATTGAACGGGGCCCTGATAACTGTTCTTGAAATGTCGAGGAGGGCGTGTTCGACTTCTGCCTCTGCCTTTTTGATACTCGACATTACTTTTACCAGTTGAGGTTTCCTTAAAGCCAGGTCCTGGCTTGAACTGTCAAAGTCATGGACCTTCTCATTGAAAAGCTGCCATTCATGCAGGGCGATATTTTGGTTTCCCTCCTCAATATGGAGGTCTGATGTGAATTGTATCAAACTATCCTGCTTTTGGGTAAGGGCCAGTTTGTAATCTGTGTCATCGAGGCGAACGACAACTTCATCGTTTCGTATTATGCCACCGGGAAGAAACTGAGGGTTGATATGGACAACGGTACCAGACACCCTGGACTGAAGTTGGACCTCCTGGGCGGGGATCACCTTGCCAAGAGCGGAGATCTCAGCATTTATGGATGTTGGCTTGACATCGATTGCTGTAGCAAGGATTTTAATTTTTTGAGGAGGTCTAACTTGGGCTTTTGGCGTGGTTTTCATGAGATGCAAGCCTGTCATACCGCTGCCCGCCAGTACCACTATGATAATGCAGACAGCAAGAACCCTTTCTTTCCATGACCGTTTAGGAATAGGCATGTCATTGGTAAAGCAACTATTATTAAGCTCTGCGCCGGTGTTTGCGGTCTTGTTTTGTTCGTTGGCGAAGTTGCATGTATGTGCTTTAACAACGGAAGGAATGCCATTTTTTATTATCAATCTACCGTCATAGGCTGCTAACAGTTGGCATCCATCTTCACTTAAAAAGGTTCCGGGACCACCAGGAATGGTCGTGTCAGTACCATTCCTGGCTTTGACTTCTTTCCCAAGGACATTTTTGCCAACTGTGCCGGGAGTGGGAGGAGTTTTCAGCAGTAACCTCTGACCGAGGAGAACATTCTCTGCCTCCTGAGAATCGGTTTTTCCCTTGCCAAAAGTCTTTGTCGAAAGAGAAATAATGGCATCTTCACCATGCACCGGGGGAACACCTCTGGCAACAATGGTTATACCTTTTATAAAGCCAGGAAATTTGGGGAGCAGGCCGAAGACAATGCCATGATGCTCTGCCTCTTGAAGAATCAGGCGCCAATCAATATCTTCAAAACTCGTTTCCTTGTTTGCCGGACGCAAAAATGCCGTAAGTCTATTCCTGGAGAGATTTAACAGAAACCGGCCTCCACAAATTTTAAGCGATCCTTTTCTTTTTAATAGGTTAGTCATAGATATTGTAATCTAATGCTATTGTATGCAGTAATGGCTGTTAGCATAATGAGACAAATACTGCATCCATATCTCCATCACAGGACGAGAAGATTGAGAAAATGTTTAAAAACAGGGGTCGAGCTAAAAATATTACATAGGTTTTCTATATCTTATCGGCTAGGAGAAAAGATACTCAAGCTAAAAGTAAAGAAGCAGGGCACTCAGTGCCCTACTTTGGCTACTTCCATATAGGGGCAAGGAGTGTGTTGTTAGCTTGGCCCTGCCTTTTTTTATAGTGAGTTGGCCAGCCTTATGATTAGGATTGCCAGATCAAAGCTTTTCATAAAATCCATATAGCCAAAACGTAGATGCCTACTGTATCTCCCAGCTTTTAGTTGTGTCCCCCTCGTCAGCTTCAGAATCCCCTCTCTCATCTTGACCCCTTGGTTGGTCAGGGTCGTGTTCCCTAAAAAATACGCGCCAACTGTGAGGTCACTCCTTCTCGCAGGTAATAGTAAACGCTAAATTATTTTTAACCTAGGGGGCCTTATGCGTGGCTAATATTTTGTTTCATCATGTTTCTGGTGATGATTAAATGCGAAGCGAAGGATGAAGAGAGGGATGAGGAGTATTTCTTCTTCGAAGAGTTTATTGATGAAGAAGAGGAAGAAAGAGGAAGAAAGAGGGTAAATAGCGATTTCATCTGAATGGCATCTGACCAAACAAAAAAGCACCTAGCTCAGGATAAGCTAACTGCTTGATATTACTGGTGCGCCCAGCAGGATTCGAACCTGCGACCTACGGCTTAGAAGGCCGTTGCTCTATCCAGCTGAGCTATGGGCGCAAAGTGATATTTAAGCTGTCCTATTTAGCATGCTGTTTTGAAAAATGCAACGTCAATGCCTCCCGTCAATTTTCATATTTATTCTTTATGCCATTAATCTGTGATTTTGCCGGTAGTTTTTTTGATCATCTGGTTATTTTCCGGATTGCTGAAATCTTTCTGCTGCCCGGCTTCCTTGGTTAGGCCGGCCTTGGTTGACGGCCGCAACCGGTGATTCTTGTATCTTTATTGTTTTCAAACTCTTTGCTGAAAAGATGTATATCGACCTTTGGCGAAGGAAAGCCATGTGGATGGGAGGGTGAGGTTGCAGAGGATGATTGTCAAGAAGCGCATGGAGCGGATTCTCTTTGGTTGGTATAAATGTTTTTTTTGATTATAAGAATGGTGCGGTTTCGATAGCGTAAAGTAAAGAAAAAATCGAGTTGCTTGGTTTGCGAAAAATATGAAAATCTCAGATGTTCCTCAAGATATTGGTATTAGCGAAGATATTCAGGTGGTGAGTTACGCCACCGAGGACGATGGCCGTTACGTGAAGGTTGGGTCCCGGGGTTGGGATCCTATAAATGTGGCCAATGGCCTTGCCTGGCAGCAGATCACCGAAACCATTGCTGAAACCGTCGCGGCAATAGACCAGGGGCATCAGAGTTCCCTTGCCTTTCATATGGTGCTTAATCAGATGGATGTCCCGCTCCTTGCCCATTATACCGGTTTTTACAAGTGGCGGGTGAGGCGGCATTTAAAGCCTAAGATCTTTGCCAAACTAAAACCTGAACTGAAAGAAAAATATGCGGTTTTGTTTAAGATATCAATTGCGGAACTTGAGCAGGTGCCTGATTTTCCCCTTGGGGGCCTATAATGATTGATTTCTGCCATGAGCAGACGGCCCATTGTGAATCCGGGGTGTTGTCCAACCTGCTGAAATTTCATGGACTCGAGATCTCTGAACCCATGGCCTTCGGCTTGGGCCAGGGGTTATTTTTTGCCTATGCCCCTTTCATCCGCCTGAATAAACTGCCTCTCATTACTTACCGGGCGACTCCGGGGCGGTTGCTCAAGCAGGTGTCCCGCGGGCTTGGGCTTGATCTGCAGACCATGCAGTTTCGCGATCAGGATAAGGGGATGCAGGTTTTGGATGATCTGCTGGATCAAGGGATCCCTGTGGGGTTGCAGACGGGGATTTATTGGCTGCCGTATATTCCCCGGGCCTATCGGTTTCATTTTAATGCCCATAATTTGGTGGTCTATGGCCGTGATGGTGATCAGTATCAGATCAGTGACCCGGTTATGCCTTTCACCACAGTGATTTCCCGGGCTGATTTGCAGGTGGCTCGCTTTGCCAAGGGCCCGCTTGCTCCAAAGGGGAAGCTTTATTATTTTGACATTATTGCGGCTCCTGCGTCTTTAGGGGATGCGGTACGCGAAAGTCTTCGCTATGTGGCAAAGCAGATGTGCCGAGTGCCTTTTTTTCTCATCGGTACCCGGGGGATGCATTTTCTTGCGGGGCGGCTGGAGAATTGGCCTGCTAAACTGGGTGAGAAAAATGGACTACTGCATTTAAGTCAGGTGATTCGGATGCAGGAGGAGATCGGCACAGGCGGTGCTGGTTTTCGTTTATTATATGCGGCCTTTCTCCAGGAATGCCAAGAGGTGCTGGTTGAGCCACGTATGGGTGTGTTTTCACAGCGCTTAACTGCCATTGGCGATGAGTGGCGTGTCTTTGCCGCCATGGCCGCACGACTCTGTAAGGGCCGGGGTCGCGATGGGGATTCCTTCTCCCATTGTGCCGGGATTATACGCCGTTGTGCGGATCAGGAAGAGCAGTTGTTCCAGGATATTCTGCGTTATTTAGGGTGATGGCTGGCCGGTGCTTCGCTCCCGGCATTCCTGTCCCTGTATTACACTCCCCCCATTGACACACCTGGTGGTTGGCAGTACAAGAATGATCTTCCCTAAATGAACTGAGATGACGTGAAAATGAAAAATCTGGAACAAGAGTTATGTGCGCAGATCTGTGAGGTGTGCCGAGTCAAAGGAATTGACTGCGGGGCGGTGGATAAGACGGCTCCCCTGATTGGTCCGGAATCTGTTTTGGGGCTGGATTCTCTTGATGCCATGGAGATTGTGGTGTTTATTCAGAGTGAATATGCTGTGCGGATTGGTTCGGAAGAAACCAGTCGGGAAATTTTAGAGACCCTCACGACCCTTGCTGATTATATTCGGGCCAATACCTAAACTTGTGGCGGTTTGGCCGGGGAATGGTTTTACTTCCTCAGTCCTCAGTCCTCAGTCCTCAGTCCTCAGTCCTCAGTCCTCAGTCCTACACCACCGTGAAATACATATAGCCGCAGGAAAAACGGCCTGACTCCGGAACCATGCATAGGATGGTGTCTCCTTGTTGTAATTTCCCGGAATGGAGGAGTTCTTCCAGCATAATAAAAATAGATGCTGAACCGGTATTGCCCTTCATGGTGAGGTTGGTGAACCAACGCTCATAGGGAATGGTAAAGTCCAGTTCTGCCATGCGCTGAAATACTTTGTCCCGGAAATACTCTGACGAGTAATGGGGCAGAAACCAGGTGACGGCATCGGCGGATAACTGATGCTTTCGGCTCAGTGGAATCAGGGTTTCGTTTATGATGACGTCAATAATGGTGTTATTGAGGAGTTTCGCATCCTGTTTAATCGGGAACATATCGATCTGTACGGCTTTTGCTAAATCATCACACTCACGCCAGCCCTGGAGGGAACCATCCTCCTGTTTGATACAGCCTGCATACATACATGGCTCCAGGTGGTGGGCCTGGGAGAGGATGTCAATCCATTCCACCTGTAGATTGAGCTGCCCTGACTTGGCTTGTGGTTCCACCAGACAGGCTGCAGCACCATCGGAGAGCATCCAGCGGAGAAAGTCGGCTTGAAATCCCAGGTGTGGTTGTTGTTCGATGTTGTGCTCGTTGGAGGCGTTTCCGGTAAACATCTTCCCTTTTAGAAAACTCGAAACCAGTTCCGAGCTTGTGGCAATACCGTTTTTACTGCAGCCCGAGGCCACCGCCATGCAGACGTATTTGAGGGCGCTGACCCCGGCAAGACAGACACCTGAAGTGGTCACGACCTCCATGGCCTTACTTTCTATAAGTTCACCATGGACCATGACGCCATGGCCTGGGAGGATCTGGTCGGGTGTTGAAGTGCCGCAGCTCAAAAGTTCAATGTCGCTGAGGTCAAGTGTTGCCTGACAAAGGCTGCGGATTGCGCAGGCTACGAGCCCGGCATTGGTATGGGTGGATTTTCCTGTGGCCGGATCACTGGCATAGTAGCGCTGTTGAATACCATTATTGCGCAGGATTATTTTTTTGGTCCGCGAAGGGAGGTCGTTCACCATGCCAAGCACCTGCTCCATCTCATCATTGGTGACGGGGTGGTTGGGTAGGAACGCGGTTATGTCAGTAATAAATACATTCATCTATAATTTTGCGCCTTGGTGGCTTGCAGCCAGAAGGCTGGCGTATCGTTGGTAAAATAAAGCGGTGTCAAGGTGGGTTTTCATGACCGCGTTGGTCAGTGTATAATAATCTAAATTATCAATGGTGATCTGTGATTGATATTCTTGATACAGCGGTGTTCCGGGTAAAGGCGTCAGCACCGTGATCATGGGCAGGTCAATGGCGTGATCATTAATATATCGCTGTAATCCATCAAAATCAGACTCTGTATACCACGGGGATATGATGAAATCACCAACAATGGTGATGCCGATGTCATGGAGGATGTCGATGGCTCGGGAATTGACGGCCACTTTATTGGCTTTATTCAGTCCGCTTAAACCATCGTCCGTGATCTCTTCAAAACCGATGATGACAGCGCGCAGCCCGGCCTCATGCCATGCCGCCATGAGTTCAGGATGGTTCACCACGGTATCGGAGCGCACATCCGCCAGAAATTGTTTTTTGATGCCGGCGTCTTTGATGGCTGCGCAGAGCGCTGTGGCCTGCTCAATACTGCCGAAGGTGTTGGCGTCGAGCAGACGGATAACCGGAATGTCGCCGAGGAGTTTAATATCCCGTAGGACTGAATCCACCGAGTGATGGAGGTATTTGCCGTTTGTAAGGCTGCGGATACAGCAGAAGTTACAGCGAAAGGGGCAGCCGAAGGCCGTCGCCACAAAGCCCATATCAAGGTTGAGGCTGGTTAAGGTGTAGGAGGCGCGATACCTTGCTACCAAGTCGTACCGGGGGGGGTGGTCTTCGACTAAATCAGCGGTGGTGTATTCCTTTGCCGGAAAGTGGAGTTTGGTTCCGGG
>JAQYVV010000057.1 GCA_030145275.1 Desulfurivibrionaceae bacterium | reverse complement strand
GTGCTGACGTCCTCCTTGCCTCGCGCGTCAATGTCACGCAGGAGCCGTGCGTCAAGCTTCTTTTCATCAAGAGCGGGTTTAAGATCGAGGGAAAGGACGACCTTATTCCCGGCACGCAGGTTGTCCACGGCGTCCCCGCTTAATGTCAGGATTGTCGGCCCGGTGACCCCGAATGGCGTAAAAACAACCTCACCAAACTCGGCCTTTTTTTTCTTACCATTCACAAACATACTGACATTGATATTGCGAAGATTAAGCTTATCCATTCTTTTGGCATCACCCCCTGAGGTTACCAGGGGAACAAGGGCCTGACGAATTGGGATTATCGTGTGTCCTGCCGATTTTGCCAGGGTGTAGCCGTCACCCGTTGAGCCTGTAGCAGGATAGGACGCGCCACCTGTGGTTAGGATAACCGCATCACAAGAGATGGTCTGCCCTTGTGAGACAACCCCCGTAACGTGGTCATTGTCTAAGAGTATTTTACTGACAGGTGCAGAGTGTTCGATTCGGACTCGGGCCTTCTTGTTCCATTCCAGAAGAGCTCTCTGAACATCCACCGCTTTACCACTTGCCGGGAACACCCGCCCCCCTCTTTCCTTTACCAGCTCAAGCCCCAACTCATCGAAAAATTCGAGGAGGTCGGTGTTGAAGAACCGAGCAAAAGCCTGCCTCAGAAAACGGCCGGTCTTGCCGAAATGAGCAATAAAATCCGGCAAATCAGCGATATTGGTGACGTTACAGCGCCCCTTGCCGGTAATGCAGAGTTTAATGCCGATACGTTTCATTTTTTCCAGCAGAAGCGTGTCAGCTCCTGCCTGAGCGGCTTGCCCTGCAGCCATAAGCCCTGCGGGACCACCACCTATGATAATTACCTTACGTCGCTTCATATATTTTTTATCCCTGTGGATGTTCCGCCTAGAGCAATGACATGGTGCATTGCCTTTTATTCGTGGGCAGAAAGGAGTGTTTGTTTCTTACCTGCGACTCTGTCATACATCGTCAGCATATTCTGATAGTCAGGGTGAAGTGTTGTATCAATGAAAAACTCTTCCCCCTTTAATATGCGCTGGGCTTGGGCAACTCGCTCCCGGCCAAAGATATTAAACAGCGCCTCTTCATACTCTTCCCAGACCAGCTTTTCCATGTCCATGCGAATCAATTCAGCAACGATATGGCCGAGCTTATTTGTCCCGAACTCTAGGGCTGCCAACGCCTCTTCGGTGTTGCCAAGCATGAGGTAAAGTTGTGCTTTAAGTTCAAGTATGGTGAAATTGTTCTCAAAAATAACGCCGATATAATTTTCAACCCCCAGTGAGTCATCCAGGGAATCAATCACGTCTAGTATTTCCTCAGGATCATAATCCTGAAAATCTAAAACCATCTTGCGAATCCACTTACCGATATTTCTATTATTATAGATCAGATCCTCTACAGGGTACACTTCCGAAACACCTGGAACGACCACCTGGCAAGAATAGAAGCCAAGATAGCTGTATTCTCGCAGATACATCTCTTTATCCATGGCTCCGAGAATATCAGTCAGGTAGTGATATTCTGCTTCGCAACCATCGCCCTCATAGCACCATGGTGCATATTCAAAACTTTTTGCAGAACTTAAAAAGCCAAAGCCCAACTTTCCCTCAGAATTAATAAAATGTGATTCAAGATTAAAACTATCGGCGACAAAACTCATGTCAAAGGTCGGAACTTCAAAGGTATCTAAATTTTCAAGTCCTCTACCTTGCATCAATTCTGTCATCGTCCGCTCAAGGGAGACTTCCAGTATGGGATGAGCGCCAAAGGAGACAAAGAGAGACGAGTTTTCCGGATTAATCAATGAGATCGCTGTGACGGGGTATTTCCCTCCCAATGAGGCATCCAACACCTCGACGATGTAGCCGAGCTTGCGCAATGACAAGACATCACTATGCAGCCGTGCAAAGGACTCAACAACTTCATCAGGGTACTTGGGCAGGGCATAACCTTTTTTAATGATTTCTGTTTTCACGTACCGTTCAAAAATCTCACTCAGCGCCTGAACCTGTGCCTCTAGCTCAGTATTTCCCGAGGCCAGACCGTTACTAACGTAGAGATTACTCAGAATGTTAAGCGGAATATAGACCGTCTCGCCACTTGAACGTTTATTAAAAGGCAGAGCCACAACCCTATCCTCATAATCACTGTTGAAATCAACCAGGTCTTCGTCACTGAGCTCACCGTCCGGATTATACACCATGCGTAAGGCATCGTTTAGATATGGACCACCAAACTCAAAGGCGACCTCATCAGGATAATATTTGCGCTTCGGTAGATGGAAATCGATGAAAAAGTTATTGGTCTGCAGCCGTTCGATATATTCACCAAGGGCACTCGCCATGGATGCATCTGAGACAATCCCTTTGCCGTTGGAATAGATATGGTTCGGTGCTTCAACCGAAGTAAGATTGATGGAGTAACAATGCTCAAGCGGATGCTTTTCCCGTAAAAACGTTGTTTCACAGCCAACATCTGCCAAAACAGCTTTCATTGCTATTATAGAATCTTCCAGAGGAGCATCTTTGGATAAAAAGTTCATTTTTCGCTCTAGTTATGCCTTGAAGAATAGGTGACGTTCTTCTTTTGATGTGATTTACACTCAGTAATTTCAGATGTTAGAACCACTGGAAAATCGAAATGATTTGAGGACTAAAAAAGAGTAATTACAATATTTATACGGAAATTAAAAGCAGAAGGCAAAGAGGAGGCGGAAACTCAATATTAAGAAAACTTTGCAGGTCTTGGCATATCGAAGATCTGATCACATTTCAGTGCCCCTATCGCTGATGGTTTTATTAATATTATGTGGCAAATGATCTCAGGAAACCGGATGTTTAAGGCTGAAATTCCTGTCTAATGAGCATTGGGCCAAAATAGAGTTTTGTCTGGTACTTAAAAGGCGGTAGAATAAAATCAAATCGGCAGTTAGCAACGACCAAACTGATCGGCTGCCACGTTATTTTTGTTGTTATATTAACAAAGGAAATCCAACAAAGTGAAGAAAACAACAGACCAAACGCTCATTGAGCAACTAAAAATAAGCAAGAAAGAAATAGAACGACGTAAAGAGTACCTCAACTTTACGGAAACTGACATCCTTACTTTAACCTCATTAAAAGGTCTTATAGAAGAACATATCAATGAAATTGTTGATGAGTTTTACAAAAGAATTCTTCCCTTTGATGAAATAGATCGAGTCATTGGCGACGCTGAAACGCTGAAGAGACTAAAAAATTATCAACGCCATTACATATTAAGGCTTTTTTCTGGCCATTATGGTGAAGATTATGTCCATTCAAGACTTAGAGTTGGAGTCGTGCATAAAAGAATTGGTTTAGATCCCAAGTTTTATGTCTCAGCTGTCCATAATTTAAGCACAATATTACGTAAAATTGTTAGTTCACATAATAAAACCGATTGCCAGTCATGCGTATCGAGTTTGGCTGCAATAGAGAAAATAATTATGTTCGATCTCTCTCTTACTTTTGACACATATATCTATAGCCTCATGGATGAAACGAAAAGAAGTAAAGATGAACTAGAAAATTATACAGAATCTCTTGAAGAAATCATATCGGAACGCACAAAATTATTAAAGGAACAAGCACGTCACGATGGACTTACCAACTTATTAAATCAACGTTCGTTTTATGAAGAATTGAGAAAAGAATTATCACGTGGAGAAAGAAGAAATCACTCTACGGTTCTCATATATTTCGATCTTGATAAGTTTAAAAAACTCAATGACTCTCAAGGTCATAAACGTGGAGATGAAACACTCCAAGCTGTCTCAGAATCTATGCAAAACTCCCTTAGAGAGAATGAAATCAGTGCACGATATGGTGGTGATGAGTTTTGTATAATAGTCCCTGAAGGCTCTTTACAAGAAGCAAAACAAATCTGTACAAGACTATCTAAAATAATTGAGGAATCAACAACAGGAACTGGCATCTCATGCAGCATGGGAATAGCAATATCTTCACCGGAAAAAAACTACGATGCCGACTCATTAGTTAAAAAAGCTGATGAAGCGATGTACGCTGCGAAAAAAGAATCAGGGTTCTCAATCAAAATCGCAGAATAAGCCGAGTGTCACTATTGAAGTGTGCCATCTTTTGTACAAAATTAACAAACAACATCCTCAGTAACTATCTAGTGAACGAGTAGGGTTAGCAATACACTCACACCATCTTCACAGGATTTTTGCTATACTTGTCGCTTGGTTCCCCATTGACATAAATGCCCTCAAGATAGGAAAGTTTTCTTGGTAATTGTTTCACTGTGCCCCTGGTAATTAAGAAATTTGCCTTTCGG
>JAQYVV010000056.1 GCA_030145275.1 Desulfurivibrionaceae bacterium | reverse complement strand
TGCTGAACCGCCCGCACCCGTTTCGAAAAGTCCACCGCCATTCATAAGAGGTACGATGGAGAGCATCTTGGCGCTGGTGCCCAGTTCCAGGATGGGGAAGAGATCGGTGAGATAATCACGCAAAACATTACCGGTAACGGAAATAGTATCTTCGCCTTTTCGGATTCGTGCAAGGGAGAATTTTATGGCTTCCACCGGCTGCATGATACGAATATCGAGACCGCTTGTGTCGTGGGTTGGCAGATATGCATTCACTTTTGCGATAATTTCAGCATCATGCCCTCTGTTTTCGTCCAGCCAGAAAATGGCGGGTGCACCGGATGCCTTTGCCCGGTTAACCGCAAGCTTGACCCAATCTTGAATAGGTGCGTCCTTTGTCTGACAGGATCTGAAAATATCGCCTTTTTCCACCTTTTGTTCCAGCAGGGTTTCCCCTGAAGCATCAACAACCCTAATAATGCCATTGGCAGGCGCTTCAAATGTTTTGTCATGGGAGCCGTACTCTTCGGCTTTCTGGGCCATCAGACCAACATTGGAGACACTGCCCATGGTTGCAGGGTCAAAGGCGCCATTCTTTTGGCAATCTTCAACCGTTTCTTGGTAGATAGTCGCGTAACAACGATCCGGCACCATTGCTATGGTGTCGTGAAGTTTGTCGTCTGGTCCCCACATCCTGCCGCCATCACGAATGACAACGGGCATGGAGGCGTCAATAATCACATTATTGGGAACGTGCAGGTTGGTGATGCCCTTGCTTGAGTCCACCATGGCAAGTTCGGCCTGGGTTTTATAGACAGCTTGCAGGTCTGCTTCTATTTCAGCCCTTTGGGCCTCCGGCAGGCTTTGGATTCTGGTGTAGAGATCAGCCAGGCCATTGTTGACATTCACCCCGAGATCCTTGATCACAGAGGCATGCTTTTCGAAAACATCTTTATAAAAGACAGAAACACAATGACCAAACATGATTGGGTCTGAAACCTTCATCATGGTCGCTTTCAGGTGTAGAGACAATAAAACGCCATCATTTTTGGCAGCCTTAATCTGTGCCGCGTAGAAGGAGCGTAGAGCACGGACATTCATCACGGATGTATCAAGAACCTCACCCTCGAGAAGGGTAGTCTTTTCTTTAAGGACCTGAACCTGGCCGTCATCGGAAACGCACTCAATCCGCACCTCGCAGGCGTTTTTAAGCGCCAGCGATTTTTCACTGCCGTAAAAATCTCCGTCTGTCATATGCGCAACCCGTGATTTGGAAACCTCGGGCCAATCTTTCATCATTTTATGGGGGTTTTTTTGACCAAACTGTTTAACGGATGCTGCGGCCCTTCGGTCAGAGTTGCCTTCACGCAGGACTGGGTTTACAGCGCTTCCCAGCACCTTGGCGAATCGTGCCTGTAGAGATTTTTCGGCATCGGTTTTTGCTTCTTCCGGATAGTCAGGGATATCGTAGCCTTTTTCTTGCAGCTCTTTGATGGCTTCAATTAATTGGGGCACAGAGGCGCTGATATTTGGCAGTTTGATAATATTAGTATCAGCTATTTTTGCGAGAGTACCCAGTTCGCTAAGATAGTCAGGTATCTTTTGGCTCTCTGTTAGTTTGTCTGGGAAGTTTGCGATAATTCTGCCTGCAAGAGAGATATCCTTTGACTCAATTGCAACCCCGGATCCTTTAGTATATGCCTGTAAGATAGGGAGCAGTGAGTAGGTTGCCAGTGCTGGTGCCTCATCGACTTCTGTGTAAATAATTCTTCCTGTTGTCATATCGTTTCCTTACGTTCTCTTATTGTTTAGGCGATGTTTTATGTCGCCTTTAATTATTTTCAAACTGGGTATGCATTTAGCTCAACTAAACTGGATTCCCGCTGACTACATGCGGGAACGACGCGTCCAGAGGTAAAAAAAACCGAGGATTCGTCATTCCCGTACGTTTTTAACGGGAATCCAGGAAACTTTTGCCATCACTTCTTAGCGATTTTGAATCAGGTTGAGCTAACGGCATACCCAGTATTTTCAATTCTATCTAGCAATTCTTTGGTCTTCTCTTCCATTAATTTCTGGTCTGCTCGGCTCTCGACATTTAACCTGATCACCGGTTCCGTATTGGATTTTCGTAAGTTAAAGCGGTAGTCGGGAAATTCAACACTCAAGCCATCGGTGTAATCTTTTTGGCCGCCGGCACCGAACTCTTTTTCGATGAGTTGGATGGTCTGCTCGGGATCTTGTACCGTCCTGTTTATTTCACCACTTACTGGATAAGCATCCATCTGCTTATTCACAAGGGCTGAAAGGGTTTTTTCCTTGCTCCGCAGCAAATCACAGACAAGGAGCCATGGGATCATGCCTGAGTCGCAATAGGAGAAATCCCTGAAATAATGGTGTGCGGACATTTCGCCGCCATAGGCCGCATTCTCGAGCCGCATTCTCTCTTTAATAAAGGCGTGGCCTGTTTTACTCATTACAGGTTGGCCTCCAGCTTTTGTAACCTGGTCAATGGTGTTCCAGGTCAGGCGTGGGTCATGGATAATTTTTTCACCTGGAGATTGGCCGAGGATCGCCTGGGCCAACAGACCGACCATATAATACCCTTCGATAAAACGGCCAGTTTCGTCAAAGAAAAAGCAGCGGTCAAAGTCACCATCCCAGCCGATGCCAAGATCAGCATTGTTTTCAATGACTGCATTTGCGGTTATGGCTCGATTTTCCGGGAGAAGCGGGTTTGGAACTCCGTTTGGGAAATTACCGTCGGCCTCATGTTGAAGCTTAATGAACTGGAAGGGGAGTTTAGACTCAAGCAGATCAATAATGGCTCCGGCACATCCATTCCCGGCATTAACGACTATTTTTAAGGGGCGCTGTTCTGCCGCATCGATATAGCTGAGTAGATGCTCAACGTATTGCCCGCGGGGATTAACCTGTTCATACTGACCAGGATTATCAGAGATGCTTTTTGTTTTTGCTGCCGCTAAACGTTCTATATCTTTGAGCCCTGTGTCTCCTGATACGGGGACCGCGTCTTGGCGCACGAGTTTCATGCCGTTATATTCAGCAGGGTTGTGACTGGCGGTAATTATGACGCCACCGTCAACCTCAAGATGGGCTGAGGCAAAATAGATTTCTTCAGTGCCGCAGAGGCCAATATCTACAACATCAACCCCCGCATCCATAAAACCCTTTGCAAGGGCTTGGGAAAGAGCAGGGCCGGAAAGACGAATGTCGTGGCCAATGGCTATTTTCTTTGGGGCGAAGTGACGGGCATAGGCTTGGCCGATCCAGTAGGCAAGGTCCTCGTTCAGCTCATCAGGTACCTTGCCTCGAATATCATAGGCCTTAAAACAATTTAGTACCTTACAGATTGTTTTCTTGTTTTTTAGAAAAGAATTTATAAGGTACTTATCCCTTCTCTTTTTCCCGAACGGGGTGAGTTTTACTGCATTCATTTTTTCTATCTCCAAGGTGTTTATTGCCAGACAACATATACCATAAAACAGTTTATGAGTAATCCCTTTCTCTGGCAACTTTTTGGAGAAAAATTAAATGGCAAAATTGAATTATGAAGATTCTTCTTTTTATGAGCACTCGTTTTGTTCTCGTTGTCAGCAATAAAATTGTGGGGGTGAGATTAAGTTCCAGTCAGTTCCGTATTATGGCTCTCTAGGGGAATCCCCTAATGCCCATAGGGAAAACCCCCCAAACACATAGGGTATTTCCCTATATTTACATTGTGTGTTTAATTGATTATGATTCACTGAACTACTTTTTTATTGCCAGGGTGATGCGAGATGTTTTCCCATCTAGGTGTTTATCAGTATCCCAAGGTAAAGAAAGATGATGGCATTGACGACTTGCTCGCACACCTGCTCCATGTAGCTAGAGTTTCGGATAGAGGGTAGAGCCTAGGTTTATTTTCCATGTTAACCGCCTTAATATCGAGATATGTGGAAAAAATAATAAGAAAAGTAATATGTGGAAACAATTTTCCACCTTAGGTAGCCCAATATCGGAATAAGTGGAAAAAGCCGGTATCTATTACTCTTAATATGATGGAAAATTTCCACTTATTAACAATGTTGGGCCGTCAAAATTTACTTCCCTTTATTGCCAATGGATAAAACCTATTTAAATAAATTGCCGAAAAATATTGCCACAATGGTTCATGAGATTGAACTATTCATTGGCGATGAAATACAAACGAAAATTGACGATTCACGTAAAGATATATTGGCATGCGAAGTAAATCAAAAAGGGGTTTCTATTTTGCTACCTGAAGCAGGTTATTTCCCTAATGCTGCAGTAATGCATGAACTTTTACATATTCGTCGTTTTTGTATTAAAAAAGTACCTCAAATCAAAGTTTGCGAAAGCTCCGATCTTTGGACTCCACAACTTGAGACAGGCTTAACTAAACTTGATAACACTCTGGAGCATTTAATAATTCTACCAGAAGAGTTCCGCCTTTACCCTGAGCGAATTAATTATTGGAAATCAAGAACCCAAAAGGCATTAGATTGTTTTGATTTCATAAACAATCTAAGAGACGATCAAGAGCGTATTGCATTAGAATATTGGGTGTTTATTCAAAACATATTCGCAGATGACAATCTTGTTAATCAAGCCAAAGCACTCATTGACAAACTTGACATTGCAGATAGAGCCAATAAGTTTTTTCATGCTGTAAATAGCAGCATAAATTCCAAGGTACAATTAGTAAAAATTTGTTTTAAACACCTACGGTTACCGTTATCAATTGGTTGCTTGGAGTACTTAGACTTAAAAAACAAAAAATTTTATGAAAAGCCCCTGGTTGCCTTGGCTCATTAATATGCGCAAAATGGCCCAACAAAAAGCTCAACTTGACCGCTAGAGGTTCAGCGACGCTATTCGCGAGCCACTTTGGTGGGCGGCAAGTTAGCAAAACGTTAGTGCGCCAAGCGCAGCTTGGTGCTTCTTATAGGGTGCCTTGCCCAAGCAGCATCAAGGTAGGAAGTCCCAATCGGGTAAAGCTTAACCAGCAGCCCGTACCGAGTGTTGCGCGGTCCGCGGAGTTCTGGTAACGGAA
>JAQYVV010000055.1 GCA_030145275.1 Desulfurivibrionaceae bacterium | reverse complement strand
CTTCCTCCTCTCCTTTATCATCGCCGCCATCCTCACCCCCACCCCGGATGTCGTTAACCAGATGCTCATGGGCATTCCCTTGGTCGTCCTCTATGAAATTTCCATCATCGCGGTCTTGATGTTCGGTCAAAAGAAGTTCAGCGGTTTTGCTGAGGGGCAGGCGGAAGAGCCGGTTGATGAGGATGCCCCTTCATCTCCTTCTGCCTGATCCCCTCTTATTGCCGCAGACCCATCATTTCTGACGTTTTTTACAGATGTTGGTGGTCCAAGGCGTAAATCTTTCATTACGCCGTCCTTATTTAAAAATCAATTTTGATAGAGTTGGTCAACTGATCACTGGAATGCGGCCTGGATTGGTGGCGGGCGTGCTTGTGAATAAAGCTGGATGTTTTTGGCAGGCAAGCGTGCGAAGTGAAGTCTGCATGGGGGCGGCAGTGCAGGGAATGTCTCGGGGGAAAACAGGAAACAGGAAGAGAGGGGACAGTCAAGGGGAGTGGCTGGCGAGTACCTTGGTAACAATACGGTGATTGGTGGCAAGGTCTAAAGCTAGAAATTAAACAACAACATCAATACGGCGGCGGGCCACTTTCTGCTGTTCAGTTCGGGCCTCTTGCACCCGGCGACGGGATTTTACTTCTTCGTCCTTGGCCTGCTCAAGGCGATCCTTGGCCTTTTGTTCCTCGACCTGGGCCTGGCGCTTGTTCTGAACGGCCCGCTGCTGGTCATCCTTGGCCTGTTGGACCCTGCGACCGGCTGCTTGTTGGGCCGATCTGTCCGGCTGGCGGGGTGAGTAAGAAGAGGGGGCCGGGGTGCTGCTGCTTGCAATACTGTTGTCTGGCATTGTAGCCTCCATGCCTAAAGATAGGGGCACTTGTACTTACATAGTTTTTGCAAAATATGGAAAGATTCAACCTGCAATTTTATACAAGCAATAACATATATATTAAGCACAATCGAAAAAAAAGCCATGGGAAATTTTTTGGCATTATTATTCTTTTTTCTTGCCGGTCGAGTTTTGTAGGGGGAAAATTTAACGGGCAAAAGTTTTGTGCCGATAAGCTTAACAAAGTTGTTTTGTTAATAAAAAGAAAGATTTGATGTTTTTTCTTATTGTCTGTGAGGGGTCGTCGAGAGGATACTGTTAGGCGTGCACAGTCAGTGGACTTTAGTCGATGAGAAATTTTGACTAGTCATAGTAGAGTTGTTTTCTCGTTTGCCGACATTGCTTGGGCGGGGAAATTCACGAGAGAAGAGCAAGCCTGGGGCGAGATTGCCAGCTCTATGTAGTTTTTATAGTAATTTCTTTATGGGTGTGAAAAAAAAGCCGACCTGGAGGTTGTATAGTGGTAGTTTTTTTGAGTTCATTGAGGATAAGCTTGGAGGGAATATGGAGTTATCGAAAATTTATGTGTCGGCAGGTCTTCCAAAATCTGGAAGTAGTTGGTGGTATAATATGTGTGACAGCTGTTTTTCAAGGTCAGGAGGGGTCGGTAGACAACCTTTTATAGAGAAGTATGGGCTAGGTAGCATGGTCAACGCAAATTTTAATATGGGTGTGCTTGATCGTGAAAATATAATTTTTTTAGCGCAAAGGGAAAGTGTGTTTGTGAAAACCCATTCTGGGTATTGTTCGGATGCGAACTTTTTGGAAAAAAATAATATAATAAAATGTTGTTTTAGTTACAGGGATCCTAGGGATGCTGCATTAAGTGCTTTTGAGAATGGGGTAAGGTTTCGTGAAAACAGCTATGATGATGGATGTTTTTCTCACTTAATAACTCTAGAGATGGCCATTGATTTTATGGCAAAGTATTGTCAGTCAGTAGAACGGTGGATTACTGATTCAGAGGCGTTCTTGGTGCAATACGAAAGATTGTTAGCTGATCCCTCATATATGCTTGCGATGTTTTTTGAGTTTTTACAGATTGATGTTTCTCCTGATGTCGTTGATGATGTTGTTAAAGCCTATAGCAGGAATAAATATCCGCGTCATGATGGACTTGTGAAGTTAAATGTTGGCGTGGCTGGGAGGTATAAAGAAATTTTTACAGACTCGCAGTTGGTATATGCCAATCAAGTTATGGCGACATATCTCGATAACTGGGGGTATTCCTCCCACTAGTTGCTCCAAGGGTATTTGTGTTTAGTTGCAAGTATATGGGGCAGAAGAGGCATGGTGGTGCATATGGGGCTGGGGGGCGTGTGCCCGATCTGGCTTGTTTTGCCGGGACGTTTTTGTGCATCAAGGAAAAGTATGTCGGTCGGGCCAAAGATGGGCTGTTAGGACAAATTTTAGAAAGATTTGATGGTATTACTCGGCAGTAAATGGCTCGAACTCAGTCCCTTATGTTCCTAACTCGGTGCCAAAGGTGCTCAGGGTGCATAGGTGTTTGTCACTGTTTCTCAGTCAGTAATGGTACTGAGTGTCTTCACGATTGCCATTTGTGCTTAAGGGATTGTCTGGGAAATTTAATTTTTCTCTCTCGTCCTATTTTCTTGCCTGGTTGCGGGCTATAGCGCTTTTTTCTGAATAGAGAGCGCTGTGGGGGCAATCATGCCGCTTTGTCATCTCTATTACGAATCTTTATTTTTTCCTGAGTGTCTACCAGGCTTGGTCTGGGGTCTTCTGCGCCTTTGTGGGCGGTTCATATCTCTCGACATGTCGATGTTTTGTCATGAAAATGAAGGGTGCGAGTTTGCATGAAGGATTCGGGTGTTTTTTTGACGGTTAATCGCCAGGGCACTTGTCAAAAAAATGAACAGTGGAGAAAAGTGTGAATTGGTACAACTTTTGTTGTCCTAATGTGTTGTTATTGCAGCGTTTAGGTTTTTTTGCCGGGCCACTTTTTCCATAGTTGTGGCCCAGATATTGCATTATAGTTTTTTGTTAAGTTTTTTTGAATCTGTTGTTCTAGACGAAAGGGGCATTTGAAAGGTTCATTATGTGCAGAAATAAAAGGAGGATTCATGTATGCATTCGGACAGTGTAGTGCGTGATATGCCAATAAAGAAGACTGTTGAGGATCTTGCCCGTTTCGGAGGATCTGCTGTTTTCTCTGAAAGGATCCATGTTGGGCGACCCAATATAGGTTGTCGTGATAAGTTCTTGAAGAGACTTAATGATATTTTAGATAGCAAATGGCTCACCAACCATGGGCCAAATGTGCAAGAGTTCGAGGCAAAGATTGCCGACTTCTGTGGGGTTCGGCATTGTGTGTCAACTTCTAATGGTACAATGGCGCTGGAAATTGCCATTCGTGCTTTAGGGCTGACTGGTGAAGTCATTGTTCCGGCCTTTACCTTTGTCGCAACAGCCCATGCTCTGCAATGGCAGGAAATCACACCTGTTTTCTGTGATGTTGATCCTGTCACCCATAATCTCAACCCTGAAAAAATCGAGAGTCTTATTACATCCAAAACAACGGGGATCATCCCTGTCCATCTTTGGGGCAACCCGTGCGGAGTTGAAGAGGTAGAGTCGGTCGCAAAAAAACATGATCTACAGGTTGTTTACGACGCTTCCCATGCTTTTGGTTGTAGTCATAAGGACCGCATGGTCGGATCTTTTGGCTCGGTTGAAGTTTTTAGCTTTCATGCCACGAAGTTTATAAATTCTTTCGAGGGTGGGGGGATTGTCACTGATAATGATGAGCTTGCTGAAAAAATGCGACTTATGACTAACTTTGGTTTCGCCGGGATGGATAAGGTTATCCATCTTGGCACCAATGGTAAAATGTCAGAAGTTTCTGCGGCAATGGGCTTGACGAACCTCGAATGTATGTCAAAGATTGTAGATCAGAATTTTGAAAACTACCAAAGCTATAAGGCAATCTTGGCTAATATCCCTGGTATACGGTTTTTTACACACACTGAGTCTGAAAAAAGAAACTTCCAATATGTCGTCATTGAATTGGATGAAGAAGTGGTTGGGCTCAGTCGCGATATCTTTATGGAAATACTTCATGCGGAAAATGTTTTAGCACGGCGATATTTTTACCCAGGATGTCATCGGATGGCGCCATATGAACATTCTTTGTCTGGTAAGACAGCGTGGCTTCCAGAGACCGAAAAACTTTTAAATAAAGTGCTGGTATTGCCCACCGGCACCGATGTTTGTCAGCGGACAATTGAAAAGATTTGCGCGATTATCATCTATTCCATAGAGCATGCCAGCGATATCAGGAAAATGCTTGAAGCGTCTGGGGTTGAATCAACGTAGGTAGGAGCAGGAGAGGCTGAGTGGTTGAAGAGAATGGAGGCAAGCAAGGAATAAGGGTAGCAGTCATGCAGCCCTACCTCTTCCCCTATATTGGTTATTTCCAACTGATGCATGCTGTTGATCGCTTTGTTTTGTTGGATGATGTTAATTATATTGTCAGGGGCTGGGTAAATCGTAACAGGGTTCTTTCTGGTGATAGTGGTCTTATGTTCACCCTGCCGTTGTCGGGGGCGAGTCCGAACTGTCTTATTTCTGCTATACATATTTCCGATGAGTATGAAAAATGGCGTTCTAAATTTATAAAGACCCTTTCCCATTTATATGGAAAAGCGCCCTGCTACTCAATGGCGCAAGG
This sequence comes from Desulfurivibrionaceae bacterium, assembly GCA_030145275.1. Classification (GTDB taxonomy): domain Bacteria; phylum Desulfobacterota; class Desulfobulbia; order Desulfobulbales; family VMSU01; genus JAQYVV01. The sequence goes on along the minus strand of JAQYVV010000055.1, from coordinate 747 downwards.
TGTTGTCGAAGAGATTCTTTCATGCCCTGAAAGAAATCTAAGCAAGTTTCTTGCAAATTCACTGGAAAAGATTTGTCGTTACATCGGGGTCGATTGTCTTATTTCCCGAAACTTTGATGAGGACGACGTCGTGGCGGGGCGACATTTAGCTGGAGAACAGAGGATTGTCCACATCGCTTCCTCAATGGGCGCTTGCCAATATATAAATGCCATTGGTGGGGCATCACTCTATTCGCCACAGCATTTTGTGGAAAATGATCTGGAGTTGTTTTTTGTCAGAACCAGGGATATTCAGTATCCCCAGTTTAGCAATGAATTTGTGGCAGGGCTGTCCATCATTGACGTAATGATGTTTAATCGGCCAGAAAGAATTTTGGAGTTACTTACGCAATATGATCTTGTCTCTGGGGGTGCGTCTTGATCGAAAAGAAAGGCGAAGATCGACTTATGAATATATACGAATATTCTCTTGGTGTAAAATTTTGTGAGGTTGCCCGCAAGAATCAGAATCAGCCGGCCTTGCGCCTTTCCGAGGGGGATGTCGTAACGTACGGCGAGCTGGATACGTTGTCAAATAAGTTGGCTGGCTACCTCTCGAAGCATATGGTTCGACGTGGTGATGTTGTAGGGATATTCCATGACAAATCCATGTATGGGTATGGGCTCATGCTCGCGTGTTTAAAAATGGGTGCCATTTATGTGAACTTGGATCCGGATAGTCCCGTGGAGCGTCTGCAGAAAATAGTA
>JAQYVV010000054.1 GCA_030145275.1 Desulfurivibrionaceae bacterium | reverse complement strand
CACTTGCCAAATACAGGTAATTCCGGGTTTAACACTAAACCGCTTACGCTGAATACCCCTGTCAAAAAGATCGACATCCCTTATGGACATGGGCCGAGGCCCCACCAAACTCATTTCCCCACGAAGAACATTGAAGAGTTGCGGAAGTTCATCGATAGATGTTTTGCGGATAAATCTTCCCACCCGTGTCACTCGTGGGTCATTTTCTATTTTAAAGATTGGCCCATCAGCTTCATTCAGGTGTTCTATTTCTTTTAGTTTTTCTTCGGCATCAACATGCATGGACCGGAATTTAAACATTGGAAAGAGATGTTTTCTAAGCCCGACTCTCTGTTGGACAAAAAGGGCTGGTCCTGGAGAATCCAACTTGACGGCTAGGGCTATGATACCAAGTATTGGCAGAACAAATGGCATAGCAAGAGTCGTCACAACCAGGTCAAAGATGCGCTTTAAAAAGAGTTTGGAGTCGTTCTGAGCAACAGGCTCCATGGTAAGGAGAGGGAGGTTTCCAACAATTGTCAAACTAACATTGCTCATCTCCAGATTAAACACATCAGCCATAAATCGAAGTTTAATACCTTCCTCCATACAGGCCCAGGCAATGGGTTCGGCATCCTCCAAGAGAGAGCGCGGAATAGCTATAATCACCTCATCAATCACATGTTGTTTTAAGCATTCATGAATATTGTCGATGGTTCCCAAGACTTCACCGCCATCAATATTACGCCCCACCCGCTCTGAATCAGGATCAAGATACCCCACAATCGTCAAGCCCCATTCTGCCTGCTTTTGTAGTTTTGTCGCCATCTCACGTGCCCGCTCTCCTGTGCCGATAATAAGAACCCGTAAAGAGTTTTTAGCGTCCTTTATTGAGCGGGTATAATATCTGCATACTGCTAAGCGAACAAGGAGAAGAACAAGAAGGTCAAGACTGGCAAAGGTAAAAATAACCAGACGACTGACATACTGAATTTCAAAAAAGAAGATCAGGGATAAAAAGACACCAAAGGCCAAAGATAAGGCCCTAAACACAGCCCAACTATAATTCAGCAAACTCATTTGCTGAGGACTTTTATAGGCTCCAAAATAAGAAAGAAACGTTACGATCAATGCAAGTTGTAACGGCAGAAGAAAGGCATGGGACGAAAAGCCAATATTCTCTTCAACAAAGAAGATGTTACGTAATGAGAAAGAAACAAGAAAGGCTACAATTGTCAGTAAAACATCAAGAAAATAAACCGTTCTGTCAAGTTCTGCTGTACGATTATCATACATATTTTATTACCAAGACGCTGTTCATGATATTATCGAACCAATATACGCCAGCATTTTTTTTGATCAACAAACAACATTCAAGATTGTTGTTCACTTAAACCTTTTCAAACCTAAAAAAAGATTACGGCATCACAGTAGTATTATCACTGCCAATATATTCAATAAATTCAGGGTAGAAATCTTGAATAAAATCTAGAGCTAGACGGTTAACATCCTGCTTTCCACCAGCGAGCAAAACCGTAACTCTAACAAAAGCATGCTGCTCACCGTCCTGCGTAAACTTATTATAGAAAGTATTCACCTTATTCCTAAACACATGAGGAGACGTTATCTGAGCTGACTGGTACCAATATAACACAAGGTCTGTTTTACCTTGGATTGAAGCTTCGATTTCAGCGTAATTGATCACATTACCGCCAACAGTGAGTTGCTTCATGACAGGCTCATCAACACTCCAACCTTGCGCTGGCAAACAAACCAAAGGAGAATGGGCGGCGGACATCTTCGCAGCTGAAAAATAATAGCCTATGTAAAGATTCACCGAGCCATTAGGACCTCTATAGTCAGCAAGCAAATAATCATCTAATTCTAATGTTTCTTTGACATTTTCTCCCAAAGGAATATTACGAATCAGCTTATAATCGCCGATTTCTTGAAGAAATTCCTGCAAAGATTGCTTCTTTCCGATCATTTTAACTTCAGGGGTTTTATACACAAAAAAACAACCCACAAAAAAAATGACAACCAAAGTTAGTATTTTTTTATCTATTATTTTTCCCAAAATTCCAACATCCTTTGCACAGCAAATAAGAGCACTAAACCAAACATGAATATAACTAGGCCCGTAATAGTATGTTCAATGCCACTGGTAAGATCCAGTTTGAAAAAATGAAATGCCACCACTAAGACCAACACCCTGATCACATTAACAGCAAAGGCAATGGGTAAACTTGAAGCGAAAAGAAGGCATTTAAGTTTACTTTTTTTCAATGTAAAATAGGAAACCACCAGGCTAAACGTTGTCAGGGAAATAAGTGAACGCATTCCACTGCAGGCCTCTACGACCTGGAATGACTTGCCAGGTATCTGCAGGACATTACCTTCTCTATAAACAGATACACCCAACAACTGGATCAAAAACTCATTCACTTGGGTTATTTTTAACTGCAATGGCAACGTAACCATCGAATATAACTGGTTAGGAATAGGTATAATTATGAAAATCAACAGAATGGGAATTGTTAATTCCCTTAAAACTGAGAAACCACCAAGATAAACCAGGACACTGACAATGGTCAGTGCTGTTACAAGAAAAATAACAGTCGGAATCTCCATTTTCAAAGCGCAAATATGAAGAAAAACTGAAAGACCTACAAGCAACACTCCCCCGTAACCTCTGCCTGTATACTCCTTAAAACAGGCCCTTTTAGCCCACACCATATAGACAATAATGGGAACAGTGAGAAAGGCATGACTATAGTCATCCGAACTCGACCATTTTTGCACTAGAAGTTCTAACGCAGGAAAGTAGCCAATGACAAATAAAGTCATAGCGATCAGAGCAAGAATGATAGTTTTTTTGTTTTGCATTATCTGAAGGTAAGCTGAGGAAGTAGCCAAGTTATCATTGTTTGAGTATATTTCACATTAGATACCTAATCTACCAGATAGGAAAAGTTAGGCAATACAATTATGGTCCACTTTTTTGAGGCGGATTGAATTGCCAGGCAGGACAACTTTTGTTGCTGAGTTATCAGCTGGCAAATAGCTTCCTGGTCGTTATAGACTTACGGATAACACTGTTTAGTGACTCGATTGCATTTGTAGTATAAATCACCTTTTTTATGTCCGGCGGATGATCCCGCTCCCCATCGCTAAAACCTGTTCCAATCTTAAACCGGGTTGCATCGGGCAACTCCACCACCAGCGAACCCAGCCGTCCGTGGTTTTTCACTCACCAGCCAGCCGGCAACAGGAACCGTATCCGAGTAAACGTTTGGCAGCATCAGATCTAAACCATGGGCAGTAAACGGAGAACAACAGCAAATCAGATAGAACCAAATCGTAATTTTTCCCACAATAGCCTCCAAGCGACACGTTAGCCGATGAAAGAATAGCCATCCCAACGCTGCACAGGCATTAACGTGCCTTTTTTCATCCTAACACCTTTTCTACTCACGAACCTAACTCAGAACCCCTTAAAAAAAATGACAATAATTGTTGGGATTTATCTCGTCACAGGCTATATAGTACAGCCTTGACCAAAGAATCATCCACAATTAGCCCCTCTATTTCAGGAACAATATGCGCAAGGGAATTATACTCGCTGGCGGTTCAGGCACACGGCTGCACCCGCTCACCCATTCAGTCAGCAAACAGCTCATGCCGGTGTACGATAAACCGATGATCTATTATCCGCTGTCCGTGCTGATGCTCGCCGGTATTCGCGACATCCTCATCATCACCACCCCCCATGACCAGCAGTCCTTCATCAACCTCCTGGGCGACGGCCGGCAATGGGGCCTGAATTTCAGCTATGGAGCACAGCCAAACCCGGAAGGGCTGGCCCAGGCCTTTATTATTGGTGAAGAGTTCATCGGCAATGATACCGTCAGTCTCGTCCTTGGCGATAATATCTTTTACGGTCATGGCATGGATAAACTCCTTGATCATGCAACCCGGCAGGAAAACGGGGCCACGGTGTTCGGCTATTATGTCAAAGATCCTCAGCGCTATGGCGTTGTCTCCTTTGACGATACCGGCCAGGCCGTTGATCTCGAGGAAAAGCCCGAGATCCCGAAGAGTAATTACGCGGTTACAGGCCTCTATTTTTACGACAACGATGTCATCTCCATCGCCAAAGACATCAAGCCTTCACCCCGTGGGGAGCTTGAAATCACCGATGTGAACAAGGTCTACCTCAAGCAGAATAAGCTCAAGGTGGAACTCATGGGACGCGGCTACGCCTGGCTTGACACCGGCACCCACGACTCCCTGCTCTCCGCCGGAAATTTCATCAAGGTTATTGAAGAACGCCAGGGGCTGAAAATATCCTGCCCCGAAGAAATTGCCTACAGTCTGGGCCTTATTGATGCCGAACAACTGGAACAACTCGCGGCGCCCCTCGCCAAGAACGGCTACGGCAAGTATCTGATGGATGTGCTGAACAAGGGGGCATTCAGATGAAAATTATCGAAACAACGCTGCCCGGGGTGATGGTTATTGAACCGCGTGTCTTTGGGGATCAGCGCGGCTTCTTCCTCGAAACCTATCGTCAGGATGTCCTGAAAGAGGCCGGCATTGATGTGAATTTTATCCAGGACAACCATTCCCGCTCCACAAAAGGCGTCCTGCGCGGGCTGCATTATCAGCTCACCCAGCCTCAGGGCAAATTGGTCCGGGTGACCCGGGGTGAAATCTTTGATGTTGCGGTTGATGTACGCCGAAATTCCCCGACCTTTGGCGACTGGTACGGCACCAGACTAAACGAAGAGAATATGCGCATGATGTATATCCCGCCAGGCTTTGCCCATGGCTTTCTGGTGTTATCCGACCTGGTTGACTTTCTCTATAAATGTACCGACTATTACCACCCCGAGTCCGAACAGGGCATCTACTGGAATGATCCGGATATTGGGATTAAATGGCCGACCCTGGAGGTTCAGCTCTCGGACAAAGATCAGCATAACCCTCTTTTACATCAGCAGGACAACCTCCCGGTCTATTCAGCGAACACACCATGAAAATCATTGTTACAGGCGCCGAAGGACAGGTGGGGTCTGAACTCATCACCCGCGGCCGACATCTCGGCCTGCAGATGCTCGCAGCATCCCGTGCAGAGCTCGACATCACGAGCAAGCCGGCAGTGGACACCTTTATGGACCGCCACCGCCCGGACCTTGTCATCAACGGGGCAGCCTACACCGCTGTCGACAGGGCTGAAGAAGAGCAGGACCGCGCCATGGCCATTAACAGCCAGGGAGCAGCCCATCTGGCCGATGCCTGCCATAAACAGAACATCCCGCTCCTGCATATCTCAACGGATTATGTGTTCGACGGCAACCAGGAAGCACCTTATACCGAGGACGCCCCCCCCTCCCCCCAGGGGATCTACGGCAAATCCAAGCTGGCAGGAGATGAGGCCGTAGCCCGGACCCTGGAACAACATATCATCCTCCGCGTCGCCTGGGTGTTTGGATCCTCTGGCAATAATTTTGTCCGCACCATGTTGCGTTTGGCTGAAAGTCATAAGGAGTTACGTGTCGTAGCGGACCAACACGGCGCTCCAACCTGGGCCGGAGACATTGCCGCAACCCTGCTGGCCATTGCCCAGCGCTGCGGCAGGGG
>JAQYVV010000031.1 GCA_030145275.1 Desulfurivibrionaceae bacterium | reverse complement strand
CCCTGCTCGGCTTCCTCATCGGCCTACTTAATTTACTGGTGCTGCAGCTCTAGCTGATGCCTGCCAACACTCCTTCTCGGATGAAAAGATAAACAATTGTTTTAACATCACAAACTTTTCAAATTTACCTTTTTCTCTTGTCTCATAGGTATCCTGTCTGTAACATGGTTCGGTGGCAATTCTTTCTTAAGAAAGTCTATTTATTACGCAGGATAAGCATGCTCACTTTCAATAATAAATATGGTGGATTTCGTTTCTTAGTCCTGCCGTTCCTTTCTCTCTTCCTCTTTTGGGGGGCTACACCAGCATGGGCAGTTCAATCTCATGGTGGGGCAGAAGGTCTTGTTTCTCATCAAGTTGGCCACGTACTTTTTTTTGTCGGCATGGTTATTTTACTCGCAAGGCAATACCACAAAAAATTGGTAGGCCCCGGATGGCGTGAGTTCAAGGTGTTTCTCTTCCTAATTATCGCTTGGAACTGTCTTACTTTTATTGGCCACTGGATGCGGGAGACAGTAGACATGGACAAATTCATTAAAGCTAACACTCATATTGAAGGCTTCCAGGCAACTACCGCCTATGATTTTCTTTTTTACATAACCAGGCTCGACCACATCCTTTTAGTTCCTGCCTTTTTCTTCTTACTCATGGCTGTTAAACGTTGGGATCAAGCCTCATGAGTCTATCCTGGCTCCCTGTCATATGGATTGACATCCTGGGTTCCTCTGCAACCCTTATACTTGCCCTCCTCTGCCCAAAATTCGCATGGCATTGGGCCTCAAAGAAACGAGATGACACCTTTCGCCATTATCTCTTTCTGCTGACACTTTCTTTTGCTTTCTTTGCTGTTTCCCGTTCATTTGGCCATCTGTTCAAACAACTCTTGCTCTTTTATGAGATGAATCACACGTGGAAACAAATTGCCCCATTTTCGGGTTCAATAAATACAGCCACATTCATTACGGTATTCGCCTTTAGTCTCTACTTTTACCGCTCATACAAGGTGCATTTGGAACTTGAGTTACACAAGAACCGTCTCGAAAAACTTGTTTTCGAACGCACTGCAGAACTTGAGGGGAAAAATATTGAACTTGAAGAAGCCTTATCAAAGGTTAAAATCCTCAGTGGTTTCTTGCCGATCTGCGCCTCATGTAAAAAAATAAGGGATGACAGTGGGTACTGGAACCAGATTGAAGGATATATCCGTGAACATTCAGATGTTGAATTCAGCCATAGCATCTGCCCTGATTGCGCTGAAAAACTCTACCCTGATTATTACAAAAAGAAGGACTCCAAAGATTCTATCTAACTTGCCCCCTGGTTTAACTCTCGTTGTTCATACCTTTCCTGACAGTTTGCGTGATAAGGCATTATCTTATCAATGCTGACATTTACAGTATAAAATTAAACACGAAATCTATTAGAAATTTTCATATCCGGGATGTGGCATTCTCTCGTTTAGCTCCGGGCGTGTTAGCACGTCCCGTGCAGAGACTGGTTGTGCGCTCTCATTTCATAGCGACTCCAAAGAACTCCACTCCGCACCTGCTTGCTGATACAGCCAAGTTCGGGGCAATTATCCAGCTATGCTCCTTGAGGAACAGGTTGAGTTCTTCGGGGCGTATACTCCAGAGCCAGGGTTCCCCACCAACCTTTAGAATCCACAGGACCAGCCGTGTCCAAGGACCGGCATCAGGACGACCGTCCGAACGAGTGCCGACATAGGTAAAAACGACCCGGCTACCAGCGCCGCTTATCACGGCACACTGATCGAACAGAGTTCCGACCACTTCCGGAGACAAATACATCAACAGGCCTTCGGCCACGATGACCGTTGGAGCAGTTAGGCTCCATGCCTCGTTGCCGTGCAGAACGTCGACCAGTTGCCGTTTACCAAGATCTTCTGCTATCAGGTGAAGATTGGTCCGCGATCCCATGGCGCCGATTCCCTTTGCCTTGAGGCGAGCCGTGGCGGGATGATCGATTTCAAAGAACTCCACACCGGCAAACTCTGACGCCAAACGCCACCCTATCGTGTCATAACCAGCACCCAGGACAAGAACTTGGCTGGCACCGGCACCAATGCCCTCCCTCACCTGGTGTTCACAGAACGCCTTCCTGTGGGCAAAGGCCTCGAACTGCCCTGGCATCATCCAGTCGAATGCCTCGTAGACAGTGACCATCTTCCGGGAGAGGGACCATCGAACGCTAGTCGCGCCTGCTGCTCCTGACGCCACGACTAACCTCGCCGTCGCGTCGACGATACCAGCCGGAAGCACTTCCTCCATTCCAGGTTTTGCCCCAAGCGTTACAATGTTCAACGCGACTTTGCGCGCGGTTTTACTCGGTCTCTCTTTTCTCATCTGAAGATCCTGTCACGCACAACGACCTGCATCACCAAAGCCTCCTGTAGCGGTTGTGGGTTGTATGAAAGCTTCTGCAAGAAAAACGCCCTGACACTTAAACGTGGAGGTGATGGTGACATGAAACCGAAATCACTTTTCCCTACCACTTAAAAGATACAATTTCATCACTTGCCCACATTCACACGGGGCAGGTGCCCCATACAGACAACAGAATCTTCGATAATTTCTTGCTAAAACGCAAATACCCGAAATAGACATGTGCCTATTTCGGGTATTTAAAGGTAATGAGACAACGCCCTCCAAAAGAAATATGGTGCCCCTTCTTTAGAAGGCCATTATGTCAAAGGCCTATCATTATTTATTAAACTCACAGAGAAACGTATCGTTTACCCTGTCGTAGTAGCAATTTTTTCCCGATTCGCCAGTATGGCCCTTGGGAAACGCTTCTTTGTGTTCTTTTCCGGACATCTTGACGCCATCGCTATCACCGCCCATGCCCAGCATAGTGCATCCGGTTGCGGTGAATGTCATAGCGCTGAGTAATACTACAGCGAATCCAAAACGTTTCAGCATATTCATTGTTCATCTCCTTGCGTAAAGAGGTTGGAATAATGGCAGAGGAAGAAACCTTCACCACGAGTTAGACTATCAGGCTATCACAGTAGCCCATGGCAAAACAAGATGATTTTGTTAGGAGGGTATATAGTACTCTATTTTCTCCTGTAGAGGACATGAGAATGAAGGAGTGACATCTCCTTCTCCTGAGATCAAAAAACATCAAGAATAGAACTCTGTTCAGCCAGCAACCACAGTATTGCGGCCCTGCTCTTTTGCAAGATAAAGGGCCTCGTCTGCCCTGTTGATAAAGATATCCATCGTGTCCTCGTCTTGAAAATCCGTAACTCCGCAGCTCATGGTGATACCTTGCACCTCTTCAAAAGAATATCTCTCCACCATCAGGCGTAGTTTATCAGCAATCTGGATCGCCTCTTCCTTTGATGATTCGGGGCAAAGCACCAAGAACTCCTCGCCTCCCCACCTGGCCACCACATCTGTTTCTCGAATGTTTTCTTGTATTATTTGAGCTGCTTGCCGCAAAACCATATCCCCGGTGTTGTGACCATAGGTGTCATTAATATTCTTAAAAAAATCGAGATCAAACATGATGAGCGACAAAGAGTTGCCATAGCGCTTTGCCCGGGTTATCTCGCTCAAAATCACCTCTTTAAACCGATGCCGGTTAAGCACTCCTGTCAGAGCATCAGTGGAGGCAAGGTTCGCCAACTCGTCCTCTAGTTTTTTTCGATCGCTTATATCTTGAATCGTCTCAACAACAACCAGCAACTCATCAGTTTCATCGCATATGGGTACTGCGTCGATTACCAGGTAGCGCGGGTCGCCATGGAGCATGGGCACCCAGCCTTCCGCTCTTAGGCCACCATTCAACAAACCAGAAATCACATATTTGTCATAATAACCAGGATAGTTTTCCATAGTTTTATTGATGAGCACATCGGCAAGACAGTCCCGCGGGTCACTGTAGAAACCCACACCGTGATTTGTGGTGCCAATCATCTCCTCGGCCTCAACACCAGTAAGATCCTCACAAGCCTGGTTCCAGTAGAGCACCTGATGGTTGCTGTCTAAAACAAACATAGGAACTGCAGAATAGGTAATAAGCTTTTCAAGCTTAAGCTGAAAAGCATCCTTTTCCCTCAACTGATCCGATAATGGTTTGTATTGAAAGAAAAAGAGAGTGGGCAAAACAACCAGACAGAGGAGAAATGAGTCTATCAGCATTTCGTACCAACGATTATCCACCACAATTTTCTGTAGAAAAAGCATGATAATGGCTTCTGAACAGAAAATTACTGCTACGACAAGCAACAGGCTGCGGATAGGTGACACAGCAGGCAAATTAGTTTTTTCTCGTTTCGTTTGCTTGTCCATAAAAACTCTTTCGGAGACCATCTGTTTAAACAGGGCAGAATAGAGATAAATACCATCTCAAACTTCTCCATATAAAGTGTGCTCATAGTATAGCAAACCCTGCACACCCTCATCGTTCAAATTTTATTTTTTTGATTGGCTCATCGCTAAAACCCTAAAAAAATACTGCTCTCCCAGGGTATGGCAGAGTTGTTGGTCGCCTTTTGCATGCACTCTCTTTTTTTATGCTGGACAGGTCCGCTCTCGGTTCTTCATTATAAGATTGTGGCTTGTGCCCGGCCCTTAACCCGATTTCCACCAAGGAGAACTCATGGCAACCATAGCCAACCATCCAACATCCACCTGGCGTACCATTCTTGAGACGGCCATGTATGCCAATTCGGTTCGCACAACCAGCATGTCTGAGCTTTATGATCTTGCCCGCCGTCAGCCTGAAGTTATTGCAACCAGCGAACCCATGTACAAACCTGAGCAGTTCGGCCTGCCTGAGGATGCCGTTCTTCTCGTTTCTAACGATGGCAGCATTGTCGGACGGACAGCCAAGGCCAGGAACTTGGTTCGCAGCTTTAACCAAAAAGAGAAAGACAAATTCCAAGTCCTGCTTCGCGAGGCAGTTTTCCAGTTTAACCTTCAGCCCGGCCTTCACCTGGAGGGCATTGTCGGCCTACATGCCGATTTCATGGTTAAATGCCATCTTGTAAGCCCGGAGAGTGATGCAAAGAATATGCTGGATTGGGGCATGAACTTTCTGCCCTATATGGAGCCGTGGGCCAGCGCCTATGAGAAATCAACGCCCATGGAAGAACCTGATATAATTGTCCTGGCAGATCAAAACTGGTCTCATCCCGACTTTCCACACGGCTGTGTCATCATCGATGAAGCCCATAACTGTATCGCCATCCTGGGTCTCCGCTATTTTGGTGAACGCAAGAAAGGAACCCTGACCCTGGCCTGGACCATCGGCGTTAGGCGTAACATGGTGGCCTGTCACGGCGGCATCAAGAGCATCGGCAATGCACCGCCCGTGGCTGTGTTTGGTCTATCAGGCTCCGGAAAATCGTCCATCACTAACAGCCTGGACCACGATGGTTACCTCCGACCAGAAGAAAAGGTAACGGTCATCCATGATGACGCTTTTCTCATCGATCTTGAAAAAGATTCGTCGGTAGCCCTGGAACCCTCCCTCTTTGACAAAACCGACGCAGTAAGCTTTGACGACCCCCTCCTTCCCTATTTTTACAGCGCCCAGAATGTCGGGGTCACCACTACGCCTGAGGGCAAGAGACGCATCGTGGCCCAGGACATCCGTAATCCAAACGGACGCTGCATAAAAAGCAGGGACATGTTTCACCACGCCGACTCCTGCAAACGGCCTGGCCTACTCATTTGGCTCCAAAAAGACACCAGTCTGCCCCCGATCAGCAAGGTCAAGGATACCGATCTGGCCGTGGCCATGGGGGCCTCGCTCTCCACCATGCGTGCCAAGGGTGTGGAAAACGTCGATGCTAAAGAGCTTTCAAAACTTGTGATTGAACCATTTGCCAACCCCTTTCGGGTCCACTCCCTTCTTGAGGATTGTGAACAGTTCCGCAAGCTGTTCAATATGGGCTGTGAGTGCTTTATCATGAATACCCACGCTTTTGGCACCCTTGGCAACCTCGTCGATATCCCTAAAGAATTATCCCTGGCCATTGTCACAGAACTTGTGCGCGGCAACATAAAATGGCGTGAATGGCGAAGCTTTCCCGGCCTCATGTTGCCTAGGGACGATAGCGCATTATTCGGGGCAGATTATCGCAAAAAGTACCAGCCCCACCGCGACAAGGAGTACCTTACTTTTCTCAAGAACAGATTGCAGGACCGCATAACATTTCTGTCCCACAAGCGTGATGAAGAAGAGGACATGGCAAATGTCTTCATCGCCCCTCTGTTCCAGGCACGTCATGTTATTGACAAGTTCATCTGCCCTGAACTCTATGGTTAGGGGCGTGAAACAATACTCAAAGGTATATAATAAAAGAATGCTAAAAAGGATGTCGCTCTTGTTTACAGCGTAGACCTGGCTGTTACAACAAGGTAAGATTAGCAGACAACCAAATGAATTATTGCCGTATTATAAAGATACGTACAGTTCAAAAACGACCATAGCCTTGCACGGGGGAAAATATGGCGATGCTGACCTAAAGCTATCGCCTTTTATATAGATATGCGCCTTTTTAATTTTTTCTTTAAAAGCGAGAAGAACAAAGCCATTGCCGTTGTCACTCTTGTCGTTGTTACCCTTACCGTGGCCTTTTCCTATCAAGGCATTATGCTCCATAATGCAACAATCGACCAGGTCATCCTTACAGAGGAAAAATCTATAGAGTCGGCAGTTAATGACATAAACACATATTTGTTCGCACCTTACGAACAACGCCTCTTCAACCTACTCTCCACCCATGAAGAGATCCCCAAAGCCCTTAAAAAGCACGATCGCGACAGACTTTACAACCTCACCCTTCCTCTCTACAAGGCATTAAAGCGTGAGAATAAATATCTGCAGGTAATGCATTATCATCTTCCTGATGGCCACTCTTTTTTACGCATGCATAAGCGCAAAAAATTCGGCGATGACCTAAGAAAAATCCGCCAAGCTGTACAGTTCGTCCACCAAAAAAGAACCCCTCTATTATGCTACGAGATCGGCATCTATGGAACATTTTATAGAATTATCCACCCGGTTTTTCATGACGGCGCGTATGTCGGTGCTCTCGAGTTGGGGATTAAGGCACACTCTATCCTTGAATCCCTCCAAAAACACATTTCTACCCCTATGACCACCTATTACTTGGTTGACAGGTGGAAAAAGGTGACCAAGCCTTCATCGCATGAATTCCTTGTCTTTGGTGAGAACACCATCAACACCCATGACAATCAGATTTACAAACAATTACCAGTAGCCCTTGACCTTACCCATGACAATCAGATTTTCACCCTTGATGGCAAGTCCTACCTATTGCACACCTATCCAATTTTCAAAGATTACAAAGGCAAACTTATTGGTGGTCTTGTTGTGCTGCAGGATATTTCTCAACCATTAACAGCCAAGAGAAATTTTATTCTTCATTCACTTGTAATTGCCTGCTTTCTGTTGGCATTAGCGCTGGTCGTCCTTCACCTAAGTTTTGGTAAATTAATCACCAAGCTGGGGAATTCCCAGTCCTCTTGGGAAAGAACCTTTGACGCCATTGGCGATGTCGTCACCATCATGAACAGTAATTTCGAAATTATTAAGGCCAACAAGGCTGCTTATAAGATATTGGATGCAGAACCTGGCTCTTTAAAGGGAGAATTCTGCCATGAGGTTTTCAGCGACAGACCATCCGTCTGTGATGGTTGCCCCGGCATTGATACTATCAACAACTGCCAGGCAAGCTCGGCTGAGATCGAGCATGAGAATCTCGGAAAAACCTTTTTAATAACTACATCGCCCGTTCCTGACGAAAATGGAGAATTCACCCATATCGTTCATATCGCTAAAGACATTACCGAAATAAAAGAGCTTGAAAACCGATTACAACAATCCCAAAAGATGGAAGCCATTGGGACGTTGGCAGGTGGGATAGCCCATGACTTCAACAATATTCTGACGGCAATTTCCGGTTATACCCAACTGGTCATAATGAAAGCTGGAGATGACAAAAAAATCAGTGACAATTTAAAACAGGTCACTGATGCTACAGAAAGAGCAAAAAACCTCGTTCAACAAATTCTTACCTTCAGCCGTCAGACCGAGCACGCCCTAAAGGCCATTGAGATATCCCCTATTATTAAAGAAGCCCTTAAATTCATACGCTCATCGATCCCTACCTCAATTGAACTTAAGCAGAACATCGAGAGCCAAAGGAACGTCCTGGCCGATCCTACCCAAATCCACCAGATCGTCATGAACCTTTCGACAAATGCCTACCATGCCATGATGGAAACAGGCGGCATTTTGACTGTTTCTTTACAGGAAGTCACCATTAGTGAAAAGGGTACAATTCCCGAATTAGAAATCCCACCAGGGGACTATGTCCGCCTTGAGGTAAGTGATACCGGCTTTGGTATGGATAAAGCCACACAGGGGAAAATTTTCGACCCCTATTTCACCACCAAAGAGGTTGGCAAAGGCACTGGACTGGGGCTGGCAGTGGTTCATGGGATTGTTACCAGTCATGATGGCTTTATAAAGGTATACAGTGAACCAGGTGACGGCACGACCTTCCATGTCTATCTACCGATTATTGAAGAAGAGGCGGATGATTACCAGCCACAGGCTGAAGAAGAAATTATTTGCACCGGCAGTGAGCGGATCATGTTCATTGATGATGAGGAGATCATTTCCAACTTGGTATCTGAGGTTCTGCCAATCTACGGCTATAAAATCTCAATTTTCACAAATGGCGTTCAGGCCATGCAAGAGTTCACAAAACATCCGGATGAGTATGACCTGATCATCACCGATATGTCTATGCCGTACATGACCGGTCTACAGCTTTCCCAGAAAATTAAAGAAATCCGGCCCCATTTGCCGATAATACTCTGCAGCGGCCACAGCGAAATCGCCAACAAAGAAAAAGCCCTGGCCATAGGAATTAGCAAATATATCCAGAAACCATTAGATATGGATAAATTGGCCAGAGCCATACGTAAATTAATGGATACGAACAAGGACGGGGAGACTCAAAACAAATAGGATCAAAACATTTCCAAGAAATAAATAAAAAAGATGGAACCCTTTGCAGGAAGGTGAGTCTTAATCTACAAGACTGCATAAATATGCATTCACTCCTTTCTTCATTTTTTTCTCTCCTCACCTTCTCCTCCAAGAAGGTGGACTAAGCCGATGCTCCTCCCAAGCATCGGCTTTTTTTTTGTCCTTTTCCAGCTAGACCACTACCCCTTCAGCCCCGCGACTCTTTTTTTGCCACTTTCATTTTTTTCTGGTATATTCTCGGCCTTCTCTGGTCAGCCCAGACAAACAAGTAACTTCACGCAATCTCATTATAATTCGGAGGACACCCCCATGAAACTTATTCTTTTAGGCGCACCTGGCGCTGGTAAAGGCACTGTGGCCAAACAACTCACTAAACTGGACGGTTCTGTTCAAATCTCAACCGGCGATATCCTGCGCGGCGCTGTTCAGGCAGGCACTGAGCTTGGCAAAGAGGCCCAGGGCTATATGGATCGTGGTGATCTGGTTCCAGATAGCCTTATCATGGGTATCATGGAAGGACGTCTGCAGGAAGATGACTGCAAAAGCGGTTTCCTCTTGGACGGTTTCCCCCGCACCATTCCTCAGGCCGAGGCATTAACCGAGTTGCTTACCAAACTGGGCATCAGCCTGGACATGGCAGTAGACATTGATGTACCCCGCGATGTCATTTTTGATCGCCTTTGTACCCGCCGTACCTGCGAAAATTCTGACTGCCAGGCCATCTATAACATCAAGAGCATGCCTCCCAAGAAAGAGGGTATCTGTGACAAGTGTGGCAGCGCCATTGTACAGCGTGCCGATGAGACCGAAGCGGCCATCGCCCACCGCCTTGATACCTACACTGAAAAAACCGCTCCTGTGGCTGGATTTTACGAAAAGCTCGGTCTGCTCAAGTCCATCACCGGCACCTCCAGTGACGTTGTTGTTGACGGCATCCAAAAAGCGCTGGGTAATTAACAAAAGTTTTCAGCTTTTAGCTTTCAGTTGCCATGCAAAGCGCAGGTTGCCATTTTGGACGACCTGCGCTGACAACTGTAAACTGGAGACTGATAACTTTCTTTCAATATGAAAGAGAAAATCACCATCATCGGTGGCGGTCTCGCAGGGTGTGAAGCTGCCTGGCAGGCTGCGAACCATGACTGCCATGTCACTCTCTATGACATGAAGCCGGATATCTATAGCCCTGCCCATGAATCCCCGGATCTGGGCGAGCTTGTCTGCTCCAACTCCTTTCGCTCAAACGATCCAGCATCAGCGGTGGGTCTTCTTAAAGAAGAAATGCGTCTTCTTGACTCCCTGCTCATGAAAGTGGCCGAAGAGACCAAAGTGCCGGCCGGAAAGGCCTTGGCTGTTGACCGGCAGAAATTCGCTGCAGCCATCACAAAACAGATCAGCGACCACCCTGACATCGAAATTATCCGTGAAGAGATAAAGGAATTACCTTCATCCGGCATCACCATTCTCGCATCAGGCCCTCTCACAGCAAGCGATCTGGCCGATGACCTAGCTCGCCATACTGGTGCCGAGCACCTGGCTTTTTACGATGCCATTGCCCCCATTGTCACTGCCGAATCTTTAAATCGCGACATCATCTTTCAGGCCTCGCGCTACGATGACGGTCCAGGTGATTATCTCAACTGCCCGTTTGACAAAGATGAATACCTGCAGTTTATCCACGCACTTGCTGCTGCAGATAAAGTGCCCCTGAAAAGTTTTGAGAAACAGAAATATTTTGAGGGTTGCCTGCCCATTGAAGTGATGCTTGAACGTGGTGATGACACTCTGCGCTTTGGCCCCATGAAACCCGTGGGCCTCCCTGATCCACGCACCGGCCATGATGCATACGCCGTGGTCCAACTCCGCATGGAGGATCGCGAAGGGAGTCATTATAATATGGTGGGTTTCCAGACCAAACTTACCTATTCGGGACAAAAGGAGGTCTTCCGCCTCATCCCCGGTATGGAGCAGGCCGATTTCGTTCGCCTGGGTTCCATCCACCGCAATACTTTTGTCTGCGCCCCCAAGGTGCTGTTACCATCCCTGCAACTTAAAAACCATCCCCACATCCTTCTGGCAGGGCAAATCAGCGGTGTAGAGGGTTATGTTGAATCCACAGCCATGGGGATTTTGGCTGGCCGTAATGCTGCCAGACTCAGCCAGGGACTGACAACTCTCATGCCGCCTCCTGACACGGCCCACGGTGCTCTAGTCCGGCATCTCACCGAACCGCTGAGCAAACATTTCCAGCCTTCAAACGTCAACTACAGCCTCTTCCCCCCTTTTGACAAAAAAGCTTTCAGGGCCACTCAGCCCGAACTTCCTCCCCTCCCCAACAAAAAAAGGCGCCGTTCACGCATTTCAAAAAGAGACAAAGCGGCATTCCGCAGCCAACTTGCCATTGAAAGCCTTATCACCTGGCTTCTCTCCCTCTAAACACCTCATCTTTTTTTCTTCAAAAAAGCTTCTTGCTCTTGCTGGTTAGTCATCCCTCATTTCTTGACAAATTCCCCCTTTTTTTTGGATAGTATAAGAAGTTGTTTTTTAATTTCTTGATTGCCCGGTCTTCTTATACCGGCGTCATAGGCACGTTGCACCCGGGGCACCATGAACGAAAAGTATAAAGCTATAATCATTGTCACCTTTCTTATGACTTTTCTTGCCTCAGCCCTAGTCTGGCAGGGCGCTAACCAATACAACAAAGCCTTCAACGTTTTCCTCATTGCCGGAGAGGAAGACCTCAAATCATCCACCAATTCCTTGGAGGATTACTCTTTTACTCCTTACAGACAACGCATAAAAAACCTACTTAGAAACAATCCTCAAATTATTGACGCCTTTGCCACACGGAAGCGGGCCCTTCTCTACAAACTTTCCTTACCCAAATACCAAGCGCTAAAGCGAGAGAATAAATTTTTCACGGTTATGCATTTCCACCTTCCAGACGGCAAGACCTTCCTCCGGGTCCACATCCCGGAGTTCTACGACGACGATTTAACCACTATCCGCCCCATTGTCACGGCCGTCCACAAACATCAAAAACCTCTTTCAGGTTTTGAGATCGGGCGCAGCGGCCCTTTTTTCAGAGTTGTCGAGCCTATCTTCTCAGAAGGAATCTATGTTGGCGCTTTTGAGCTCGGCTTCCTCACCCATCAGGTCATTGACATAATGTCTCGACAGGACAACCTTATACTGACGACCTATTTCCACAAAGAACCATGGAAAAAGGCCTCGCTTTTTGACGTGACAAAAACCCGAGAAATGGATAATTTTTTCCTAATCACTCACAAAAATGACCTGTACGACCTTCTCCCCCCGGACATTGTCATCACTGACGAAACCAAGAAGTTGACACTGAACGACAGGTCCTTTCTTCTTCTGACAAAACCCCTTTTTGAAAATTTTGAAGGAAAAGAAATTGGCGGTATAATTGCCCTGCAGGACATTACACACTTTATCGCCAACAAAAAGACCTTTCTAAGTAAAGCTCTAGCCTTTTCATTTTTCATGGTGCTCATCTGCCTTTTTGTCATCTATTTCTATTTTGACAAAATACTTGGCGCTCTTCTTTCTGAAATCACAGAACGTCGAAAAACCGAAAAAGCATTGCGAACCAGCGAATCACTGTTCCGGAGCTTAGTCCATGACCTTCCGAACATTGCTGTACAGGGCTACAATAAAAATCGTGAAGTAATCCTCTGGAATAAGGGCAGCGAACTTCTCTACGGATTCACCCAGGAAGAAGCCCTGAATCAGAAAATTGAGAACCTTATAATCCCTGAAGAAATGAAGTCCGAAGTTATTACAGCCATTGATGACTGGATCAATCTCGGTGTGCCCATGCCTTCTTCGGAGGTCACTTTGCGCCGAAAAGATGGCTCTGCTATTCCTGTGTTTTCTAGTCACAGCCTGAGCTTTAAGCTGAAAAACGAGCCTGAATTATACTGCGTTGATGTTGACCTCAAAGAGCTTCGTGACGCCCAAACCCAGCAAACATTGATGGCTCAACAACTTGTAAAGGCTCAAAAAATGGAAGCTATTGGGCTTATGGCCGGTGGTGTCGCCCACGACCTTAACAATATCCTTTCAGGCATCGTCAGTTATCCAGAACTTCTCCTCATGCAGTTGCCTCCCGACAGCACCATGCGTAAACCTCTTGAGACCATAAAAGAGTCAGGCATCAGAGCAGCTGACGTTGTTGCCGACCTCCTTACTGTTGCCAGGGGCGTTGCAAAAACAACCGAAATCGACAATCCTAATAATTTTATAAATACGTATCTACAGTCGCCAGAATACAATGAACTTTGCCGTCGCCACCCCCATATTGAGATCATCTCACACCTGCAACCGAACCTGAAAAACATACGCTGCTCGGGTGTACATATTATGAAAATGATCACCAATTTGATGAACAATGCGGCTGAGGCCATTGACGAAAAAGGCACCATTGCTATCAGCACAAGCATGGTGCAACTGGAAGAAGATTTCGCCTTAGAATATAATATTGAACCTGGAGAGTATTGCCTTCTCTCTATTTCTGATGATGGTCCCGGCATCAAACCTGATGATCTTGCCCGGATCTTCGAGCCTTTCTTCACGAAAAAAATGTTAGGAAGAAGCGGCACAGGTCTGGGCCTTACCGTGGTTTGGAATACCATGAAAGATCATGGCGGTGTGGTTGTTGCCGAGAGTTCACCAAAAAACTGCCTCTTCAAACTTTATTTTCCGGCCCGTGATGAAGAGTCCAGTGTCATCCCTGAATCAAAGAATCTTGCTAACTACCGGGGGAACGGTGAAACAATTCTCATAGTTGACGATGACAAACAGCAGCGCATTATCGCCGAAAGAGTTCTCAATTTAATGGGTTACGATCCAAAAACTGCCTCCTCAGGAGAAAAGGCCCTTGACTACCTACAGAATCATAAAGTTGACTTGGTGGTCCTCGACATGATCATGGATCCTGGCATCAACGGCAAAGAAACCTACGCCAGGATTTTAGAACTTTACCCTGGCCAGAAGGCCATCATCGCCAGCGGTTTTTCTGAAAGTGATGATGTCAAAGAAACCATAAAAATGGGCGCCGGGCATTATATCAAAAAGCCCTACACCATGGCTCAGCTTGGAAATGCTGTTAAAAGTGAACTGTCCAAAGAAAAAAAGACCTGATCAAGAAGGTTGAGGACGGACAAAGATGTATTGCTGCGGGTCAGATAGTTCCTCATCATAACGGTAACCACCGCTGTTGAAATTCTTCAAACCGGCGGGGCTATCGATCCTCTGCCTGATAATATAGTCGGCCATCATGCCCCTGGCTCTCTTGGCGTAAATTGCCACCACCTTGGCCTTGCTGTCTTTTATTTCCTTAAAAACCACCGTGACCAACAGGTCCCGCAGTTTTTTACTATCCACCACTTTGAAATACTCATTAGAGGCAAGGTTTATAACTGCCTTGTGTGTATGACCTGCCAGAGAAACTATAATCATTTCCGTTATCAGTTGCCCCCAAAAACCATACAGATTCGCCCCCCGCTTATTGGTTAATTTGGTCTTCATCTCCAAACGATAGGGCTGAATGAGGTCCAAGGGGCGAAGGCAGCCATACAATCCAGAGAGAATGCGCAGATGCTCCTGAGCATAGGAGAAATCACTTTTAGTAAATTGGCTTACCTGTATGGAGCTGTACACGTCACCAGTAAAGGCGCAAAGGGCCTGTTTACTGTTATGTTCATCAAAGGGCACCGAGAAATCCTTAAACCGGCCAACATTAAGATCAGCCAGCTTTTTACTAATGCCCATCAGGTCTTGTAATCCGGCGCTGTCGTATGCTCGCAACACTTCAACAAGCTGCTTGGAGTGGTCCAGGAGTAGAGGGGTGGTATGCGTTGCAACGGGTGCAGGATTGTCAAAATCCTGGCCCTTGGAGGGAGATAACAGTGTAATCATAATTTATTACCGCATGTATTCATTTAAAAGATAGCGAGCTGACCTTGCGGGTGAAACCTTGTAGCTTTTACTATAAACTTACAGGAGAGAAAAATATCCTCCACTAAAATTTGTTTGAGACCATAAAGTTAGGTCGCAAGACACCATCCCGTCAACGGGACCCAAACGCCACATAATACAAAAATGTTTAAACAACATTTTGCTAATTGACAGTTTTGTATTAAATTTTCCACCCTGCCTGTAAAAAATATCAAATTAAACCCAGCAATACAATTAGTTAACAATAATTCACCACACAGTGTTATTGTGGCATGTTTCTGGCTATACTATCATAGAGAATCACCCACTCTTTTCGTCCGGTAGGCGCTCGCAACTAAAACGCAAACCAACACGACTTGACCGAAGAGAAACAACGCTACATACTTCTAAGGACTTCAAAACGCGCCATGGCCATTCTCACAGACACTATGTTTTCCCTGCTCGACCAGAATGGAGCCTTTGCCACTCTGCCTGACCCACTGTCCAAGAACCTCTTCTCGCCAATCAGGCGTGACATGGTCAGAATGCTTATTAAAAATAACGAACTCACCAAACACAGGGTTCTTCGCAACCAGATCTTCGACCTCCTGCACATAAGCTCTTTTGCCGAAATTCATGACCTTATTCACAATAGCGAACATAAAAAAGCGGCCAGACGCCGAGCATACGGCCTTATCGGTAATATGTTCGGCATCCACGGCACTGAACGCGAGATTATCGCCACGGTAAACAGCTATTCACGAACAGCGGACAGCGTTATCCGGTACCTCAAGAGCAAGGTCTTAAACAAATACGCCTCTCACATTGAAATGACCAACGAGGTAGATGCCCTTTCAAGCCCTGTTGACCTTCTGCTTATCGTCTTTGATGACCGTTACCACATCAAGGCCCGCTTTGAGGCAAAGCGAAAACTGCTACTCATGAATCTTGCGGGATCAATTGACCAGCGAGAACGAGAGACCGATACAGAGGCCAAATTCGCCCATTTCCTGAAATTCCTCAATAAGCATGTCTGGCTCAGCGATGCAAAGATCGGCGAACTGGAACTTGTCTACCTTTACAGTCACCACCGGAGTGAAGATTTCGCCTGCGTTGAACACAAGGTGCTCAGCCGAAAAGAAGGAGAAAAGGTGGCGTTGAAGAGAGGGGAGAAGCTTACACTTCTGAAAAGAAGGTGCTTTAAAACAAAGGGTAGGGAAATACCTATCTATGTTTCTATCCGCAAAAAAGCGCCGGAAGCGAAGGTATTAAAGCTGCTAAGAAAAGGTGAGGAAAATCCTGCCGTGGCAGTGGATGACGAACTGGGACTGATGGGTGTCCTCGACAACTTACCCGACGTTAAGCTTTTCCAGAGCCATCTGACCCGCAGTGCCATTGCCGCAAACTCCTTCATGGTCCTGGAAGATATCTCTGACTCCCTTACTTCGGGACACACTCGGCGCAACAAAAATATTGGCAGTTCAGCCGGAACCAGCATGCTTAAATTCTTTGCCAGGATGGACGGCATGCGGGTGGAATTTATTGTCCACACCAACAACAGCTATCTCGACTATGTATACAAACGTGATGTGGCTCATGACGAGTACGAGGTGAAACGTATTTTCGACTCCGGCACTGCAGAGCTTCTCTTCCCACCGGACATCTATTATCTAGACATGAAAAAGGCCCGAGACAACCAGATTTCCTGGTTCCGGGCCCAGATAGAAAGTCGTTAGCCGATGAGTCCCGTCTAGCTACCGGGCGGTGGCGATCATCAGGAAAACAGGATATTCATTAACTGTTCCATCATCTTGTTCCTTGCTTACGCGGTGCGCAGTCACAAATTTGACATCGTCAAAACCACTCGCTGCGGCTAAATCTGCAAGATCCTTAGAGTCAAAGCCTTTATGCTCCACGCCCTCCATGTCATCATGAAAGGAGCCATCTTCCTTTTCAAGGTCGGCTAAAGCAATAGTTCCTCCAGGTTTAAGGTGCTTGTGACAAGCAGCCAGAAATGCCCCAGTATCCTTGATATGGTGGAGGGTCATAGCGCTGTAGATAAAATTAAAATCACTAAACCCCAACATGTCACCGGTGGTGAGATCAAATTGTTGCGCCTCGACATTGTCGAGACCTAATGCCCCAATTTTCCCCTGCAGAATTGCAAGCATCTCCGTGGAGGTGTCAATGGCCACAATCTTTGGTAGCACATCAGCGAATTCACAGGTCAAAAGTCCCGTGCCACAACCAACCTCAAGGGTGTTAGCTTGAAACATAAGAGGGATTTTCTCTTTAATAACCGCAACAACAGCAGCAGCAAGCTCACGACGGCTTGGCATGTCGTCCCAGGTCAATGCGGCCTTATCAAATCTATCTTGACTCATCAATCCTCCTACCTGACTTTGGTAAATAGCGAAATTTATTAATCTTGGCCCGGCAGTGTACTACCACCTTCATTCTTCATGGCCATGGCGTGGCGAATGACGGCAACAAACTCCTCGTCATCCCAGGGTTTTGTGAGGAAACGATAAATAGAACCATCATTAATGGCCTGAAAGACCAACTGAGTATTAGCGTGCCCCGTCAATATAATGCGAACAGTTTCAGGATATATCCTGCTTACCGCGCTCAACAACTCTACCCCAGACATGCCCGGCATTCTCTCATCAGAAACAATGACGTCAACCGGAGTTGTCGCCATAAGCTCCAAGGCCTGTCTGCCGGAATTGGCAGTTATGATCTCGCAAGGCTCCTCATGGAGAATCCTGGTGATGGATTTGATGACATTAGGCTCATCATCAACAAGCAATACCTTTTGCATGAAGCTGCTCTCCCTGCCTTCTTACTGTCAACGCCTCTCAAACTACACGACATATAAACATTTTGACAGCTGATATTGCTTTTAGCAAGAACACCTTTCCCCTCAGAGAAAAATTACTGCGTTCAGGATACTGCAACAAAACATGCGGCTAAACATAAAAATCAGGCCGCAACGAGTACCCTGCTTCGTTTCACATCAAAAATCCCAACTATATCGTCAATCAACTCCTGAATACCATGATACTCCGAGCTATCAAGCAAATTATTATGAAAACTTTCCTCGCCTCTTTCATCCTCAGCCACAATAAAGCCGCACCGGATACTATCGTAAAACTCCTGCTGTTGACTATCGAGATAAACCGTAATGTTCCTGACCATGACATCCTCCTTGAGTAAAAATAAATTATTTCAAGCAGAATACCCAAGGAGACAGGACAAATATTGTCCGACCAAAATTTTATTTATTTTTTTGTGAAATTAAAGAAAAGGACTCTGACACACCATGTTGCGCCCAGAGCGTTTAGCCTCATAAAGCGCCTCATCAACCCTGCCGAGAACCTCATCCACCAGCAATGTTTTCCCTGCACACTCTGTTACCCCAAGAGAAACAGTCACTGTACCAACGTATTTAAAGGCATAATTACTAATAGCCACGCGAATCTTTTCAGCAAGGAGCACGGCATGTTCAAGTGAAGTTTCAGGCAGGAGGAGAAGAAATTCTTCACCGCCCCAGCGACAAAGACTATCTGTCCGCCTGGAGACATCCCCGACAATCGACACCAACTGCCTTAAGACATAATCACCCACAGGATGCCCGTAGCCATCATTGACATCTTTGAAATGATCAACGTCAAACATGATAAGAGCATAATGGGTGTCGTAACGAAGAGCACGGTTGTGCTCATGCTGCAAGAGCTCATAGCCTTTACCTCGATTCCAGATACCGGTGAGAAAATCAGTGGCAGAAATAATCTCCAACTTATTACCTACCCGAACTATATGGAGGAAGAAAACAAGGCCACCAGCAAACACCAAAGTGAGCAAAACAAAGGCCAGGAAGAAATTACCAGACAAGGCGAGGGGAAACTTGTCCTCCTCATACGATACAAGATAGGCGACGTTCTCCCCGTTAAAATTTGAAACAGGAACCAGGCCCACCACATATCGGTGCCCTTGGATAGTACTGAGATACACCACTGACTGCCAAGCGGCAATTTCACCGTAAAATTGTTGAGCAACCTCCACACTTAAGGTGTCAATTATCTTTGCTGGGATTTGATTTGACACAGCGCAAGAGCCCTCGTGCACCTCTCTATCGTGTAGTAAGCCAGGTGACAACAGGGAACTCCCGTAATTTTTAAGTTCCTCGGCAATCACCTTCTGACCCACCACCTGTCTATCCAGAAGAAAACGATACTGCTTGCCGAAAACACGAGACAGCTCGCCCATCAGCGCTGCGGAGCTGCTACTTATTTCAACAGAACCCACATGTTCCTGACCATTAAAGAGGGGATAGACAAAGCGGAAGCCATTATAGATTCTGCCCTCTTCAAAACCACTCACCCTTTTAAGGGTAGTATTAGCAGCGACCACTGTTTCCCGAACGCCGACCAGAGAATCACCAAATTTCATCGGTCGATGAAAACGCAGGAAACTTGAACTGTCGGGCAAATGAAAATGAAGCTGCCGGAAATGCAGTATAGCGAGCTGACCATAAAGGGGAGACAACTGACTTAAAAGTTCTTGGCGTAAGCGCGTCCGATCATCAGGATTGTCACACGCACCAGCCATGATGCTCTGAACACGGGAAGAGTTGACAATCTGCTCAAAAATAAAATCAGACAACATCCGGGAACCATTTAAAGCAACCAGATATTCGCTCTCCAAACTCTCAAGCTTTTGAGTGCGATAGAGATCCTTTTTCTCCTTCTCCTTGATAAAAAAAACAACCACTGAAAGGAGATAAAGAATTAGAATGGCAATGAGAAAAAATTTCGAATATTTAGTTAATTTCATGCCGTTTCATCACCACGTCAGAAAAGTATCCCCCATGCACTGATATGCTACCAACAAGTGGACACCATGGGCAACTTCCTTTAAAAACAAGGCAACAAAAAAGGAACCTGTGTTTACAGCCCCAGAGAAAAAAGCATAAAAAAAAGCCTTTTCCTGTCCTGTTAGATACATCCGGACACAAAAAGGCTTTTATCGAAACATTACAGAAAAAAATGTAATGTATATTAACTGGTGCCGAAGAGAAGACTCTACAGAAACACCTGCAAACACTGTAACTCACGGTTATACCGTTAGCATTAACTATCATTAAGAGCGTTTTAAACCTGCCATGACTGCATATTTACATATGAATCGCATATAATAACACAGGTCAAATCTCAAACCTGAACCCATTAACTCTCAACCACTCTTTCCGTTCACGATAGTCCGGCATAATCTTTGAGACCAGTTACCAGTATTTGGGGCCATGCTCACGGCAATGACACCCTACATGCTCAAGGATAAAGGCCATTAGAGATGGGCGAATCTGTTTCTTTCTCCCACGGGCTTACACCCACTAGACCCTGAACCTAACATGTTGATTATGCATGATTTAAAGTGATACCTAGTGAACATAAATTAAGACGACAAATAGGGACGTTAGCCACTTTCACTCAAGAAAAGTGGTTAAAGTGAAATAGAGGGAAATCAGGGGGGGGGAAATGGGCGTTTAGTGACCAAAGTATTGTCACAGATGCTAAGACTTGATACGACAGTTTTAGAGAGAAGGTACAAACAAATCTAACATTCACAGTAGATCTATTAACTTGGAGCGAGTTAAAAAAGTGAAGAGATTACCACTGGCCATTCATTTAATTTTACTCTGACCCCAGTTAAATTATGCCTGATCGGGCCACGAAGGCCACCTGGGCCACTTGATTTGTCCGAAAGAAGGAAAATGATGGTAAGTAGAGAGTGTTTCACATCAACATTGAAAAAAGAATGTGGAGTTGGAAATTGAGTCTTATCTCTTTTCTCTTCCTGCAGATGCAGAAATGCGCATATTTAATGCTTGTGCCAATTGTTGCTTTTTTTTGTAATCGACATGATTAGTGTAAATGTAAGATTGTACCCTTGTTTTTAATATCTGGAGAGCAACAAAATTATTTTCAAATTCTTTGGCAAGTTTGGATACTTCGTTTGTTGAAATTTCATTGTAGTATGAGTTTATGCTGAAAGAAACAAGCTTAGCCGCTGGGGTTCCTATTTGTTTTGCGACTTCGTCGTATAACTCCTTAAAATCTTTTATTCCAACCGAAAAAACTAGTTTTGTAAAGACACTAAGGCAAGTATGCATACTTATAATCTGAAAAAATTTATTTATTTTTGTATTTATTTCTTCTCTGCTGTCGTTGTCTTTAACTCTTTCTTTAAGTTCATCTGTCAAAATATCTTTAGCATCATTAAATAGAGTTCCTAGGTAACCGACAGTTCTAAATCCAGTAAAATAAAGTTCAGATATCAATTCAATTATTTCTTGTTTTTGAAGTGATCCCTTCCTGTTTTTGATGATCTGTCCTACTATGTCTATAGATCTAAAAGCTTGTAGAAATGGGATTATTGTGGAGTTAATTTCATCCTGTTGTTCTTCATGGCTTAGTTTTTTTTCTATATGCCTAGTTGTATTATCATGTTTTACTAGTTGTTTTTCTCGTTCTTCTTCAGGTATCCTATTGGCGTCTATGATATCATTGCTTATTTCCATAGATATGTCTTTGATGTGTTTATAGTATAGTCCTCCTTTATTTAATGTGATAGGTTCGATATCTTCAAATGGAATCATGGCTGATAGTATTGAGTCGTTTAAGAATGAAATATCATTAGTGTGATGAGTTATGAAGACTAAAATATTAGCA
Source organism: Desulfurivibrionaceae bacterium (assembly GCA_030145275.1). Classification (GTDB taxonomy): domain Bacteria; phylum Desulfobacterota; class Desulfobulbia; order Desulfobulbales; family VMSU01; genus JAQYVV01. The sequence goes on along the minus strand of JAQYVV010000031.1, from coordinate 8,359 downwards.
TTCTTTTCATGATGTAAATTTTCGAATAGTTCAGATATTTGCTCTTTTCCCTCATCTTTATGAATGATGTCAGAAATATGTTTGGCTATTAAAAAGTATAATATGTATTTGTAGCAGAATTTATATTCTAAGTCGTCCTCTATGATTATCTGTGAAGATAGTAGATTTTTTATAACTGTTTCATATGTCTTGAAAATAAATTTGTCAGAGTAATTTTTGTGAAATGCAATCAACTCTGATTTGGTTATTGTATTGACCTCGTTTTGGTGGAGAAAATAAGCCAGTTCTTTAATGAAATTAATATAAGACCCTAGGTCGTCATTTTGAACATTTGCTTTGTTTGCTAGAGCTGAATGGATCAAGGTTTGGTAGCAATATCCGTATGATGTTTCATTGAGGTCAAAAGAGGCGTATTCAAGAGACTGGAGGATTGACAGAAGAAAAATAGGGTGCGATGGGATAATTTTATTCCCTAAGACATGACGAACTTGATCAAAAGTTGATTTTATCTTGGTTAAAAATGCTTGTTTTTCAGTGAGTAATTCGTTTCTGGTTGAGTAGTAGCTGACTATAAGGTCGTTAGTTTTTTTGTACCCAAATGGCTTTATGGAGTAATTTGTGAAACCCGTCAGGTCAGCTTGGACTTGTGGAAACATACCATGAGCAGTATCTAAAGTTATTATTGTCTGTTTAAATTTTCTTGTTATTTGATTTATGATTTTTTGAGTATTTTGTAGGTCTAGACTTACATCTTGGAAATTATCAATGAAAAGAATTTTCTCATCACTATCAAGCTGTTTATACTTATCATAGTCGTGTTTTGTTGTTGAATATGTTTGTGAAAATTTCTTTTTTAATACTTTGTCTAAGTCTTTATGTTTGATATCTTTCCCGTCAATAAGTAATGGATGATATCCTTGTTTGTAGTATTCTAAAAAAAGCATCCTCAGAAGGCTTGTTTTTCCAATCTGGCTATCTCCCTCAAGTATACAATTTTCTATTTTTGAATTAGTAATTAAATTAGAAGAATCTATATATGTGTCTATCGATTTTTTATCTATATCTAGTGATTCAATGTCTGGAAATATGTATATGTCAGATAGTTTCTTTATTTCTTCTGGTAGAGATAGTGGTATACCTATGCTATCTATGTGCTGTTCGAATTTTTTAGTTGTCGTGAAAGATCTAGCATTGTTGTGGTTGAAGGTGAAATTGTTTGAAGATTTATTAACATAAATATCTTTATCCCAATTGTATCTTTTTAGTATGCCTTTTCTTGTAGTTGTGTTGATTGTAATAGTTTGAAATCCTGACAAGCTGTCGTTGTCATTGCTATTCAGTATTGATCCTGAAAAATATGTTGTGAATGTTTTGATATCAAAATCTTTCGTTTGTTTGAGAGAAGTTTCGTGTTCATGGCCGATTAGATGTAGTGATGAAATTTTGTCTAGATACTCCTGAAATTCTTTTTTGTTATTTGGTTCAGAGTTTGGTGTAAACCAATTAAGTGGGTGATGTAAGACTGATATGTTTATGTCGTTAGCTTCATTATTATTTTTTTCTGCTAATTTAACTGGGAAAAATAATGACCCTGTTTTTTCTTTTATTTGAGACATCCAGGCTGTGTTGTGACAATGAAAACAGATTTTTTTACCATTTATTGCGTCAGTTATTTGGTAAGAAAGCCTACTGTTTGGAAGTTTGTTGAAGTTGCTGTAAAAATTCCAATAATCATCTTGGACTGAAATACATGTGTTTAATACACTGTCATCATTTCCTAATGACTTGTAGTTAATTCCTTTAATGCTATTTGCTCTAATTTGCGAGTCTAAATCGAAATTACAATCATGGTTACCGGGAACTAATACTATTCTTATGTCTAAAAGATTGTTATTTTCTAAAACATATTTTTTTATCTTGTATATTAGTTCTGTCGCTTTTTCATATTCTTCTTTTTTCCCTTTGTTTGCTATATCACCGCTGATTACTAAATATGCTTTTTCTATATCAGTTGAATCATCTGTAAACACTTTGCAAAGAGACGCAAGTTTCAAGTCAAAATCGAAATCTTCAGTTATGTGAATGTCTGTTAGATGTGTAATCAATATTTCCATGATAGGTATTCTCTTTATGATTTATAATATGAATCTCTTAAGCGCGTCTAGTACAGGATAAATTTTAGTATTTCCGTTGAATTGTTCCAATGTGATATTCTGCCCACCGTAATAATTCTTGAGCTACTTGAAGCATTGCTGGTGCTGGGAAGTGTGTAAGTTCATTTCCGTAACGAATCTCATTTGGATAAATAGAGACACCTTCCTTTTCAACACATATCAGGTCGCCTGTTGTGGACTCTTCGTTCGCAAATCTAATGGACAAGCTGCGGATACTTGTAGCTGGCACACGTTGCTCTTTTCCGCTGACAACTTCCTTTGTGATTTCACAATTACTGAATTCAGCAAGTAATTTACTCAGGTCATGAGAGAGTTTTTTTATTTCTTTGAAGGGATGATACCCAGCTTTTTCCAGTAGAGCCTTAAGGGTTATTTCGCATGACAGGAGGCTGAGGTATAAGGTCGTACGTTGCCCATCAATTGATTCACTATCACTTTCTTGGAGATGGACTGCGGCCTCTATTAGTTTTTCACTGAAATCGAGACTGAAAGTGGGCATTTTCAGGTCCTTTTGTTTGCAGGTAAGATTTTCTTTTCATGGTATCCCCCTTGTTTTCAATGTGCCTAACACGTTTGTGTTAGGCACAACTCTTAGCAACAATCTACAGGAGGCTTATTGTTAGTCAACCGTTTTCCTGGTTAGGCAGGCGTAATAAATCATGATTTAAACATATATTATCTCTTTGATATCAATATATAAATTTTTCAAGGTGATAACATGCACAACCACACTATCCCAGAGACCACATTCTGGCCCAAGATCATTAAACTCCCAACCCAGGCTGGCTGCATTGAATACCTTTGAGATTCCTTGTGGCAATCTTATCCATATTGCCACAGGGAAAGGTTAACCTTCTTCCTGAGAAGGCCCAAAATCCTAAATTAATTTTGGGCCATAACTAGAACAGGCACTCCCCTTATCACTTACAGTAGTAACGTCAACTTGGGATGAATTGAGAAATTCCTGAGGTTGAATGTGGCAATGTTAACGATCAAGGTCACTTGCGCCGACAAAAAACTTGTCTGTCACGGGCGTAGACGTTATCGGAGTCAAGTTACTCGACTTGTACGGTGTTTCTATTTTGATTTGTCCAGTAGTCCTACTATTTCTTTGTCTTCAATTTCTGTTGGAAACAAATCGTTTATATCTGCTTCAAAACGCCATTCTAAGTACTGAGCAACGCTCCCATGATGCTTTACGTGCGTATAAAATGTACTTAGAGAAGGATAGCCGTATGTTGATTTTGGCATCGTTTCCCAAACTTGCTTTTTAGTCAACCCCTCAAATTTCAGGAGCCACTGAGGTAAATATCCTTTTTTTGCTAATGCTATAGCCTTCGCTTTATAAGTGTCTTTTTCTTTTTGTCTTCTTTCTTCTTCATTTCTGCGTTTTCCTGCTGCAACCCTACAGTCGTCGCAAAGAATGTCTGTAATTGTCTCAGTACGATTCCAGTCATCCATGCGAAATATTTTTACAACCTTGCCTTTCCCACAATTGCAAGGCAGCTCATCTCGTGACATATCTTCCCAACTCATTTTATTTCACCGAACGGCAAAGCTAAGACGCGCCTGTCTTTAGCCGATTAAGTTTGAGTTATAGTTAGGTGGCCGAAGCCGATTAAACTGGTGTGCTCACGCGTCGTGCTTGAGCTAATTGTTACCCATCTACCCATCGCTACATTTTCGTTAATTATTTTGTTAGGTTTACTGAAAATATGGCAAGAAAACAAATAGTTTATATCGAATGGCTTGATAGATTTGGGTGTTATTTAAATTGGCCTGAGATAACAAATGAGCGACAAACAGAGTCTTAATTTGTAAGTCCGTTGGATGGCTGGTTTACAATGAAGAAAGACGTAAAACAATAATTCCCCATATTACTAGCGATGGACACGACCATGCAGCACAGCAAGGTTGTGGGGATATGACAATACCGGCGGCTGCCATACTGTTAATCGTGCCACTCGCTATCAAACAACCATAACCTTGTTATTTTTTCTTTTTATTCGGTCTCTGTGTTAGGGCCGAAGCGGCTGCGGTTTTAGCTGCCTTTGAAGATTTAGGGTTGCTTAAAACTTTCCCTGCTGCGGATGCTGCCTTTTTGGAAGTGACTTCGCCTTTTGCCATGTTTTTGACCTCATAATTTAGTTGTTTGCCTAAGACGGTGTACCTATTATCCACACATGGTCACATATAATAACCACAATTTAAAAAACCACAAGATATGGTATAAAAAAAATATTAAACCACAATATGCTGAATTGCCAGAGGTGTAAATCTGACAGGTTTTTTTTGTAGACGCGAGGGCAAGCAAAGGTGGACTTAGAAGGCGTAGGGTCTGCAAAAAATTGCGGAGAGAGGTCTTCAATTATTGAGCTTTTAAAGCGGATGAAGCGCGGTAGACGACCTGTTGCTTATGAGGGCTAACGCACAGCGGACAACTGTCAGTATTGATTGAAATCATATTTTCAAATTGTCAGATCAAATCTGAGTTACTGAAACTAAAGACCAAAACACAGTCCAACCCTAAAGGGCTCATAACAATTCTTTTAAAACAATACGAAAGGTGTTCTGGCAAGGCATACTATCCCCCCAGGCACTATTGTTTTTCGATCTGTATCGGCTCCTCTATTCATATAGGATGCCCGTTTTCGTCAGTCTTATACGACTGACTTGAAAACTTGTTTAGAAAAGCCAAAAGACTTCCATTTGATCGTTGAACAATGGTTGCACCATCTTGCCAAACACCATTTTCATCTGCCCATTGACTGTCTATTGGATCTCCCTGATTTTGATGAATATTATGGACCCCAAGACCTCCGTATGTGAACGGTTCACCAAACACGAATATTCTTTGACCAACTTCCAACATATCTTCCAGGGCGGTTGCGGCATCCTCATTGTTGCCTTGATTCCAGTCGGGGATCATACGTTTAATTAAATTTGAGATCCACTCAAGAAGCGGTCCTGGTTTTTTGACAAAAATACATCCTGGATTAGGTTGAAAACGAAAATCGCGAATATAATCCAAAGCGCCTGATTCTGATGAACTAGCTAAAATATGAAATCCATCAGCAAGCCCTGTAGTCTGTGTCCATTCGTTGGGCCGCAAGACTATTGTCTTCCACTCAACCCCAACTGCCGAATCATGACTATCGACATCAATTGCACATTGGTACAATCCGTCAGGTGTTTGGACCTCCAATTTAACATGAAACCAGTTGCCTTGGTTATCAGGGGTATCCCTTTCAACTTTTGTTAACACGCCAGATAAAACTCCATAGCCATCGCTTAGCACTGTATTTTCTCCTTTTTTAACCCTTAAATGCTTATGAGACCGACAGTGAGAATATTTTCAAAATAAGAAGTACTACTAGCCGCGATATCATGCGCCGTGTGGGTAGATGCCTTGTTTCCTGATAGTGCGCGATGCAACAGAGCATGATTCTGATATTTGCCCGATCAGATCTGAGCAACTACAATTCTACAAGGATTAGTCTACAAGTACGTCATTCCAGAGTTCTTCAAAAGCTTCAGAAAAATAACTAGCAATATCTGGATTGCCTATGACGATAATGTTTTCATCATTTTCTTCATTTGCAGCCAATGTCCAGTTGTAAGAGCCTATAATAGTTTTCTTATTATCGATGATCCCTATTTTGTGGTGAAGTTTGGCAGATGTTTTTTCAAGTTTGACAGGGGTGCCAAGCTTTTTTAGGGTGCCATAGGCTGACCAAAATCTCGCCTGTTGTTTTTCCATACCAACACGAACCTTCACCTTCGGCTGATCTGTTGGTCTTCTATCTACGTATTTGACAGCATTAAAGCGGTTAATTACTCCAGCTAATAGTGGTGAATTGCTTCCGAATGTAAACATCATAACGTCTAATGATTCATTGGCACTTAGAATAGTTTTTAATAAGTAATCGTCCGGGTCATTATCGGGTGAAAAAAGAACAGTCAATCTCGTGTTACCTATTCTGTATGTCTTAACTTCTTGCGCTGGTTCAAGGTTGCCGAATATTCCATCCCAAAGTTCATTAAATTCATTTTGGTAGAGCTCAAGTATTTCAAAATAATCTTTTCGCTCTCCTGTGAAGTTAATAACCATGATGTGGTTATAGTTACGTCGGGTACCTGTATCTGTAAAGTTGGTTGATCCCGTAAGTAATGCGGCTGATGTTTGATCTTTGTCCCTAACTATGAATTTGTCATGGAAAATTTTAGGGTTCTTGTCTGCCACAATTTCAATGTTCTCAGTGTTTAAAAACTCTGCGAATGTGTTTAAATTGTCAGATCCTGTTTTTAAATAACTAGACTCGACAATTACTCTTACCTTAACCCCTCTCAATGCAGCATTTAACAAGGCTTCTTTAATTGGATTAGTGTCATTAATGTTGCCACTTCTTAATTCCTGGACAGCTATATCTAAACTTGAAGTTGCGTTGTTAATGAAACGAACGATCTCTTTTTCCAAGATAAAATCGTTTGCAGTCAGGTTCTTTTGGGTGCTGATATAAACTTCGATCCGATTATTCTCATAAGATCGAGCGTATGAAGTTTTATGATTCAAAAAAATAGCTAGTAATAGCAAAGCAACAGATAGAGTTTTTTTCATGGTATTTACCTGATTTTTGATAACATGGAGATGTTTTTGTGTAGTGTGTCACCCTAACTTCACGCAACAATAAAACCCCGCTTTTTACTTCATGGAAAAGTTAGTTTTGTAATGCCAGGATATTTAGGGACCGGAGATCTTCAAAATAGGGCACTAGTCGGAAAACCGATATAATTCCGCCATTCATGATCCATTGGCTATGTAAAATTTTACAACTGGTGGGTGCAATCAAATTGATCCTATAACTAATAGTTATAGGTGCGCTACAAATTTGCCATACTTGGCCTATGAGGGGCTGTATTTATTCTGTAAGTTCTTGTCTTTCTATAAACTTCATTTTTTTCATAATGTCAGACATTGATTCTGTAGTATTACCTTCATAAAATGAAGCTATGAGCAACTTGGTTGTGGATAAATTTTTATGGCCAATTAGCTTCTGAATCTTTTCAGCTTTTACTCCAAAATCATAAAGGATTTTGGCAAATGTTATCTTGCCAGAAAAACCACCTAAACATGAAAAATACTGCGCACAATCCATCCAAGTACTGTCACAATAATTTGAGATGCTTGCGAAAGCCCCATTCACTCGCCCTTACAAGCCTCTGAAGACCGAGCTAACCAATGCCCCAAGTTGTCGAGAGAGACTCCATATTGCCATTTTTACAAGGCCAAGACAGTCACTCATGAACACTTATTTTTTTCAAATATTTTCAACAAAATAATTGAAAAATCTATCTGCAGTTGCATCCAGGTATAGGTCCTCCACACTGGGTAGCGTAACCACAACACCTCTGACCATCAATGGTATCACAACAACAAACATTATTTCCTAATGCTTGAAATGCCAATTCCTGTTTCCTCGAAGGATTAGCTGTGAGTTTTTTACATTCGACAGGTTTTTTCAGCAGCATTTTTGAAGAAAATTCAACCGCATCATCCGCCGCGGCGGGCATCGGGCTACACAATAGCGCAAAAAAAACACCTGTTAGCATAATTTTTCCCATAGAAATCCACCACTCGTCTAAATAGTCTTAAAATTTCGGTCTATCGTCTACGCTGTACTTAAATGACGATGCTAGCACAACATGTGTTAAAAAATTCAGCACACGATTTTTCTTTTCATTTGAGTAAGGAAGCAACAAGTCTTTAATTTGCTTGCTATTCGTTAATTTCCACTTAATAATCCCTCTCCACTGAAAATACTGATCAGACCCAACAATGTGCCAAAATCTACCTTGGCTTAAATCATCAATTTCGCTCGTTCTGGATAATCCTGATTCCCCAAGGAAAGTGGTATAGTTTTTAGAAAGATCAGCAACATCAATTGTTACCGAATCCTCTGGAAGCATTTTACTGTACAACGTAATATATAATGGGCTTCGAGGCTTTAGATCTTGGCACTTTGAAACAAAAGAAATATCCTCAATGTCATAATCATTTTTATCTTCAATATTCCAAGAGAATGCAGCGAAGCGGAAATAATAACCCCCAGGGACTTTTCTTGTATAGGTTATTTTTTTCTCAGCATCGCCAGATACTTCAGCGCCAATATCTACAGGCGGAATTT
>JAQYVV010000053.1 GCA_030145275.1 Desulfurivibrionaceae bacterium | reverse complement strand
CGATGGGCTGAGGCAGTTTTTCTGAGAACCACCCTGGTCTCAAGATCAAAATCTACGGGCAACGGCTTTAGAGTAAAAATCATCATGTCCTCTATACATGGAGTTGACTACATGTATACAAAATGCCATTTATCTATACACATGACCAGCGATATATATAGAAAATGTATTTTTGTAAACACAACAAGCTGTTTCGCTTAGGGACAGGTGATGAGATGGTGCTTCTTCATGGAGAGGGGAGAGAGAAGAGGGCAAACAAATCTAACTTATTGTTTTTAGGTAGGATAAAATAAATCCGTCCCCTTTTACTTCCTATATTTGCGTTTTTGGCCTGAAAAATATCATTACAGGCCCCAAAAAGGCTTGTTTCCAACGACGATTCTCTGTGGCTTAAGCTAGTTAGCTTGGCCCGACCCCAGCAACCCATCTTCAACCCACAATAACGTGAAACGTGAAAAAAACCGAGGTCGGCACCCCATTTCATCTCGTGAGCAATGAGCAACAATGATATGCTATCTTGCAATGCAAGATAGCATATCATTGTTGCTCTGTCTACACTTTATCAACTTCTCAAGACACTACAGCCTTTAAATTTTTTCTTGACAAGCAACACTGCTAACTGGTAGGCTTGTTTAACAAGCCTACCAGTTAGCAGTGTTGCGAGGTGCAGACTTGTACATTCTTGAAATCAATCTACGCATCTACAAGTTAAAAAATTATGCCTCAAAGTAATTTCACCTCTCACAACTGGGAAAGTTTTCTAAACTCCTTATCCAGTATAATTTCCAAAGCTACGCCTGACTACCCTAGTACCCGTTGTTGGTCTCGCAAGTCACTCGCCACAATCGTTCAGAAAATCAAAAGAGAGAGAAAACTCCCTTCAACTTTTCCAAACACTCCAGAAATCCTAACCCACTTGAAAAACATAGGATGGGCATACAAATTAGATGTTGATCCATTATCCAACAAGACACCACCTTCAAAAGATTTCTATTTATTAGATATTACAGCGGCACATGAGATTAAAATAGATCCTCTTGAGCTAATGCAAGCTTATAAACCAAAAGGAATTATTTGTTACATGAGTGCTTTAACCTATCACTCATTAACCAGCCAACTCCCCACACAGCATCATATCGCCGTATTAGTTAAACCAACCAAGACATATGAATCACCCAAGACTATCAGAAAAGAAAATAAGAAAACTTTTACTGATAAAAAATCGTCCCTTGGTGATCTCGTATTCAATTTTCAGAACCAACCTTGTTATTTAACAAGACGATCACAATCGAGGCTTGTCGGTTACCAAACCAGGATAACAGGTCCCAGAACTCGCCTCCGCCTCACAACTATTGAACAATGCTTGCTTGACACATTACATAAACCTATATGTTGTGGCGGCGTTCCTGTGGTCCTAGAAGCATGGCAGGAGGGCCTGCCTCGTATTGACGAAGAACTCTTAACCAGTTATCTCCTGCAAATAAATTATCCACTATATTTTCGCCGACTCGGCGCTTTGTTTGAGTTGCTAGACTATACTCCCGGAGGTGATCTAGAAAAAACTATTGCTCTCGGCCTGGAATCCTTTGACCAAAACGATCCCAATGCCTCCATTGCCCTGCTGCCCGGATTCAATTTTCCTACGCTAAACAAAAAATGGCAAGTCCTTACTCCCTAAATCCAAATGAACTCTGAAGATGCCAATAAATGGAAAGCTAGTGTTCTAAAAACCATACTTTTTGCTATGGCTTCAGCCAAAGACCTTGATGAAGTCTTGATATACAAGGGGGCAATCATATTAGATTTACTATTAAGGACAAAGCGTATGTCTCTAGATCTTGATAGTAATCTTGCCCAAGACTTCACCATCAAATTTCCAGAGAGAGACGAACAAGAAAGATACCTAGAGGAAACTCTCTTTAAGGCCATTTCTCGGTACTTTAATCGCCAAGATCCTGTACGTTATGAATTAACGAGTCTCAGGATAAAGCGGTCTCCACCAAAAGAACATCCTAGAGGATGGAATGCTTTTTCTGTAATACTAAATGTAATAGATCATGAAAACGCAAACGTCCGAGGTCTACCAGCTCTTAATATTGATATAGCAGCGCCGGAAAAATTAACCAAGAACTCGATTGCTATCATAGAATTAGGAAGCAGAAACATACAGGCTTATACACTTAAACGTATGGCCGGAGAAAAGCTGCGGGCATTTTTGAGCACTTTGCCCTTATACCGGAAAAAAGTCCAAAAACCGGGTGAGGCTGTTAGAGTTAAAGACTTATATGATCTAGTCCGAATTATCAGAGCCAAACCAATTGCAGATGAAGAATTTTGGGGAAAAGCTGGAGAAGAATTCAAATTAGCCTGCGAGTCAAGATTCATAGACTGCTCCGGCATAGAATGCTTCCAGGAAAATTGGCAACAAACTCAAGAATTTTATGAAAATGACCCAACAATACCAGACGATGTCAGCTTTGATGAAGTCAACAAAGCCATAAGTGAGATCATGGATTTCTTTTCAAAAAAAGGCTTAACACCTTTCACATACACACTGCCGCAATAGCAGCAGTAATTAGTTCTAAATGATCATCTAAGGATTCAAAAGTGATTGTGCGTGTCTATCAGTTATCGAAAAGGGGGTCAAGTCTGCTCTTGGCTTTTGTTCGTTCTCCCTTCATCTCAGGTAACAATATTCGCCGTTTGCGCAGGTACTGCATGACCTGACCAACTTTACCCCCCCCAGCGCCCATCGCGCATTACCCCAATTACTTCAAAGGTGGGCTAATCTATGCCTCGACAAGCAGGATCTCTTGTGGAGTTAGGGCAAAGAGGCTGTAAACTTCCTGATTAAGGTCTGTTTCGAGTTGGCTAATTTCCTGGTTGAGGATGGCGATCTTCGCCTTCTCGGCCTCAAAGTAGTCTTGCCACTCGTTACGTTCGGCAATGGGGATGGTGCTCTTGAACTGACTTTTGATCTGCTTCTGGAGATCGCTGAAGTCGAGGAGCCACCAGCTTTTAAGTTTATTGTTCAACTTCGCCTCACACTCAGGAGAACAGAGATCGGGAAGACGGCGGCGGAAGTTGTTTTCTATGCTATAGCGTTGTTCGGATAATGTCTGACACTGCACTGCCAAATTGCTGATGATGTTTTTTTGTTCTGCCGATGCTGAGGGAATGGGTAGTGTCTCAATGTATTGCGCTCGGAGTTCATAATAACCACCTCGTACGAAGGGACATAGGGCCTTCATAAGAAACCAGTACGTCTTACTGTTGAGAAGTCCCAATACAAAGCTGGCATCAGTTGGGATAATATAACTTTTGTCATTTGAGTAGGCACTGTTTGTATTACAGTGAAAAAGGGGCGATGGGCTGAAATGTCCATATTGAATTTTTGGCTTTTCAAATTCTTCAAAATAAGCAACGGTATCCTGTATCTCGTACCATTGATAAGGCCCTGCTTTGCGGCCAGGCCACTTGTCACCTTTAGGCCAGGTTTTCGGTTTTGGCTCTAACTGTTCTCTGAACTGTTCAAGATAGTTCTGCACAGCAGGGTATTGTTCGATATCAACTCCCCTTCTTGTAAAAACTATCCAAATATCTCGTGGCTGGGCATGCCACTGTTTAAAATCCTTACCTTCAAGAAAGGGCTTGAGTAGTTCTTCTGATCGAGGGTCTTCATCAATGAGCTGATCTCGTGTCTGGCGATCAATAACAAAGGCCGCATTTAAGCCGGTTTTTATTCCATACATTGGAGAGCCATAGACCTCCTTCAGGATTGGCTGTCCCATCACCAGTTTCTGACGCAGCTGGGCAAGTGCCTCATCCTCAAGCTGCCAACCTTGGGCGCTCAATCTCGATTGCTGCATGGTACCGTGCTCTTGGGCAAAAAACTGATCGAGGTTGTCGGGTAGACGCTGTTGCAGCACCAAGATTGCCAGCGAAGAGTCGGTCTGTGGCAATATCTTTCTGAGTATCACAATGGCGGGATAGGTGGTGACCCCTTCAAAGACCTGAAGGTCACCAAAATCGACGATCTTCTCCACGGTCGCCTGTTCTGCCAGATAGTGTCGTAATGGTATTCCCGAGCCAGTTTTAAAGAAGGTTGATGACGAGATATAGCCCATACGGCCACCGGGTTTGAGCAGCTTGTGGCCCAACTCGAAAAAATAGGTATAGAGATCAGCCACACCAGTATAAACGTCGTAGTGCTGCTCCAACCACGGTTTAAAATCACTAAACAGCTCTTGTCGTACGTAGGGAGGGTTGCCCAGAACCACGTCAAATCCACCCTGGGCCATAATCGACGGAAAGGCGTTCTGCCAACAAAAGCTCTCGCCAGGTGCCGGGGCAGCCACCCCCAAGCTATTGCCGGCGACAAGGTTGGCATCAAGAGAGGTGAGCGATTTGCCGCGCTCCGCAGTTTTCAGCCAGAGCGAGAGTTTACTGATCTCGATAGATTCAGGATTGATGTCTACCCCGTAAAGATTGTTGGTAAGGATTTCTTTATTGAGATCAAAAAGTGAATGCTGGCCGGTCAGCTCGGCAAGCTTATCGTTGATGCGCTGGTACTCGGCGTGGAGATAGTCAAAAGCAGCAACCAAAAAGGCCCCCGAACCGCATGCCGGGTCAACCACCTTGATGTTCTGGAGCACCTTTTGCCAGGCATACCAAAATTTAAGCTCGGTCTTTGAACCCCTTTTCCATTGAATCGACTGATCCTTTTTAAACTTGCCGTAGTTGTCGAGTAACTGGAGAAAAAGATCGTTAATATGGCTGCCAAGGGTCTGTTCAACAATAAAGGCGGTAATGTGGTCGGGGGTATAGACCACCCCCTGTCGCTTACGTTTACCGCTGACGGCACGCCCCTTCTGGGTCTTAGTCTGTTCCAGAGTAGGCAGCTTGCCATCCTCGATCTGGACGGTGAGCGTCTCAAGATCAGCTATGGACTGTTCGAAGATATGGCCCAGCACGGTGACGGAGACCTCTGACTCAAAATCGTACTTTGCGAGCTCATTAACCCCGTGACAAACCTCATCTGAAACGTTGAGCCGGTCTAGCTCGTCATCGGTGGCAAAGAGGCCTCCGTTATAGGCCGGAATTGAAAGCGTAGCGTTACCCTGATCGATGGCGCGAAAAAGCCCTTTGAAGTTTTTATAGATGGGGCGAGGATTGTAGGGATCGGCGTGTTCGAAGGCGCGCTGAATACTGCTTTCGGGAATCAACGCCTTATCTTCGGCAAAGGCGACAAAGAGGAATCGGTCGAGCAGCTTTTGGGCCGGAGCAATTAGACGAGATGCTGTTATTCCCGGATTTCCACTGATCAAACGGGAGATAAGCAACTCACGCAGCGTTTTATAATCGTCATAAAGCTGGGCTGTAATCTCCTTGTCGGCAAGCAGACTTTGATTAAGAAGTTTCGCGGTGTTACCGCTGAGGAGATTGTCGGCATGGAGCAGCAGAATAAAGCGAGCATAATGCTGCGGATCGGTCAATTCGGCCAAATTGAACCGTTCATAGACAAGGGAAGTCTCACTGACTGCGTAGAGCCGAAGCTCTATATAGTTGCAGACCAAGACCCACTGCGCCCCCTTGATATCACGGGCATACTCCCATGCTTGCTGGACCGGGGTTTTATGGCGGCCCGGCATTATGGCATCGAGATCCTTGGTTTTGGCCCCCTTGAGCTCAAAAGGGGCAAGTACGGTGTCAGTCGCCTTATTGTCGCTAAAGTAACCCAAGGCCAGATCAACAGCGCCGCTGGCAACACCATACTCTCGCGAAATCGTCCAATTCTCGCCAGTGCCAAACGGCGTGTAACCCAACACCCCAGCCATGATGTTTTGGGTGAAGGGTGCGTGAATCGCCACTTCGGTCTGTTTATGGAGACTGCCAGTTTCAATCTTCTCCTTCCAGCTCTGCAATATTGCGAGATGCGATTCTGGGATTGACGGGGTATGAGCGCCCAGCGCTTTCGCTATTATTTTTTCTTGAAAGATTGGCATATATTTCTGTTTTCATTCTCTGTGAGAACTACAGGTTTACATCATTTACCAAAAACGAAAATCGGGGCAGACCACATTTTTATTAAATCTAATCGTGCTTTTTTCCTTATAAGATTCCCCATTCAGCCCTGAACGAACAGGGAGCTGGGCAAGGGATAAAGAATTGTGGCATGTCTGAGCATCTATCCCCGAAGGGGTGCGAGTTTCCACAATTCCCCTTGCCAAGCGGAAGGCGAGTGGTGCCGAAGGCCAGGTCTGTCCGGGGTGTCCTTTTTCGGTTCATTTTTAGACAAGTAAAAAGGAACGCAATTCCGGGAACAACCTTACTTAATTATTGCCATCACAGATGGCAC
>JAQYVV010000052.1 GCA_030145275.1 Desulfurivibrionaceae bacterium | reverse complement strand
ATGCCGGAATTACCAGAGGTGGAGGTGATCTGCCAGGGCCTCAAATCCCATGTTGAGGGCCGCCTTATCGAAAAAATCAGCTGCGGCCCCAAGGAGTTACGCCTGACCATACCGCGCGATGCTCTTCAGGATAAAATATGCGGGACACGAATTGCAGACTTAAGCAGACGGGCCAAATATCTCCTCTTTGAGATGGATAACGGCTGCCGCCTCCTGATTCATCTGGGGATGACCGGTCGCCTCGGCATCTTTAGCGCCAAGGCGCCGCGCGCCCTCCATGACCATCTCACCTTCTCTCTCGATGATGGTATGGAGATGCGCTACAACGATACCAGGCGTTTTGGCTTTGTGGCAGTGCAGAGCAGGACCGGCGACACAGCCGACCTCCTGGCCAAACTGGGGCCGGAACCTTTCTGGCCAGAATTTAATACTGAATATCTCAAGAAAAGGGCTGGCAAACGTCTACAGCCGGTGAAGAACTTCCTGATGGACAGCCAGATAGTGGTGGGGATCGGCAATATCTACGTAAGCGAAATCCTCTTTGCAGCCGGCATCCTGCCCACCACCCCCATTGGCTCTCTGACCCAAAAGCAGTGGCAGGTCATTGTCGACAAAAGCAGGGAGATCCTGGCCCAGGCCATCAAGAGCGGCGGTACCACCATCAGCGATTACCTCAATGCCTCGGGCAAGCCCGGCTACTTCCAGCTTGAGCTTACCGTCTATGGCCGGGCCGGAGAGATGTGCAAAAAGTGCCAAGGCACCATTGAAAAACAGACCATTGCCGGCCGGGCCACCTTCTTCTGCCCCAACTGCCAGAAATAACCCTCCTTTTGTTGGGATAACGACTGGGATAACGACAGCGAGGTTCTTCCTACACCCTTGCAAGGAACCGGGAACAGTTCCCCAAACACCTTGCCAATTCTCTCTTTAAAGACAAAATTATTTACCTGCTCACAAAAAACAGCTTATTTTCAAAAGTAGACAGCCGATAAAAAACAAAGCTGCCGAGTTCACCCCTCAATATTGCCGAGACTTCTTCCTCCCCCTACTTGTAATCAATAAACTTACCGCCAAAATGCTTGATATTATAGAGATTATTTTCACCACCACTGTCATACCTCGGCGACAATATTGAGATAAATACCCCCATGATGTTTCCCACCGCTCAGCAAGGCTGACTATTCTCTGTTTTTTTTAAAAAAATGCTGTAATACAAAAAATCACCATTACAATATTGACATTGCAAATGACATCCCCTAGCCTCTTATATATAGATAAAAAATATGTTTCCCCACCGAAACATCCTTTTGCTGTTAGGATCGCCGTTTGCATCTTTTTTTACAAACCTAACCATTTATTGACCAATAATTAGTTTAAGGAGATATTGATGACTAGAAAAACTGTTACCCTATTTACAACCCTTGTAATTTTCAGCTGGTGTACTTTGGCACAGGCCCAGGAATCTCTACGATACAATGGTTCTTCGACAATTTTGAAAGCCGTCATGTATGACGCGTCTAAAATTTACAAAAAAGAAAAGGGAGTGGCATTCGATCTTAAAGGAAAGAACACTGGCTTTGGCATCAAGAAATTATTAGCAGGAGAATGCGACATTGCTGGCGGTGGTCGAGCATTAAAAAAGGCGGAGCGAGAAAAAGGACTCGTTGAGACAAAAGTATTCCTGGATGCGTACGCCTTTATTGTCAACAAATCGAACCCGGTCACAGGTATAACTTCAGAACAAATAACCGACATCTTGACCGGCAAAATAGTAAACTGGGATGATTTAGATGGCCCAGCTGGGAAAAAAATTCTTATTTTATCTCCACCAGAAAAATCAGCTCATTACAAAAACGCAAAGAAAATCATAGGGTTCGACAAGCTTCCAGCGCATTCCATGATGGCTGACATGACCCCTAATGTTGCGAAAAAGGTTAAAACATTTCCCGTGGCTATCGGCTGGCTTTCTTCAGCAAATGTTCTCGGCAAAAAAAGTGTTACGATTTTAAAAATCAGTCATAACGGCTCTGTGGTTGACATCAATCAAGAGAATCTCGCCTCTGGGAAATACCCATATCAACAAACCATGTATTTCTACACAATGGGAACGCCTACCGGGAAAGTGAAAGATTTTATCAATTTCATAAAAGGAGCCGACGGCCAAACAATCATCAAAAAAGCTGGTTTTTTTCTGGCTGAATAAATAATGGTACAAGACGTCGTATCATCAAGATACCTAATGAATACTTTTTAGCAGCTAGGTATGGGATGGCGACTTTGTCGCCATCCCATACCTAGCCTTGACACAAAATCTGACTATTCAACCACACAATATCACTTTTTCTTTGATTTCGGGGCTGAATGAATGTTGATGATTCTGCTCAATTATATCCCCTACGGGGAGGGAACTGTTTATGCGAGTTAAAGAAAACAAGTATGCACTGACGCTAAAATCCAAGTTAATTCTTCTAATTATTCCGCTGGTTTTGTTACCGGCTGTTTTATTAACGTATACTTTTTACCGTAATACCCAGGCTAACCTGAAAATTCAAATTCAGGATTCATTGGAAACAACGAAGAAATCCTACATCAATGCCATTGAAGCTACGAAGATTAAGGGCCTTAATTACGCCTCATTTCTTGCAAACGACAATTCCATAAAAGAGTCAGTTTCTTATGCTGCAATGACAGATGACAACCAAAGCCTTCTTGATATTTTAGTTAAATACTACAAGGCCCTTGATCTCAACAATATCGAGTTTACCAACAAAGAGGGGGTAGTCTTGGCACGAGGTCATAAGCCAGAAAAATCTAGAGATAGCAAAAAAGATTTTCCTTTTACAAAAAAAGTGCTGAACGACCGAGTAAAAACATGGGATTATGAAATTGGTAAAAATGGCATTACCCTAAAATTTGGGAGCCCAACCTTTGAAGAAGAAGAGTTTACCGGTTTTGTTGGTTACGGTTATTATATTAACAATAGTTTCCTTGAAAAAATAAGCAGTGTCGCCAATGCCGAGATGGCTTTTATCCTCAAGAAGACCAAGAATATCGTCGCCGTAACCAATAAAAAAATAGTTCTCCAAGATTTTAATGCTGATTTCCTAGAAGAAGGTTTTGCAGGAACCGAACATATTGAGCTAAAAAGAAATATTGGCGGCCAAATTTATGCCGCTATGTATTTGCCAATTCTAGATGGTAACAAGAAAGTTTTTGGAACCATGGGAATATTTAAAGATATTACTGTGGAGATAGAAAGGCAAAAACGTAATTTGATTTTTTCAACCTCATTGATAGCTATAGCCATTCTTCTAGGTCTAGCTATTGCTCTTTATGTCATTCGCTCCATTGTCACCCCCTTTAATCAGTCTATAGAGCTCATAAACGACTCTGCCGACAATGTCACCCGTGCCTCAGATCAAATCGCCAGCGGCAGTCATGAGCTCGCCGAGGGTTCGTCCGAGCAAGCAGCAGCCTTGGAGGAGACAGCATCTGCAATGGAAGAATTAGCCTCAATGGCGAGACAAAATGCAGACAATTCAGTCCATGCCAACGAACTAATGCAGGAAGCACACACGGTTGTCAGTACATCAAATAAATCCATGTCCGACTTAATCGTCTCCATGGAAGACATTTCTAAATCCAGCGCTGAAGCATCTAAAATCGTGAAGACAATTGACGACATAGCCTTTCAAACAAATCTACTAGCTTTGAATGCTGCCGTAGAAGCTGCACGGGCTGGAGAGGCAGGAGCGGGCTTTGCGGTGGTAGCTGACGAGGTGCGCAATCTTGCTATGCGAGCGGCCGAAGCAGCTAAAAATACCGCTGAATTGATTGAGATCATTGTAAGCCAGGTTAATAATGGCTCGGACTTAGTTAACAAAACCAACAAGAACTTTTCACAGGTATCTGGTCGGACAGACGATGTTGCCGGATTGATAGGGGAAATTTCATCGGCCTCAAACGACCAGGCCGATGGAATTGGTCAGGTAAACAAAGCCTTATCTGAGATGGATGCTGTCGTCCAAAGAGTTGCAGCAACAGCCGAAGAATACTCCAGTACTTCTGAGGAAATGAACCTGCAGATCGAACAAATGGCACTAGCAATCAGTGAGATGAAAATATTGCTCGTTGGTGAAAAACACGTTTCTTCGGTAAATACTGCTAATAAACGACCTGAGTCAAACAATCAACTTGCCCTGCCTGAATAGAACACCTTTGGCTATAGATAATCATCGTTGCTAATGGAGACGTACCGGCATCTCCATTAGCAACGACTAGACTTCTAACTCACCCGCATTTTACAACAACAAGCACTTATCGCACAGGTTGAGCTAGAATGAGTGATGCAATCTTTGTAAGTACCGAGTTAAAAACAAAAATATTGTCTCCCCCACGCTTCCCCCTACTGGCTTTGCCAGCTCCATGTAATTTCACCACATATCAAGCTCACAAAAACAACCTTACTCCGCACCTTTTATTTCACACGATGTGACTCATGTAATTACCAGAAGACCTCTACACAAACCAATTCTGGAGAGAATTTTTGCAGGGATAATTGCAACCTTCACTCTTTTTATCTTGAATTAGAGCGTAGAATTAAGCCCAAGATAAAAAAGAGCCTTGCAACTAACAAGAGACCTTCAGATGTTTCCGGTTAATTCTTCCCAATACCTGAGCCTGTCGCAGGAAGGTGAATCGATGCCTCCGCCGCATTTAGTTGATCAACAAGACTGCGCAGAAGCGTACCATCCTGCAAGGTGACAGCCGGATTAAGCTTCAACACCTCTTCCCAGACGGCAATGGCCCTGGGGGTGTCTTTGATATCATTGAAATAAACGATACCCAGGTTCATGCGCGACATAATATGGCCCGCATCACGTTTCGCTCCTTCGCTAAAACTTTCAACAGCCTTATCAAACTGGCCGGTGCGCCGGTACATGATGCCCAGATCGGTCCAGACATTGGCAGAACTATTATTGATGGCCAGGGCCTTGTCGTAGGCCGTAATCGCCTTTTTGTTCTGGCCAATGTCAAAATAGCTGTTAGCAAGGCGAACCCAGGCCTCATAATTGCCGGGTTCCTTCGCAACTGCCCCCTCAAGAATCCTAATGGCCTCGACCACATTCTCCTGCTGGGCCTGAGGTGCTTGGCTTGCTGCCTGCTGAGGGGGATGGTTATGTCCGTCATCAAAGGGAACCGACCTGACAGCGGAAACAACGACGCCGGCAAGGAAACCGAGGCCAAAAGTGATTACCGCTACAATATATAGGGTTTCTTTTTTAACCATCTTTTTCTCTCCAGGCAGGGTGTTTAGGGATCTTAAGAAAATTTATTCTGAAACGACATGACCATATGTTAGCCACACATAGCATACGCCGACCAATAAAAAAAGTGGATAAAAATAGAGCAGCCCCCCCCGTTGATAATGCAAAAAGAATGCAATAGCATAAAAAAACCAGGAGGAACACTCAGCCTTGCCATCGTTTCGCTTAAGAAAAGACCTGACACAAGATATGGGGGACAAGGAAAACATGCCATACCAGGGCTGTGGAAAAATGAGGAGAGATAAAAAAATTAAAAGAAAAGAGAATACAATTTTTTATACCGAAGACGGTTTTTGCGGCCTTTCCTATTAATAAAGGGTTTTGAGGGTAGTAAAAAAAACTTGACTCGCCATACTCTTTTATGTCTAATGGTTTCAAGTTTGTTGTGAGTGGAATGTTTTCCTTGTTTTCAAAACAAAAGCCATTCCACTCACCATATGTTTTTAGGGGATGGATCCATACTGGATCCAATTTTATTTTCTTTAAGGAGAATCACGATATGAAAAAGATACTGTCAACTGTAGCTGCTCTCGGTCTGGTAGCAGGCATGGCCACCGCAGCTTCTGCAACAGAATTCAAAATTTCCGGTTACTATTTTGTCGAGGGTGCATACCTGAGCTCCGGTGATGGCGCCGGTATTAGAGTTGATAAGGACGCCCAGGGCGAGTCTTACTCCAACGATAGTTTCTGGTTCCATGAGTTCAAGATTAAGCCCACCATGAAGGTCAACGATAAGATCGACATGAAGGCCGTCATCAAAGTGGTCGGTGCAAAGTTTGGCGCTGACAGTTCGGACGCTTCTGATGTCGCTATCCCTAAAGCTTACATGGAATACAAGTCCGACATTGGTAAGTTTCGCATTGGTCGTACCCCTGCTGGCTCATACGAAGGCGATTTCATCAGCCACGATAGCTGGGGCAATCGTATTATGTTATTCCCCAACTTTCTGCCCGAAAACTTTTCCGGTTGTGCATACATCCAGAAGAAAACTGAGGTTGACTCTACCAATGCAACCGCATCCAGTGACTATGATATCTATTCAGTCGGCGGTACTTACAAGGT
>JAQYVV010000051.1 GCA_030145275.1 Desulfurivibrionaceae bacterium | reverse complement strand
TTACCTCTATCTTTCAAAGCCAACAATATCTCCGCACCATATTTTACACCCTCAGTCCAGGCCAGAACGGTTCACCCACCCCCAAAGCTCCCCGACCAACTCCCCCCCTACAAGCTCCCCGACCAATAAAGCCGAAAAGAACACCAACAGCCAAGCCATTGCCACCATTGCCACCATCTGCTTCGACCAAAGCGGCCACGCCCCGCATAATCCCCGCAGTACAACAGCAGGTAACAGAGAAAACCTCCGCACCAGCGATCATCCCGCCCACTCCTAGAAAGACCGGCAAAACCTCTTTACTGGCCGAACTAGCAAACAGTCAGCAAAAAGGGTGTGACAACCTTACCACCAGTGTGGAGGAAAAAAAGAAACCACGACAATCCTTATTGGCAAGCATTGCTAAAAAAAATAAAAAAACCTAATCAGCTCCCCTCCGTTACATTATGCTGATGACTTTCAGCCCCAATTTGAACCATGATTAATCATTAAAAAAATATGAGTCTCATTTTAAGATGACCACGAAAGAAACAACCATAAACAAACCTGAAAATTATTCCATCGAGCGGGACCTGCTTGACCAGGTTTTCTCCCATCAACCCTTAAGTCTTTGGGCAAATATTTTAAATTCTGCCATTCTAGCCTTTGTTCTCAGAAATATTGTTCCACACACCACCATCTTGTTATGGCTCGTTGCTGTCTGGTTAGTCACCATCGTCCGCACCACTCATTACTATACCTATCGCCACAGAACGATTTTTCAAGACCGTCTTCAACTCTGTAAGAATCTATTCTATATCGGCGTTATTGTATCCGGGTCGGTATGGGGTTGGGCAGGAGTGTTACTTTTCCCGGTAGCCTCTTACCCCCATCAAGCTTTTATTATTTTACTGCTTGGCGGCATGACAGCCGGCTCCATGGTCTCTTTTTCCGAATTTAAAGGCCCATTGGCAATCTACACCAGCTTGTTGTTGCTACCTATCGTCACCAGGCTGTTTATTGCCGGAGGAGAAACACATATTACCATGGGAGCATTAACCTTGCTTTTCGGCGTATTTGTCCTGCTGACCTCTCTCCGGATTCATAAGACAAAAATCTCTGCCACCTTATTGCTGCAAGAAAAAAACATGGAGATCCTTGAGCGTAGGCGGATCGAAGGGGACTTGCGGGTGGCACAGCAAGCCGCCCTCCATGCCAGTCAGGCCAAGTCGGATTTCCTGGCCACCATGAGCCATGAGATCCGGACGCCGATGAACGGGATTATCGGCATGACCGACCTTGCCCTGGAAACCGAGCTGGATCCCCAGCAAAAGTTTTTTTTGGATACAGTAAAGCTTTCGGCTGACTCCCTTCTGGTCCTGATTAACGATATCCTTGATTTTTCCAAGATCGAAGCCGGCAAGATGGATCTTGACGAACATCCTTTTGAGCCGGCCAAGACCGTACAGGCGGCCATGCAAACCGTGCAGGTACTGGCCAAGGACAAGAACTTGTCGTTACAGGTTGATATCGCTCCCACCGTACCCGCCGCTCTGCGCGGCGATAGTCTGCGCCTTAGGCAGGTACTGCTTAACCTGCTCAGCAATGCCGTCAAGTTCACCCATGAGGGGTGCATAAAAGTAACGGTCAGCCACGGGGCAGCGGCAAACGGCAAGGTGGAACTGCAGGTATCGGTTGCCGATACCGGATCGGGCATACAGCCGGATATGGAGGAGCACATCTTTGGTTCATTCTCCCAGGAGGAAACCGGCATAACGCGAAAACATGGGGGCACCGGCCTGGGGCTGTCCATCTGTCGCCAACTCTGCCGCCTTATGGGGGGGGACATTGGGGTTAAAAGCAATCATGGCCAAGGATCAATTTTTTCATTTACCTGCCTTTTCAGTCTAGCAGATATGAGCGAATTAACTGGGATGGACGATAAAGAAGAGGAAGAGATGATTGTTCCCCCCTTACATATTTTGCTTGTTGATGACAATAAAATTAATCGTCAACTTGCAGGCTTTATCCTGGAACAGGGCGGCCATATTCTGACCTTTGCGAACAATGGCCTTGAGGCGTTGGAACAATTAGGCCAGACAGCTTTCAATATAATCCTGATGGATATTCAAATGCCGAAGATCGATGGTTACACAGCCACCAAGCTTATTCGTGGTTTTGAACAGGGGGTCAAGATTAAAAATGAACTCTTGTCGGACGAACTGGCAGGAAAACTTGCAGCCCGGTTACATGGCGATCATCTGCCTATAATCGCCATGACCGCCAACGCCATGAGCGGCGACCGAGATATTTGCATCGCCCACGGCATGGATGATTATCTTACGAAGCCCTTTTATCCAGAAGACTTTAATAGGTTATTGGCTAAATGGGCCAAGACTGTAGGAAATTAACATAGCCGTTATCCGTGCCTATCCAGTCAAACTGGACCACAGCTATGTTAATAATACGAACTGAACTTTAAGAAAAAAAAATTAGTCAGGAAACTCCAGCCCGGAAGCAATAGCAGATGACATTTCAAAAGAAAAAACCGTTACGCCACTATATTATTTTTTTTATGCTGTTTCAGGCTGTTTTTATTAGCTGTTTATTTTACCTGAAGAATCAGAAAGAAACGAACTATCTCGCAAAAGTAAGGAACAAGCAGTCTGCAGAATTTTCTTCCGGAATGGCTGTTTATAGTAATGTAGCTAAATTAACCCTCGAAGAAATAATCCTCACTCCATCAGTGGTGAATATTTTTGCAGAGGCGGTAAAAGCGGATGATGAGGAAAAGAAAGGCTTAAGACAGCTTCTTTATAAGACGATGTTGCCGGCCTATCAATCCATAAGTGATCAATATCTGCGGCAGCTTCATTTTCATTTTGCAGATGGAAAAACCTTTCTGCGCATGCACAAACCAGAGAAATACGATGACTACCTTTTTGATATCCGAGCAACGGTAAAGAAGGCCAACGAAGAGCAACGGTATATCGAGGCTTTTGAGTTAGGAAGGCATTTCCATGCATTTCGCTTTATCTCCCCGATTAATCTGAAAGGTCAACACTTAGGAACTGTGGAGGTCGGTGTACCTTTTTTTCTTCTTCAGCGAACATTAAATAGCCATTTCTCAGCTGATTATTTTTTTATGATCAAGAAAACAGTAGTCAAGACTAAACTGTTTCAAGACTCTTTTGATAATTATATTCAGTCTGACCTGTCTGAAGCTTATTTACATGAAAACGTTGATATGATGCCGGAGGAGAGACCTGATTCAAGGTTTTATATTGAGGATGAAATACGTAGAAAATTAAATTCTCAAATTAGTGGAAAAATATCTTCCATGCTTGCCCAAGATCGCCCCTTCGCATCTGCCGCCACAGTTGGCGACCATCACTATATTATTGCTTTTCTGCCGGTGAAGGATGTCAATCAGGAAACAGTCGGCTATTTTATCTCCTATTATGATGATCCGATTATCAGCTCTTTCACAATAACATTGTACACAATCTATCTCACTGTGACTGCGCTTCTTCTGCTTATCTTAATTGGCCATAAACATTTTACGGATAATCTTTTGAAACGGTTGTTTTTCCAGCAAACTCTTATTGATTCCATCCCAAACCCTGTTTTTTACCGCGACATAAAGGGGAGTCACCAGGGGGGGAATAAGGCTTTTGATAATCTGTTCCAAGTCCCTGGAAGTTCTTCGTCCAGCCAGTTGATAGAGAATCTGATGCCTTCAGACGAAAAAGATCATCATCTTGAAACAGATATGGCGCTTTTTAGAGCAGGGGGAAACCATAGTTCTGAAACTTCTTTAAGTTCCCCAGACGGTTCTCTGCATACTATGATTATTTCAAAAAACGCTTTTAGCCCTTCGGGTAATAACGATGATATCTGTATTATTGCCTGTGCTCAAGATATCACAGAATTAAAGGCTGCCGAGGAATCACTCCGCTCCTCACATCATGAGCTGGAACTTATATTTAACACTGCTGCCGGCGGCATGCGGGTAATCGACGAGAATTTTAATATTATAAAGGTCAATGATACATTCTGTCATATGCTGAGAATTCCTCGGGAAAAATTGCTTAACTCCAAATGTTACGATGTCTTTCCAGGTGAAGTCTGTTCCACCGACCAATGTCCTTTAAATAGTATCTTAGTGAATCCTGCGATAATAGAAAGTGAGGTCGAGAAAATTTTGCCGAACGGAAACTCTATGTATTGCGTGGTCAAGGCCCAGCCCTATTATGGAGATGGCGGTAAAATGCTTGGAATTATAGAAGATTTTAGGGATATTTCTGATCGGAAAAAAGCTGAGGATAATTTATCCCAAGCGAAAGATGAGGCTGAAAGTGCAAATCGAGCTAAAAGTGAATTTTTAGCCAACATGAGCCATGAAATACGCACCCCCATGAACGCAATTATCGGCATGAACAGGCTGGCACTTGAGCAATCCCTTGCCCCTGATGTCCGGACTTATTTGAGTACTGTTCAGCAGTCGGCCGATGCTCTTCTTTCCGTACTGAATGATATTTTGGATTTTTCAAAAATTGAGGCTGGTCAGCTTGATATTACTGAACGTCCTTTTAACTTAGTCAAGATTGTCGAGTTAACCTCTTCGACCTTTACAGTAAGTGCATCCGAAAATGGCAATGAAATTAAGATTGCTATGGGTGAGGGCCTTCATCCAGCCTTAGTTGGTGATGATCATCGGTTACGTCAGGTGATTAGCAACCTGATCAGCAATGCAGTCAAGTTCACCGAGAACGGTACGATTACTCTCGGTTGCAATGTTCAAGAAGATAATCGTGACGATATTTTGCTTAAATTTTCGGTTACTGACACAGGAGTTGGTATACCGGAAAATGTAAAAGCACACATTTTTGATGATTTCAAGCAGGCAGATGGCAGCATTTCCCGGCAGTATGGCGGTACTGGTTTGGGGCTTGCCATCTGTAAACGGCTTGTAGATATCCTGGGGGGTGACATATGGGTGCAAAGTATCGAGGGCAAAGGGAGCTCGTTCTTTTTTACAGCCAGGTTCAAAAAAAATTCTTTGGCCGAAGTGGAGAGGGTTCAACGTGAGGATTCGCATGAACCGCTAACCAGCAGAGCTTTAAATATCTTGGTGGCAGAGGATAATGCTTTCAATATGGACTTGATCCGTATTGTCCTGGAGCAAGATGACCATGTGGTTCATGCCGTTGACAATGGATACAAGGTATTGGAAGCCCTTAGCCAGAAAACATTTGATGTGGTTTTTATGGACGTACAGATGCCGGTGATGGATGGCATTGAAGCCACCAGACTATTCCGTCTCAGTGAAGAGGGGAGAGCTGATGAGGCCACGAGTCACGAGGGCTTGATCACTGAACTCCAAAAGAAAAATCAGGGACACCACCTGCCGATCATTGCCATGACGGCTCATGCCATGAGTGGTGATCGCCAACAATGTCTAGAAAGCGGCATGGATGAATACTTAACAAAACCGCTGCAACCTGAAGAGCTAGCCGCCGTTCTGGCTCGGTTTGAATATCAAAAAGCCGATCATACTTCAACTCCAGAATCAGAAAAGAACGCAGCGCTTGTTGAACGATCCAAAAAACAACAATCAACCGCTCCTCTGGATGTGGAATTGGTGAAAAACCATCTCAAAGATAGATACCAACTACCGCCAGATGTGATTGAGAGCATGCTGAACAGTCTCAACACTAGTCTGAATGACGAGTTGAAAAAGGCCGATACAGCTTTAAAAGATGGAGACTTATCAGCTTTATCAAAATCTGCTCATTCAATAAAAGGGGTATTGCGAAACGCTGGGGCTGACTCATGGGCTGATATTGCCACCAGAATCGAGAAGCAACAGGTTAGGAATGATGAAGAAATCCAAAATGGTTTGGAGAGTCTGCTAAAGAAATTAGAAAAAGGTATTTCTGGGCTGTTATCAACAGCAAATTAGGGACGAAGAAAAAATGGAAAAATCGGGGACAGGCCACGTTTTATTTACCAATAGTTGAAGCACTCCAGGACGTCCCTCAACCCTTTTTCCGGGCGATATAGACGACATGCCTGCGCCCACCGCGGCCGGGCCGTTGGCGGTTAACGGTGAAGCGGGCTGCCTGCAGCCGTTTTTCAAAGGCCTGGTCCGGGTCTTCCGACCACACGGCAAACACCCCGTCAGGCTTCAGCGCCGCATTGCTGGTCTCCAGGGCCTTCTTGCCGTACAGGTATTTTCCCCGGCCCTGGTCGCCCTCATAGGGGCCTTCGTAGAGATCAAGGATGATGGCGTCAAAGCGCTGGTCCTTGCCCTTGGTGGCCGCCTCACGGATCACCGCGGCCACATCAGCAATCACCACCGTCACCCGCGGGTCGCTGGCGGCGCTGTCGGTCAAATGGCTGATCGGTCCCTGGCACCAGGTGACC
>JAQYVV010000030.1 GCA_030145275.1 Desulfurivibrionaceae bacterium | reverse complement strand
TCGCCCATTTCGGAGTCTCGCATACTCGCTTACCTGGTCTTCTCGAATAGCACAAGTATGCTTCGAAGCCCTAGGTAAGCGAGGAACGAGACTCCGAATGAACGAGGTAAGCGTAGACTCCGATATGAAGCACATCCGGAGTCTACGCTTACCTGAACAGTTACAGCCTGGAGTTAAGGGTAATTCCCAGCCTACGCTGAATAATTACAAATTAAAAAGTAAAATAAACGTACACAACATCCAAATTGTGTATTACTTTTAGTTCAACACTTTCATCTTTCGCCTCCCCGGTTCACAAATGGACAACACCTTTGCTATTGTAGAGCCAAAAAAATTCAAATCAAGCCAAAGCCTATCCCTTGAAAGCGGTAAGATTTTGGAAGGTGTGAGCATTGCCTATGAAACCTACGGAGAACTAAACCCGAAAAAGGACAATGCCATCCTCCTCTGCCATGCTTTGTCCGGAGACGCACACGCCGCAGGCTACCACCACAAAGACTCAACAAAGCCCGGCTGGTGGGATACGATGGTCGGTCCAGGAAAAGCAATTGACAGCAGCAAATATTTCATCATCTGCAGCAACGTTATCGGCGGATGCATGGGATCTTCCGGACCCTCTTCCATAAATCCTAAAGATGGCCAGCATTATGCCCTCAACTTTCCGGTTGTGACCATTGGAGACATGGTTAAGGCCCAGAAACTGCTGCTAGACCACCTCGGTGTTCCTCGCCTTCTTTCTGTGATAGGCGGCTCTATTGGCGGAATGCAGACCCTTGAATGGAGTATCCGCTATCCTGATTTTGTCTTTTCGGCAGTGCCCCTGGCCTCAGCGCAACGACATTCTGCCTTAGCAATCGCCTTTAACGAAGTGGCCAGACAAGCAATTATGGCTGACCCCAATTGGCGGAAAGGTAACTATTACAATAATGAAAAGCCAGGTTTGGGGTTGGCGGTCGCCAGAATGATAGGCCACATCACCTATCTATCTGACGATTCCCTTCGCAATAAATTTGGCCGCCGCCTCCAGGATAAAAAGGATTTCTCCTTTAATTTCGACGCCGATTTTCAAGTGGAAAGTTATCTCCGTTATCAAGGATCTAAATTTGTAGACCGATTCGATGCGAACTCCTTTTTATACATTACAAAGGCCGCCGATTACTTCGATCTCAAGACCCAGCATTGTGCCGAAGGCCAGCCTCTCTCCTCCTTCGCCAAAGCCAAAGCGAAATTTCTTGTGGTCTCCTTTACCTCTGACTGGCTCTATCCAACCTATCAGTCCAGGGCCCTTGTCAAGGCCATGAAAAAAAACAATCTTGATGTCAGTTTCTGTGAGATTAAAGCACAATGCGGCCATGATGCCTTTCTCCTGCCAAACCCACAACTATCATCGCTTATCTCAGGATTTTTAGATAGAATGAAAAAGGAGTTTCAACTCGGCCATGCGTTTTGATTTAGAAATTATTGCTTCCTGGATAGAACCGGGATCACGTGTGCTAGATCTTGGCTGTGGTGAGGGAGACCTGCTGGTATACCTCAAAGAGAAGAAACAGGTTACCGGAACCGGTATTGAGCTTTCGGAAGAGAAAGTGGTAACTTGTATCGACAAGGGGTTGTCAGTCTTGCAGGGTGATATAAATAAAGAGGTTGAAGACTACGCAGATCATAGCTTTGACTTTGTCATTCTCAGTCAGACCCTTCAACAGGTCTACGAGCCTGCTACCCTCATCAAGGAACTTCTGAGGATTGGCAACAAAGTCGTGGTTAGTTTCCCAAACTTCAGCCACTGGCGCTGCCGCCTGCAGCTTCTTTTTTATGGCATGGCCCCGAAAACCAAACAACTCCCCTACCAGTGGTACAATACCCCAAACATCAGGGTGATGACCCTAGGCGATTTCAGGAGATTTGCCCAAAAAAAAGGTTTTCACATATTGAAAGAGGTTGCGATAAACACTCAGAATAAGGACAAGCAGGGGAAGATCATCCACTTTTTCCCGAATCTACGCGCTACTTACGGGATTATGCTAATCGGAAACAGAAACAATGAAAAAAATATTAATTGACCCAAACAAATGTGTCACGGAAGAAGAGAAAATATCTCAGCTCTATGCAGAGGTGCCAAAAGTTGTCGAAGAACTAGTCAAATTATGGGACAAGAAAGATCGTTTTGAACATATCGGCCCCATTCCAATCCCCTCCCATGAGTCCATAGTTCAGATAATTCATCAGACCAGGTGCATCTTGTTCCCTGGCTATTTTTCAAAAACTAATCCCTCTAAGGACAATTTTGCATACTACATTGGCCAGAGAACCACCTGTCTCTACGAAAAATTAGCAAAACAGATCATCCTGGCCCTGAAACACGATTGCTTTCAGAAAAAACAACCGTGCTGCGACTGCAAGACAAGCGGTCATGAAATGGCCTTGAAATTTATTCAAGCACTGCCGAAAATCGAGTCCCTGCTGACAATGGATATTAAAGCAGCCCTGGAAGGGGACCCGGCGGCCAAAGGGCCTGACGAAGTCATTTTTTCCTACCCAGGTCTGCTTGCCATAACTATTTATAGAATGGCCAACACCCTGATGAAACTTGGAGTTCCCATCATTCCAAGAATCATGACAGAACATGCCCACAGTCTCACTGGAATCGACATTCACCCGGGTGCAAGCATCGGTGAGCACTTTTTCATCGACCACGGAACCGGGGTGGTTGTTGGGGAAACCACCAAAATAGGTAACAGGGTGCGCCTTTATCAGGGGGTCACGCTTGGAGCTCTTTCGCTGCCAAGAGATGCAGGTACGCTATACCGCGATACCAAACGCCATCCAACCATAGAAGATGATGTCATTATCTACGCCAATACAACAATACTCGGCGGGAAAACGACAATCGGAGCCCGCTCAATTATCGGCGGCAACATCTGGATCACTGAAAGTGTTGCCCAAGACACCAAGGTTCTGCTCAAACGCCCCGAACTTAACTATCTTGGCAGGAGAGAAAAATAAGGAGACGTGACATGGCAAAAATTCTATCAGACATTACTCAAGTTATAGGTGCCACCCCTCTGCTTAAACTCAACCATATCCCCCAAAACTGCCAGGCAGATATATATGCTAAACTTGAATCACAAAACCCGCTCTCCAGCGTGAAAGACCGCATTGGAGCGGCCATGATCAATGAGGCGGAGAGACAGGGGAAAATTAATGTCGACACCGTCATTATTGAACCTACAAGCGGCAACACCGGGATCGCCTTAGCCTTTGCCTGTGCGGCAAGAAATTACAATCTAACCTTAACCATGCCCGAGACCATGAGCATGGAACGACGCATGCTTTTGAGTCATCTCGGCGCGAAACTGGTACTTACTCCAGGACCTGAAGGAATGAAAGGGGCCATCAGAAAAGCTGAAGAACTGACAGCCAGCACCCAGAATTCCTTTATGCCGAATCAATTTTCAAACCCCGCCAACCCGGAAATCCATCGACAGACTACAGCAGAAGAGATATGGAATGACACAGATGGCCTAGTTGATATTTTTATTGCAGGAGTTGGAACCGGCGGCACTATTACCGGAGTTTCCGAGGTTATCAAACAAAGAAAACCAAGCCTCCATACGATTGCCGTTGAACCTGCAGATTCTGCCGTCCTCTCAGGAGGTCAACCGGGACCCCATAAAATTCAAGGGATTGGCGCAGGCTTTATCCCCGCAATATTAAATACCGATATTATTGACGAAATTGTCCAGGTAACCAATGAGCAGGCTGTGGAGACGGCACGAAATATGAGTAAAGAGGAAGGCATTCTCTGCGGCATTTCGTCTGGAGCCGCCGTGTTCGCTGCACTCAAAACTGGCATAGACCCGGCCAATAAGGGCAAAAGCATTGTTGTTATCTTGCCTGACACGGGGGAACGGTACTTGAGCACCGACCTTCTGGAAAAATAGTCGCCTGTACAAAAAAATACGGATAATACTTCATACTGCTTGTTCCTGCAGGACACAAGCACTGACCTGGGATTAAACTTACCCCCTTACACCTTTTTCTGCCTCTCAACCCTCTTCTTCTTTTCTCAAAAAAGGTTTGTCTCTGCCGCTCCCCCCCAACGAAATACAAAAATTATCTGGAAATCGATACATATATACGGTACATGAAATAAGAAAGGTCTTTTTACTACCATAGCTCTGCGACCTTTTTTCAAGGCAGGCCGCTTTCTGATTAATGACCTTCAAATAAACGATATATAATGGCACACATACTTCTGATAGACGACGACCCATGGGTTCGCAATATATTTACCCAGATGCTTGCAAAAGGTGGTCATACGGTCGTGCAGGCTGAAAATGGCAAACAGGGCATTGATCTTTACCGAGAAAACCAAGCAGATCTTGTTATCACCGATATGGTCATGCCGCTCAAAGACGGTCTGGAAACAATAATGGACCTAAAAAATGAGTTCCCCCAGGCTCGGGTTATTGCTGTTTCCGGGGGAGGCGCCATTGAACCGGAAAGGTACCTCTCCCTAGCTGAAAATATTGGTGCCAGCAATACCCTTAAAAAGCCCCTGACCACAGCGGAACTACTTGCTGCTGTAGATAAAGCACTCGCCCATCAATAAGCATCTCTAAGTAACATCTTTTCTGGATCTGAGTCTACGCATAGGGTTCGCTCAAAATGTGAATTTTTTTTGTACGAGCCCTAAGGGCGTCATCCCTGAATGTCTTTATCAGGAGGTAAACGAAGCCTCTTGGATAAATTCCATCAGGCCAGACGTTCCACCCAGTCCACTGTCAAGGTGACTGCTCCATACTCTTCTTCGACCTCTCCGTTAATTTTAAACGGCCTGTTGCTTTCCAGTAAATGTCCATATTTTTTGTAGACACGAGGAAAGAAAGTTGCTTCAAACAGGCTTGTCTCGTCTTCAAAGGTTATAAACTCCATGGGCGCACCTGTTTTGGTACTTATGAGCTTACCGGTAATCAGCCAGCCAGTTAACTGAACTTTCTTACCAACTAGCAGGGGCAACTGCTCCGCTCGGATGGAAGATGTCTTTTGGGCGGCTCTTATCTGGGATATAGGGTGGGACTTGCACAAAAAGCCCAAGGCCATGAACTCTTGACGCAGAACATCTGCGGCGCTTAGTTCCGGCAAAACCGGCCGGGGCAGAGAAATAGCCCCCCCTGCTAGAACTGTTTTCTGCGGCCTGCGCAGATGATAGAGCAACTCCCACCACTGTACGTTTCGAGAGCCAGGAGACAGCTCATCAAAAGCCCCTGCATAGAGAAGCATTCTGCCCTCATCAACAGAGATAGTCACCCGCCTTATAAAATCAGCAATGGAGTTAAATTGCCGTTCTCGACGGGCTACCAGAATCTTATCGACAGTTGTCCGACTGACTCCTTTCAGCGAAAGAAAGCCAACCATAAGCTGGCCACATTTTCCCCGCCATTTTCCTTCAGCCTTGTTTATCTGCGGATTGACAATCTGTAGACCAAGTCGGCGCGCTTCTGAAACGTAGGCAAAAACAGAATAAAAGCCGCCGCCGTTGTTGATAACTGCCGCCATAAATTCCGCCGGAAAATGGGCCTTTATATAGGCGGCCTGAAAAGAAACCTTGGCGTAACTGGCGCTATGCGGTTTGCAAAAAGAGTAGCCGGAAAAGCTCATCATCATCCGCCAGATCTCATCACTTTTGTCACTGGCCAGGCCGTGTCGCTGACACCCCTCCAGAAACCTCTCCCTAAAGTCACTCAATTGGGCCTGACGGTCTTTTTTAGAGATGATTTTACGGAGCCTATCAGCATCGGTGTGGGAAAATCCGGCCAGGCGCACCGCTATTCGAGAGACATCCTCCTGGTATGCCATAATCCCGTAAGACTCGGCCAGCACCTCATCCATCAGCGGATGCGGCGAATGCCATGCACCTCCGTGCAGACGGCGGATATATTCCCTGATATACTCATTGGCAGCCGGACGAATGATGCTTGAATGAATGATCAGATGTTCAAAATCACCCCGTCCTGATTTTTTCTGCAGCAGCCGCATGGCTGGACTTTCAATGTAAAAACATCCCATTGTCTGCCCCTTGGCCACAAGCTCTTGGGTGGCTGAATCCTCTTCCGGCCACCAACTCAACTCATCAAGAGGCTGACCGTTTAAATCTGCCTCAAAAAGTGCATCACGAACAACTCCCAGACTGCGATTTCCAAGTATATCAATTTTTATAAGGCCACTCTCTTCGGCCCCATCTTTTTCCCACTGTATAATGGGAACTCCTTTTGCCGCAATCTGCACAGGAACATAATCAGCAACGGGCCCACGGGTAAGAATGACCCCGCCTGGATGTACCGATATATACCTGGGTGTACCGCTCAGGCGTTGCGCTTTACGGATAATTTCAAGCAATAGTTCCGAAAAGCCTATGCCCTTGCCGTCTGCTGAAGAGAGTGATTTGGGCCACATCTCGCCGCTCTGCCGCCAAAAATTGGCCATTTCCTTCATCAGCCGATCTGTTTCCAGCCTCGACAGGCCGTACACCTTGGAGGTTTCCCGCAGGGCCATCCTAGGTTTAAAAAAGACATGATTACAGACCATGGCGGCAGACTGTTTATATTTTCGAAACAGATCTGCCAATACCTGCTCCCGCTCATCCCAGGCAAAATCAATATCAATATCGGGATGATCGGTGCGCCCCGGGTTCAGAAAACGCTCAAAATACAGTTTGAAGCGGATAGGGCAGACATTGGTAATACCAAGGCAATAGGCCACCAAGGAGGCTGCCCCGGAGCCCCGGCCACAGGTTCTTGAAACAGGTTTGACGATATCTTGCACCAGTAGGAAGTACGAAGAAAAACCCTTTTCTTCAATAACCCCAAGCTCATAATCCAGACGCTCTGCCACCTCTACAGGCAGGCTCATACCATAACGTAACCGTGCCCCCTCAAAAGCCTGGCTGCGAAGATTTGCAGTTGGTGTCAAACCAACCTTTTCGTACAGCGGCAAGACATCGCCAAAATTCGGGCCTGAAAAAACACATCGTTCAGCCAGAGCATGGGTTAGCTGCACCGTTTCTGGCCACACCGCAAACCTCTTGCTATATTCCAAGGGGCCTGCCAAAAAAGCGCCTGTAGACACGCCCCCCGGCGGCAGCATCGAAGGCGAGCAGTTCTTTGAGATTGCCCGCAACAAACGCTGAAAAGTGTAATCTGCCGGGCGGCAGAAAAAAGAATCAGGAACAGCAACCGCCTGTACCCCCATTAAGCCTGCCGCTTTGCGGATCTCCCGGTTTTCTCTAGACGGCCAGCCGCAAAGCATGGCAAAGGAGGAAACTCCCTCATGCCTCCATCTGCCGAGCAGTTCAAGACTATCGCTCAGGACAAGGAGACCATTTTTATGCTTTGCAACAGCTGAAGCGAGCTGAAATTTTGTACTGCAATGCCTGGCGCTCAGGAGCCTGCATAAATTTCTATACCCCTCACTGTTTTCCACCAGACAAACGGCTCGCCGGCCCTTATCACCCTGTTCCAAAATTTCAGCCCCGATTATCGGCCTTATATTTTCCCTGCGGCAAGCCGCAAGGAAGGGCCAGAGACCATAGAGATTATTTATGTCTGTCAGGGCAAGATGACTATAACCAAGGCCTGCCGCCACCCTGCAGATCTCCCCAGGAGAATCGGTACCCTGCATCAGCGAATAATGCGAATGAACCACAAGGGGAAGCATTGTCAGTGCAAGCCTTTGCCAAAAGCAATACTCTTTTCTCCACAGCGCATCCGGACGGTATCAAGTGCGTCAAACAGCCTTTTTTGACGTTGACCTCGTTTCTCGACCTCAGCAAAAAGGGAGTGCTGGCAGGATGGTTTTGTGAAACGATCCAATCTGACCACCAGACGCGTTATCCCGACCGGACGCCGCCATGCAAGTGTAAAGGCCGTTTGGGCCAAAGCAAAAATCTGCGTATCGTAACAGCAACCAAGCTTATCGCTTGCCTGCCTGACAATCTGTACTCCATCCTTATATTCCAGGAAAACTCCAACCCGGCGCACAGCAAGCTGCCTGCTGCGAAGCTGTCGTCCAGCCTGGGCGGCTAACTGAAAAATGGTCCTTTCAAGGCGTTTCCGTTCATTTACAGGAGTTGCAAAAATTTGTTCATATTGGGCAACACATTCAGAACGCTGCACCGGCTTGACCAGAGAGTGATCCACTCCCCGCACAGCTTCATATATACATTTGGCCCGCCCGCCAACCAGCACCGCCAATTGAGCCTTGGATAATTGGGCAGCCTGGCCGATCTGTCCCAAATGAAATTCCCGCAGAGATACCAAATCAGCGGCAAGCAGCCCGGGAAGCAAGTGAATGGACAAAGGGGCAAGAAAGGAGGCCTCCTCACCAGCAGCAACGATACACTCACCGACGGGGTTAACCATCCGTACCGCAACCTTTGCCACAAGTTTATTCGGGGCAACCGCCCAGGACGGATGCAGCCTCAATTCATTATGGAGCCGCTTGCTTATCTGACTGGCAATATCAGCTGGGCTTCCCATAAGTCTGCGGCATCCGGTCACATCTACAAAAACATGGCCATTGTTATCCGGCATCTCAACCAGTGGTGAAAAATCCAACACTTTCTCAAAAATCGCCCGCACGGCTCTGCCGTACATGTCGAACCGAGGAGTGACCATAACGGCCTTGCGGCATAGACCTCTGGCACGCCCCAAGGCCATCCCCTTTCGCACTCCTTCAGCGTACGCCTCTTTGCTCATGTCATAAACCAGAGACCTTGAGGAAGCAAGCGGTGCAACAATCACCGCTCTGCCTCGCAGGGTGGAATCACAAACTCTTTCCACCTCCACCGAGAAATTAGTGATGTTTATATGGATAACACTTCTGGGGCCACTCATACCTGCCATACTCCTTCTCTCTCTAACCTTTTTTTCGCACAACTATACAAAGCAAAAGCATTTTGTAAATATAAAACGACAGAATACCTAACATTACTATTTACATTGAAATCAGAAGGGATCCAGAACATTTACAAAAAATCACGGCAACAGGCCGTAAGCAGGCCATTTATTTGAAATCATTTTTTTTTAATTAGTTCCACTTGACGCAGGCTTTCCCTCCATTTATTTTAGTATCTTATAAATCATTTTATTAGCCAACAAAACGGGCGTAATATGAATCGTGTTTTTTACACCCCACAGGGGGGTACTGAACTGAGTGGCAAGAAACGAAAAGGTATATTCATTTAAAAATGTTGCATCTACTGTTAAGGTAATTATTTCCGGATTAGGAGGGTATATTTGCAAATGTGTTTTTTCTGAGTGCGCTAATACAAAAACCCTAAAAGCCCTGCCAGTCCACACCGCACGGTTATTTTCAGAAAAGGCAGGGATTTCAAGCAAGATCAAAAACACAAAGTAAATGTTTGGCATGGCTTCATATTCGTGCAAGCAGGCTGATGTAGCATAGTTGGCTATGTGAGACAGCCTGCTTGTGCGAATATGAAGCCATGCCGAATATTTACAACACGGAGAAATTCACAATGATAAGCAAGGAACTGCTTGATATACTCGCTTGCCCAAAATGTAAAGGTGATGTTAAGCTTACAGAAAAAAAAGATGGGCTGATTTGCGATAAATGTAAACTTTTATATGAGATAAGAGACGATATCCCCGTTATGCTTATTGATGAAGCAAAGAAAATAGATTCATGACCTTTTCGGTCCCTTCGACGGATTTTTTTGTCAATGCCCCATTTATGCAACTCGAGGACGATTTGCTTGACCTGTTTATAAAACATGGTCTGCAACCGGAAATCGGCCTTGAAGGCGATGCGCTGTATACAAGAAGTTCGGGTGATTTTGAAAGAGTCGCGGTTCAGCTTAAAAAGAACGGCCTTTCCTGCACCCTGCACGCCCCTTTTTTCGACTTGGCGCCAGGGGGGTTAGATCCTCACATCCGTAAAGCCAGCAGAAAAAAACTCCGTCTGGCCTTTGAACTTATTTCTATTTTCCAGCCAAAGGTTATTGTCTGTCATCTAAGTTTTGAAGCCAACAAGCATGGCTACAAGCAGGCCGAATGGTTTGCCCATTCAAGAAAAACCTGGCAGGAACTGCTCACCGTTGCCAAAAAAAACAAAACACTGCTCGTCTTTGAAAACACCTACGAAACAAGTCCGGAACAGCATATTCTCATGCTGAAGGAGCTCAACTCCCCTGCTGCCGGATTCTGTCTTGACACAGGCCATATTTTGGCCTTTGCAAAAAATTCCTGGCAGGATTGGCTACCGGCCTTGGACAGCCTGGGGCATTTGCACTTGCATGACAACCACGGTGACTCGGATGAACACCTGGCAGTTGGCCTGGGCACATTTGATTTCACCGGACTCTTTCGCTATCTCAGCGAACGGGTCCTTAAACCGACGGTTACCATTGAACCGCACACCCGAGACGATCTCTGGGCATCTCTGGATAAATTAAAGAGCATGGGGGTCCTGAGCATGTAGTTTTACGACCTTGTAAATATTTGGCAACACTCCAGCTGCGCCCGTTCAGGCTGACTCACGTAGAACTACTACGCTTCGCCAACCTGATCGAACACATCTGAAGCGTTGTCAAACATTTACGTGGAATTTATATTTGATGGACTCGTAAAAAGTCTGGATCTGTCTCAAGATGGCTAAGCACAGATAGCGCAGACTTCGAAAGTTCGATATACAAGGCGTGGTATTTTTTAGCGGGCTTCGGTCATACATATGGTATACCGAAGGTCGGTAAAAAATCCACAACGCAGTAGATCGGATTGCTATACCCTTTGGG
This sequence comes from Desulfurivibrionaceae bacterium, assembly GCA_030145275.1. Classification (GTDB taxonomy): domain Bacteria; phylum Desulfobacterota; class Desulfobulbia; order Desulfobulbales; family VMSU01; genus JAQYVV01. The sequence continues at coordinate 20,897 of JAQYVV010000030.1, read as the reverse complement.
TACTTTTTGCGACGCCATCATATTTTAATTATTTTAATTCGGGGTCTACGCGACCTATATCTAGTTTCTAATTGCAAGTTTCAAGTTTCGTCCATCTCCGCTTTATCCGGGCAGATAGATTAGCAGCAACTAAACCATCTTTAACAGGACATTTTCCATGAGTACAAATACACCTCCAGCCAATTTTGTTCACCTCCACGTGCACACCCAATATTCAATGCTGGACGGAGCAATACGCTTCAAAGACCTTTTTGCCAAATGTAAAGAGTACGGTATGGATACAGTGACTATCACTGATCACGGCACCATGTACGGTGCTCTGGAATTCTATATGGCCGCAAGGAAAGAGGGACTAAAGCCCATAATAGGGTGTGAATTCTATATTGCTCCAAAAGATCGATTTACCAAAGAAGCAAAAAGCTCCGGTTCCCTTAACTATTACCACCTCCTGATTCTTGCCATGAACAAGACGGGCTACCAGAACCTGATGAAACTTGCCAGTATAGCGCAGATGGAAGGATTCTATTATAAACCCCGGATCGACAAAGAGATCCTTGCCGAATGCAACGAAGGCTTAATTGCTCTTTCTGCCTGCCTCCACGGAGAAGTTCCTTATCTGGTTCACAAAAAAAATGATATGGCAGGGGCCGAACGAGCAGCCAAGGAGATGGTTGAAATTTTTGGAGACCGTTTCTATCTTGAACTCCAGGAAAACAAAATCCCTGAACAGACAGTGGCCAACAAGGGGGTTATGGAAATTGCGGAGAAACTGAACATACCGCTAATCGCCTCTAACGACTGCCACTACCTTGAACAAAGTGATTCCTATGCCCATGAGGTCCTGCTCTGCATCCAGACGGGTAAAACTATGGCAGACAAGAACCGCTTTCATTTTTCCACCGACGAGCTCTATTTCAAATCACCGGATGAGATGCGGCAAAAATTCTCCTATTGTCCGGAGGCAGTCAACAACACAGTGGCCCTTGCGGCCCGCTGTAATCTTGAGCTCTCCTTTGACGAACACCATTTTCCAATTTTCCCACTACCGGAAGGCGAAACCCTGCACTCACTCTTTGAAAAGGAGTCTCGTCAAGGTCTTGAAGAGCGTCTCAAACAGGTACAAAAAAGAGGCGAACTCACCCCTGAACTTGAAAAGACCTATCGGCAACGGCTGGAAACGGAAATCGGAGTGATCAACACCATGGGCTTTCCCGGCTATTTCCTGATTGTTGCTGATTTTATCAACTGGGCCAAAGCCCAAAACATCCCGGTTGGCCCCGGGCGCGGCTCAGGCGCAGGAAGTCTGGCTGCCTATTGCATGCAAATTACCGATATCGACCCAATTCCCTATGGCCTTATCTTTGAGCGTTTTCTCAACATTGAAAGAAAAGGGATGCCGGATTTTGATGTCGACTTCTGCCAGGAAAGAAGAGGCGAAGTCATCCAATACGTCCAAAGAAAATACGGTGGAGATGATCATGTCTCACAAATTGTAACCTATGGAACAATGAAGGCCAGAGGGGTTCTACGTGATGTGGGCCGAGCCTTGGGAGTTGCATTTTCCGATGTGGACAGAATAGCAAAACTGGTACCAGACCAGCTCGGCATCACCCTGCAAGAAGCTTTAGATCAAGAACCTCGACTCAGGGACCTGCAAAAAAGAGATAAACAACTGGAAGAACTTCTTGCTGTTTCCTTAAGGCTTGAGGGACTCCCTAGGCATACATCAACCCATGCAGCGGGGGTTGTGGTCTCCCCCAAGATGATGCGGGAGTATCTGCCGGTCTGCCGCGGCCCCAAGGGTGAAGTTCTAACCCAGTACGCCATGAAATACACAGAAATGACGGGGTTGATCAAATTCGACTTTTTAGGCCTCAAAACCCTAACCGTCATTGAAAGGGCTATAAAACTTGTCGAAAAAGCCATTGGTAACCGGCTGGACATAAGTGCCATCCCCATGGATGACCTTAAAACTTTTGATCTTTTATGCAAAGGAGACGCCCTTGGCGTTTTCCAGCTTGAAAGCTCCGGTATGCGTGAACTACTCTCAAAAATGAAACCAGAGGTCTTCTCAGATCTCATTGCCCTTGTGGCTCTATACCGCCCTGGCCCTTTGGAAAGCGGCATGGTGGACGATTTTGTCAACACCAAACACGGCAAGATGGTTGCCAAATATCCGCTCCCCCAACTAGAGCCGATACTGAAGGAAACTTACGGGGTTATCGTCTACCAGGAACAGGTAATGAAGATAGCCAACGTCCTGGCAAAATACACCCTGGGAGATGCTGACATTCTTCGCCGGGCCATGGGCAAAAAAATAGCCGAAGTCATGGACAGTGAAAAAGAAAAGTTCATGAACGGCTCCAGAAATAACAACATCCCGGAGGATAAAGCCGAAAAGATATTTGACCTAATGGCTAAGTTTGCCGGATATGGATTTAACAAATCCCACAGTGCTGCGTACGCCCTCATTTCCTACCAGACTGCCTATCTTAAGGCCCACTATCCAGCGCAATTTATGGCTGCCCTTCTCTCCTGCGATGTAAGCAACACAGATAAGGTTGTTTTATATATTAACGAGTGCAAGGATCGCGACATCGAGGTCTTACCTCCGGATATCAATGAGAGTGATAAAGATTTCAACGTCATTGATGACAGGATTAGATTTGGCCTGGCAGCGGTAAAAAATGTGGGCGGGGCAGCGCTTGATTCAATTATCGAAGAGAGGCATAACGATGGCCCCTATTTGTCCCTGCAAGATTTTTGCTGCCGTATTGATTCCAGACGCGTCAATCGTCGTGTCATAGAGAGCCTTATAAAATCGGGCGCCTTTGACTCCAGCGGCGCAAAAAGGTCCCAACTTTTTGCCATTCTGGACCAGGCCCTGGATCAAGCCCAATCTGCCCAGCGAGATAAACAGAGCGGTCAAATCTCACTATTTGGCCTTCTTCCTGAGAGCGACCAAAAAAACAAGGGGGCTATCCCATTGCCTGAGCTGCCGGAATGGGACCAAAAGAAGCTTTTGGCCGCAGAAAAAGAGACCGTAGGTTTTTACATAACCGGCCACCCTCTCGACGACTACCGGAAGGATTTAAAAGAAATCACCGATGCCAATCTTGTGGAGATGTGCCATGCCGACACAGACAGGCCTGTACGAGTTGGGGGACTAGTCAGGACCTTTAAAGAGCATAAAAGTAAAAAGGGTGACAGGATGGCCTTCATAACATTAGAAGATCTTTCCGGTAGTATTGAGGTCATTGTCTTCCCGAGCGTTTTCGAGAAAAGTTCACATTTGTTGGAATCTGATGAACCAATAATCATCCAAGGCAACCTGAAAACATCTGATGAGAGGGGGGCGAAAATAATAGCAGACAGCGTCGATAAAATTTCTGATGCCCGGGAAAAATATACCGAAAAAGCCGCCATCGTACTCCAGGCAGACCAAATTAGCCGAAAAAGGATTGAAGGATTAAAAAGATTGATCCAGGAGTTCTATGGAACCTGCCCAGTGTCTCTCACTATCCATTTTGTCAACCGCGGTGAGGTGGACATTACTATCCCAGATGACTTAACCATCAAGCCATGCAGTGAGTTCAGCCAAAAAGTCGAAGAGTTAATCAGTCATACAACGGTGGCCTTTCATAGAAAAGAAATTGAGCTTCAACAGAGGGGAAACGGCAACCAAAAATGGAAATCATAACTACCTGTTTCTACCCAAGGAAAAAAAAAGGAAGCACTATCCTGGAGATTGAACGTAAAGGCTAACACCAACCTGTGTATTAACAGAAAAACCGGTTTCCCTTTCTGACCAGGAAACCGGTTTGATTGTAAAGTAGCCCTCTCGTATTTACTCCTAAGTGGGGGAAAGGAGATTGCGCTTGGGAAAGTCACAACTTTAGGATAGATATATTTATAAAAGTCGAAGGGAAAACAAAAAACCAATGTATCTATCTGTAATACGAGAGGGACAATTTATGATACGAAATTTTATTACTTAAAGTCAAAAAAAAAATGCTTTGATTTTATATTTTAGGGAAATAATTATTTTCTACATAAATTATAAGTATAATTGTAAACTTCCCATTTTCTGCTAAGTTACTCAATAAACAGGCATTTCCTCTACCAGAGCAAGTTTTAACTTTTTTAACAAAGCAAGTTCTACTTGTCGCACTCTTTCTCTTGATATTGTAAATTGTTCAGCAATGTCCCGAAGGGTCCTGCCATCATCAGTCATTAACCTCTCATACAAGATAACCCTTTCACGTTCGGATAGAGACTCTTTCTGCTCATCGAGTATCTGATGAAGACGATTAATAAAATCACCTGCGGCAACAATATCTTCAACAGAAGGTCCTTCTTGGGCAAGAAATGCAATCTGCTCTTCGTTGGAATCAGAGCGAATAGGGGCTTCCAAAGATACTTCTGAGTTGCCTAAGCGTTTATCCATCTCTAGAATCTCACTTTCGCGGACCTGAAGACGTTTTGCAAGAATTTTTGCATCTGCATTTATGCCTTGAACTTCAAGAAGTTTTTTTTCTTTGTTCAACTTAAAAAAAAGTTTACGCTGTGCCTGGGTAGTCCCAATTTTCACAAGGCGCCAGTTATCCATAATAAATTTTAATACATGTGCCCTTATCCAATATGCGGCATATGAAGAAAATTTTACTCCACGATGGGGGTCATATTTTTCAACCGCCCTAGTCAAGCCAACATTACCCTCTTGGATCAGATCAAGAAAGTTGCTGGTCCAATACTTTTGATAATCTGAAACAACCTTTACCACAAGACGCAAGTTAGCAAGTACCATCTTGGTGCCTGCGCTTTTATCCCCATTACTATAGTCAATAGCCCAGCCCTCTGTTTCAGACTTGGCCGGCAGTTGCAATTTGCTAATTTCTCGTAAATAGAGCTGTAGATTAGTAGAACTAGAAGCAATATCGTTATTATCTAAAAAAGTAGTATTCATTGTAACCATAATCATTACCTTGTGGTTTATTTGACAGTTAATCCCTTAAAAAGGGCTTTCTGTTGTTTCCAGTAAGTAGATTTGCTGTAGACACTTACCCGAAGGGGAGCTAACTAAAATCCCCACATATCACAAGTATATACTGTAGCAATTAGTGTGCCACGCAGAACACACAAAAGATAACCCATTGATATGTTTTATATTTATTTTTAATAATCAAAAATATAGGATGGTTAAAAAAGAAAATAACGATAAAGAAATATACAATTATTGAGATTTCTAAAGGAGGCCGGGTAATAAGTATTCGGTTTAATACTTACGGTGTGTAATAATTAGTCAACTAAGGATTCGCTCAAAAATAACTTCGCAGAATTGAGGTGTAAATGTGACATAGGTTAAGTCGATTTGACTGAGTGAAACCGCAGGCGTAGCAGGGCTACGTTGAGGATTTCGCGATTGAAAATCGGCTTGGTATATGTTGCAGTTGCGACTGAAAATGTGAAGTTATTTTTGTGCGAGACCTAAGGACTAAGGAGATAGAAAAATTGCAGAAAAGCGTGAAAATAAAGAGATGAGAAAAAAAAAGCTGTTATTCCTTTTTAGGAATAACAGCTTTTGAAGTTAGATAAGAGATATAATTATTTTTGAATCAGTTATCAGCAGAGTCTTGATCATCTTCGGTGTAATTAACCAATTCAAGAATAGCCATGGGGGCAGCATCTCCACGCCTATTACCTGTCTGGATAATTCTAGTATAGCCACCATTTCTGTCCATGTACTCTTCTCGCAATTTGTCAAATAATTTAGCCACTATTGACTTGTCCTGAATAAAGGATAGGGCCTGACGCCTGGCATGCAGATCCCCTCGTTTAGCCAGGGTTATCATTTTATCGGCAACCTTACGAACCTCTTTAGCTTTAGGGGTCGTCGTTACGATTCTCTCATGCTCAAGGAGAGAAGTAACCATATTGCGAACCATGGCTTTTTTATGTGATGAAGTACGCCCAAGACGTCTACCTGCTTTTCTATGTCTCATGTTCTTTACCTTGACTTACTGTTTATTCGATTAATATATTCCGATTAGTCGGATATAAATAATATAGATAGTTTATTCTTCGGTTGTACCATTTTGATTAGGCATTTCCCAACCATCAATAGCCATTCCAAGTGAGAGTTCCATTTCTGAGAGAAGTTGCTTGATCTCATTAAGTGATTTACGACCAAAATTTTTGGTTTTAAGCATTTCAGGTTCTGAACGCTGAACTAGTTCGCCTATATACTTAATTTCCGCATTCCTCAGACAGTTTGCAGAGCGAACAGATAATTCCAGGTCTTCAACACTGCGATATAAATTATCATTAATCTCGCTGCTGCTTGCCGCTTCCTCCTCTTTTACTTCAGGTTCGGCATTATCTTCGTCAAAATTGATAAATATACTCATCTGTTCTTTGAGAATTTTACCAGAATAAGCCAATGCATTTTCAGGAGTTACACTACCATCAGTGTTTATTTCCATGGTCAGCTTATCATAGTCTGTCTGCTGTCCAACCCTAGCTTGAGTCACAATTATCTTAACATTCTCAATGGGTGAAAATATTGAATCTATGGCAATTGCATCAACAGGTAAATCATCTGTTTTATTCTCATCTGAAGGACGATAACCCTTTCCCCATTTGACTTGAAATTCACCGTTGAATTTGCCATCCTCACCAGTAATGGTGCAGATATGTTTATCTGGGTTAAGAACTTCAACTCTTCCATCCGGTGAAGTAATATCCGCCGCAGTAACAGGTCCAAGGCTATCTTTTTCTATCTTTATTACTGTGCTTTGGTCAGAGTTTAAGCGCAGCCGAACTTCTTTAAGATTTAAGATAATCTCACTTACATCTTCAAGAATTCCAGGAATAGTAGAATACTCATGCAATGCACCTTCAATTTTAATTGAGGTTATTGCAGCACCCTGTATGGAAGAGAGTAGAATTCGTCTTAAACAGTTCCCAACAGTAGTTGCAAAGCCTCGTTCGAGAGGCTGGCAGGTGAATTTACCAAAATTATTGGTATGAGTTGCTTTATCTACTTCGAGCTTTTCTGGCATAATAAGCTCGGTCCAGTTACGATAAAACGGATCCGTTTCTAGATTTAAATTCATTTCGTTTTCAGTCATGGCCTTTCTTATTTAGAGTAAAGTTCCACTATTAAGTTTTCCTGAATCGGCATGGTTATCTCTTCACGATTAGGCATAGCTTGAATGGTACCTTTGAAGTTTTCTTGGTCCAACTGAATCCAGCTTGGTGTGCCTCGTCTGGCAACTGCTGAAAGGCTATCAGTTATTGCTTCTACCTTCTTACTTTTTTCTTTCAGGCTTATGACATCATTGACCGAAATAAGATAAGATGGGATATTTACTTTTTTGCCATTCACAAGAATGTGGTTATGGCGCACAAGTTGTCTTGCCTGGGTTCTAGAACTTGCAAAACCAAGGCGATAAATGACATTATCAAGACGTCGTTCAAGAAGAATTAAAAGGTTTTCGCCAGTAACGCCCTTAGCACGATCAGCGATGAAGAAGAATTTACGAAATTGTCCTTCCAAGATCCCGTACATTCTTCGTACTTTCTGTTTTTCGCGGAGCTGTATTGCATAGTCAGAACTTTTACGTAATCTTGCCTGACCGTGATGTCCAGGAGGGAACGCACGTCTCTCAAATGAACATTTATCTGAATAACATCTATCACCCTTGAGAAATAATTTCAATTTCTCTCTACGGCATTGCCGGCATACGGGTCCTGTATATCTTGCCAAAGTACTTCCTCCAAATTTGATCTGCTAATCAGACCCTTCGTTTTTTCGGTGGTTTACAGCCATTGTGAGGTATAGGTGTGATATCAGTGATTTTATTCACTTCCAAACCTGCTACCTGCAATGCTCTAATTGCTGCATCCCTACCGGGACCAGGGCCTGTAATTTTAACATCTACTTTTCGCATTCCGTTGTCCATAGCTTTTTTTGCTGCGGTTTCAACAGCATTCTGAGCGGCAAACGGAGTACTTTTACGAGATCCCTTAAAGCCGAGACATCCTGAACTGCACCAGGCAATTGCATTGCCTTGTCTATCAGCGAAAGTTACCAACGTGTTATTAAATGTTGATTTTATACTTACAATTCCCTCAGGAATATTTTTCTTTTCTCTGCGTTTACTACGCTTGCCCTTAGGACTGGCCATTCTATTCTCCTATCAATTTGTATGATATTTTACTTTTTACCAGCGACTCTTCTAGGACCTTTTCTTGTCCTAGCATTAGTACTGGTACGCTGACCTCGGCAAGGAAGACCTTTTCGATGTCTCAGTCCTCGGTAACAGCCTAAATCCATTAACCGCTTTATGTCCATGGCAACCTCACGTCTTCGGTCACCTTCGACAACATATTCGGTTTCAATTACTTTTCTGATTGCTGTAACATCCTGATCGGTAATATCGTCAGAGTTTGCATTGTAAGCAAGATTGATTTTATCTAGAATCTGTCTCGCGGATGTCTTTCCTATTCCATGGATATAGGTCAGAGCAATTTCCATATGTTTATTTTTCGGTAGATCTATACCAGCTATACGTGCCAAGATTTTACTCCCAAGTGATTTTTAAAAAAAATTATCCCTGCCGTTGTTTATGCTTTTTAACTTTGCAGGATACTCTAACTACACCATTTCTTTTAAAGACCTTACAATCGCTGCAGATCTTTTTAACCGATGATCTTACTTTCATGTTAAACACCTAAATCAAAATTTATTTAATTTTCTTACCTTTACCTCTGAAGATAATTCGACCTCTCGTTAAATCGTAAGGAGAGAGTTCAATGGTAACAACATCACCTGGTAATATTTTAATAAAATGCATTCTCATTTTTCCTGAAATATGGGCCAGTACTTTGTGACCATTTTCAAGTTCAACTTTGAACATTGCATTTGGTAAAGGTTCTAAAATGGTGCCCTCTACCTGAATTGCCTCTTCTTTAGTCATTTATAAAATCCTTTTTGGCAGTATCTACTCTTAGTTAACAGTTCTACTGCTTAACACAATTGGCTCATCTTCAGTAACCAAGACAGAGTGTTCGAAATGGGCGGAGGCTTTCTTGTCAACAGTAATTACAGTCCAACCATCTTTAAGAACTCGAACATCCGAGGTTCCCACATTGACCATGGGTTCTATTGCCAGTACCATTCCAGGCATTAGCCTTGGTGAACTGCCACTTCTTTTATAATTTGGCACCTCAGGTGCTTCATGCAGTTGTTTGCCGATACCGTGCCCAACAAACTGTTTTACAACAAAAAAGCCATTGCTTTCAACATGATTCTGTATTGCCAAAGAAACATCGCTTACGCGATTACCAGCAATCATCTGCTCAATACCAAGATCAAGTGATTCTGAGGTAACACTCAACAGTTTTTCAATCTTCGGATTTATAATGCCAATGGGAACAGTGATAGCTGAATCCCCAAAATAACCTTTATAATTAACTCCAAAATCAATACTCAGGATGTCTCCATCCTTTAGAACTGTCTTCTTCGAAGGTATGCCGTGCACCACCTGTTCATTAAGTGAGACACATAAACTACCGGGAAAGCCACGATATCCCTTAAAAGCAGGCTTTGCCTTGGCTTTCCTGCAATATTCTTCAGCCAATTCATCAAGCTGAAGAGTATTAACACCGACTTTTATTTTATCCTGTAACATTTTCAAGGTACCAGCAACTATCTGGTTTGCCTCGAACATTATTTTTATTTCTTCTGAAGATTTTAAGCTTATTGTATTGCCCATTGAATAAAGTGTCTCTTTGATCCGCTAAGATGTAACAAAATTAGCCGATCATCAACGTCCTTTTATCCTGCCTGTCTTAAGAAAGCCATCATAATTTCTCATTACAGTATAAGATTCAATCTGGGAAATAGTATCAATAGCTACTCCGACAACAATTAACAGAGCTGTCCCACCAAAGTAAAAAGGGACATTAATTTTATCCACAAGTATTGTCGGCAATACACAGACAACACTTATATAGGTTGCCCCAATAACCGTTAGACGTACCATAACTTTATCTATGAAGTCAGAGGTACTTTTACCAGGCCTTATTCCGGGAATAAACCCGCCATTCTTTTTTAGATTATCAGCTATGTCTGTTGGGTTAAAGGTTACGGCCGTGTAAAAAAAGCAGAAGAAGACAATAAATCCTACATACATTACAGTGTGCCAAAAACTTCCCCAGGAGAGCAGAGCGGTCACTTGCTGTACCCATTCTATTTGGATAAATCCTCCAATTGTGGCAGGAAACATCATGATCGAAGAGGCAAAAATGGGTGGTATAACCCCAGAAATATTGATTTTTAATGGTAGGTGAGAACGTTGCCCACCATACATTTGCCTGCCGACCATTCTTTTTGCATATTGAATTGGAATGCGGCGCTGGGCAGTTTCAAAAAATATGATAACCCCCATAACTCCAACCATCATAAACAGGAGAATTGGGATCATAATCATGGCCATTTCACCGGCTGTAGCCATTTTAATTGTATTTACAATTGCAGCTGGCATTCTAGCAACAATACCTGCAAATATGATAAGAGAAATACCGTTGCCTATCCCTCTTTCGGTCATCTGTTCTCCAAGCCACATTATAAAGGCGGTTCCAGATGTCAGGGTTATTATGGTCATGATCCTGAAAGCCCAACCTGGAGTGATGACAATCATAGCATCTCCAGTTGGTGCAGCCATGCTTTCCAAGCCTATACTAATAAAAAGTCCTTGAACAATTGCAATACCTACGGTGGCATACCGAGTGTACTGGGTAATTTTTCTTCGCCCAGCTTCACCCTCTTTCGATAATGCTTGAATATGAGGAATTACAACGGTTAATAATTGAAATATAATAGATGCCGAGATGTACGGCATTATACCTAGGGCAAAAATGGAAAAGTTTTCCAAGGCACCGCCGGAAAACATGTTAAACATCCCAAAAAGGGTGCCTGCATTTTGGGCAAAGAATGCGCCTAAGGCTTCTCCATTAATACCAGGTGTTGGAATCTGTACTCCAGCACGATATACTGCCAGCATCAATAAGGTAAAAATTATTCGCCTTTTGAGTTCAGGTATATTGGCAGCGCCTTGTAGACCTCCAGCCATTCTTATTCCTCTACACTTCCGCCAGCCGCTTCAATTTTCTGACGAGCTGTAGTGCTGACTTTGTCTACTGATATATTCAATTTTTTGGTTAATTCTCCATCTCCGAGTATTTTAATAAACTCGCATTTTTTAGAGATTAAACCATTTGCAGCCAGGAGGTCTCTGTCGATTGTAGTTCCATCTTCAAATCGATCTAAATCAGAGACGTTAACTACATTGAATTGTTTTTTAAAGATATTGGTGAAACCTCTTTTGGGAAGCCTTCTATGTAGGGGCATTTGACCACCTTCAAAACCGGGTCTAACACCACTACCAGAGCGAGACTTGAAACCTTTATGACCGCGTCCTGAAGTTTTACCATGGCCAGTACCATGTCCACGTCCTAATCTTTTTCTTTGTTTCCTGGATCCAGGAGCCGGAGATAAATTGCTTAAATCTAACATGTCTATTCCTCCACCCTTACAAGATGTTGAACCTTTCTAATCATACCTTGCATTTCAGGTGTGTTTTTCCGGGTAATCGTTTTATGCATTTTGGTTAAACCAATACCAATCAGGGTAGCCCGAATCTTTTGGGTACTGCCGATAGGACTCTTTGTTAAGGTTACTGTCACCTTATCTTCCATATCTTTATCCTCTATTAAAAAAACAACCAGAATATTTTTACAATGTTCTCTTTCAGCTAGAAAGAGAGTTAGGCAACCATTTCTTCCACAGAGAGGCCCCTTTGGGCGGCTATCTGCTCTGCACTTCTGAGAGACCTAAGTCCATTCAAAGTTGCTTTGACCAAGTTGTGAGGATTGTGGGAGCCAAGGCACTTTGTCAGGATATTATGTACCCCTGCAGCTTCAAGAACTGCTCGAACCGCACCACCAGCAATAACACCAGTACCATCTGAGGCTGGTTTTAATAACACACATCCAGCACCATATTTACCTTGGATAATATGAGGTATGCTAATATCATTGATAGCAACACGTTTCATATCTTTTTTTGCCTTATCAACGCCCTTTCGAATCGCTTCAGGTACCTGATTTGCTTTACCAAGTCCATAACCTACTTTACCATTTCCATCACCAACTACGACAATGGCACTAAAGCTGAATCGACGACCGCCCTTGACAACTTTGGCAACCCGATTGATGAAAACTATCTTCTCAATTAATTGATCGTCGTTTTCTTTATTGAAATTAGCCAAGGATCAAACCTCCAATATTCATCTGTTTACTCTATTAGTTCGTATTAAAACTTGAGCCCAGCTTCGCGGGCTCCTTCAGATAGTGCTTTGATTCTGCCGTGGTAAATATTACCACCTCGATCAAACACAACCTTTTCAATACCTTTCGCTTTAGCCTTCTCCGCAATAAGAACACCAACCCTCCGGGCCATATCTACCTTCCCTTTAAGATCAGTCTTGTCTATTTCTTTGTTCAGAGACGAAGCAGCAGATAATGTATTTCCTGCTGTATCATCTATCACCTGAGCATAGATATGCTGAGCACTTTTAAACACTCTTAAGCGCGGGCTCTCCAACGTACCATTGATATTCTTTCTGATACGTCTAATTCTTTTCTTTCTTGCAACAACTTTTTTATTCGTTTTTGCCATTTTTATTGCCCTTACTTATTTCTTACCAGCGGCTTTACCAACTTTCCTGACTATATGCTCATCAGAGTAACGAATCCCTTTACCTTTGTAAGGCTCAGGTTTCCTGATGTCTCTAATCCTGGCAGCGGTCAAACCGAGAAGTTCTTTATTAATTGAATCGAGAACAAGTATATTGTTTTCAACTGTAGCGGATACATCTTTGGGCAGCTCAAAGTCAACAGGATTTGAGTAACCAACATTCAAAGTAACCTGACTTCCTGCAACTTTTACTCTGTAACCAACACCTTCAACAATGAGTTTTTTCTGGAATCCCTCTACAGAACCAACAATCATATTATCGATTAAAGAGCGAGTCATTCCTCTAAACGCATTTGTTTTTTTGCTATCATCCTTACCTTTAACCAGCAGTGTATTACCCTCTTCTATAATTTCTATCTCAGGGCGAACATCTCTTTCCAAGCTGCCCTTAGGGCCTGCTACCTTGACATGAGAACCGCTCACTTCACACTTAACACCAGTGGGTATCTGGATTGGTTTATTGCCTATCCTGGACATCAGTATTCTCCAACGTTAAAACTCTTATTATTATTACCAGATAGCGCAGAGTATCTCGCCACCAACTTTCTGGTCACGTGCCTTTCGGTCAGTCATCAATCCTTGTGAGGTTGACACAACAGATACTCCTAAGCCACTCATAACCTTTGGTATATCGGTAAACTTCGAGTAAATTCGCCTTCCTGGTTTGCTAACCCTTTTTAGTCCTGAGATAGCATTTAGGCCGGACTCATCGTACTTCAGGTCAACTTTCAGTGTTTTATTAACTTTTCCGTCGTCAACAAAATGAAAATCTCTGATATACCCTTCCTCTTTAAGAAGTGTTGCAATACTTGCTTTTAATTTGGAATGGGGCATATCAACTGTGTCGAATTTTGCCATTCCTGCATTTCTTATTCTGGTCAGCATATCTGCCAGAGGATCGCTCATTGACATTGAACTAGCTCCTTTTTACATCTTAAATAAATTAACTTTGTTTTCTTTAAAGAAACTAAAGGTCTTACCAGCTTGATTTGGTTACCCCAGTTACCTCACCTTTATTGGCAAGGGATCTGAAACAAATTCTACAGATGCCGAATTTCCTAATAAAAGCGCGAGGTCTTCCACAGAGTGGACAACGATTATATGCCCTAACGCCAAACTTTGGTTTATTTTTACTTTTTGCTATTATTGATTTCTTAGCCAAGGTCCTTCCCTCTTTACTTATTTGCGAAAAGGCATTCCCATTGTTTTCAACAGAAAAAGCCCTTCCTCATTAGTATTTGCACTCGTTCCAATAACAATATTCAATCCCTTGATTTTATCGATCTTATCATAGTCGATTTCAGGGAAAATTATCTGTTCTTTAATACCAAGGGCAAAATTACCTCTTCCATCGAAAGACTTGGGAGAAATACCGCGAAAATCTCGTACCCTTGGTAGAGCAATATGTACAAGTTTTGCGAGAAAATCATACATCATGTCATTTCTCAGAGTAACCCTGCAACCAATAGGCATACCTTCTCGAAGCTTAAACCCGGCAATGGATTTTTTTGCCTTAGTTACGACTGCCTTCTGGCCCGCCATATCAGTGAGTTCTCGAACTGCACCCTCAACCATTTTAGGATTTTGTACTGCTTCTCCTAGGCCCATATTCAGGACAATTTTAGTTATTTTCGGAACCTGCATAAGGTTTGAATAACCAAATTCCTTCATCAGAAGGGGGATACATTCTTTATGATAAAATTCTTTAATACCAGCCATTACAATCTCCTAAAAATCTGTGCTTAAGCCTTAGCCTCGACAGATTCTCCACATTTTTTACAAATTCTTACTTTTTCACCATCATCTAAGACTTTTTTTCCTATCCTAACGGTCTTTGAGCATTTTGGGCAAATGATTTTCAAATTGGACAGCTGGATTGCAGCCTCCCTTTCAATAATCCCACCCTGCTGGTTAGTCGGGTTAGGCTTGGTATGTCTTTTGATCATATTGACTTTTTCAACAATAGCCCTTCCATCGGAGAGTAAGACTCGCAACACCTTACCAACTCTACCCTTGTCTTTTCCGGCTATTACTTCAACTTGGTCATTCTTTTTAATTTTACATCCGCTGCTCTGCATGTTTCGCCTCACCGCGTATTACTCTATACTAATTTACCCCTGACAAGAAAAGAACAGGGATGATTATAGAAACTAGAATTAATCTAATTAAAGAACCTCTGGTGCAAGTGATACAATTTTCATGTATCCTTTGCTTCTCAGTTCTCTCGCCACCGGACCGAAAATACGGGTGCCAACTGGATCACCTGTCCCTGTTAGCAGTACTGCTGAATTTTCATCAAATCGCACGGAAGTATCATCCCAACGTTTGATCTCTTTGGCAGTCCGAACTATAACAGCCTTAAGGACATCACCTTTTTTTACTTTTGAATTTGGCATAGCCTCTTTAACTGTAACAACTATAACGTCTCCCACTCCAGCATAGCGACGTTTTGATCCGCCCAATACTTTAATGCAAAGTATTTTCTTTCCACCGGAGTTATCAGCAACATTAAGTACACTTTCGCTCTGTATCATGATCTTACCAGGATTTTTATTCTCTTATTAAATACACCGTCACATTTTCTGACAGATGCTGTCTATTCCAATAGAAAAACACTGTTATACTGATGTTCATAGCACAACAGTGTTTTATCAATCTAAAGCTTAAAGACCGCTATTTTCAGGGCTACCTACGCTGTCTTTTCGATTACTTGACGTAATCTCCATCTTTTATTTTTGCTCATTGGCCGACACTCTTCTATAAGTACCTTGTCACCAATATTACATTCATTCTGGGGATCATCAGCCATATATTTTTTATCTAAGCTGATCATTTTCCCATACATTTTATGACGAACTCGCCTTACTGTATTTACAACGATACTGTTTGTCATTTTGTCACTAATGACAATACCAACGCGAGTTTTCTTTATTTTATTTGTAGTGTCCATTATTAAAAATACCTATTTCTATTCTTAGTGATTAATTCTATGGCGAAGTTTATGCGGCGTGAGCTTTCTTCTCGCTGATTACCGTTTTCACCCGAGCAATATTTTTACGAATATTCTTTAATTTTGCGGTACTTTCCAGTTGCCTTATACCATTTTGAAATCTTAACTTAAAAAGTTCTTCGGACATGTCCACCACTTTCCCGCTAAGCTCATCCACACTAAGTTCACGCATTTCTGATATTTTCATACTGTTTCTTCCTTGCAAATTACTTTTGTTTCAAAGGGGAATTTACTTGCAGCAAGTTTTAAGGCCTTTTTTGCAGTTTCTTTTTCAATACCCTTAATTTCATAGAGCACTTTTCCTGGCCTAATTATGGCGACCCATCCCTCTGGTGCGCCCTTACCTTTACCCATCCTTGTTTCAGCAGG
Organism: Desulfurivibrionaceae bacterium; assembly: GCA_030145275.1. Taxonomy (GTDB): domain Bacteria; phylum Desulfobacterota; class Desulfobulbia; order Desulfobulbales; family VMSU01; genus JAQYVV01. The sequence continues at coordinate 4,695 of JAQYVV010000030.1, read as the reverse complement.
TTTACTAGTGATAGGTTTTGCAGGAAATACCCTAATCCACATCTGCCCGCCTCTCTTGATTTTACGATTAATCGCAATACGTCCTGCTTCTATTTGCTGAGAAGAGAGCTTCCCACAAGATATGGCCTTCAAGGCAAATTCACCAAAGGATATATCAGAGCCGCGCTGAGCCTTGCCTTTCATCCGGCCTTTGAATTGTTTTCTAAATTTAATTTTTTTTGGACTGAGCATTTTTCTACCTTAAAAATTTATTTTTATTTAGTGCCTTAGCGCTGAATTTCTGCCATAAAAACACAAACCGCTAAAAGTATTTTGAAATAAATATATTACACTCTACTGTTAAGGCACTTATACCCCTGTGGGGTGTTAATATAAAAATCGGATTATGCAGATGCAGGATCTGAATCTGAAAGTACTTCACCTTTAAAGATCCATACTTTAACACCTATCTGGCCGTATGTAGTCTTTGCTTCAGCAACACCATAATCGATATCAGCCCTAAGTGTATGCAGAGGAACTCGTCCCTCTCGATACCACTCTCTCCTGGCCATTTCAGCTCCGCCTAAACGACCAGAACAAGCTATCTTAATACCTTTCGCACCAAATTTCAAGGCCATATTTACCGACTTTTTCATCGCTCGTCTAAATGCAACTCTACGCTCAAGTTGCATTGCTATATTTTCTGCGACCAGCTGTGCATCAGCTTCAGGACGACGAACTTCCTGAATGTCAATGAGACATGTTCTTTGGGTCATTTTGTCAAGGTCAGTTTTAAGGTTCTCAATTTCAGAGCCTTTCTTACCAATAACAATTCCTGGCCTAGCTGTGTGAAGTTTAACTTTAAGCTTTTCACCTGTCCTGGCTATTTGAATCCTGGAAATACCAGCGTGATACAAACGCTTTTTCAGAAATTTTCTTATCTTCTGGTCTTCAATTAAGAATTTAGAATAGTCTTTCCCTGCATACCAGGTTGACTCCCAGGTTCTCACTATATTAAGGCGTAAGCCGATTGGATTAACTTTCTGACCCAAAATCTTCCTCCATTACAGGTTGTCGCAACCTAAACTTATTATTAATACGGTTTATTGTTCCTCAAGAACAACATTGATATGGCTTGTTCGCTTCAATATGCGAGAGGCCCTGCCCATTGCACGCGGTCTGATTCTCTTCAACATCGGTCCACCATTGACCTGTATTTCTTTCACATACAATGTATCTATATCTATAGCCTCATTCTGGCTTGCATTTGCAACCGCAGCTTCTAAGACCTTTCGAATGATCCGCGCACCTTTTTTAGGCATGAAACGCAGGTGATTAATAGCAACCGCAACATCTTTGCCACGAACTAAATCAGCAATCAATCTCGCCTTTTGAGGGGATATCCGAATCTGTTTAACACCAGCCCTAGCTTCCATCTTAGCCTTGCTCCTATTTTGTCAATCTTTCTTGAATGGAATTACTGTAAATTTATTTTTTCTTTCCGCTAGTATGACCGTAGTAGGTTCTAGTCGGAGAATACTCCCCAAGCTTTTGACCAACCATATTTTCTGTCACAAATACTGGAATGAATTTTTTTCCATTATGTACGGCAAAGGTAAGACCAACCATGTCAGGGCTTATATCCGACCTTCTGGACCAAGTTTTTATAACCTGCCTTGAACTTGAATCTTTTGCTTGCTGTACTTTTTTCAACAAATGGTCATCTATGAATGGACCTTTTTTTATTGAACGTCCCATCTATCTTCCTCCTAGTTAAGACCTTTTGTTAACAATATACTTGTCTGAGGCTTTACGTTTCCTTGTTTTGAATCCCTTTGCAGGCATTCCCCATGGGGAACAAGGATGACGTCCACCGGATGATTTACCTTCACCACCACCCATTGGATGATCATGTGGGTTCATAGCAACTCCACGAACACTTGGTCGTTTTCCTTTCCATCTATTACGCCCTGCTTTACCAAGTTTTTGACTTGAGTGTTCGTAATTTCCAATTTTCCCAAAACAGGCACGGCATTTCTTGTGAAATTTACGAACTTCACCAGAAGGTAGCTTAACAAGAACATGCTCACCCTCTTTAGCCATAAGTTGAGCAGAAACACCAGCGCTGCGAACAAGCTGTGCTCCCTTGCCAATTTTCATTTCAATATTATGAATAATAGAGCCAAGAGGCATATTGCCCATTTCCATACAATTACCAACTTTCACATCTACCATTTCGCCGGAGACAATATTCTCACCTACCTTGATTCCCTGGGGAGCCAGAATATATTTTTTTTCTCCGTCTGTGTAAACTATGAGAGCTATATTTGCTGAGCGATTGGGATCATATTCAATTGCGGCAATTTTACCTGGAATATCGACTTTGTTTCTTTTAAAATCAATAATTCTATATTTTCTTTTATGTCCACCGCCAATATGACGCGCGGTTATCCGACCATAATTATTACGGCCGCCTGATTTAGTGAGTTTCGCTAAAAGGCTTTTTTCCGGCGCTTTTTTTGAAAGTTCAGGATTAACGACGGATGTAAAATTTCGTCTTCCCGGTGATGTCGGTTTATAGGTTTTAATAGGCATTGTAAACCCCGATTATAGCAGTAATTAATAATTATAATTCTTCAAGAAAATCCAGTTTTTCACCCTCAGCGAGGGTTACAACGGCTTTTTTCCAATTTGATGTCTTGCCAATATGTTTTCCGACTCTTTTGCTTTTGCCAGTCATATTGGCTGTACGTACCTTTTCAACTTTTACATTGAAAAGTTTTTCCATCGCTTCTTTTATTTCAATCTTATTTGAGCAAGGATTAACCTTCAGCACTATCTGATTGTGAACTTCTTGAAGAGTCATACCCTTCTCGGTCAAACAAGGTTTTCTTATAATATCATACATATTGATCATGACTGAAGTCTCTCCTCAAGCTGTTCTAAACTAGATTGAAGCAGAACGAGTTTTTTATGAAGTAGTATATCATATACGTTAAGTCCTTCAGTTGAAAGAACCTTGATGCCATATATGTTGCTGGATGATTTTTCCAACATTTCATCATGTCCAGGGATAACGATAAGAGCATTGCCAAGTTCAAGTTTATCCATAACAGCGGCAAAGCTTTTAGTCTTAATCTCATCCATCTTAAAGGTATCAAGAACCATTAGGTTATTCTCACTAAACCTGGCCGACAATGCCATTTTAAGACCCAATTTTCTAACTTTCTTAGGAAGTAGATATGAATAATCTCTAGGTTTTGGCCCAAAAGTAACACCACCCCCTCTCCAGAGAGGAGATCTTCTACTACCAGCCCTTGCTCTACCTGTACCTTTTTGTTTAAAAGGTTTAGCAGAGGTACCTTGAACCTCAACTCTTGTTTTTGTACAAGCGTTTCCAGATCTACGATTAGCCCTTTGCATCCTGACTACATCATGTAGAATATGTTGGTTAACTTCCTGGCAAAATAGATGATCATTCAATTCGACCTCACCTACTTTTTCATTATCAATATTATATAATTCTGTAACTGCCATCCTCAGGAACCCCCGATTAACTTTGCTTCACCAAAAGGCGATTTGATTTACTTGAAAAAAACCTGTAATAGGCTTTTTTTCGCCCCAGGAACAGACCCTTTCACAAGCATAATGTTGTCTTCTGGCCTGATATCAATAACAATAACGTTTTTCTTGGTCACAAGATCGCCACCCATACGTCCAGGCATCTTTTTCCCTTTAACAACACGGGATGGTGTTGCACTGCAACCTATGGAACCTGGCTTTCGACGCCAGCCACACCCATGACTTCCACGTCCGCCTCGGAAGCCATGACGTTTCATAACACCTTGAAAGCCCTTCCCCTTACTAATCCCACTAACGTCTATAAGCTGACCAACCTTAAATATGTCAGTCATCGCAAGACTCTGACCTACTTCATATTGGTCAGGATCGTTAATTCTGAACTCTTTAAGATGATAGAAGCCACCTTTACCGGCAGCCTTAACATGACCAATCTCAGCTTTGTTCATCTTTGATTCTTTCTTGTTATCGAATCCAAGCTGGATGGCATTATAACCATCAGTCGCAATGGTTTTTTTCTGCACAACAAAGCATGGTGGCATTTCCAGTGCGGTGACAGCAGTAGCACGTCCATCGTCGTCATACATCCTGGTCATTCCGACCTTTTTTCCTAATAATCCTATTATTTTTGGCATATCCTCAACCTACTCGATGTTTTCAAGTTATAATTTTATTTCTACGTCAACACCCGCAGATAATTCGAGTTTCATCAGTGCATCTATGGTCTGTTGAGTTGGTTCAAGTATATCAAGGAGACGTTTATGGGTCCGCATCTCAAATTGCTCTCTTGATTTCTTATCAACATGTACAGATCTTAGTACACAGTATTTATTGATTGTGGTTGGCAGAGGGATAGGACCAGCAACCATTGCACCGGTACTTTTTGCCGTGTCAACTATTTCCAGCGTAGATTGATCTAAAAGTTTGTGATCATATCCTTTCAGCCTGATGCGAATTTTCTGAGTCTGCATCGAAATTACTCCAATTTATTCTATAATCTTGTTGATAACACCGGCGCCTACTGTTCGGCCACCTTCCCTGATTGCGAAACGAAGTCCCTCTTCCATGGCGATGGGGGTGATCAATTCGCCAGTTACTGAGACATTGTCTCCTGGCATGACCATCTCTACACCTTCT
>JAQYVV010000050.1 GCA_030145275.1 Desulfurivibrionaceae bacterium | reverse complement strand
GCCACGATTGTCTCGTATCGGTTTTCGCTGGAGGCGACATAGACCAGTAATGGACGTTGAAAGTATATCAAAACTACTGCTCATTTGGGCCTCGCAGTTGTTTTGTAGGCATGTGTATGATTAAGGCGGATCGTCCTCATATCGGCATCCTGCATCCAAGTTTTGCGCTACTCAAGTGTCTTCTCTTGTTAGGATTTTAGATCAGATCTATTTGCGATGGCCAATCAATCGTTGCTCCAATTTTTGTATCGCAATATTTGCTCCTCGGTAACCGTTTTCATATCCTGCCCCTCTTGATAGGCACGGTACCATTCAACAACCCAGTTCAATGCCTCGTCAAGCGCTAGTTTAGGGGTCCAGTCGAGGTATGCTTTCGCCTTACGGCAATCCAGCTTCAGGAAATCGGCCTCATAAGGATGTTTTCGGTTGTCGCTCTTCCAATTGGCCCCCTCGTCATACTTTCGACAGAGGTGGTCTACAATCCAGCTAACTGGCTTTGCGCTTTCATCATTGGGACCAAAATTCCAGCCTTCAGCAAATTTTTGCCCACTGTCCCACATCTTTTCCGTAAGCAGGAGATAACCACCCAAGGCCTCAAGTACATGTTGCCAAGGTCTGACAGCATGGGGGTTACGAATTGCCACCGATTTTTTTTGAACAATGCTTTTCATGATGTCCGGAACAAGTCGATCTTGCGACCAGTCTCCGCCCCCTATGACATTGCCGGCCCGAACTGAGGACAACCCTATGTCATGTTTTTCATAAAAAGAACGCCGGTAAGCATCGGTGACAAGTTCTGCGCAACCTTTACTGCATGAATAGGGGTCATGGCCTCCCATGGGATCATCTTCCCGGTACCCTCTCTTGTAATCCTTGTTTTCATAACATTTATCACTGGTTACATTGATTACGACTCGTACCGTTTTCTCTTTTCTTGCCGCTTCGAGAAGTGCCACCGTACCCATGACATTAGTGGAGAAAGTGCCAACAGGGTCTTCGTAGGATGGCCTGACTAAAGCTTGCGCCGCCATATGAATTACAATTTCAGGCTTATACGTCCGAATGACATTTTCCAGATTGCCCATGTCACGGATATCGCCGATTATTGAAGTCATGCAATCTGCGATGTGGGCAACTTCAAAAAGGTTCAATTCGTCTACCGGCGGCAGTGAATAGCCAATGACTTCCGCACCTGCAAGACGCAGCCATAGAGAGAGCCAACTCCCCTTAAAGCCGGTATGCCCTGTAATAAAAACTCTTTTGCCGTACCAAAAGCTCATTACTTATTCCACACCTTCCAGGGGGCTTCTCCAGATTTCCATAGTTTTTCAAGATACTCCTTGTCGCGGAGAGTATCCATGCATTGCCAGAAACCATGATGTTTATAAGCTGAAAGTTGTCCATCTCCAGCTAATCTTTCCAGTGGAGCATGTTCCCATGTGCTATCATCGCCTTCTATATAATCAAGCACCTTTGGGGAAAGTACGAAGTAGCCGCCATTTATCCACCCCCCTTCTCCGTGGGGTTTCTCAACGAATTTTGTGATTTTATTTTTGTCCAGGCCCAACACTCCAAAACGCCCAGGTGGATGCACGGCAGTTACCGTGGCCAATGTGTTTTGTGCCTTATGGAAAGAAAGCAGTTGGCCAATATCGACGTTACTGACCCCATCACCGTAAGTAAAAAAGAAATCTTCATCATCTATATATTCACGGACCCGTTTTAATCGACCGCCGGTCATGGTATTTTCGCCGGTATCCACCAACGTTACTTTCCATGGTTCGGCGTAATTGTGGTGAACTTTCATTTTATTTTCGGTCATGCAAAATGTCACATCCGACATATGCAGAAAGTAGTTGGCAAAATATTCCTTTATTATATAGCCTTTGTAGCCAAGGCAAATGACAAACTCATCAATGCCATGGAAAGAAAACATATTCATTATATGCCAAAGAATTGGTCGTCCCCCAATTTCAACCATGGGCTTGGGACGTACAATTGTTTCTTCACTTATACGTGTGCCAAGTCCGCCACATAAGATTACAGCTTTCATATCCTTTTCCTTGTTTTTTGCTTCAACTTGGAGTCGGTAGGCAAGAGTGGCCACCACATGTGTTATTCCAACGGTCCGTTTTCTTTTTGTAATATAGTCGTTCGTAGTATTGGTGATTTATCATATGGCAAGTCGCAGGTGTCATGCAGTTTTATTGCTATTAATCTGTTAGTGGTTTTTATCGAGAAGTCTCGATGAGATAATTATAATAAAACGATATGAAAGCCAGGCAATACTGTCAGCCGCTAATGTCACGACACGAAAACCGGCCAGGAAGGCGACTGCGCCGCCAAGGGGCATTGGTAATGCCATCAGTTTCCCGGCGACAACTTCAAAAACTCCGATCCCCTGGGGGGCAAAAATGCTGATGTAGCCAACTCCCCAGGAAAAAATATACGTTGCCGCAATGTGGAACATTGATATTGAATTTAAGCTAACAGCGACTGAGTAATAATAAGACAAAAAAGAGGCTGATGCTATCAGCCAGAAAGATATTGAAAGCAGGGTGAGAAATATATATGAAAAAATAAATTTATGATGCCAATGGTCAGGACGCTTCCATTTGACAATAACGGGAATTGCTAACAATATCGTGAAGCTCATAAGTGCTAACCCGCCTTCTAGGGTGGAAAGCATGCTTTTGTCTTTTGTCAGCCACAAATAGCCACCTCCGATGAAAAACGTAATCAGACATGGGAAAAATGTTTGGATAATGGCCAAGAGAGTTAGATGTTTTTTGGCAATTCCCAAGGAATGGTAATCGGCAAGCCGGCCCAAAGTGTGCCAGATACCTCCCGGCAAATAGCGGGCTGGCAGTCTAATGATGTAAATGCTTAATAATTGCGAGTAAGATATTTGTGATCCAAGGCTGGCAAAAATAATTTTTGTTCCGACAGGGGAAAGCAGGTGGAGTACACACCAGAGGAATACTGCGATAACGAGATACGCGAAGTCTGTAACCTCAAAGATTTTCGTGAGTAATATTCGATTCGTCCATGAAAAGTAAAATATAAAAAAGAATGAGACTGGTGTGTAAAGCAGTTTTGTGGTCTGTAGTAATTTTCCAGAAGTTTTATTGCGGAAATTCATGTTGAACTTGACGGTTCGGATTTGACTGAATTTGCGTTGCTATCCATTCGGCCAATGATGTATCTAACCGGTAAGGCTGGTAGGAGGATTGTGAAGATAGATAATTTTTCCAATAAACTAACTTCTGACTGAATGACAATCCGCAACAATTCAAACGGCAGTTTGGCCAAGGGAAGCAACTTGAAAAAAAAGGTGTCGGCTATTTTCGACTCCTTGCTTTTGTAGCGTCGCATGCGAGCGTTATGACTTTCGGGCACCCGGTTTTGCCTTCTGTAGAACATAGCGTTGGGCGCAACAGCTGTTTCTCCCTTAAGCGCAAGTAGCGCCAAAATCACTAGGTCGGCTCCCGCATATGTGTACTGCCGCAGGTCTGGCATCTCCTCGCGTCTGAAAACTCCCAATATCGGATTTGGATTTCCCCAGAAAACCGTGAAAAATCTGCTCACCGGATTGAGACCACGGGTGTCGTACCATCCAGTAAATTTCCCCAGTGGTTTGTTATCCTCATCAATCCAGAACGGCGTACCAGTGGCAACAACCGCCTTTGGATGATGTTCTAAAACATGAACACATTCTGAAACTAAATTGGAAGACCATTTGTCGTGCCCCCCCGCAAACATGAAGTATTTTCCGCAGGCGATTCTTGTCAAATATTTGTGGTTTGCGATAACTCCCATGTTCTCTGCGTGACAATGATATCGTATCCGTGGATCTCTTTCGGCAAACCTCCGGCATATCGCACTAGTTTCATCGCTTGAGTTATTGTCGGAAATGAGTATCTCCAGATTGGAGAAATCCTGATTGCTTATTGAAGATAATGCCTCTTCGGCATGCTTACCCTCGTTATATAGAGGAATGGCAATTGTGACCAAAGGTAGTTGGGCTGTTGTTTTCATGTTGAATCGTCCAGGAAGGGGATTCTTGTTGTTCAGACAACACTCAATTAGTCTTCAACCCTGTCGTAACGCATCTGAGAAATCTGTTCGGAGATCAGTCCCATCATAAAAATAATCAGCGCCGAGGAAAAGAGAAGCGCCGACATATTGGAAAAACGATGGGCAGTGTAAAATGTATACAAATAATAGAGAATTCCAGTGGTGAAGAGCGTGAAACTCACCGGCAAAAAGACTCGCAGTGGTGAAAAGAGGGTGGCAATCTTGGTGATGATTAGAAAGAAGCGGGTGCCGTCCTGGAGCAGCTTGATCTTACTCTTCCCCATTCTTTTCTTTGCCTCAATGGGAATATATTTGATACTCCGGCCACTGCGCAGATAGGCAAGGGTCAGGGTCGAGGGGTAGGAAAAGGTGTTCGGCAAGAGATAGATGAATTTTCTGGCTGTCTCATTGCGCATCAAGCGCAATCCCGAGGTCAGATCCTCCACCTTGAACTTGGTCACATAGGAGGCAAAGCGATTGTAAATGGTGTTGGCTAGCAACCGTGGCAATGAAGCCTGAGTTTTATTGGACCTGGACCCGACCACCATGTCGTATCGATCCCGATATTCGAGGAGTCTGGCAATATCGACCGGATCATGCTGTCCATCTGCATCCATCATAACCACCCACTCGCCGGCTACGGTCCTCAATCCGGTTTTGATTGCCGCACCATTGCCGATGTTGTAAGGGTGCGGCCAGACGTTGGCTCCGGCCTCCATGGCAATGGTGAGGGTGTTGTCAGTTGAACCATCATCGACAACTAAAACTTCAAAATCTGGATAAAGTTCTTTGATGGAACGTATCGTTTTTCCGATATTTAATTCCTCATTGTAGGCAGGGATAAGTATCGATACAGATTCATTTTTTGACATAGTCATTCTGCCTAGAAGGTTGTTGGCTGCTGAATGGTAGGTAGGTAACGCTTATTTTGATTCAATGAGGAAGAAATGATAGCTTTTTTGAGATGTTTTTTTAGCGCTGATATCTGAAATTCGATCATGTGCCAATTCGGATGTTTTGGATAACAATTAAGTAACTTGTTCAGGGTTTCAAGTTCTTTGTCAGGTTGACTTTTTAATGAGTAAATTGTCGCGGCTTGGTCAAGAAAGAGATGAAAGTTGGGGGATCGTGCCAGACCATGCTGAGTGAAGGTTAATGCTGTCTCTATTTCGTTTTGGGAAATTAACCAATTAATAAAGTACCATGTCAGGAATGGATCGCTAGGATATTTTTCAAGGCTATCTTTTAATAGGATCCCTAGTGTTCGACCGTGCAATAGGGAATAATATTTGACAATGAAGTTAGCAACAATTATACGCAGCTTGTAATTTGTATCAGATTTGTAAAGAAGGTGACTTTTTAACGCCCCATTTTTTTGTGCTTCCCTGTTCTTGATCTCTTTTTGTTGGAATACATCTTGTATTTCATCTACATCTTTGTTGTTAGGGGAAAGCAATTGAGCTTGTGAAATGTATTTTCTCGCTGCGGCATAATCTCTTTCTTGAATTAGAATTTCTGTAACTCGAATAAAAGCTGCCAACTGTTTATTGTCGGTTGATTTGATATGCATTTTTTTACGGAGTTCATCATCGTCATGTGCAGTTATAAGTACTTTGATTAATGCCTGTTGTATCATTTCATTCGCTTCGGTATCCATCATGTGTAGTGCATTGATATATGCTTCGTAAGCGAACAAATATTTTCCGGAAAGATGATATGCTATTCCTAAGTTGTAAAAAAATTTAGGTAGAGTTTGTGCGTTTAATTCATCAGGGGCATTTTGAAGAATAATTTTTGATCTGCTGATTGCCTCATCGTATTTTTTCTGTCTTATTAAATCAACAATAATATTGTTTGCTGCGTCAAGGTATTCATCGTAAGAGTCTTTGCCTCGATGAGTGAGGCTTGAGTCCAATGCATTTTCATACATCTCCGTAGCTTTAGTGTATTCTCCAGCCAGTGACAACGCTCGTCCATAGTTGATGGAGTTTCTTGCTTTGTCAGGAGATTTAATATAGCAGTCTTTTGTTATTGACAAGAAGTCTCGCCAGTCATGATTTCTTGCGGTTGTTAGTAGTGAAGAAATGGAAATAAATATAGCAATTAAAAGATATAGATGTTTTGAAATGTCTTTGTTTGTTTTGCGTTGGTAAGCAAAGTTTGCATGGTCAGCAATAGAAAGAATTGCTATAAAAAAACCAACAGAAGGTAGATAGAGCCTGTGCTCAAAAATGATTTCAAGCGGAATGAAGGTTGATTCAATTAGTAAAGTGAGTAAATACCAGGATATCCCAAAACTAATGATCGGTTTTTTTGTTCTAGTTGAATAAGCAGCATATGCTAGAACAAATATGAAAATAACTGATGGTGTGGTTGTCCATGGGGAAATGAATGAGCGCGAAATAATATAGTCATGATCAAGGTTAAGTCTGCTGGGCAAGGGGAATGCAAGTTGTGATATGTAAAACGTGACAACTCTTGCTTGGGTAAGCAGTCGCTCTTGTAAGTTGAAATGCCTCCCCTCGTATCCTGTCATTATTTTATCCCACATCGTCACTGCAATGGGAAGTAGGATAAGTAAAGATACTGTAAGGATGACGATGTGATATATTTTAATATTTTTTAGGGTGAGAGTTTGGCGGTGGTGATCAAAGAATAAATATTCAATTAACAGGATGGCGACGGGGAGGGTGGCTGAATTTTCTTTAGAGAGAGCGGCGCATATGAAAAAAACGAATGATAAGGTGAAGAGTAAATATTTTTTTGGATTATTGGAGGTGGTGCGAGCGAACA
>JAQYVV010000029.1 GCA_030145275.1 Desulfurivibrionaceae bacterium | reverse complement strand
CATCAAAGGCCTCTCTGAGTACATTAACCATACCGGCGATGTCGGTGGGGTTTCGGGATGCACCATCCTGGGCAACGGCGAAGTATGTCTCATCTTAGACGTCAGGTCTATCGAAGATAGTATAGCAGCAAAGGAAGAGTGATAAAGATGAAAAAAATTGTCATTGTCGATGATTCGGGCATGGCTCGAATGTTTATCCAGCGCTGCCTTGAAGCCATAGGTTTCAGTCAGGCGGAATTTATTGAGGCAGAGAACGGCCAGGATGCCTTGGATAAAATTGCTTCGGCTCCAATAGACCTTCTGATTACAGACTTAACCATGCCGGTCATGGATGGAGAAACACTGCTAACGAATATAAAAAGTGAATCTACCTATACAGATCTGCCGGTACTTATTATTTCCAGCGCGGTAAATCCCGCCAGAGAGGCAGAGCTTAAGGCAAATGGGGCACTGGGAATCCTTTCCAAGCCTTTTACCCCAGCCGATCTTTATAAAGCTTTGCATGAATTTATTCCGACGACATAAACGATCTTCTAAGTAACAGTACATTGAACAACCTGCGTAAACATCGCAAAAACAACACGATAAACAAACATAAGGATATAAGTGGAAAAGAATCAACTAGATGAGATACTATTAGAGTCAGTCTCAAAAACAATTGAGAGTATTGCATTTACAGAAATTTTACCCTCTGACCTTGAGATGCCTGAGACTGAAAAAAGCTACACTGTTTCCCTAGGAGTTTCAGAACCGTTTGCGGGCAACTTTCAAATGAAAATCAGCATTGAATTGCTGTATTTCTTTGCAGAATCAATGTTCACCATACCCAGAGAAGAAATACAAGAGGAAAATCTTCTCGATTTTTCCCTTGAACTTTTAAACACAATCATCGGAAGCCTATTAAATGGAGTCCTGCCTGATGACACCAAGTTCAGCTTAGATTTACCTAAAAAATTAGCAGCCGAGGCACCCCAAACAGTACATTGGAATTTCAGTGCTGAGGAGACCATATTTTCAATCTCAAGCTCACAGGACATGCTTGAATATCTCAATAACATGTAACTTATAGCTGCACCTCATCTGCGCCCGATCAGGCCGGCCAGCATACTGATGTATGGCTGACCGGCCTGATCGAACACATCTAAGGCACATCTATAAATTACAATAACATTTCAAAAAATTAAACTATATTAGACTAGGCTATGGCGAACACAGACAAAATAGTCTCACCCATGATGACAATTACCGACAAGGAATTTGCGCTTATTCGCACTCTTGTCTATGACCGCTTTGGTATAAACCTTACCGAAGAGAAACGCTCCTTGCTTGTGGGTAGACTACAAAAGCTACTTAAAACAACCGGCTTTGCAAATTTCAATAGCTATTATTCCCATTTATGTTCAGACAGAACAGGTAAGGCCCTTGACGAACTGATAAACAGAGTTTCTACCAACTATTCATATTTTTATCGTGAAGAGGCACATTTTAATTTTTTTAAAAACACTGCTTTGCCGGAATTAGTCAAAAACCAGGCAGGCCGGAACTCCCGCAACCTGAGAATATGGACAGCCGGATGTTCCACCGGAGAAGAACCCTACATGCTGGCGATGCTGATGCTCGAGCATCTCGGCCTAGACTACGACAATTGGAGTGCAGGGATACTTGCCACCGATATCTCAGACAGGGTCTTAGGAATTGCCCGGGAAGGAGTATATCCTGATGATCGCACCAGCAAAGTGCCGGCCGCTTTGAAAAAAAAATATTTTACCCCGCATAGCAATTCTCAAGTCGAAGTATCAAAAAGAGTAAAAAAGGAATTAACCCTGCGGCGACTCAACCTGATGAATACTCAGTTCCCTTTTAAGAAACCATTCCATATGATTTTTTGCCGAAACGTGATGATATATTTTGATAAACCAACAAGGGATGCCCTGGTGGAAAGATTTCACAAATGTCTTGAGCCGGGAGGTTATTTTTTTATCGGTCACTCGGAAACTCTGGGTAGGGAGCAAACCCTTTATAAATATATAATGCCCGCTTGTTATCAGCGCATTTAGTGCCTTAGCACTGCGTAAAACCCCAAATCACAAAAACAAAAAAAAGTTCCGCCAAAGATAAAAAAGCTAAAACCATATGTTAAGGCACTTATCCAGCTCTGCTGGGTCGACCCTAACCCCGATATAACAAAACCAACTACCTTGGCTAGAAGAAATTTTTTCCACATCTATAAGAAGTGATTATGAAAACATTATTTATTGGCATTGGCGACTACGGTGCGACCAACAAACCAGATGAGTTACTAAAGACTATGGCCCTGGGGTCTTGTGTTGGGATCATTATTCTGGAACCTAAAAGCAGAACTATTGGCCTGGCCCATATTGCCCTGTCAGACTCAAACATAAACAAAGCCATGGCCATTAAACAACCAGGTCGCTTTGCGGATACAGCAATCCCAGCCCTGCTCAACCTCATGGAAAAAGAGAGTAACACAAAGAGTGGCTATATCATCAAGCTAGCAGGAGGAGCACAAGTTGCTAGGATGAAAGATACCTTCAACATCGGTAAGCGCAACATCCTGGCCATAAAAAAAATCCTCTGGCAAATGAGACTGGCCCCGATCGCTGAGGATCTGGGTGGTCAAATAAGCAGGACAGTCACGGTTGAAGTAAATACTGGCAAGGTGCTTATTCATTCCCCGGGCCGGCCAGACTGGACGATATAGTGGAAAACGCCATGGAAAAATTAAATGGAATGAAAGCCAAAGTTTTAAACGCCCAAATTCTTCGCAGCGTCGATGCCCTCCCCTTGATGTCCCAAAGTGCATCGAAGCTGATGCAGGTAGTTGCAAACAAAGAGCACTCAATCCAAGATATCGTTAAAATAGTCAAATATGATCCCTCTCTGACAATTAAAATCTTGCAAGTGGTCAACAGCGCCGCATACGGTTTAAGCGAGCCAATTACTTCTGTTGAAAGGGCAATCCCTCAGCTGGGAGATAAAATAGTTTTTGGGCTGGCAATGGAGGAGTGTGCAGCTCCCGTCTATAGAGATCCATTAGAAGGTTACGAAGGTGAAAGCGGTGACCTCTGGAAACACAGCTTGCTGACTGCGATCACAGCCCGTGAACTGGCAAAAGTTTCAATCAACAATGTTAATCCAGAAGAGGCATATACCGCTGGACTCATGCATGATCTTGGCAAAGGAATCCTCTCTCAATACATGAAAGGTTCCGCTCCCGGCCTACTGAAAGCTGTTGAAAGTGACACCTTGCACGACTACCGTGCAGCAGAACAGTTCTATTACGGCACAGACCATTGTGCGGTCGGCTACCATATAGCAAAACACTGGAACCTACCGGAAGCACTTTGTGAAGTGATCAGACACCACCATGACCCTGACAACAGTAAAGACGAATATAAACCTTTGGTTTACACCGTTCACCTAGGTGATATCATGGCTATGATCGGTGGAGCGGCAACCGGCGCTGACGCCTTCATGTATGAACAGGACCCCAAATGTGAAGATTATTTTTCAGCCGGAGAAACAGAATTGGATTGTTTTATGAACGAGGCCTTTTGCGAATTTCAAAAGATTATTAACGCAATGTCAACTGAGTAGAAAACAGTATACCAATTATGCCAAGAAAACCAATTCGCGTCCTCATAGTCGATGACTCTTCTCTCGTCCGCAATATATTAAGTACGGGTTTGAATAATGACCCTGGAATTGAGGTCGTTGGCACGGCCCCTGATCCTTATATAGCAAGGGACTTACTCGTAAAGCTGAAACCTGACGTGATGACTCTTGATGTTGAAATGCCGCGAATGGACGGAGTCGAGTTTCTGCGCAAACTTATGCCGCAATTTCCAATTCCTGTAGTCATGGTTAGCTCCCTGACCCAAAGGGGCAAGCAAATCACCTTGGATGCCCTGGATGCTGGGGCAGTTGATTTTGTTTCAAAGCCTTCAACTGATCTGGCTCGCGGCCTGACCGGCATGATGGCGGAACTTTGTACTAAAATTAAAATTTCCTCCAGTGCCAATGTCTCGCATTGGAAAGGAAAAAGAGGACAACTCCCCTACCAAAAAAGAATTACCGGCAGCAAAGCTCTGGCTGAATCAACAGACAAGGTTATTGCCATTGGTGCTTCAACCGGCGGCACTGAAGCCATCAGGGCCGTTATCAGTGCATTTCCGGCCACGACCCCAGGAGTTGTCATTGTTCAACATATGCCCGCAGGCTTTACTCAAATGTTTGCGGAACGCTTGAACAATTCAAGCGCCATGCACGTAAAAGAGGCCGAAACTGGTGACAGAGTTATGCCTGGCCGGGTGTTGATAGCGCCTGGCGAGAAACAAATGAAAGTTATACGCTCAGGTGGAATCTATAAAGTTGACTGTCAGCCGGGAGAAAAAGTATGCGGACACTGCCCTTCTGTGGAAGTAATGTTTAAATCTGTAACCCAGCATGTGGGAGCAAATGCGGTGGGAGTTATGCTCACCGGCATGGGAGCCGACGGCGCCGATGCCATGGCATCAATGCGTAAAGCTGGAGCACGAACTTTAGCTCAGGACGAGAAATCGTGTGTAGTGTTTGGAATGCCAAACGAGGCCTATAAAAGAGGCGGAGCTGAAAGACTTGTCCCCCTAGAATCAATCGCAGGTGAAGTAATCAAACTTCTCGTAACTTCAGGTTAATGCCCGGTTACGCTTAGTTCTCCGAATAGCAACCTTCTCCCATGACATTCCCCCAATCACTTCGGTCCGAAGGTAACTCCGTACTTTTTGATCCATTTCCACACGGTCACCCTACTAACCCCTAACAATCCAGCCGCCCTAGACTGATTACCTCCAGTTTTCTCCAGGGCATCAATAAGCTTTTGACGATTTGGCTCCTGACTTGTCTGGACACCTGCCAATTTGGCCTTTACAGGAATGCTTCTTTCTTCAAATAGGTGCCCCGGCAAATGTTCCAAATAAATTTTTCCGCCTGGACACAAAACAAAAGTGTACTCAATAATATTGATCAACTCCCTGACATTTCCGGGCCAATGGTACTTCAGGAGGAAATCTAGCACCTCCTTTGTTACGCCGTCAATTTTTTTCCCGGATTTCTCAGAAGCTCGATTGATAAATGTCTCGACCAGCAACGGGATATCAGATTGCCTTTGGCGCAATGGGGGCAGGTGAACGGGAATAACCCCAATTCTATAATAGAGATCCTCCCGAAAGAGGCCATCTTCCATTAGTTCTTTTAAATTTTTATGGGTTGCGGAAATAACCCGCACATCTACCTCGAAAGGGCGATGGTCGCCAACCCGCTCAATCTCTTTTTCCTGAAGCACCCGAAGAATTTTGGTCTGGGTTGTCATGGGGAGATCACCAATTTCATCAAGGAAAATAGTGCCGCCATGGGCCGCCTCAAAACGCCCAATCCTTTGGTAATCAGCGCCGGTAAAAGCCCCTTTAACATGGCCGAAAAGTTCGCTTTCCAGTAGATTCTCATTTAAAGCTGCACAGTTGACCTTGATAAATGGCCCTTCTTTTCGCGGACTTAACTCATGAACTGCCGCAGCAATAAGTTCTTTTCCGGTCCCTGATTCACCATAGATAATCACCGGGGCCTCAGATTTGGCAGCACTTGAGGTCAGATCAAAAACCTGCCGCATGGCTTGCGACTTGGCCACTATTCCCAAAAAACCTTCATTAAAATGCAGCTGTTGGCGCAAGTTTTCTATAATTTTCTCTTTGGCAACAATCTTACTCAGATCGATAAGCGTTTCAATACCTCCAAGAACCCTCCCTTGGCTGTCTTTAATAATTGTGGCATTTTTTAAAAGGTGCGCCGTGCTGCCATCCTGTCTCACAAAGGTGCATTGACTGCTCGTTTCCCCGCCCTTTTTAAACAGAGCGCAATACTTGTCCTGGCCATTAGCGCGAGTTTTGAAACATCTGTCGCATTGCAAGACCTCACAGGTTTTCCCGACAATTTCTTCAGAACGGTAACCAAG
Source organism: Desulfurivibrionaceae bacterium (assembly GCA_030145275.1). GTDB lineage: Bacteria > Desulfobacterota > Desulfobulbia > Desulfobulbales > VMSU01 > JAQYVV01. The sequence continues at coordinate 29,156 of JAQYVV010000029.1, read as the reverse complement.
AAGCTGTTCAAATGCCTTATTGACAAAAACGACCTTGCCCTCCTGATCGATAAGCATCAGTCCTTCCTGAATACTTTCAATGATTCTTTTCCATAATTGAGAGTCAAATCTGTCAAACATGGGCATCTCCCTTTAAATAGCAAAGTCTCCTGTTAATCTGTGTTAACTTTATTTAACACAAAGTAAGCAAACTGTAAACCACTGGATCAACAGCAAACATTAGCATTAATAATCTCCCCATAAATATATCGTGTCAAAATAGGTACTTATCTGCTTTACCCCAGCAACTTCTCTACTTGGCACCAACCTTGCTATTTAAGAATTATAGAATTTAACGAAACCCTAAAAACGGCAAGCATCCTTCAAAGTGGATATTATGGGCTTTTGGGCCACATCATTTTTGATTTTCTGCCCTCTTAAGAAGAAATTTTTTCACGAATTTAATTTTTTATACACCAAGATGATTTTTTTAAAGCCTACTATTTGAATTGCCGGATATTAGGCCAAACCTTATTTAAGCAGGAGGATGTAATGAAGAAAGTTCTTTCACTAACCACAATGTACGCAGCGATGTTCCTCTGCGTTGGCTCTGCCAGCGCAAACTCGGACCATCAAGAGATTGAAGGCCCATTTACAAGCCCCATGGAAGTGACCCAAAAATGTCTGGAATGCCATGAAGATGCGGCCCACGACGTAATGCAGAGCAGTCATTGGGCCTGGGATCTGGAGCAGGAAGTAGAAGGAAAAGGGAAAGTCAAGCGAGGCAAAAAAAATGCAATAAACAACTTTTGTGTTTCAATTAACTCAAATGAGCCACGCTGCACAAGTTGTCATATCAGCTACGGCTGGAAAGATGATTCATTTGACTTTACTGACAAGTCACGGGTTGACTGCCTGGTTTGCCATGACACAACAGGCACATACAAAAAACCTGGGCCTGCGGCGGGGATGCCGTCTGGCTTTACCGGAAACGCAAAACTTGATAAAAAACCGGTTGACCTCATAAAAGTTGCCCAAAATGCAGGGCAAACCGGTAGAGATAATTGTATATCCTGCCATGGCTATGGCGGCGGCGGTAATAATGTAAAACACGGAGATATTGACTCTTCTCTGGTTAACCCAAGTCGAGATCTTGATATCCATATGTCTAAAGATGGTGAAGATTTATCTTGTCAAAGTTGTCACGCCACAGAAAACCATGCAATCAAGGGGAATGCCATGGTCGTTTCCCCTGGCGGCACAACCCATGTTTCCTGCACCGACTGTCATGACGAAAAACCTCACAAAGAAACCCACTTAAATTGCCACATGGACACAGTTGCCTGTCAAACATGTCATATCCCAACTTATGCCAAAGAAATACCCACAAAAATGTCCTGGGACTGGTCAACGGCGGGAGAAGACCGAGTTACTCCAGAACATGATGCATTAGGCAAGAGTACCTACAACAAGAAAAAGGGAGATTTCACCTGGGGGAAAGATGTTATTCCTACATACGCCTGGTATAACGGCAAGGCAGGAGCACACTTTGTGGGAGATAAAATTGATCCTGAATCTGTAACAAAATTGAGCTGGCCTGAAGGTTCAAAAGACGATGCTACTGCTAAAATATACCCTTTCAAGGTTCACAAAGGTGTACAGATATATGACACTAAAAACAACTATCTGATAACTCCAAAGGTTTTTGGCCCGAAAAATGATCCAGATGCATATTGGGTCAATTATGACTGGCAAAAAGCGGCAACAGCAGGAATGAAGGCCACAGGCCTTCCTTACAGCGGAGAATATGGATTTACCCCAACTGAGATGTACTGGCGAATCAACCACATGGTTGCTCCAGCTGACCAAGCATTAGGTTGTCTTGATTGCCACGGCGACAGCGGCAGATTTGATTGGAACGCTTTAGGGTATAAAGCTGATCCAATGCGTGACAAAAGCGCTTCACGCACTCGGCATATCTCCTTGCAATAAAATGTTTTTATCCGATTAATTTGCTCAGCATAATGCCGCCCTTGAAAAACATCCCAAGGGCGGCATTTTAATTTTACACCGGTATGTGAAAACTTATGATAAATAAAATAAGTACTTGCTTGACCGAGGGCACATGTCAAAAAAAAGAAACCTGCCTGGCAGCACGTTTTCCATCACTACCATGCTGGGAAATTGCCCAAACAGCTCTTCTTTTTCAATACAGATCAAGTGCTTGTCAAGATTGTAAGATATTCTTGATGAACAAAACTACCTAGGAGACAATATGCAAAAAGAAAATGTTTACAAGAGTGAAACAGACAAAGATAACACCACCTTTGTCAAGGATCTAGCAGCAGCTGCCAAGAAATATGGTTTTATTATCCACAATGAAGACAAAATGGCAATGGCCCACTCTTTCGGCGCCCATGGTGTTGAGGTAGCAGATGGATTTGATCTGCATATGATCCAGGTGTGCAAACCGGAAAAAGCTGCAAAAAGCCTGCAGGGAAATCCTGAGCGGGCCATCCTCATGCCAAAATTTATTATGACCTTTACCAAGGACAGCAAAACCCAGATCCGCTTTCTGAAATTCAGCGAAGACAACATCAAAAGTGTGGTAGACGATGATGTGTTCCCGGAATCCCTGGCGCAGACCTACGCTGCGATTGAAAAAATGATTGAAGAGGCAAAATAGTCATGTGGAAGTTTCTAATGACCATAAACAAGAACCTTATCTCGGCCATTCCAATAATGATGCTGGGAGGGTTTCTGTTTGGCATATATAGCGAGCAGAGCACGGTGGCAAGGCTGAAAGATTTGATCGTGCCCTTCACCTTCCTGATGGTTTATCCGATGATGGTGACCTTGAACATAAAGCACCTGAAAGAGGGATTAGATGTCAAGCTGCAGGTAATCACCCAAGCTATCAATTTTTTGATCATTCCATTTTTTGCCTACGCCCTGGGTCTCTTCTTCTTTCCTGAGCAGCCATATATGGCCCTGGGTCTGTTGCTCGCCTCACTTTTACCCACCAGCGGCATGACCATATCCTGGACAGGTTTTGCCAAGGGAAATATGGGTGCGGCGATTAACATGACAGTTATCGGACTTACCTTGGGATCGATTGCCGCACCTTTCTACGTCCAGGCTCTTCTTGGCGCCAGCGTGGATGTAGACATGATTCTTGTTGTAAAGCAAATTGTCATCATTGTTTTCATTCCAATGATTTTAGGATTTTTCACCAGACAGGCCTTTCTCAAGAAATACTCCCTGCCAGAATTTAAAAAGAACATCGCTCCCAGATTTCCAGCCATGTCAACCATCGGTGTCTTGGGTATTGTCTTTGTCGCAATCGCCTTAAAGGCTAAGACCATAGCCCACGACCCTGCAATGCTCGGCATAATCTTTGTGCCTTTACTTATTATTTATGCCTTCAATTTCACCTTTAGCACCATTATCGGAAAAATCTTCTTTCCCCGAGGGGATGCAATTGCAATGGTATATGGCACAGTTATGCGTAATCTCTCCATCGCCTTGGCTATTGCCATAAACGCCTTTGGAGAAGAGGGGGCAAATGCCGCCCTGGTTATCGCCTTGTCTTATATCATCCAAGTTCAATCTGCGGCATGGTATGTAAAATTTACCGATAAGTTTTTTGGCCCGCCTGCAGCAAGTAAGTAAGCAGAGTAGAAAGGTTAAAAATGAAAATATTCAAACTAACCTGGGTGCTCCTTTTAGTGATAAGCTCCTTCACCCTTGGCTATACCTTAAAGCCTGAGGCAACCAATCCGGATAAACCGGAAATAAGTGCCTTAACAGTGGTCTGCAACATATTGGGAGCATAGTTCTTTTTTGGAATTCTCGAAGTCTTCGCTTATCCGAAGTCTTCGCTTATCTGGTTTTTGTGACAGGATTTCAGTTATAAGGCACTAAAAGGGCCATGCCTTCATTTGTGATGCAGCAAGGAATGGGGCAATCCCCCCATGATGCCCCGCAGAGCCGCTCCACCGATGAGTTTTCAACGCAGATAGCAACACAGTTATGGCAAAGAAGAACCTTAAACCTGCCTGGCTGGGTTTTCTAACAAACCGAAGAACGGTACAGAGCGCATCCCTTATTTTTTCCAATGCCGCAGTGCTTTCCTTTCTGCGTTTCATCCCCTGCGGCTACCTGCAATGTTCCAACTGTGCTATTTCCACCTTTTCCTGCCCCTTGATTTTAATTCAAAGAGGGGCGGTCATGGCCTCCATGGGGATGATTGGCGGACTTGACAGTAAATTTACCGCCTCTGTTCTCGCAGCCTTTGCCGTACTGGTTCTCTTTGGCGCGCTTTTTGGCACCTTTGGCTGCGGCTGGCTCTGCCCCTTTGTTTTTTTACAAGACCTTTTCTTTAAAACTCCCCAGGGAGTGTGGGCGACAATGTCCATCGCATTCCTACTCTTTATTCTACTTGCCGCAATCTTCACCCAATAGGCGGCTTTCTTGGTATGTTCAACAAAATCTCAGGCCTTTTCCTGAATGTAAACAAGGAAAAATGCATCTCTTGCAACAGATGCGCTGATGTTTGTCCCCAAGGCATTGACCCGTCTACACATACCTCCCACAGCCAATGCTCACGATGTTTGGAATGCACAACTGTCAACTGCAAATTTATTAAAACAGACCGTAATTATTCAGCGTAGGCTGGGGATTACCCTTAACTCCGGGCTGTAACTGCTCAGATGTGCTTCATATTCGTTCATTTAGGGCTTCGAAGCATACTTGTGCTATTCGAGAAGGCCTAAATGGTCGAAGATGGAGTGCAGCTGAATAGTTACAACAGATCTACGCTTGTAGAAAAAGCAGGACAGCCTTTTCAGCCTTCCCCATAGTTTTTTGCAGTGGATCTTTTTTTTTGCTATACTTATATCTACTAGCAGATTTTATTTGAAAATTTCAAACTATTCACAGGAGAAGATACGCCAATGGCTCGGCAACACTTCCTATTCGCTTTATCCAGCATCTGTTTTATTTTTCTATGCTGTGGCTGTTCAGCAATGTTGCCTGAGAGTCGTAGCAGCGTGGAATCATCATGGGGGAGCTTTGAGCAGGCAAAGTTGGCCTTTGATAAGGTCACGCCACACAACACGACCTCAGACGAACTTGCAAAATTGGGCCTTGCCCCCTTTGTGACCCCGAACATCAAGATATTGAGTTATTTAGATATTATTAAGCGTTTTATGCCAAACGCTTCAATAACCAAGGCGGATATGGACCAGGGCATCCAGCAATGCCTTGATACAAAAGACACCTGCCAAGCTTATGAAATAAACCTGCATAAACTCAAGAACAAAAGATATGGCAATGTTTTCTTAGACCTTTTCCACTTCAAAAGAAAATCCCATAAATATGGCTGGAATTTCTGGGCCCTCATCGTCCTCAGTAATGATCTTGTGGTATATAAGATATGGAGTGGCCAGCCAAAAGTGGATGAATATCTCTACAGAAAAAATCCTCTGGGCCCTTTGCAGGAACCGGCAGGATTAGCCACAGATGCCGCTGTGTTAGGCACCCTATAAAAAAGTAATTGCCGTATTTTTTCAAATATGATGATCCCAAATCCCCCCAGAAAGTTACTCTTTTCCATTTAGCCAAACGCTGTGACTGCCCTGTAACATCCCGCTTTCTGGTCTAAACTTTTGTTCGCGAATTGACACTCAAGCGTATTTCAGTTATAAGAATGTACCTTTATAACAATATTTCAGCCCAACTGATTGAACCCAGTAAAAATTATCACAAGGGACATAGGTGTATAAAAACACTTTTGTCCCTTTGTTCATTTTTACGCCAATAAACCTAGCCTACTATGGACAAACAAAATAAAAACAAAATTGACCGATGCCGCACCTTTGGCATAATTAGCCATCCTGATGCTGGCAAAACTACACTGACTGAAAAGCTGCTGCTCTTTGGTGGTGCAATCCAGCTAGCGGGAGCAGTAAAATCACGCAAAGCATCCAGAAAGGCAACCTCAGACTGGATGGCAGTTGAACAAGAACGCGGAATTTCAGTTACCACATCCGTTATGAAATTTTCCTACCGGGATTATGAGATCAATCTTCTCGACACCCCTGGCCACCAGGACTTTTCGGAAGATACCTACCGGGTGCTTACCGCAGTCGATTCTGCCCTGATGGTTATCGACCACAGTAAAGGGGTTGAAGCCCAGACGAAAAGGCTTATGGAGGTGTGCAGAATGCGCAACACCCCCATTATCACCTTTATCAATAAGCTCGACAGAGACGGCATGTCACCGCTAGACGTTATCAGTGACATAGAAGACAAACTACAAATAGAGTGCACCCCCTTTTCCTGGCCCATTGGCATGGGAAAAACATTTAAAGGGGTATACAACCTGTACAAAAAACAACTGCACCTTTTTACCGCCAGTCAAGAGACTGCAAACCGGCAAGGCATCACCATCGACGATCTTTCTGATCCAAGGGTTGATGAACTGCTTGGTAGTCAGGCAGATGAATTACGGGAAGACATTGAGTTACTAGAGGGTGCAGCAAGCCCTTTTGAAGCAGAGCATTATTTAAACGGCGGCCAAAGCCCCGTTTTCTTTGGAAGTGCTGTAAATAATTTTGGCGTTCAAGAGCTTCTTGATGCCTTTGTGGAGAAAGCTCCATGTCCAGGCCCTCGTCCGACAGCCACAAGAGAAGTGTCGCCTTACGAAGAACCTTTTTCCGGTTTTGTTTTCAAGATACAGGCAAATATGAATCCGGCCCACCGGGACCGAATTGCCTTTTTAAGAATATGCTCCGGCAAATTCACCAGAGGCATGAAAGTTGCGCATCACAGACTGGGTAAAGACATAACCCTTGCCAATGCCACAATTTTCATGGCCCAAGGAAGAGCCAACATTGAAGAGGCCTATCCCGGTGACATCATTGGTCTTCATAATCACGGCACCATCAAGATTGGGGACACTTTTTCCACAAAAGAACCCTTAAAATTCACTGGAATACCAAATTTTGCCCCGGAACTTTTCAGGCGTGTAATCCTGAAAAACCCTCTTAAACTGAAACAGCTGCAAAAAGGTCTTATCCAGTTAGCCGAAGAGGGAGCAGTTCAGGTTTTTCGCCCACATCTTGGCAGCAGTTTCATACTTGGAGCGGTTGGCGAGTTGCAATTTGAAGTAACCATGGCCCGCCTGAAAAATGAATACAAGGTGGATGCTATCTATGAAGCAGTGGAACTAGCTGATGCCCGCTGGGTCAGTTGTGAAGACCGTAAAGAACTGGACAAATTTACTCAACGCAACCAAGCCAGTATCTATTTTGACGCAGAAAACTGCCTGACCTACCTGGCCCAAAGCCAATGGCATCTCAATTATGTGCAGGAACAATGGCCTAAAATAATTTTCACCAAAACCAGGGAACATATTTAAGGACTGATAGTTGAAAGTTGAAAGATGCTAGTTGAAAGAAAAAAAATGTGACGCCAAGTCCTTTCAACTTTCATCTTGCATCTTGCATCTTCTACATATAAATCATGACGAAAAAACTAAGCAGACGTGATTTCCTTCATCTAACCGCACTTTCCTCCCTCACCCTCATGACCGGTTGTGCGGCAAATCCTGTCAGTGGCAGATCGCAGTTCATGCTGGTTTCGGAAAACCAGGAGCTGGCTCTTGATAAAAAAAACTCCCCCTATCAGCTATCCAGTGATTACGGGATCCTCAAAGATACCAATCTCAACAGTTATCTGAATCATACCGGTCATAAATTAGCCAGACTAAGCCACAGACCATCCTTGCCCTACTCCTTTCAATGCGTCAACGCATCATATGTCAATGCCTACGCTTTTCCCGGCGGAACCATTGCCGTAACCAGAGGAATTCTGCTTGAACTGGGAAATGAGGCAGAGCTGGCGGCATTACTAGGCCATGAGCTTGGCCATGTCAATGCCAGACACACTGCCCAGCAGATGTCGAAAGGCTCTCTTGTCCAAGGCCTGATAGGGGGCATTTCAGCCTACGCAAATACGGTAGGGAGCGGCTACGGCAAGGCATCATCTCTTCTTGGCAGTATTGGCGCAGGAGCCTTGCTTGCCTCCTACAGTCGCGCCCATGAAAGGCAGGCAGACTCTCTTGCCATGGAATATATGGTCAAAGGCGGGTACAACCCAAGTGGTTCAACTGCTCTTATGACCATGCTGACTCAGCTTTCAAAACACGACCCCAGTGCCATTGAGCTTATGTTCAGCACCCACCCCATGAGCCAGGATCGCCTTGAATCTGCGCGCCGTCAGGCAGATTCAAAGTACCGACACGCCAGCCAGTTTCCTATTTTCAGAGAACGCTACATGGACAACACGGCCTCACTGCGCTCCCAGAGGAAAACAATCCAACTTATTCAAAAAGGCGAAGAGGCCCTGGCGAAAAAACAATACCAACAGGCTGAGGAGTTGCTGCAAGCGGCACTCAAAAACTCACCAAACGACTACGCCGGCCTTGCCATTATGGCAAAATGCCAACTTGTCCAGAATAAAAATAAACAAGCCAGTAAATATGCGGCCAGAGCAAAACAAGCTTACCCCAATGAGGCCCAAGCTCATTTGATTGGCGGCCTTGCCCTGCTCAAAAACAAGCAAAACCAGACAGCCCTTGCCGATTTTGAAGCATACGACAGACTGTTGCCGGGTAACCCTAATCTCCTTTTCTTTAAGGGCCTTGCCCTTGAAGGTATGCAGCGTCGGCAAGAAGCGGCCAGTAACTACTACGCCTTCATCCAGGCCGTAAATCAGGGAGAACAAGCCCAATACGCCCACCAAAAGCTGGTTGAATGGAAATATATAGAAGGAAAGTAGTTTTATTAGACATAAGGTAAATATTCGACTTGTCTGAAAAGTTTAAACAACCAGCCAATCCGTAAATGTTTGGCATCACTTTTCAGGGAGGTGAGCTGGCTGGCGCAGCGTAGTTGGCTACGTGAGACAGCTCACCTTCCTGGGAAGTGATGCCGAATATTTACGACATAAGAGACTATGAAAGTCCTCCTCATCCAACCACCCGTCCAGGACTTCTATGATACTGACATAAGGCTGCAGCCCTTGGGGCTTTGTTTCCTACAAGCAGCTCTGTCATTGCATTGCCCCACTGTTAAAGTCAGCATCAGAGATTTCCATCATGGCTACGGTAGGCAGACAATTGCCATTCCCAAAGAATTACACTATCTGAAAGAGTATTATTCAAGCCCAAACAGCACACCGTTTTCATCCTTTCACCAATATTATCATTTCGGTCTCTCATTTGCAGAAATAGCCAGGGAAGTCAAAAAAGAAAAACCGGATCTGGTTGGCATTTCATCTCTCTTTGCGCCCTATTACAGAGAAGTGCTGCACTGTGCCGCAGCAATCAAAAAAAAGTGGCCCACAAAAATAGTTATCGGAGGCGGGCAAGCCACCTGCTCTCCTGAGCTGATGCTCAACGACTCCTCCGTTGACTATGTTATCAGTGGTGAAGGGGAGAAACCCCTGGTTGAAATGGTCCAGGCCCTCATTTCCGGCAGTCCTTTAAGAACAATTGCAGGCCTTGGCTACAAGCAGGAAGGCCGGATGCACCTCAACCCCATTGGCAAAAATTACCCTTTCGACAGCCTTCCCTGCCCAGATTTCTCCGATCTATCGAAAGAAAAATATCTCTACCAGAATAAGCCCCTGGCATTTATCCAAAGTTCAAGAGGCTGCCCGCATCACTGCTCTTTTTGTTCGGTGCACCAAATTTTCGGCCGCACTTACCGCAGAAGACGCCCTGAAAAGATTGTCACTGAAATGGAATTACGCTACCTGGATGGGGTGCGTGTCTTTGATTTTGAGGATGACAATCTCACCCTGGACAGAGAGCACATTGTAGAATTATGTGAACGAATCAGAGAGAGATTCAAGGGCAGAGACATAACCCTGCTTGCCATGAACGGAATATCCTATAAGAATCTTGATTTTGAGATATTAACTCAGATGAAAGAAGCAGGCTTTTCTCGGCTTAACCTTGCATTGGTCAGCTCCGAGCAAAAAGTTCTAAAGGCTCTGGGCCGGCCTCACCAGGCAGATAAGTTGGTAGAGGTTGTGCAAAGCGCCTTTTCTCTTGGCTTTGAACTTGAAGTACACCAAATCATCGGCCTGCCCAACGAGAGCCTGTTCAGCATAGCAAAGAGCATGTCTTTTTTGGCCCGCCTTCCTGTGCTGATAGGCGTTTCAATATTTTACCTGACCCCAAAAACAGAGATCGCAGCCTTGTTTCCTGAGATGAAAGCAAGCGATATTTTCAAGTCCCGTTCCACCGCAATGGCCTACCCGAACCAAGGGTGCGACCGAGACGATCTTTTCACCGTCTTCACCACGGCGAGGATCATAAATTTTTTAAAGGGAATCCAAGTTGAAGGAGAGGAAATACAACTTAAAGAAATCTTTCGGCAGGAAAGAAAAGAGGATCGGAGTTTTTCAGGAATCGAGGTCCTTAAAAAACTGCTGAGAGAAAAAAAGTTATACTCTTACAACAAGGGGAAATTCACAGAGCACAAGAGGTTCAAGCCTTCAACCTTTGAAAAAGTATGGTATAACTTAGACGAGATCATCACCCAGCAAGACAAGAAGATCATCTTGCGCTAGCCCTCTTGCCCCACTGGTTTAGCATAACAATCATTTCAGACTTTAGAAATTATTGTATTAGCCAACAGTGCTGCTGGTGCGTGGCGACACAACGGGAGTAATATAAATCTATTTTTTTATACCCCACAGCTCGAAGTCTAGGCTCAACTTTCAATATCCTTAATCCAGCCCTGTAGAGCCTCAACTATTTTTTCGGCCTGGGCCGCGCTGGAAATATTGAATTTACTTTTGGGCCTAAACTCCCCGCTCACTTTCTGATAACGGCGGATGGTATATTTGTCGGGACCATAGTCTTCTGTTTTTTTATCCCACTGCTGGAATCGAAACAATACCGTTGACCAGGCTCCTTTGGAAAGAATAACCTTATCAACCTCTTTCACAAGGACTATGCCTTCCTCTTCATACTGAATCGTCAAATCATTTACATCTGATGCCATTTTTTTCTCCTAATAAAACACTGCTATTTTGTAACTATTCAGACAGGGCTTGAAATGACCCTAAACTCGGAACTGTAACTGTTCAGAAGTGCCCCATATCGGAGTCTACGCTTACCTCGTTCAAATGGGCCTTCGTAGCATACTAGTGCTATTCGAGAAGGTCCATTTGGGCGAAGATGGGGTGCTGCTGAATAGTTACGCTATTTTTTTATAGCGATTATTGAGGCGCCATAATCCATCATCACCAACTTGTTGTCAATAAATAATTGCTGCTCTGTTAAAAAGTCACACTCAAGCAATACCAAAAAGTATCCAATAAGGGGCAGCTTTCAGGTGCTCAAGTTGAATTTTTTACGTTTTTATGTTCTATACAGACAGTTCACTTCATATACAATAATCCACTAGTTACAGAACAGACGGGCATAAATAATGGAAAATCCTGAATATACTTACCAAGCAGTACAGTTGATCAATCCTCGTTTTTTTATCGCAGCAAAAAGGAACCCAGACATGGAGCAGATGCGCCAGAACCTGGCCACCCATCTACACAACATTGAGTTTGAGTCATCAGAAAGATACGAACAAGATGCCGCTATTTTTGCCCGCATTCGTGATACCGCCCAAGTTCTTCGTAATATGCTAAAAAAAAGGTCTGACAACCTTGCCGGTTTTTCCATGACCCAGGCAATTTATGATATCGCCTGGGGAAACCCGCGCCCGGATTTGTCCCCCGCCTTTTATGCAGACTTGTACCATCTTCTTTTAGGTATCCAAGGCCAAGGGTCCCGAAAAGCATTTGACGACATCCAGCTATCAGCTCTAAATGAGATGGGGAGAGCGGCAGCAATTCATCGTTCCCAACAGCTTGACAGTATCCGCTCAGAGGTTGATCTGCAAATAAATCAGTTTAAAACCGGGCTTGACAATCGCACAATTTCCCGGCGAAAAAAGCGGCGCGACAAAATTCTCACAAAACTTAACGCTTCACGAGATGACTGGCAGAACTGGCATTGGCAAGTAAAAAACATTATCAAGGATCCTAAAGTTCTACAGGATCTTGTCAATATAAGCAGAGAAGAGAAAAAGGCCGTCGAAATGGCCAAGGAAAATAAGCTCCTCTTTGGTATCACACCCTATTATCTCTCTCTTATGGATGACGACCGCAGCCAACGAGATAGAGCCATCAGAGCCCAGGTGCTGCCACCCACTGATTACGTCTCCAAAGTAGTAAACTCTGTCCAGGAGTCCTCGAACTTTGATTTTATGGGAGAGGAAGACACATCCCCCTTTGACCTGATTACCCGGAGATACCCGGCAATCTGCATATTCAAACCATTCAATACCTGTCCGCAGATATGCGTCTACTGTCAACGCAACTGGGAAATTGATGATGTCATGGCCCCCCAGGCCTTTGCCGGCATGAAGCAAGTCGAGGCAGCTATTGAATGGATAAGGGAACATCCCACCATACACGAGGTTCTCATAACAGGCGGCGACCCTCTCGCCATGGGGGACGTCACCATCTCAGAGATTCTTGCAAAAGTGGCTGATATTCCCACCGTTGACAGAATTAGAATTGGCACCCGCATCCCGGTCACCATGCCCATGCGCATTACCGCCGATCTGGCAGATATACTTGCCCAGTTCCGTGAGTTAGGCAGACGGGAAGTGGCCATTACCACCCATATTCAACACCCGTATGAAATTACCCCTGAAATGGTCAAGGCCGTGGACCGTTTGCGTTCTCGGGGACTACCTGTGTACAACCAGCTGGTATACACTTATTTTGTTTCAAAAAGATTTGAGGCCTCAGCCCTGCGCAGACATCTGCGGCTGATCGGCATTGATCCATATTACACCTTCAACACAAAGGGAAAGAGTGAGACCGTAACCTATCGTGTCCCCATTTCAAGACTGATACAGGAGCAACAGGAAGAGGCTCGGCTTCTGCCCGGTCTGGAAAGAACAGATGAAGCCGTTTTTAACGTACCTAAGCTGGGGAAGAATTATCTCAAATCAAGGGAACATCGAGATCTTCTGGCAATCTTGCCGGACGGTGCTAGAGTGTACGAGTTCTACTCTTGGGAAAAAAACTTATCAAACGACACAAACACATACTCATTCATTGACGTGCCAATTCTGGACTATTTGAATAGACTTGAAAAAGACGGGGACAACATACAGGATTACGACACCATCTGGTATTATTTCTAGATATTTTGTAACTATTCAGCGAGAATTGCATAACAAGGGTAAACTCCCAAGCGTAACTGTTCAGGTAAGCGCAGACTCCGGATGAGGTGCAGCTGAATAGTTACGATATTTTTTTCTTACACCTCCAGGGAATAGTTAATGTCAAACAAAAGGTGTTTATAGAAAAGCCCTCTCAATTATCTCATTTTTGGGATAACACCCTCATCAAGAAAAACCTCATCTTTTTCGATAATATTCCTCAAATATAAATCCCGATTTTCAATCATTTTTCTGCGCCTTAACTCTTCACGAATTTCTGTTGAAACATCCTCAAGAGGTCTTACAAAAGCATCCTCTCGGTTCATAAGTTTGAAGACATGCCACCCTTGTCCAGAACGGTATGGCGTACTGACAGAGTTTATTTCCATCCCGGCAAGAATCTGTCTCATCCCCGCAGCCATTGCGCCCTCTTCAACCCAGCCAAGATCGCCCCCTGCTTGAGCGGTTGCCATGTGTTCAGAATAGTCGGATGCAAGGGCCGCAAAATCACTACCATCAAACCTGGCCAAATCCGAAACTTTCTGGGCCTTGACCCGAAGGGTTTCCCTTTGCTCCTCCCCAAGATCGGCTGGGACATGGATAAAAATCTGGGAGACATGCACCCTCTGGGGATCAGTGTATTTTTCTTTATTGAGCTCGTATAACCTTTTAATTTCTTGATCTGAAGGAAAATCATCAGCTGCTTGGGCCTGCTCGCTTAGAAAATGGTCCGCCAACGCTTGGGTCCTGGCTCTTTCCATGAAGCGAACAATACGGGGCAATTTATCAAAACCACTGGCAACTGCCTCTTGTATAATTTTCTTCCTGACAACTTCTTCTCGCACCATATTTTTAAGGAAATCCAAGTCTAGAGCGGCTTTTCTCCTTGTTGGAGCATCTAGCAGGCTCAAGAAAGAGTTCAGCTCAGCTTCCGACAAAACCACTTGCCCGAAGCTAGCAACACTCAATCCCCCACCTTTTGACTCTTGCTCCTCGTACTCTTCCAGCGGCATCACAAGGGAGCCAAATATCCAGCCCTTTATTTGCGTAATTCCCTGTGGTTGCACTTCATGCCAACGCCCTATTTTTTGAATTTCTTCTAATCTCTGGCCGCTGTTCAACCGCACAAGTATTGGACTTTCAAGATCTGGCTCCTGCCTGACATTAACTCTATCCTTCACCACAACCAGTGTTGCCGCATACCCATAAGGAATAAAAAAGATGAAAAAGAAAGATATACAAAGAAAAAGTTTCACCGATTTAGCTCCAAACAATTGTCACCCCCCTAAAAAAGTTTCACCTAAATTGCGCCTTTTAATAAAAAACTATGTGCCTAGTGCCCCGTCAAGCCTGAAATACCGCAGCTTGCTGGCCCTTTTTTGCGCCTGCGGCGTTACTCTTTCAGCCACATAGCACAACTATGCGCCTGAACACGTGCCTTGCAGGCATCAAAAATTGCGGCGCAATCTTACGACATTTCACACTTGACCTAACACTAGCGTTCCTGCAATGACACCATTAAATCCAGCCCATATAAGAAATTCATTAAACTTAGGAACAACTATCTCAAGTGGAAAATGTCAATAGGATTTTAAAAAACTAAATTTTTTCAGTTGAAGGATTAAACAATCTAAGGTAGAGATTTATACCACAAATGTCCGGTTGACAATCTCAAGCTGAAACAAATTGATAACATTTTTGTTTAAACCACAAAATAAATACCGTTAGTAATGGCTGAAGCCCATAAAGAGCTTAAGTCGGCACTGGCTAAATAACAACATCAAGGAGGAGAAGAACCAATGGAGAAAATGCCACACAGTTCCTCGGTAGCCCCTGAGGAAGAGAACCACAAGGAGAACGTCAGTATTTCAAGACGGAACTTCTTGAACACAGCTGGCGCCGCCACAGTAGGTGGATTGGCAGTTGCAGTAGGTGGATCCTTATTTGCAGGAAAAGAGGCAAACGCACAAGAAGCTCAGGCAGCACCGCCTCTACCATGGAAGTATAGTAAGCTCGATCCGCTGGAAGCCGGAAAAAGGGGCTACAAAAATTATCTCGCAAACGGCGGCTGAGGCTCAGGCGCATGGCTGGGGGTCCTCAGCCTTTTGAAGGAAAAAGTAGGTTATCCATACACAACACTCTCTGACGACATGTTTCACCACGCAGCAGGTGGCTATGCTGGACAGGGAACACTTTGCGGCTCAGTTGGCGCATGCTCGGCAATCATAAATCTGGTGGCCAAGGATGAAGACAAAACCCATAACCAGATGATCAAAGATCTGGTTAACTGGTATGCCTCATACAACCATCCCACCGATGAGTTCGACTCTATTGTAAAATTCCCAGGGCAGAAACGCGTGGTTCCAGGATCGCCTCTCTGCCATGTCTCAGTATCCACCTGGGCAGTGGCAAACGATATCGAAATAGCCACTTATGAGAGAAAAGACAGGTGCGCAAAGGTGGCAGGCAGAGTAGCCATGCAGACGGTCATGATGTTAAATGATTATGCTGACGGCAAATTCACGCCTATAGCTCCACCCGTCTCTGATGCGACTGAAACTTGTCTGGAATGTCATGGTCCGGATGGAGACAACAATTCGCAAGGACAAATGGCCTGTGGATTATGCCACACCCACAAAGAAGACCACGCTGAATAGAATCTCCAGGTTTACGGATTAGAGAAGATGACAAACAATCGATAAAAAGATTTTCTTTTCAGTTTCTTCAATCTAAGGCCACCTTGAAAATTTCTCATTTTTCAAGGTGGCCTTCTGCATTTGAAGGAAGATTTTTCAGGAAAGCAAGGGCTTTCTTGGGGCAGTTCATAATACAATTTGAACAACGCAGGCAATCAATACTTGGGACATGGCCCTGTTCTTTATAGGCCCCAGGGTAGGTCTCTATAGGACAAACCTGTTGGCATATCTTGCACCCTATGCAATCATCACTAACAGAGAGAAGATATGTATTGCGGCTACTGACCCCCTGCAAAGAACCCATGGGGCAGATTGAACACCACACTCTGGGCCTAAAATAAACACCCAGGCCAATAGCCAATCCCGTCGAGATAATCCACATCCTACGAAATGCATCCCCCAAGGCCTTCGCATCTCCCCAGGCCACGAAAAGGCTGAAGCACATCAAACCCATCATCAGAATAAAGAGAAGCCAACGAAACCAACTGGATTTAAACACCGGCAGAATACTTCTTTTTAAACTTATGTGGCTGAGAACTCTTTCATGGAAAGCGCCCATGGGGCAAAACCAGCCACAGTAAAACCTCCCCCTTTTACTGGCCAATACCAGGAAGAAGGTAATGAGTGCCAGCACCGTAAAACCGAGACGCGGACAAAAATAACCGCCGATGACAACAAGCGGCAGCAATAAGGCCATTAGCCACTGACTCGTTTTACGACCGCATATTTCCTGAATTTTATTTTTCTGTCGAACTGTTTTTTTCTTTGCCATATCAATCTATTAGATAACTATTCAAGTCGGGACCCAAAGCGGGCATAACCACAGGATTGTAATTGTTCAGATGTGCCCCAGGTAAGCGTAGACTCCGGGTGTGTGTGAACAGGCCTTTCAGCGATACATCGGTATGCTGGGAGGACTGTTCGCACGCAGATGGGGTGCAGCTGAATAGTTACTCTATTAGAACAAATTACCCATGGCCAGCATTCCGGAGGTAAGAATGTAGACACCAAAAGCGACGAGAAGAAGTCCACTTATAATGCGTATTGCCACAGGATGCGCATTAACGAGACGAATTTTTTGACGAACAGACTGGGAGGCATATCCGGCCAAAAGCATGGGTATAGCAAACCCTAGTGAATAAAAACCAAGCAGGACAAGACCTGAAAGGAGCTCCCCCTTAGTTGCCACCAGGGCCAAAACACCTGAGAGCATGGGGCCAACACAGGGAATCCAGACAATGCCGAGAGTAAGACCGAGAATAAGGCCAGACCACTTGCCTTTACTCTGAGTATTATTTTGAAATTTGTAAAAAAAAGTTAGTTTCTTAAATACATTAATGCCAAGAAGCATAAATATACCAAAGACAATAATAATCCCCCCGGCAACCTTCTCAACCACAGGCATAAAACCTGCGACTGCTCCACCGAAAATAGAGGTTATTGCCCCCATGGCCATAAAACTAAGACTCAAACCAAGGACTATAAGCAAAGGTCGATGTTTATAGTCTTCATTGGTTCCAGTTACAATGATAGGAACAACTGGCAGAACGCATGGAGATGCAATACTGGCAATCCCTGCAAAGGTAGCCATTAAAAGAGATGCGAATGTTATTTCGACAGGTGTCATAGGTTAAGACCTTGGAACAGATTGAATGAGAGCACGGATGTCAGCAGCGTTTTTCACACCTGGTTGCATGCGCCTAATTTCATTACCTGTAGAGTCGGCAAGAAGAAGTGTGGGCAGAGCGCGTATTCCATATTGAGAGAACAGCTCCCTGTCGGCTTCGACGGTTGTCTGCACGTACTTGATGTTTGCTACTCCGTTCAGCTCTCCCGACATATCCCTAAGAATACCAACCTGCATCTGGCAGGGCCTGCCATTAGGATTTAGGAAAAATATCAGATTAAGTCCAGCAGCCTGAGAGATAACACTTTGCTCAGAAGCCAAAGGCATCGATTGCGCTTCAGCCTTACCAGGTTGCGAGAAACTTGCCCCCTGCTGATTATCTGAACAACCGGCTAAGACGACCAACAAGACAGCGATAATAATTTTATTAAACATTGTACTCCTCTAATTTGTTCTCCATTGCCAATACCCTTACGGGAGTGAACTCTTTGGATTAATTGGTAACACTAAACATGAATGAAATAAAAATAACCACAAAACCGATAAAGTAAACAATTAAATCCTTAAACGCGCAAGATAAAATATTGCCTCTCTGTTAAAATCACCTGATTTTCAGGGTTTGGAGTTGATGCACGAATAACACTGGGATTATGATTTTACTTAGTGATTAAAGTTAGCACTAATCTCCAGCTACGTTATCACGCAGCTGCGCCCATATTTCCCGAATGGCCATGGCGGCGATGCCGTCATTATCTTTAACCAAAGGTACGCCATTAAGCTGACTGCTGACAACCGCAGGATCGAAAGGAACGCGTCCAAGAACTATCACATCCCGCTTGCGGCAACAAGCCTCTATTTCATCAGCCATGGGAGGGTTAAGGTCCCATTTATTTATACTAACAAAAGATTGTATTTTGAAATGAACGGCCAGGTCAAGGACCCGTTCCAGATCGTGCAGACCGGACTGAGTGGGTTCAGTAACCGCAAGAATAGCATCGGTGTTAGACAATGAGGCAATAACCGGGCAACCTATCCCGGGGGCACCGTCAACCAAGATTAATTCGGCCCCATTCTCCTCAGCAAGTTGCCGCGCCTTTCTTTTAACAAAGGCCACCAGTTTGCCTGAATTCTCCTCACCTGCAAAAAGTTGGGCATGAACCAAGGGACCATAGTCGGTATCGGAAACGAACCAGGTGCCGCAGTGATTTTCATCGAGAATAATGGCATTTTCAGGACAGAAATGGGCGCAAACCCCGCACCCTTCACAGGACAAACTGTTTATCTGCGCCTCGCCATTCATCTCAATTGCATCAAATTGACACAACTCTTCGCAAGAACCACAAGCACTGCACAGGGTACTATCCACCCTGGCCTTGACGCCGGAACGGAATTCGTTTTCCTGGCGTGGTTCTGGAGCAAGTAAGAGATGGAGATCAGCCGCATCCACATCACAATCGGCCAACACCTTGTTGGTGGCTAGAAATGCCATGGCCCCCAAAAAGGTGGTCTTACCTGTCCCCCCTTTGCCACTCAAAACAACGATCTCTTTCATCTAACCAGCTCCTTGAGCAAATTTTCCAGGGGTTGACGCAAATTAGGCTGACTTTGAATCAGATTTTCACCTCGGGCATACCCTTCGGCAATCCCACGTTCAAATGGGATCTTCAAGACAACAGGAATACCGACACCGGCGCACCATTTTTCGACCCTGTCATCACCGAGGTCGGCTCTGTTTATGATCACTCCGCCAGGTATATTAAGTTTTTGCAAAACCGCCACCGCCAATTGCAGATCGTGCAGACCAAAAGGGGTAGGTTCTGTGACCAGCAAGACATAATCGGCATCCGACACTGTTTCCACAAAGGGGCAAGAAGTCCCAGGCGGGGCATCAATAATTACCAGTACATCCTGCCGAGCCTTTTTCTTGACGGCCTTGATAAGTGGAACAGACATAGCCTCACCAACCCGGGTGCGGCCATGGACAAAATCAATGGATCCGGCCAGACCAGTCTCCACAACCCCTATTTCCCGTTCGTCCCTGGCAATGGCATTTTCCTCACAAACAAGGAAACAGCCCAGACAAGAGTGACAGAGTTCATTAAAAGACATGATGGTCTGGCCAAAGATGGTGATTGCGTTAAAGCGGCAAATATCACGACATTTGCCGCAATAGGTGCATTTACCCTCAATTATCCTTGGAATCGTAACCACACAGCGCTCCGACAGGCTCAGATCAGGAGCCAGAAAAATATGGCCGTTTGGCTCCTCAACATCACAGTCAAGAAACTGAGTCCTGCCGCTGGCACTTGCACACAGCGCCAAACTTGTAGATACAATAGTCTTGCCAGTCCCACCCTTGCCGCTGGCAACAGTTATCCGCATGAGCTCACCTTATCCTCGCTTGCATAAACCACGGCCCTTTCCAGCACCGCCGCCACCGCCGCATTGACCACGGCCTTGACCACCGCCCCCACCTGGACCCATGCCTTGCCCTGGGCGTTTGTCGGTATCAGCAACAGTAGTTTCCGGACCTTTATCGGTGCCGCTGGACACAGCCCCGCCCCTACTATCTGCACGAAATTGCTCGACTGCCTCCCGTACCGTGCCACTGACATTGGAAATGACCTTGATCTTAGTTTTTTCAACAACCGCCATAGCCTTAGGCCCAAGACGACCGGTCAGAATCGCACCCACACCTTTATCAGCAACCATGGCAGCAGCGGTGATTCCGGCGCCCTGAGCTGCATCCATGCCGGATGAATTATCTATAGATTCTAGCAGTTCACCATTTTCACTGTCAGCAATAATAAAATAGGCGGCCCTTCCAAAGCGTGGATCGACCGCAGCATCTAAATCAGGTCCGCTACTTGAGATAACAATCTTCATACCATTCACCTCCGTGCGTTGAAAAATTATTTTTATTAATGAGCTCTAAGGATTCCAATATTCGTTAGTGATCAAAAAAGTACACCCAAGATTGCATACCCCCGAGTCCGTAAGCGTTTCAGGGGTACCCCGATGTGCGTGATTGAGCCACGCGATTATACCCCCTGTATAGCACGGGGTTCGATCACGTGCAGCGGGGTGTGCATGGAGCGCTTACCAATATTCTAATGGCAGGTACCACTACCTTTGCATGACTGCTGAAGCTGCATCTCCTGCAGTTTACCGCTAAGAAAGCCATCAACTGCTGACTGCACATCTGGACATTGCCCAAGGTCTGCAAATATAACTTTAATCCCTACCTCTTCGAAACGCTTAAAAGGATTCGCACCTATACCGCCCACAACTATGGAGTCGACCTGATTGTCCTTAAGAAGTTGAACCGGTGCCATGCATCCTCCGGCAGGGTGTGGGATATTATCAAGCCTTACAAGATTGGTGACAGCACCGTTTTCAATATCCACCAGAGTGAACTCTTTACAATGGCCGAAATGACCTGATCTTTTGCCATTCATTCCATCAGGTTCATCAGTGGGGATAGCGATTTTAATAGTACTCATGATTCTCCTCCAAATAATTATGTTTTAATTTGCCCTTAACAAGAGCTGTAATGTGCATATGCACAGCATAGGCACTGCAACAACCGCTGTCAAGATATATTTTTGACATATGCACATAATTAAAGTAAAAAGTGGTGGAGTCCAGATAGTGAAGATCTTGTCTTGCTCTAAAATAACAGTGAAGCAATAAAGGAGAATACTTTTGCCAAGACCAAAAAAACCAAGGCTTTGTGGATGCTCCATGACAGGGCGGGCCTTTAAACCGACAGGAACCCCTCTGGACAAATTGCCCCAGATCCGCCTGCACTTAGATGAGCTAGAAGTATTGAGCCTCTGCGACCACAAAGGGTTGTTTCAAGAGGAGGCAGGAGAAAGGATGGGGGTTTCAAGAGGTACAGTGCAACGGCTTCTGGCCTCGGCCAGGAAAAAGGTAGCAGAAGCCATTGTTGAAGGAGCTGCCCTCATTTTTGCAGAAGAGAATCCATATCCTGAGAAAAAAGAGGCTAAAGAAAAAACACCTGTAGCTTAAAGGAGCAAGAATAAATTAGAATGCCGTATCTGTCTATTTTTTTGAATCCGATATAACCCTGTGTTTTTAAATAAAAAAGATAATTTATGTTAAGAAAAATCTTTTTACCTTCTATTTTTCTGTTTCTGACCTACGGTTTCTGGATTAGTCCAAATTTCAAGGAAATCTGCGCCGGGGTAGCTATTTTTCTTTTTGGCATGCTCTCGCTGGAAGAGGGCTTTCGAGCCTTTTCCGGAGGTGGCCTGGAAAAACTCCTGCGAAGAACTACAGATCGCCAGTGGAAGAGTATTAGTTTAGGTATCCTCAGCACTACAATTATGCAATCCAGCTCGCTGGTGTCGGTGATAACCATCTCTTTTTTGAGTGCCGGTTTGCTCGGCTTAACGGCTGGAATCGGCATAATATTTGGCGCAAATCTCGGCACTACCACCGGTGCCTGGCTAGTAGCTGGTTTCGGCCTCAAAGTAAAGATATCAGCCTACGCCATGCCCATGCTTGTTTTCGGCATAATCTTTATATTCCAAAAGAACAAAGCCTTGAAGGGGGTTGGTTATATCCTCGCAGGACTTGGCTTTTTGTTTTTAGGTATTCACCACATGAAAGAGGGGTTCGAGGCATTCAAAGATAATATAGACCTCACCCAATATGCTGTCACAGGTTACCCAGGTTTGTTTTTGTTCGCAGCCATTGGCATAGCTGCCACCGTGATAATGCAATCTAGCCATGCCACCTTAGTCCTCATTATTACAGCCCTGGCTGCCCAGCAAATAACTTATGAAAACGCCCTGGCTCTTTCCATTGGCGCAAATGTAGGTACCACAATTACCGCTATTCTTGGCGCCATGAGCGCTGAAGTACAAGGCAAACGCCTAGCGGGCGCCCATCTTATTTTCAATGCAGTAACTGGTATTATAGCCATTATATTCATTTCGCAATTTATGATAACTGTAAACTGGATCAGTGCCAATGTTGGCATCAGAGTTGATGACTACACCCTCAAACTTGCGGTGTTCCACACCCTGTTTAATTTAACCGGGGTTACAGTCATGATTCCTTTCATTTCCCGTTTGGCAAATTTGCTTGAAAAAACATTACCTGCCAAAGAAACGGCAAAAATTGGTCCCAAATACTTACATATGGCCTCGGTCGATTTCCCAGAAACTGCCGTTGTGGCAATCCGCAAGGAAACTTTATACATCTATGACAATGCTGTTGAAATCATCGCCCATGGTATCTGCTTAACCAAGGAAGACATCTTTTCGGAAAAAGATTTAGATCAGGTTGCAGGTGATAGTAAGATTATAGAGGTAGATATTGAAGATGTGTATGAGAAAAACATAAAAGGTATCTACAGTTTTATCATTGCCTTTATTAGTAAAGCCACCTTCTCCTGGGAAGTGGAGCAGTCTGCCTCGATACATTGGCTGCGAAATGCTAACCGGCATATCGTTGAGGCCGTTAAAGACGTTAAACACCTAAGAAAAAATTTAGTTAAATTTCTTCAATCTGACAATAAATTTATCCAGGGCCAATACAACAATCTACGCGTTCAAATCGCTACAACCCTCAGAGAACTGGGAAAAATCAGGGCATCAACAGACGAAGACTCGGTGGTGTTGTCCCTCGATGCCCTGAAGCTCAGCCTTAAAGAGGATGATGACGAAATGAACAGGCAAGTGGTAAATCTTATAAAGAGCAATAAAATTACCCCGGAGATGGGTACCTCACTGATTAACGACAGTTCCTATACCCAGAATATTTCAAAAAATCTGATTGAAATGGGCTCGACTTTGTTAGTTAATTATGATGAAATGGAAATCAGCGTAGAACGAGAGATATCTCTAGATGATGATGAATTAGCCGAGGTTAGCTCTGCTTCCGTTTAAAACCCTGCTTTGTAAGAGGCTCGCAAGCGTAATACAGAAAAACAGGAGTTAAACATGAATAAAAAAAGCATCATTAAAAAACTAGCCGAATTATTCAGCGAGGATTTCCGCACAAAACTTAAAAGAGAAGAAACTCTCAAGGGCTTGCAACAACGGCTGAAAGAGAAAGAACAGAAGTTAAAAAAGAAGTTAAAAAAGGAACAGTCTCGGTCTGAGTGCAAGATGCTTGAAAGGCAGCTCAAAATCTTGGCGGCCCAGAGAAAAAAGATACAAAAAAAGCTAGCATGAGTTTTTTTTATGGCTCACTGAACAAATTTGGTTAAAATCCCCTTTGCCCCTCCCATTTTTACTCCTTTCTGGCAGTTGCCAGGAAATTGTCCAACTCCTCTTGATCATAAAACGCTCTTTCAAAAAAGAGGCCAGAAGGAGGAGCAGTGTAGCGGCTGAGAGACTCGGAAGTCTCGGCGAGAAGAGCCTCAACCTTGTCGGCCGACAGCTTGCCCCTGCCCACCTCCACTAATACCCCTGCCATGCGGCGCACCATCTTCCACAGGAAGTGCGAACCAACGACCCTAAGGCGCAGCATATCTTCGTCCTCATAAACAAACACCCCATTGACCAACACCTTGGTGGATTTTTTCAGCTCCGGCTTTTCAGCAAAGGCGGCAAAATCATGCATGCCGCCAAAGAGTTTTGCCGCCTGAGCCATGGCGCTAAGATCAAGCTGATCCTTCACCCACCAGGCATACTTCTTCTGAAAGGCCATCTTACGGCGGGCGATCTTATAGATGTAACTACGGCCGATACAGTTGTGCCTCGCATGGAAACGAGGCCCACAAGGGGCAACCGCAAGCACCACGATGGAAGAAGGCAGGAGATCATTGAAGCGCTCGCAGATTTCGCCAGGCGTCATCCGGCCACCGGCATTAGTTTCCAGGTGTGCCGTGTAGTTGAGGGCATGAACTCCAGCATCGGTTCGACCGTGGCCCTGGATGTCAAGCTTCTGGTCAGCAAAAATCTCAATACCTGCGGCAAGCAGGGTCCCCTGGATGGTCCGGGCATCGTTTTGCTTCTGCCAGCCACTGTAACCGCTTCCTGCATACTCCAGGGTCAGACGATAGCGCTTCCGGCTCGGCGCAGTGAGGTTTTTCATGGTTAATCTCCAAAGAGGAAGTCGTTTATCGGTGCTCAAGATGCCATTTTGGCTCAGGGATATCCAGCCTTTGCGCTCTGATCATTTTCTAGGCTTTTTTGTGCCGATATAAACCACATGTCTGCGCCCACCCCGCCCCGGGCGTTGCCGGTTAACCGAAAAATTGGCCGAGTTTAAACGTTTCTCAAAGGCCTTGTCTGGGTCTTCGGACCAAACAGCAAAGACCCCACCCGCCTTCAAGGCGGAACTGCTAAATTCCAAGGCCATATCCCCGTACAAATGCTCTCCCCTACCCTGATCCATCTCACAAGGACCTTCGTACAGATCAAGAATTATGGCATCGAAGCTCTCCCCCTTTCCCTTCATGGCCGTAGCCCGAATAACTGAGGCAACATCATCAATCACAATCTTGACCCTAGGGTCATCAACGGCCCTAGCGGTTAATTGAGCCATGGGTCCTTGGCACCACTTGACCATTATAGGATTAAGTTCAGCCAAAACCACCTCGGCATCATCGGGTAGATTATCAAGCGCGGCCTTTAGGGTGAACCCCATACCTAAGCCGCCCACAAGCACCCTGGTATTTTTTTTATCCTTCAGGGGTTCACATGCCAGCTCTGCCAAAACTATTTCGGACATGTTGGCCGAAGAGTTCATCAGTACCCGGCTATCAATGGTTATTAAAAAATCAGACTCACCCCTCTGCCTAAGATCTAGAAGCCCCTCATCGGTATCAATACTATCAACTATCCGCCATGGCTTAGCCATTTTAATTTCTCTCTTTTTAGTGCCTTATAACTAGAATCCTGTAACAAAAAACAAGAGAATCAAATAAGGTCAATTTTATTGGAAGGTTATCGACTGTTGTTAAGGCACTTATTTCCGGTTTATCCGGATGAGCACCCTGAAAAGATATATCTTTCAAGGCAGCTTTAATTATCTAGCCATTACTGGCTTCCTTCTACGCCCCTTCATAAAACTCCGGCTCATAGCCAACAGTGAACTGACTGGATGCCTCATTGCGGAGGCTTAAAAAATGGGCGTTATTCTTGTCAAAGGGGCAAACAGGTGTGACACAAGGCTCAAAAGCAAACCTCTGATAAAAGCCGACAGCACCTAAAACAAAGATTGTGTTTGCCTTAATGACATCCTGCCTCAAAGCAAAACGAAGCAGCTCAGAGCCTACCCCCTGCCTTTGAAACTCCGGCTTCACCGCCAACGGTGCCAAATGCAAGCCACAGACACCAGTGTCGTCATAGGCCTTCGAAAAAGCAATATAGGCGATAACCCTATTGATATGAATAGCAACCCATTCATAGACATCCGTGCCATTATTGTGAAAATTTTCAACTAATTGCACTTCATAAGTGCTCCGAGGAAATGCCTGCCGCAACAAGGCGGAAGCTTTGTCATAATTTTCAGGGGTGAGCTTGCGTATTTTCATAATTTTATATCTTTGATGGTTAAATATTAGGCTTAAGCTAAAAAATTACATAAACCGAAAAATCCGTAAATATTTGACAACGCTTCAGATGTGTTCGATCAGGCTGGCGAAGCGTAGTAGTTCTACGTGAGTCAGCCTGATCGGGCGCAGGTAAGTGAAACGTAGTGTAGACTCCGTCATGGAGTGTTACCGAATATTTACTTTGATGGTTAATTGTTAGTGATATCGAACAAGGGCTAAAAATCCACAGCACCGACAAACAATAAACAAGCACAACCCAAACTAGCAAAGGTGCATTTCATCACTGTATAACATGTTTCACTTAATTATACGTCGTCCGATTTTACCAGCTCAAGAAAAACTTGGCATAAATACGACACGAGCCAAAGGCATATTGACATTTTCAGAAAGAAACTCTTTTCACCTTTACTCGGTACTAGAATAGGCAGCATATTTTGTTTGATTAAAACTTGATTCAAGAAAATGATTATGGTAATTAATTTTTTCCATATTTTATAAATATCCATGCCACAACAGACATACATCATCTTACAATGAACTCAAGCTCGCCAGATTTACGCCCCGATGAATATGCAGATACCGGGGCAAACCAACACACACTTTCAATACTAGAAGATTTATTTCAACAGGCTCTACTCTCCCATCAACAAGGAGATACCGGCCAGGCTCTTGACCTTTATAAGCAGGTTATGAATATAGATCCGGACCATGCCGAATCATGCTTCTACACTGCCCTTCTACTGGGAGAGGCGGGCAGTCACGACAAAGCCTTGCCATTCCTTGAAAAAGCTCATGAACGACACCCTTTTCTTCCTGCCATAAGCTACCAGCTTGGCATCTGCCAATACATCTTAGGCCAAAACGAGCCGGCCATTAAATCGTTTGAAAAAGTCATAGATATTGATAAAGGACATTGGCTAGCTGCCTACAATTTAGGCGCAGCCTACCACGCAATCGACAAAATCCCGGAGGCCATTGATGCATATGCCATGGCTGCTCGTCTCAATCCCCAGGATGCAGATATCTTCTTTAATCTTGGCTTGGCCTATAAAAAAGCAGGTGTTCCCGAAGAAGCGCTAAAGGCGTATTGCAAGGCTATAGAAATAAAACCCGAGGACCCTGAGGTGCATTACAATCTTGGCAGACTGTATAATGATACAGGGCACAAAAAAGAGGCAATCCTTTCTCTTGAGATGGCAATTGGATTACGCCCAGATTTTGGCGCAGCTTTGACAAATCTTGGTGTACTTTATAGCAGCGAAGATATGAGGGACAAAGCCATTGCCGTTTATGAAAAACTTATCAAGATCGGCCATAACCCAACGGCAGCACAGCATATATTAAACGCACTCAAGGGAAATACAACAGATGCGGCCCCAATAGCCTATATTAAAGAGTTGTATGACGATTTTGCCGGACATTTTGAGAAACGTCTCCTTGGTGATCTCGGTTACAATACTCCGCAGAAGTTAGTCAATTTCCTCCAAGAGCATAATGGCACCCAAACTGCATATGCGCAGATGCTTGATCTTGGCTGTGGCACCGGCCTCTGTGGCCAGGCCTTTGCAGGGATGACAGGTTCCATAACCGGCGTTGACCTCTCTGCCAAAATGATTGAAAAGGCCAGAGATAAAAATATTTACGATCAACTTGTTGAAGACAACATTATCTCCTTCCTGGAGAATCCCACACAGGCGTACGATTTAATCGTCGCAGGTGATGTTTTAATATATCTGGGGGAGTTGAAAGGTGTTTTTCAGCTTCTGCCAAAGAGTCTGTCCGGGGAAGGGAAAATCATTTTTTCAACTGAGCATTTTGATGGCAAAGGCTATAAATTGAGGTCGTCAGGAAGATATGCGCACTCAAAGTCTTATATCAATGTTCTCGCCCAGGAAAAGAATCTACAGATTTCAGCAGTGGAATCTACCAATCTTCGCAAAGAAAATGGGCAATGGATTGTCGGAGAAATATATATCATCAGCCATTCCGTGTGAATATCATAATTTCTAGATTTCTATTTCCACTACTTTCCCATCAGGTCATATACAAGCCGATCTACTATGCGACAGACAAGCGCAAGCCATCGCGAAAACAACCAGTAAGGATTTAATCCGGATAAACCGGAAATAAGTGCCTTAACAGTAGAATGTAACATTTTTATTTCAAAATACTTTTTAGTATTTCGTGTTTTTTATGACAGAAATTCAGCGCTAAGGCACTAAATAAAATTATCAATTATGGAACAATTCCCTGAAATTATTGCTCAAAAACTGCAGATCAAAACCCAACAGGTGGCAGCAACTATGGCCCTGTTTGCGGACGGAGCCACGGTACCATTCATTGCCAGGTATCGTAAAGAAGCAACCGGTCTACTTGACGAGATCCAGATCACCGCTATCCGGGATCGGCTAGCCCAACTTAGCGAACTTGAGAAAAGACGGAGCGCTATTCTCCTCTCTCTCAGCGAACGTGATCTCTTAAGCGACGCCTTGAACCAGAAGATCAGCACTGCCTCCGATTTGACCAGCCTAGAAGATATCTATCTGCCCCATCGTCCCAAAAGAAGGACCAAGAGCACGATTGCCAAAGAAAAAGGCCTGGCCCCCTTGGCCCAATCCCTTTTCGCCCAGGATAACAGGCCGCTAAACCCCTCAAGTTTTGTCAATCCGGAAAAAGAGGTAAACAGCGCCGATGAGGCCTTGGCAGGGGCCAGGGATATCATAGCCGAGTGGATAAATGAAGACCAAGTAACTAGAACCGCTTTGCGGCGAATATTTGCCGAAAAAGCTGTGATCAGCTCTTTGGTTGTCAAAAAAAACAGGGAGAGCGGCGTAAAGTTTCTGGCTTATTTCAACTGGCAGGAGCAGGCGGCCAAGACCCCGAGCCATCGACTCCTGGCCATGCTGCGCGGTGAAAACGAAAAGGTATTGACCATCAGTATACGGCCCCTTGAAGCAGATGCTCTTGCACTCCTGCACAGACGACACGTGAAGAACAACACCCTG
>JAQYVV010000007.1 GCA_030145275.1 Desulfurivibrionaceae bacterium | reverse complement strand
ATCGCCGAATTTTTGCTATCGTTTCCACTATCAACATCCTCCATTTCCTCCATGGTCATTTTCCATGGAGTTGTTAGCATAGAGGGGGTCAATTTTCGACGCTGTTTTTATTCTAAAGGGGTCATTATTACACGCTGTTCAACACTTTCACAAGACAGTGGTTCCCTGGTCGATAAGACATCCTGCTTGAACACTCCAAAACCTTCCCAAGTGGCACTGTAATTCTTTAACAATCAATAGTGTCATCGTCTGCTAAAACGCCCCACACGGTACTTTTACCCGCTTAAAGAAGACAGCTGAAACAGGCTGTATCAGAAGTGTATTCCCGTCATTGATAATGCGATGGCTACCATAAATATAAAATAGGAGAGAGCTTATGTGAAATGACCAGGACAGCAGTAAATAAAAAGATACAACACCATCAATAGAGTGGCAATTAATAATAGACCTTATCCCAAATAACAGGGAAGGGTCTTTTTTGTTTTTGATGGATGAGAATAAAGGTTTTTTTGTTTGTAGAGAGGGCGCACTACCTTGACGGGTGGCTGTGCCCTTTTCTGCGTTTAAGGGGCTGTAAAAGCCCGATTAGAAGGAGTTTAGACTATGGCTAAAAAGAATATCGTACAGAAAAGGCTACTGTCAATTAAGGAATTGGCGAGTGAGGTTGGCGGGACAGTGTGGTTCTGGAGAAGTCAGATATGGGCGAGGCGTCTGCCTTATGTTCAGGTCGGAAGAAAGATGCTTATCGACCAGCAGGATGTTCATGACTTTATAGAAAAGCATAAAGAAGTCGCCTGATACAGCACAACAAATACAACTGATAAAGGAGCCCTTTGAGGCTCCTTTTTTTATGTCTAAAACACCTCAAAGGAGGATTTATTATGGGTTCAATATATAGACGTGGGCAGACTTATTGGATTAAGTATTCAGACCATGGCAAGATTATACGAGAAAGTGCTGACACTGTGAAAAAGGCTGTGGCAAAAGGTTTATTAAACATAAGGGAAGGGGAAATATTACAAGGTAAATCGCCTGGCCTTCACTTTGATAAGACTACGTTTGACGAATTAGCAGAGGAGTTCCTGATGGACTACAAATTGAATAAAAAGAAGTCAATGGATAGAGCACAGCGGTCTCTTAACCATCTGCTAAAGGAGTTCGGAGGCATTACTGTGCCTCGTATTACATCGCCAAGAATACTGGGATATACATTGAAGAGGCAGGATGAAGGGGCTACCAATGCCACTATAAACAGAGAGTTGTCAGCGTTGAAACGCCTTCTTAATTTAGGAGCCCAACAAACCCCGCCAAAGGTTGATAGGGTACCTAAAATTACAATGCTCAAGGAGAATAACGTCAGAAAAGGTTTTTTTGAGCACGGTGATTTCATAGCATTGAGAGATGCTATTGATGATTACTTAAAAGGATTAATAACCTTCGCATATAAGACAGGGATGAGGTTGGGTGAGATTAGAGGGCTGACATGGGAACAAGTTGATTTTCAGTACTGGACTATAAGGCTGGAAGTTGGCATGACCAAGAATGATGAAGGTCGGGTATTTGCTATTGGTGATGATGAAGAACTGAAGAAGGTTTTCTCAAACCAGTGGGCAGATAATATACAAAACGTGCCATACGTTTTCCCCAACAAAAACGGGAATGGTAAAATAAAGGATTTCAGGGGAGCTTGGAATACAGCATGTGAAAGCGCAGGTATTGGTAAGAGGTTATTCCATGATTTCCGCAGGACAGCTGTAAGAAATATGATACGGGCTGGTATTCCTGAAAATGTAGCAATGAAGATATCAGGTCATAAAACAAGAAGTGTGTTTGACCGATATAATATCGTCAATGAGGCAGATATTAAAAATGCTTCAGGTCAGTTGAATAGATATTTGGAGGAGTTGGGCACAGATTTGGGCACAATCGACAAAAAGTAATAAAAAAAGGGTTTCAGCAAAAAACTGAAACCCTTATCGTTAATGGTGCCGGAGGTCAGAATCGAACTGACACGGAGTTGCCCCCGCGGGATTTTGAGTCCCGTGCGTCTACCAATTTCACCACTCCGGCAAGGTGGAGCAAGTTTTTCAATATATGGAATAATAGTTATTCTGTCAAGAAAAATGGCGAAGAGAAGAATGGGAATATCGGTGTTTATATAGGCTTTTTTCGTGACTCTAATTCATATTCTGGTACTGCTGGTAATTTTTTAAAACACGTTTGATATAAGTTCTGGTCTCTTTGATGTTGGGAACGCTCCTGGAGTGGCGAACTTTTTCCAAGCCCGCATTGTAGGAAGCTAGTGCGAGTTTTAGATCACCGTCAAAAAAATTAAATAGTTTTTTGAAGTACCTGGTACCGCCAAAAATATTCTGTTTTGCATCGTAAATATTGGTGACATTCATGTCGTGAGCCGTTCCAGGCATAAGCTGCATCAGGCCTTTGGCACCTTTGTGGGATAGGGCGTATTGGTCGAAATTTGATTCTGTTTTAATTATTGCTTTAATGATGTTCGGGTCAATGTCATATAATCGTGCTGCGGCCCAAATATGGGGCTCATATCGGGCTGTTGATTTGGCCGGCATAGTTATTGGAATTGGCTTAAAGCGAGAGTTTGCCGGAACGTTGGTGAAATGGACAATCCCTTTTTCATCTGTAAATGAGTAGATAGTTGCATGGCTAAGGGAGGACACAAGCAAGAGCGGTACAAGCAACAAAAAGATCAAAATATATGTGGGGAAACGGGATCTCATGGTCAGGAGTCAGCAAAATTGAGAAAGGTGTCGTCGTGGTTTAGAAGTTCAATGCCATTATTTTGAACGACGGCCATATTTTCAAGCCTCACGCCACCCCAGTCGGGGATATAAATACCTGGCTCTACGGTAACGACCATTCCGGCTTTAAGCTTCTTGCGGCTGCGGGGGCTGAGTGAGGGGGCTTCGTGGACAGCATAGCCAACTCCATGGCCAAGACCATGGCCAAAATTATCTCCATAGCCCTTTTTTTTGATAATATTTCGTGCCGCCTTGTCAACCGCGCAGCATTGGACACCCGCCTTGATTGTCTGCAGGGCCTTCAGTTGAGCCTGCCGAACAATTTTGAAGATGTTTCTGGTGAAAGCATCTGATGGGCCCAAGACAACAGTCCTTGTCATGTCAGAGCATAGACCATCGAGGACGAGGCCCATATCTATGACAATGGGTTCGCCTGTTCTGATTTTGCGGCGGGATGGAACAGCATGTGGAAGTGCCCCGTTTGGTCCACTGGCAACTATGGTTTCGAAACTGGGACGTTCGGCTCCATATTTCCTCATCATTGCTTCAATTCGTAGAGCAATATCAATTTCGCTCACACCCGGCTTTAGACCCTTAAACACTTTTTGAAAAACCTTTTCGTTGAGGGTGACGGAGCGCCGGATTTTAGAAAGTTCATCATGGTTTTTTTGTACCCGAAGCTTTTCAATAAGATCTTTGCTTGGAACCGGAGTAATGCCTTTGTTCTTACAGATTTTTTGGAGTTCAAGGGCTTGTGAAAAGAGAAAATATTCACTTTCAAAGGCGAGCCTTTTTATCTTGAAAGAAGCCGCAAGCTTTTCGAGGAGGTTGAGCATCCCCTTTTTGTAAATAACAACTTCGAAAGCAGGACACTCTTTTTCCGCCTGAAGTTGAAAGCGTGAGTCGGTAAGCAGAAGAGGAGATCCTTTTTTCAGAATGAGAAGGTAGCCGGAGGACTCGGTAATTGAGGAGTCATGGGCGGTATAACCGCTGAGATATTGGCGATTTTCCGGTTGGCTGATCAGAATGGCATCATATTTCTTTTGCGCCAGTTTTCGTTGAAGTGAGGCTAGGGCATTTTTCATAGCAAATTATTGATTGAAATGGACAAAGACCTTAACCCCGTGACGGCGTAGTCTGGCGTGAAGATTACGAAAAGATGTAATGAGGTCGGCATAGCCGATATCAACGAGATATCGATTGGGTTCATCTAAAGCCCGCAAGGAATTAAAACTCATAGTGTTGTGCCTGACCTCGGAACCATCCTGATACCATTTCTGGAAGTTTTTGTTTACTGTGTCCATCTGCTCAGGCGGAACTTCGGAACAATCAAGTAAGATTTCAATATCCATCTGTCTTTCCGGAAATCATTGAGATGTCAACTGCTGGGTAATGGCATCTTTATACTGCGAAAGGGCGTTGTTATATTGTTCATTGAGGCCCCCAAGTAGTTTTTGCCACTCTTCCGCAAATTTCGGATGTTGGGATGGGTTCATTTTCATGCTAACCCCGGTTTTCTGTGCCATATTTTGTTCAAGCATGGCCATCTGGGGTGAAAAGTTTTCTTCCAACTGTGTTTGCAGTTGTTGGCGGTGTTCTATGTACCTTGTCAAAATGGAGCGTATTTCCGAAATATAGTCGGCAAGGTTGCCGCCTTCCGGCAGGGAATTCCCCATTTCAAGAAGTCCGTTTAGGGCCCCTTCACTTATTTGCTCTTGTTGTCTGGGCAGAACAATATGGCGCATAAAGGTATTGATTAAGCCTTTTTTGAAGAAAAGCTGACCCTCAGGCTTTATAGCCTGGGTTGCGTTTGTTGGATGGATGTCTTCACCACGCAAAAAAGAGGCGCCGGTACGCATTCCGTCTTGGAAAAAAGTCTCCTCCTGGCCTGTGTCAGGGGTGCTTGCCGCCATTTTAGCAGCGCGTTCCATAACCATATCTAAAGTGCTGCGAATTTCCGCCATGAGAGAACCTTTTATATAAAATTAGAAGTAAATATTCGACTAACACTCACTGAAAACAACAATAACCAATAAAATGTAAATGTTTGACAGGTAAGCGAAGACTCCGTCTGCTTCAGATGTGTTCGATCAGGTTGGTGAAGCGTAGTAGTTCTACGTGAGTCAGCCTGATCGCGCCCCAAGGGCACTTCCGTTGGGCGGGCGCAGCTGGAGTGTTGCCGAACATTTATAGTCAGAATCAGTTGAGTTCTTGGTTTATTTGGGATACATTTTGCCGTTTGTTTAAAAGGTTAAAATATTCCAGGTGGGTAAAAAAAGCAAGTTAAGCTTGATCCTGCCTGTTTCGAATTTCTAGTTCGGAGTCTTTGCTTACCTCTAATTTCGTTTTTCCACGGTTTAGCGTGGCATGGAGTGCTATATGCGTGCAGCAATGTACTATAACAACAGTGATATTCGTCTTGAGGATATAGAAAAACCGAAAATAGGAGCAGGGGAGCTTCTTGTCAAAATACAGGCCAGCGGTATATGTGGCAGTGATGTGATGGAGTGGTACCGCATTCACAAGGCCCCTCTCGTGCTTGGTCATGAGATGGCCGGTGAGGTGGTGGAGGTTGGTGCCGGGGTTGCTTCTTTTTCGCTTGGAGATCGAGTTGCCGCAACCCATCACGTTCCATGTTTTGCCTGCCACTATTGCCTTTCTGGCCATGAGACTGTGTGTGATACCTTACTTTCAGGGACCCATTTTGATCCCGGCGGATTTTGTGAATATGTGCGCCTTGCCGCTATAAATGTGCAACACGGGACCTGGAAGCTGCCTGATCATGTTGACTATGATATGGCAACATTTATCGAGCCTCTTGCCTGTGTCTTACGGGGCCAGAAGAGTGCGAAACTGAAACCGGGTGCCCGGGTGCTTGTCTTAGGGGCGGGTATCTCCGGTCTTCTCCATGTTCATCTTGCTTCGGTTTGTGGCGCCGGTCTTATAGCGGCAAGCGATTTGAGCAGATATCGTCTGGATGCCGCCAAAAAATTCGGGGCAAATTTTGTCTTTGATGCCAGGGATGATGTTGCAAGGCTTTTTAAAGAGGCCAATAATGGCTTTGGAGCTGATCTGGTCATTGTTTGTGCTGGTGCCAAACAGGCCTTTAAGCAGGCGATGGAAGTGGTTGGAAGGGGTGGAACCATCCTGTTTTTTGCTCCAACCATGGATGGTGTCACTCTGCCTCTCTCGGTCAATGACCTTTTTTGGCGCCGGGACGTGACCATAACCACAACCTACGCCGGGGGGCCGGCAGATTGTGTAGAGGCGCTTGAACTGATTAGTCATGGCCGAGTACGGGTTAAGGAAATGATTACCCATCGTTTCGGTCTGGCAGATACGGTGGAAGGTTCAAAACTGGTGGCTGGAGGGGATGAATCTATAAAGGTTATTATCCGGCCACAGGAATAGTAAGCGCTCCATGAACACCCCGCTGCACGTGATCGAACCCCGTGATATACAGGGGGTATAATCGCGTGGCTCGATCACGCACATCGGGGAGCCCCTGAAACGCTTACGGACCTGGGGGGTTATGCAATCTTGGCTGTACTTAATTGAGCGCTAACCAGGAATAGATCGATTTGAAATTATAAACACGTAATAAGTAAACGAAGACCTCGATATCGAAATATGAAGAAAAACAAACACAAATGGGAGGAATAAAAATGCCT
Organism: Desulfurivibrionaceae bacterium; assembly: GCA_030145275.1. Taxonomy (GTDB): domain Bacteria; phylum Desulfobacterota; class Desulfobulbia; order Desulfobulbales; family VMSU01; genus JAQYVV01. The sequence continues at coordinate 126,742 of JAQYVV010000007.1, read as the reverse complement.
GAAGAGGATAAAGAAGGAAAGCAGTTTTACCAGGATATACCGATGAAATCTGATGGATTTTTTCTTAAAGGTTCAAATTCCCTCGACTGGGGGATGAAAAATCGTTTGTCGCGGATTTTTAATCCGAAAAGTGGCCGGACTGTTATGCTTGCCGTGGATCATGGTTATTTTCAGGGGCCGACAACCGGCTTGGAACGGATCGATTTAAATATTCTGCCTTTGGCCCCCTACGCAGATACGCTTATGTTAACCAGAGGTATTTTGCGCTCAACGGTGCCTCCCAGCTACACGAAAGGGATTGTCCTACGTGCCAGTGGTGGGCCTAGTATTTTAAAGGAGTTGTCCAACGAACATTTGGCCATCAACATGGAAGAAGCTATTAGATTGAATGTGGCGGCCATGGCTGTCCAGGTTTTCATTGGTGGTGAATATGAGACTCAATCGGTAAATAATATGACCAGGCTTGTGGATATGGGGATGCGCTATGGGATTCCAACCCTTGCTGTTACCGCAGTTGGAAAGGATATGGCCAGGGATGCCCGCTATTTCAGGCTGGCCTGTCGGATGTGTGCGGAACTTGGGGCCCATTATGTAAAAACATATTATATCCCGAAGGGGTTTGATACCGTTGCAGCGAGTTGCCCCGTACCTCTGGTTATGGCGGGTGGCAAGAAACTTCCGGAACTGGAGGCCTTGACCATGTCCTATAATGCTATTCAGGAAGGGGCGGCAGGTGTTGACATGGGAAGAAATATTTTCCAGTCTGAGGCGCCAAAAGCGATGATTCAGGCAGTGGGAAAGGTCGTTCATGAAGACATGAAACCTAAAGAGGCCTACGAATACTATCTTGACTTAAAAGAAGAGGGGTAAAGACAAAAAGGTATGTTGCCTGAGGAGTGTGGTCGGTTACCTGAGAGAATATATGTATAAAAAGTAACCGGCCAGTAGGGCGGCGCCATGCCAGCGCTTTATCTCTTTTGCATACATGGCAATTGGCACTAAGATGATGGAAAAGGCCAGCATTACCGGGAGATCACGGAGTAGAACCTGATGGGGGATCGAGAAAGGTTTTATTCCTGCTGTAATTCCCAGAACCAGCAGTATATTAAAAAGATTACTTCCTATAATATTTCCCACTAAAATATCCCCTTCCTTCCGCCTCAGAGCTGAGATACAGGAGGCAAGTTCCGGCAGCGAGGTGCCGACTGCTGCGAGAGTCAGCCCGATGATAAGATCTGAAAGTCCAAAAAAACGGGCAATGTCAACGGCTCCCATAATAAAATAGTCTGAGCCAAACCACATAAACACAAGGCCGCCGATAACTAGGCCTGAAATGAGCGGGTATGGGCTATGATTGGATTTGTCAACCTCACCCTCTTTGGCCTTTCGATTGTTCTCTTTTGCCTCTTTGCGGTACGATAGAACGGTATATACCGCAAGGATTGAGGTGAACAGTATCCCGACAGGCCTGGGGAAATAGCCCCAAATGGTCAAGGCCAGGAGGAGAAGTCCCGCTGCAATAACCATATAGAGCTCAATGCGAAGCCTGTTAAAATGAATAACCAGGGGGGACAAAAGGGCAGAAAAAGCCAAAACCAAGCCGACGTTGGCAATATTACTGCCCACCACATTGCCAAACATTATATCTGAATGCCCCGAAAATGAGGCATTCAGGCTGACAAAAAGCTCCGGCATCGAGGTTCCGAAAGCGACCACAGTCAGACCGATCAAGAGAGAGCTCATGCCGAGCCGCAGGGCTATTTTGGCGGCTCCCGAAATAAGCATTTCGCCGCCAATAAAGAGTAGGCCGAGGCCAAAAATAAGGGCAGTGCCAGAGAGCCAGAGAGTTGCAAAATTAGGTTCAATATTCATTGGGCAATAAAGTGGATCTTTTATAGGCCTGTTCTGCAAGTTTTTTGAGCTCTTTTTTTATCAGGCTTAGAGCTGGAATGGGCTGTATATTGGAAAAATTATGCTCAATTGGCCCTGGAGGCCGGACTTTCATTTTTTCCTCAAAATGACCAGGGTCGACAAGGCCGGTTGTTGCGTTTTGCAGGCCGCTGCCAGGATTATATCCCGCATCTAGACTTCTTAAAAATCCCATAATCTGGGTGATGTCTGTTTTCCGGTAAAAAAGATTAATTGCTTCCACAATTGTTTCATGCTCAACCAGCAAAGAGGCAATGCTCTCCCTGTACTCATCTACGTGCCGGACAAGATTGTCATAACAGTTAAGCAGCAGATTTTTGAAGCGTCCAGATCTGGTCAAGCCCGTTGTTTTCACCTCCGTAAAAACACGCTTTCTGATCGTCGGTGACTGTATAGCATAAGAATCGTAATATATCTCTTCATTGAGGCCGGTAAGCTCAAAAAAATTTCTGATTAAATCCTCGTCCTGCAGCATTATGTAAATGCGGACCAGGTCGTTGCATATTTTCTGTTCAATGGTCAATGCGGTAAGCTTGACCTGTGTTTCAAGGTTCTCTTTGTCTTGCTCGATGAATTTGCGAAAGCCGAAATAACGGTCAGCAATCTCCTTTTTAACCTCATACGCAAGTATTTTACCGATGTCTGTGGTCATATATTTTTTAAAAACTCCCGGTTAGGAGGCTTCGCTCTGTGGCGCAGCAATTTCCCCCCCAGGCTGTATTGTATGGCATTGCCAGCCAAGGGACTTGCTTAAATCGGTTGAGCAATTATTCAGTTTGGGTTCAGATTATTTAAATTGCATTAGCAATTTTATGCAGCTGCTTTATAATGACATTTCCTAATCTGTTTGGGTAGATAATTTTTGCCCTGAACTCACAGGTATTATTCGTTTGTTTAAGATACACTCGTAAATATTCGACTAACACCGAAAAACAACAATAACCAACAAAATGTAAATGTTTGACAGGTAAGCGAAGACTCCGCCGCTTCAGATGTGTTCGATCAGGTTGGCGAAGCGTAGTAATTCTACGTGAGTCAGCCTGATCGGGCAGAGCTGGAGTGTTGCCGAATATTTACATATATTCACTCCTCTTCCTAACTACGTGACTATCAACTATGGCCCACTCTTTTTACAATGACGATATAGTCCAGACTGTTAAGGAACATGCTGACATTGTTGAAGTTGTTGGCGATTATGTCAGTTTGAAGAGGATGGGGGTGAACTATAAAGGTCTCTGCCCGTTCCATTCCGAAAAAACACCCTCTTTTACCGTCAATCCGGCCAGGGGCTCTTTCCATTGTTTTGGCTGTGGAGAAGGGGGGGATGTGCTTGCCTTTATTATGCGGTTTCACACCATGGGGTTTCCTGAGGCGCTCAAGCAGTTGGCTGACAGGTATGATATTGCTTTACCGGAAAAGCCTCGCAGTCCCAAAGAGCAGGAACAGGCAAAAAAACGAGAAGAAATATATAAGATAAATGAGGATGCCGTTAAGCTCTATCATGATTTCCTCCTTACCGACCCCGCAGCAGCTCCAGCTCGTAGATACCTGAAAGATAGAGGCATAGATGCAGCGGTAATTGATGAGTTTCAGCTGGGGTTTGCGCCTGAGAGTTGGGACTTTTTGTTCAATAAATTTCAGCATTTTCCCCTAAAAGCGGTTGAGCAAGCAGGTCTTATTGTCCCGAATAATAGAGGCGGTTATTATGATCGGTTTCGCAATCGCGTTCTCTTTCCAATCTTTAGTTCCGTCGGAAAATCTTTAGGTTTCGGGGGGCGATCTTTGGGAGATCAGCAGCCCAAATATCTTAACTCACCCGAATCACCAGTTTACAATAAGAGTAAGATCCTTTTTGGACTTTTTCAAAACAAGGATGCGATCAGAAAGCAGAAAAAATGCTTGCTTGTTGAAGGCAACTTTGATCTCCTTGCCTTGGTGGCCAGGGGTATTAAGCATGTGGGGGCACCCTTGGGGACGGCGCTCACCCGACAGCATGTGAAAATTATCAAGGGGTTCGCACAAGAAGCCATCATTCTTTTTGATGGTGACCAGGCCGGGGTAAAGGCCGCCTTGCGGGCCGTGCCTCTTTTTTTAAGTGAGCAGCTGAGCGCCAAGGTTGTTGTTCTACCTGAGAAACATGACCCGGACACCTATATTAGCGAGTTTGGGCGAGAAAAATTTGAAAAAGTGATTGAGGCGGCTGTGCCCCTTCCCGAGTTTGTTTTTGAAAGGCTCCTTTCTGTGCATGGCATGACCCTGGCCGGGAAGGCGGCAATGGTCCAGGAATTAAAGCCAATTATAGACGCCATCGGTGATAACCATTTGGAGCGCACCCTTTTTGTCTCTCATTTTGGTCAAAAACTTGGCCTGACAGATGAGCAGATGCTCAAAGGACTACCGACTGCGCCGCCGATTAAGTCTATCGTCAGAGAGCCGGAGAAGAAAGAAGTTAAGGCAAGACCGGCAATGCCACTCACGAAGATTGAGGCGCATTTGCTCAGGTTTTTGATAATCAATCCGGAATATGTGCAAAAATTCATAGAGGCTGGGCTTCAATATTCCATTGAAGGGGATTCTGGCCGGATCATTTTTAAGCATCTTGTCACCGTTTCAGAGGCTGGCGGTTCCAAGGGGCCGGAGTATATTTTGGAATTGGCCGTTGGCCCGGAACGCTCTTTTATCTCAAAATGCCTGATTGATTTTCCGGAAATGAGTGAAGCTGAGACAGAAGATGAGGCCACGGAGAAAATTTTATGGTTAAAAGAAAACAGTTTGAAAAGTATGATGAGGCAGTTGACTGCTCAAATTAATCAGGCCCAGCAAGAGAATAATAATGATTTGTTGATGCAGCTTTTAGCTCAAAAAAATAAACTGAGAGACGGGTGATCTTGTTTGGCTGGGGAAGGGAAGTATCCCAGATGAAAAGGGCTATAGAATAAAAAATTGTAGTAAATTGCCAAAATATATTATAGACATTTGTGTGATTCTTCATTTTTAATGGGCAAACTTAAGAGAATATGAAAAAAGAGCAGAGCAGACAGCCGAGGGAAAAAGATGGTGATATTGCCGCTGTAGAAGGGCATGAAAACACCGATCTAATGGCTGTTTTTGACGATGATACGAACTTTTCTGGCCCGAAAAAGAAAGGAAGTGTAAACGGTGCCGGACTGTCTTCTGCTGCTGTGAATTCAGAAGGGGGACAGCTTGACCCCGTTAAGTCCTACCTGCGTGAGATGGGAGCGGTGTCTCTTCTTTCTTCAGAAAAAGAGATAAAGATTGCCAAAAAAATTGAGTGGGGGGAAAAACAGATCCAAAGTATCGTCTTGTCTTTGCCTCCGGCTTTAAAAACGATGCTCGAAATAGTCCAAAAATTGCAGACTGGTGTTACTTCCATTGCCAAGGTTCTTCGGGGAATTGATGAAACGGATCTCCGGGCTGCCAGGCAGGTCCAAGAGAAATTTATTTGGAAAGTTGCTGAGGCGGAACGGATTGATAACGAAAGGAAAATATTAAAAAATGACCTGGCCGGCGAGGGTGTTGGTAAGGATAAAACCATAACAATTTTTATACGAATTGACAGATGCAACCATGCAATAGCTGCACTTTTTGATGAGTTCAGAATTGTGCCTAAATATCTGACCAAGATGAGTGATGAACTCTTGACCCTTGCCGATCAGATGGGAATAGCCCAAAAAGCGATTGAGCAGGGTACCTCAAAACATGCCGAGAGTTTTTTAAGGGATCTGGAGGAATCCAGCGGGGTCGATCTCGAAACTTTAGATGACGCCATAGCCGCAATTAACTCTGCTGAATCAATTAAAAAAGATGCCAAGGATGTTTTGACCAAGGCCAATCTGCGCCTGGTTGTCAGTGTGGCAAAAAGATATGCAAACCGGGGATTGCACCTGCTGGATCTTGTCCAGGAGGGCAATATCGGTTTAATGAAGGCTGTGGATAAATTTGAATATAGGCGGGGGTATAAATTCAGTACTTACGCCACTTGGTGGATACGACAAGCTATTAACCGGGGGATTGCGGATCAGGGTCGGACAATTCGTATTCCTGTGCATATGATTGATACCATCAATAAGATGTTGAAGGAATCCAAAGAATTTGTCCGGACGTACGGCAGGGAGCCTTCTGCAGAAGAGATGGCTGAGCGGACAGATGTTGAACTTGCAAAAATAAAAACCATTCTGAAAATTTCCAGGGAACCTATTTCTCTCGACTCCCCGGTTGGTGACAACGAAGATAGCTTTCTTTCTGATTTTATAGAAGATGTTGATTCTGTTCGGCCTGATGACGCAAGCATGATGGCGAGCTTGCGTCAAAGTCTCGATCAGGTGCTGTCCGATTTAAATCCCCGGGAGGAAAGTGTTTTGCGGATGCGTTTTGGTATTGATGACGCTATTGATCTTACCTTGGAAGAGGTTGGTAGGAATTTTTCTGTAACCAGAGAGAGAATAAGACAAATTGAAGCAAAAGCATTGAAAAAGCTGAAACATCCTCTGCGAAAAGATAAATTGTCGAGTTTTATGGAAGATTAGTGCCTTATAACTAGAATCCTGTCACAAAAAACAGATAAGCGCAGACTTCGAGAGAATCAAATAAGGTCAATTTTGTTGGAAGGTTATCGACTGTTGTTAAGGCACTTATTTCCGGTTTATCCGGATTAGTAGCTTGGAAGTTGTTGGCTTGCGCTTCTGCCATAAGACAATTGCGCTGGCTGCACGAATCTTCTTCTTGAATTGGCACAACGAGGTGTCTGAACCGAAAGGTAGATGAAAAAGGTTGACACTATTTTTTCCCCTCTTATAGTCCATCTCTACTTTCCCCATGAATAATATCAAGGCATGGCTTACTCTTCACCTTACTCCGAACCTTGGCGCTTTAGGTTGTAAACGTCTCGTTGAATTTTTTGGCGGGCCTGTTGAAGTATTTAAGGCAAAGAAGGCTGATCTCTCCCGTGTTCCTGGAGTCAAGAAGGGTGCAATAGATATTCTGGCCAATAGACCTCCCTTTGAGGCTGCGGAAAAAGAGATTGTCCGGGCCGAAAAATTGGGAATACGCATACTTTGTCTTGACGGGGATGAGTACCCCTCCCTTTTGCGGGCAATTTATGCGCCGCCAGTCGTCCTGTATGCGCGTGGCCGTCTTGATGCTTTGCAGGCACCTTGCACCGCCATTGTAGGGTCAAGGGCTGCAACCTCCTACGGTATGAAGGTAGCTCGGCAGATGGCTGCTGATCTTACTTTTCGCGGCGTGCAGGTAGTCAGCGGTATGGCACTAGGTATTGATACCGCAGCTCATGCCGGCAGTCTTGAAAGCGGTGGGGCCACCATCGCTGTTCTGGGTTGTGGTGTTGATGTTGTGTATCCCCGTCAGAATGCCCAGTTGTACAACCGCATCATGGGACAGGGGCTGATAGTCAGTGAATATCCGTTGGGAACGAGGCCGGAGGGTTTTCGTTTTCCTGCCAGAAATAGGATAATCAGTGGCATGGCCCAAGGTGTTCTGGTTGTTGAGGCTGCCCAGAAATCTGGCTCTCTGATTACTGCCAGAATGGCCCTAGAAGAGGGGCGTGAAGTTTTTGCTGTCCCTGGCCGTGTCGACTCTTTTAAAAGCACCGGGACCCATAAGCTTCTGCAAGATGGTGCCAAACTGGTTCATTCCGTTGATGACATTTTGGAAGAGTATGTTTTTGATGCAGCTCTTCTGCCACAATCTTCGCGAGAAAAATTAAGTTTAAAACAGGAAGAAAGTGTCGGGACTGCAGAGGAAAAGACCCTTTTAGATATTTTGGACGCATATCCGCAAGACGTGGATAGCATTATTAGAAAATCAGGCCTGCCTGCAGCGAAAGTGAATGAAACCTTGCTGCTCCTCGAAATAAAGGGGAGGATAGAAAGGCAGTCAGGCCATAAATTTAGTCTCAAGACTTGAGAGCGTAGACTTCAAATAGCTTAGACTTCAAAAAGTACCCCAGAGGCTAAAGCAATCCGATATGAATGAGGTTGCAAAACAAAAAAATATGACCGAAAAAACTCTTATAATAGCTGAAAAACCAAGTGTAGCAGGCGATCTAGTGAAGGTGTTGCCTGGGAAGTTTAAAAAATCGAAAACACATTATGAAAGTGATCAACATATAGTTTCGTATGCCATAGGACACCTTGTTTCCATCTGTTATCCGGAAGAAATAGATGAGAAATTTAAAAAGTGGAATTTGGATAATCTGCCTATCATACCCGAAACTTTTCCTTTGAAATCGATCAAGGGGACCAGTGCGCAGCTTAATGCCTTAAAAAAACTTATTCGGCGTAAAGACGTAACAGAGATCGTAAACGCATGTGATGCCGGGCGGGAAGGAGAACTCATATTTAAATATATTCTCCAATTCACCAGGACCAAGTCGGTTGACAAGAAGACCATTAAGCGGCTCTGGCTGCAAAGTATGACCAAAGATGCCATAAAAAAGGGGTTTGTGGACCTGCGTGACGACGAGACAATGAAATCTCTTGAAGAGACCGCGATCTGCCGCTCTGAGTCTGATTGGCTCATCGGTATCAATGCCTCTCGTGCTTTGACTGCATATAACTCCAGAAAGGGAGGTTTTTTTAAAACTCCTTGTGGACGAGTTCAGACGCCTACTTTGTCCATGATCGTTCAGAGGGAAAAAGAACGGTTGGCTTTTATACCGCAAACATATTTTCAGCTTGAGGCCTCATTTCTTGTTGGAGAGGCTGAGAGCGTTTATCTCGGTAAATGGATTGATCCTGAATTTAAAAAGGAAAAAACACAGCCTCACAAAAAGGCTGATCGTTTATGGAACAAGGAAAGTGCTGAAGAAATTATTGCAAAATGTACAGGTAAACCAGTAGAGGTTGAAGAAACCTCTAAGGCCTCCAGACAGAGATCCCCACAACTGTACGACTTGACGAGCTTACAGCGGGAGGCCAACTCAAGATTTGGTTTTTCGGCCCGTAACACCCTAAGCATTGCTCAGGCGCTCTATGAGAGGCACAAAGTCCTGACCTATCCAAGGAGTGATAGCCGTTTTCTGCCGGAAGACTACCCTGCAGAAGTTAAAAAAAGTATGGCAAGCCATAAGAAAGGGGCTTTTGGGAAGTTTGCTGCGGAAATTCTGCAGCAAAACTATATCAAAAAAGAGAAAAGAATTTTTGATAATAGTAAAATATCGGATCACCACGCTCTTATACCTACAAATACTCTGCCCTCTAATTTGTCTGAAGCGGAAGAGAAAATATACAATATGGTGATGCAGCGTTTTCTGGCTGTTTTTTACCCGGCGGCGGAATATTGGCTTACCCGGCGCCTGTCGAAAGTTGAAGGCGAAACCTTCCTAACCGAGGGGAAAATTCTTAAGAAAGCCGGGTGGAGAGCTGTTTACGGTGTTGATTCAATCAAGGAAAAAGATGAAATGGTTGAGGTTCCTGACGGGGTTTTGCCGCATTGTGATCAGATAGAGCTCCGTACGGATGCAACCAAGCCGCCTCCTCGTTTTACGGAGGCGACCCTGCTGTCGGCCATGGAAAATTCTGGTAAGTTGGTGGAGGATGAAGACTTACGTGAGGCGATGAAAGAGAGAGGTTTGGGGACTCCGGCCACTCGTGCTTCAACCATTGAGGGCCTGATTAAGGAAACGTACATAAATAGAGAGCAGCGAGAGTTGGTTCCCAGCGGCAAGGCCTTTGATCTAATAAATCTTATTGAAGGCCTAAAAATAAAGGAACTTGCTTCGCCTGAATTGACCGGTGAGTGGGAATATAAAATGAACCAGGTCCTCAAGGGGGATTTTACTGCCGAAAAATTTATGGCGGAAATCAAACAATTGACCGAGAAGATAATAGAGAGGGTCAAGACATTCAGTGATGGGAAGGATGGAGTGGAAGCTCCGTTTAGTCCGGTTAACGGCCAGAAAATAATGGATACTCCCACCGCCTACGTCAGCGAGGACGGCTCTCTCAGCATTCGGAAAGTTTTGGGTGGCAGGGTCATGAAGCAGGAAGAGATTGTGGCTTTACTGAAGGGGGAAACACTGGGACCCTTTGATGATTTTAGAAGCAAGAAGGGAAAACAGTTTTCCGCAACGGTGAAAATTGCCGGTTCAAAAATTGAATTTGTTTTTCCGGATAACCAGGAAGAATTAGATGTAGAGGCAATAAAGGCTCAGCCTTCCCTGGGGCGCTCTCCTGTTGACGATACATCTGTTTATGAAACAACCTTTGCCTACATGTCTGAGTCGGCTTTATCATCTAGCGGTAAAGACAAAAAAGGCCTGAGGATAAGCAGGAGTATTTTAAGCCGTGAAATTGAGGTGAAACATATCCAGCAGCTTCTGGAAAATGGGAAAACAGAGCTCATTACTGGGTTTATCTCAAAAAAGAAACGCCCTTTTGATGCCTTTCTTTTATTGGATAAAAAAGGAAAGATTTCTTTTGAGTTTCCTCCGAGAAAGGCAAAGAATTGGAAGAAAAAGGAAGAAAAATAAAAGGATTTCTGGATTTTAGAGCCCTGAAGATATATTGTATCAAGATGCAAGATGGAGACTTTGTCTTTGGTATTTGTAAATATTAGGCTAACACTGGAAAACAACAATAACCAACGAAATGTAAATGTTTGACAGGTAAGCGAAGGCTCCGTCGCTTCAGATGTGTTCGATCAGGGGTAAAGGAGGCGATTTATGATAGGCGGAATATACTCTGGGCTTTCGGCTCTACAGGCTGTCCAGAAAAAAGTTGATTCTATCTCTCACAACACGGCCAATGTCAATACAGACGGGTTTAAAAAAACAAAAGTTACCCTGAACGAAGGGGTTCCCCAGGGAGTAGTAGCGGAAGTTCGCAAAGTAGAGACTCCGGGCCCATTGGTTTACGAACAAGGGCCGACAGGATCTGAGTTGGTGGAGAAATCAAATGTTGAACTCAGTGAGGAACTTCCCAATATGATGCTCAGCAAAAGGGCCTTGCAGGCAAATATTAAAACTATTCAGGCAGTAGATGAAATGCTTGGCTCTTTGCTGGATATAAAAGGGTAATAGCGGCGCAGATAAGCGTAGACTTCGGATAAGCGTAGACTTTTGAAATCTATAAATCGTTAAAAACTACTCGTCCCGCCACTATCGTCAGCACCGATTTCCCGGTGAAATCCCAGTCGAGAAACGGTGAATTTTTACTTTTGGAAACAACATTTTCTCGGGTATAGGTATATGTTCTTTCCGGGTCAATGACCGTAATGTCTGCTGCTCCCCCCTCAAAAAGTTTTCCACCGTCAACTCCCAGTATTTTAGCGGGATTCATCGAGAGCAGTTCCACCATTTTTGCTGCTGAAATGATCTCTTCCCGGACCAGGTTGAGGGTAAGAGAAACCGCTGTTTCGAGGCCGATAATGCCGTTGGCGGCCATGTCAAACTCCAAGGTTTTTTCCAAGTCGCTGTGCGGGGCGTGATCCGTAGCAATGACATCAATGGTACCGTCTTTCAATCCCTCTTTTATGGCGTCAACATCTTCTTGAGTCCGTAAGGGAGGATTCATCTTCGCGTATGTATCATACTGACCGATTGCCTCTTCTGTAAGGCTGAAATAATGTGGGGCGGTTTCTGAGGTGACCGGCCACCCCTTCTTCTTGGCACGCCGGATGAGGCTGACGGACTCCTTGGTGCTGATGTGGGCAAGATGGAGTGGGCATCCGGTGTAATTTGCCAGGGCCAGGTCTCTATAAACAGCAATCTCTTCTGCAGCCCTTGGAATCCCTCTAAGCCCCAAGCGAGTTGACCAATTTCCTTCATTCATCGCTCCTTTATGGCACAGACTGAGCTCTTCAGAGTGGGAAATGAGGGTGGCCCCGTAATTTAAGCCGTACTCCATGGCCCTTCGCATCAGCTGACTGTTGCTTACCGGCCGACCATCGTCGGAAAAAGCTACGGCTCCGGCTTCCTGCATTTCGCCAAATTCAGCAATCTCACTCCCCTGGATCCCTTTACTAATTGTGCCGACTGGATATATTTTTGCGTCAGCCTGGGCTGCTTTCTGCAGGATGAGTGTTACTGCCTGCTGATTATCGGTTGGTGGGGTTGTGTTTGGCATGCAGGCAATGGCGGTAAAGCCTCCCGCTACAGCTGCCTTTGCACCGCTGACAATGGTTTCTTTGTATTCTTCGCCGGGCTCGCGCAGGTGAACGTGCATATCAATGAGGCCGGGAACCAGCCATTTGCCGCTGAGCTCAATTTCTTGAGAGGCAGTGGGCAGTTCTTGATCCTGGGAAAAAAAGGAGACTTCGCCTTTATTGACTAAAACACTGCCGATGGCATCTGTTTTGGAAAAAGGATCGATGACTCTGGCGTTTTTTAATAAGAGTGATTCTTGACTCAATTTAGGCACCTCCTTCACCCCCCATGATTAGATATAGAAGGGCCATTCTTATGGCAACGCCATTGGTCACTTGTTCAAGGATGACAGATTGGCTGCCATCGGCGATATCGGCGGTCATTTCAATTCCTCTGTTAATTGGGCCAGGGTGCATAACCAATGCGTCCGGTTTTGCAAATTGGAGCGTCTTTCGGCTTACCCCGAAAAATGTCGCGTATTCCCGAAGTGAGGGGAAAAGCGGGTCTTCCTGTCTCTCTTTTTGTATACGTAAAGCCATGACAACATCGGCATCTTTGACCGCGTTATTTATGGAGAGGTGCGGCGTTGCACCAATTTTTTCGATCCCTGGGGGGATAAGAGTCGAGGGGCCAGCGACATGAACATCGGCTCCCATTTTGCTGAACCCGATAATATTGGAGTGGGCCACTCTGCTATGGGTAATATCGCCTATGATAGCAACTTTTAGTCCGGCAAGGGTTCCCTTGTTTTCTTTCACGGTCATCATATCAAGCAGGGCTTGACTCGGATGTTCATGGGTGCCGTCCCCTGCGTTAATAATGGAAGATTTGATATTGTTAGCCAGGAGGTAAGGGACCCCTGAGCTTGAATGACGGATGATGATAATATCCGGATTCATCGCTTCAAGATTTCTGGCGGTATCGACAAGACTCTCGCCTTTTTTTGCACTGCTGGTAGATGCTGATATATTGAAAGTATCAGCGCTCATGCGCTTGGCGGCTATTTCAAAAGAGAGTTTTGTTCTGGTGCTTGGCTCGAAAAAGAGGTTGATTATTGTTTTACCGCGAAGAGTTGGAACTTTCTTAATGGATCGGGTGGATATTTCCTTGAACGATTCGGCAACCTGTAAGACAAGGTCTATATCCTCGGGGGAGAAATCCCGCAAGCTGATAACGTGTTTATGTTGAAACCGATGCGTAGTCATTTGTTATGTGGCAATACCGCTAGAGGGTGTAGGAGCTGATGGGTGAAAACAAGTTATCCTAACTTTGTTTAATTTTCAGCGGATAAGGTCGAAAATTCTATTCCACCGTACTGAAAATTTTTCTTTGTTCCATGACCAGTAAAGAATATGGGCTTTTCCCTTGACATCCTTGAGCTTAACAAATTTCCAGAATCTGCTGTCATGACTATTATCCCGGTTGTCACCCATGACAAAAAGAGAGTCTGGAGGTACGGTGATCGGCCCCAAATTATCTCTTGGGCTCACAGATCCTGGCAGGATGTTGGGGTCCTCATGCTGAGTTTGTTGAAGTTCTAAAAGAGTATCGTTAACGTAGAGATTTTTGTCAATTATTTTAATTCGGTCGCCTGCAACTCCAACAACCCGTTTTATAAAATCCTGTTTAGGGTTAACTGGGTATTTGAAAACAATAACATCTTGTCGCTGCGGTTGTTTAATTTCAACCCAGGTAGACCCTGTAACCGGATTTTTAATTCCATAAAGAAATTTGCTTACCAGTATGTGATCCCCAATAAGCAGGGTAGGGATCATAGATCCTGACGGGATTTTAAAGGCTTGTATGACAAAAGTACGGATGAAAAGGGCAAGGACGAGAGCGATTATTATCGCCTCAGTATACTCACGGAGAACGGATTTATTTTTCTCCGTTTTGGTAGTTGATAGTGCCAATGAACTGCCTCGTGTTGGGGCGGATTTTATAGGATGGGCCGGGGTGCCTCAGATGAGGGGATGCAGGTGCTAAAAAAATTGTCAGGGGATTCTCTTTCAGCTAAACAGGCCTTGGGTTGCATAACAAAATGAAATATTATGCCCCTTGTATACCAGATAGAATAAAAAAACAATAATGAAAAAAGGGAGAGATGTGTTTTCAAAAATGAAAAAGTCTGAAAAAATAGTGGGTTACAAGATATTGTATATGCTGTTGCCTAGCATACACCATATGTATTGTATCTTTTGCTTAACCGGATAAACGAAGGTTAAAACATTAGGAAAATATGAATAAATGATTTTTATTTAGGCTTGACAAAGGTTTTATTCTATGCATTTAATGAATAAAAGCAGTTGAATTTTTTACTTTTATTAAGATTTTTGTAAGAGCATTGGAAAACTTTATGTTCAGTAAACAGAAATTAGCTATCGGACTTGATATTGGCTCATATTCCGTGAAAGTGTGCGAACTTCACGAGGCAGGAGAGAAATGCAGCCTCGTGAAGCTTGGTAGTGCTGTGTTGCCTGAAGGTGCCGTTGAGGATGGTGTCTTGCAGGATCCGGATGCAGTTGGCGGCATTATTGCTGAGTTGATTAATAATCTAAAAATAAATGTAAAGAATGTGGCCATTTCTATTTCGGGCTACTCAGTTATAGTTAAAAAAATAAACCTCTCCGTTATGGAACCGGATGAATTGGCCGATTATATAATGACAGAGGCTGAGCAGTATATTCCATTTGACATTGATGATGTGTATCTTGATTTTCAAGATTTGCACACGGGGACGCAAGATTCTGCCAGGACGGATGTAATGCTGGTGGCTGCCAAAAAAGAGGTGGTCAATGCCTATCTTGAGATGCTTGGCAAGATAGGCCTGAAGACGGTGGTAGTTGATGTTGACGCCTTCGCTCTAGAGAACTCTTTTGAAAAGAATTTTTCTTTATCTGATAATGTGGCGCTTATTGATATTGGTGCCTCCAAAATGAGCATCAATATAATATCTGGTGGCACATCAATCCTGGCTCGAGACGTTGTTCTAGGTAGTCGTCAGGTTACGGATCAGATTCAAAGTCGGTTTGACCTCTCTTTTGAAGAGGCGGAAGAACTGAAGATAGGTCTGGCGCCAACAGGTGAGAAAAAAGCTGACTTAGAAGATATTTTTGTAAACATTTGCACCCAGTGGATAATGGAAATTAAAAAAGCGCTTGATTTCTATTTTTCCAGTTACCCCGATGAATCGATCAACCGTCTGGTTTTAAGTGGCGGTGGCGCAAAAATAAAAGGTCTCGATAAGTTTTTGAGTGACGAGACCGGCATACCAGCAGAAATATTTAATCCATTTACAAATATTGACATTAATACAAGCAATATTGATCCTCAGTATATTCGACAAATTGCTCCCGAAATGGCTATATCCGCCGGATTGGCAACAAGACCATCTACTATATAGTATTGGAACTACCTTATGATTCGGATAAACTTACTGCCCATAAGGCAAATTAAAAAGATAGCCAAAAGCCGAAATGAAGTAATTGGGCTTTTTATTGGTTTTCTTGTTCTTCTCCTTGTGATAGGGGCGGTTGCCTATAGTCAGGTTCAAAAGGTTGAGTCACTTAAAGGTGAAATCGCAAGTCTGAAGAAAGAAAAAGCAAAATATGACAAAGTTATTAAGCAAATTGCAAAAATTAAAAAAGAGAAAAAACTTCTTGAGACAAAGCTAAAAGTTATAAAAAACCTGAAGGTCAGCTCACAGGTTCCGGTCAGGGTGATTAATGAAATCGCTCAACTGACACCAGCAACGAGAATTTGGTTACAATCTTTGAAGTTTAGTGGCAAGAATCTTGTTATTGCAGGTACTGCCCTTGATAATGAGACCATAGCTCAGTATATGCTGAGTATTGATAAATCTCCATATTTTGCAAAAGCAGAACTGAAAAAATCTTCTGGGAAGAAAGTAGGTGGGCAAAACCTGAAATCATTTGGTTTGAATGTTTCCATTCAAAAACTTCCAGGTCAGGCTAAGCCAGCTCCAAAGAAGAAGAAAAAATGATCTCCTCCTTAGTGAAAAGATCTGAATTTTATTCAGTAAGCAACGGGTAACGGATGGATACAAATAAACTACAGACAGCTTTCAATTCCTTTATGGAAAATAAAGTTGCCAATCTTAATAAAAATCAAAAGATTGGTATATGTTTGGCTGTGATTATAATTCCGGTTGTGGCCTTTTACTTCCTCTCGTTTTCCAAAAAATCTGAGGAGATTAAGGGGCTTGAGGGAAACGTTGCAAAACTACAAAAAGAACTGGTAGAAGTGAAGGCTCAGGCCGCAAAGCTTGACCAGCATCTTGCAGAGATGAAAGTTGTGGAGCTCAAATTTAAAGAGGCATCGCTTGTCATTCCTGATAAAAAGGAAATACCATCGCTGTTAACAAACATTTCAGGGCAAGCCGCTGGTGCTGGGCTTGATATTTCTTCATTTGTTCCCAAAAAAGAAAGAGCAAAACAGTTTTATGCGGAGATTCCAGTATCGATTAAGGTCAAAGGAACCTATCACAATGTTGGGTTTTTTCTTGATACCGTCAGCAAGTTGCCACGAATTGTTAATGTGAAAAGTTTGTCTTTAGGCGGAGCAAAAAATGTCGAGGGAGAGGTTGTGCTCAACTCGGGTATTGAGCTCGTTACTTACAAGTTTATAGAGCCAAAAAATGATGGGAAACCTGCACAAAAAAAGAAGAAAAAATAATAGGCTAACCGACTTGAAGGTTTGGATTACTGCTGCCTTCTGCGGCTTTTTTTGCCTTACAGGGGTTGGTTTGGCTCAGGCTGCTGTTGACCCGGGACCTAAAAAACCAATCGTTGCAGCAGAAAAAAAAGCTCCTAGTAGTGAACAAGTTTTGGGAGAACTATTGAAAACCTATTTCACCTATCAACGTGAAAATAGAGCTGATCCTTTCGCCACATTTATAAAAAAAGAGGCCCCAAAAGCAACAATTGTAGGGCAAGAGCCTGTGGCAGCAGAAGAGGTCTTTACAGGAATGCAGCTTTTTGAACCAGGGCAATTGCGCTTGGTAAGTGTAGTTTTCGCAGAGGATAGAGCTTTTGCAATGGTTCAGGATTCTGCGGGTAAAGGATATATTATTGAAAAAGGGACGAAGGTTGGGAGAAAAGGTATTGTTGAGGATATCATTCCTAATGTCGTTGTTATCAAGCAATGGTCGATGACGTTTGCTGGTAAGAAAAAGTATAAAAATATTGAAATGGTTCTCAGAAAAGAGGGAGAATAATCCATGAGCCTTAGAAATTCAACTCGTTTGGTTCTGAATATATTGTTGACGTTGGTTCTTGTTTTGTCGTCTGCATGGGCCGCTCAGGCCTCATATCAGGTTTCAGCTATTAATTTCGAACAGGGAGATGATGGCTTTCAGGTCAATGTTCAAGGGAAGACACCGCCGACATATACCGTATATGAACTGTTTGAACCGATGCGAGTGGTTCTCGATATTGCTGATGCCTCTTTTAATTCTGCAGTCTCTTTCCCGTATGCTGTGAATCAGGGGCCGGTGTTGAAGATTGCTGGCAGAGTCCTTGTTGATAAAGATCCTGCTATCGCAAAACTTGAAATATTTCTCAATGAGGATAGAACCTACTCTGTAAACAGACAAGGCAATGATATTAATATAGTTTTTGCAGAGAAAAGCCGGGATGAACTGGCTCCGGCGGCTCCTGATACAAACACTGATGAGATAGGGGCACAAAATAGCTCAAAAATAGTTGCAAAGGCTCATGATACTACTTCGGTAGCCAAGACAGAAACTCCTAGCGAAGAGCAGCCTGAAGCGGTGGCCGCTGTTACAAAAAAAGATATTGTGGCTGATTTACTCCAAAGTATTTCTGTCACCCCTGAAGGGAAGCAGGAAAAGCAGTTTAGAAGAGCTGGAATAGAACAGGATCAGTTTACGTCTGCTGGGTTCAAAAAACAAAAAATCTCAGTTGATTTCTATAAAATAGACCTTCATAATGTTTTCCGGCTTTTTGGTGAAATAAGTGGTTCTAACATGATAATTGACCAGGGGGTAGGAGGGACTTTAACCTTAGCATTAAATGAGGTTCCCTGGGATTTTGCTTTGGACATAATTTTAAACTTAAAAGGGCTCAGGAAAGAAGAAAGATATAATACCATAGTTATTTCACAAAAAAGTAAGAAGTTTATGTGGCCAGAGGAACCAGAAAAGGCTCTGGAGATTAAAGCTCCTTCTTCCGACGTTAAAATTGCCATAGAACAGCGATTAGAAATGCCAGCAGGGATGCTTGAGGCCAAGAAATTGATGTTCAGAGGCCAGAAGCTTGAACAAGAAAATAATTTTAGCACTGCGCTACAACTATATGAACAGGCACTGCTTAAATGGCCAGAAAATGGCGAGTTGGCCAGACGTATAGCTTCTTTATGTCTGGTAGAACTTGGAATGAATGCCAAAGCCCTTCACTACGCAAAAGCCGCTCTTAAGCTTGAACCAAAGGATGATAAGGCAGCCCTGCAAGCAGCAATCGCCGCAGCTAATATGAAAAAAATTGAAGCTGAAGACTTCTTCAAACAGGCCGTCAAGCCTGAACGCCCGTCTCAAGAAGCATTAGTCAGTTTCGCGTCTTATGCAGAGCAGAATGGTGATTTGGAATCTGCCCTGGCAACCCTGGCGAGATATGCCGATATTTATGGAGATTCGCTGGAAACAATGGTTGCCAAAGCTAGAATGTATGATAGGAATGGTCAGAAAGATAAAGCTGGTGCCGAATATCAAACTATTTTGTTTTCAGGATATGAATTGGATGCTGATCTGAAGCGATATATAAAATCTCGGGTCACCGCTGATTAATATATTTGTACTAATTTAAATCGGGTTCTTTTTTTAGAAAGAATCTAAAATAATAAATACATCTAGAAGAAAAATTATGAAAAAAGCTATCGTACCTTATGGGATTATTCTCGTTTTTCTACTTTCTTCCATGTTGGGATGTGTTGCGTCTCCAACTCCTTCTCCTGAAGAAACGGCGCAGCAATTCTTGATGGACCAGAGCGAAGGTCTAAGCGAAAAGCAGGATGCCGTGGAAACGGACAATACCAAAACTGTTGGGCAGTTACCGGTAAGGTATCAAAGGCCTGCATATATGCTTGGGCGTCCAACGGTCAGTAGTGATAATGGAAAATTAGGTGAATTTACCTTGCCGGTTGGTGCAGATATTTCAACGCCCTCAGGTCCGAAGCCACTCGGTATAATTCTCGGACAGATTGTTGCCATGAAAAATATGGGCATCAGCTATGCAACGGATGTTAACCAAAACGCTTTAATTACAGTGAATGTGCGAGCAGACCAAGATTTTTTCAAGGCAATTGAGAATATTTTGCGACCGCTTGATTACTATTATGAGCTTGACGACAATTCAATCATAATTAAACACAAGGAGACTAAGACCTACCATATTGCCATGCCTTTCTTGAATTCAACATATACTACAGGTGTAGGAGGTAATGTACTTGGTAGCACTGAAAATAACCAAATGAACGGAACCCTGAAAATAGATAGTTCAGGAAATACATTCGACGTATGGACAAATATAAGGACCAACCTTGATAAGATTCTTGAAATTTGGACAGCGAGAACTTCCTTGGATGCTACCAGTGAAATGGATGTAGAGCAAAAGAGAATGGTTACTGGACAGCAACGACAGGTTGAACCAACTACTTTGCAACCGCAAGATACTGGTTTAACTTCAGAAGGAAATGCCGTCGATGATGATATTGATTTATTTAGTGCCGCAATGAATACCCAAACAGGCAAGGGTTATTATACAATCGATAAACCTATTGGGCTCATAAGTGTCACAGCGCCAAGGTCTTTGCTGGTCAAAATAGATAATTACCTTAATAATCTCAAAACTGAACTGTACAAACAGGTATCCATTGAAGCAAAAATAATTGAAGTAACTTTATCTGAAGATAATAGCACAGGGATTAATTGGTCTGATTTATTAGAAAATGCTACAAATCCGTTAAATTTTGCTGTTGATTTTGGCCAAATTGATAATTTATTTCTCGCAGACCAGGACCCTACTCACCATGCTCGTGTATTGACTCTTTCTGGGCTTAATTTTAATCTTGCAATTGACGCCATGAAGCAACAAGGTCATGTTGAAGTTCTGTCTAATCCCAAAATAAGTGTTATGAACGGGCAGCCTGCCATGATAAGCGTAGGTGAAAATGTTACTTATGTTGACTCGGTTGAATCAACCTCAGATGAAGGGGTTGTCAGTTATACTATAAATACATCATCGGTTATGTCAGGCCTTGGTCTTGGAGTTATAGCCACAATCTTGGAAAATGATGAAATAATTTTAAGTATCACTCCGGTAACAACAAGCTTGACTCAACCCATCGAATATAAAAACTTTGGGGTTAATCAGGTTGGACTGCCCGTTGTAAATTTGAGGGAAATGAACACTCTTGTCCGGGTTAAAGATGGAGAGATGCTGATTGTTGGAGGTTTGATAGATCAACAATCCACCTATGGAAATAATAAAGTAGCAGGTCTTGGAGATATACCATTTGCGGGGAAACTCTTTCGAACAGATGGGAAAAACTCAGCCAAAAAGGAACTTATCGTATTGATGCGGCCTAAAATTATTTCATTTTAATATATTTTCATAACAAGATAGTAAACTGTAGGAGACTACAGTTTCCACCCCAAAAAAACAGATGCCTGAGGTTGGCATCTGTTTTTTTGTTTTTTAATTGAGCAGAACAGAGGCAGATTTAATGATAAAAGGTATTGATAAGGCAAAGATTCTTATTGAATCTTTGCCTTATATAAAAAAGTTCTACAAAAAGACTGTAGTAATAAAATATGGTGGTCATGCCATGGTTGATGAAGAGCTGAAAAGTAGTTTTGCTCTTGATATCATTTTGATGAAATATATCGGTATTAACCCAATCATTGTGCATGGAGGAGGCCCACAGATCAATAAATTTCTGGATAAGATGAATATAAAATCTAATTACATCCAGGGAATGCGGGTCACCGATGGGGAAACCATGGATGTCGTGGAGATGGTACTGGTTGGTAAGGTTAATAAAGAGATTGTAAGTCTTATTAATCTCCACGGAGGAAAAGCCGTTGGTCTGTCAGGACGGGATGGAGACCTGGTAAAGGCCAAGCAGATGAAAGTGTTAAAAAACCAAGTGAAAGATGCGCCGCCAGAACTCATTGATCTGGGTCGTGTCGGAGAAGTCACCGAGATTAATCCTGATGTACTTATTACTCTGGACAAGGAAAATTTCATACCGGTGATCGCCCCTGTTGGAGTAGGCCGGGACGGACAAGCATTTAACATCAATGCTGATTTTGTGGCTGGAGCAATAGCTGCAAAACTACGTGCTGAAAAATTAATTTTGCTTACCGATGTGAAAGGTATACTAGATCAAGAGGAAAAACTTATTACCTCTATGACCAGAGAGAATGCCGATAGACTTATTGAAAGCCGGATTATCGCAGGCGGAATGATTCCTAAGATTAAATGCTGTTTAGATGCGGTGCAACAGGGGGTTAAGAAGGCCCATATTATTGACGGACGTGTGGAACATGCGACTCTTTTGGAAATGTTTACCAAAGAAGGAGTAGGGACGGAGATAGTTCAATGACGACTCAAGAGGTAATGATTCAAAAGAGTAATTCCTTGTTTGTGCCGACATATTCCAGATTCCCTGTAATGATAGCAGAGGGATATGGCTGCGTTTTAAAAGATTCTGAGAATAAAGAATATCTTGATTTTTTGGCTGGTATCGCTGTTTGTAGCCTGGGACATTGTCATCCCCGTATCACCGATGCTGTTTGTCAACAAATCAAAAAATTGGTTCATGTTTCCAATCTTTTTCATACGTTCCCCCAGACTCGTTTGGCTGATATGCTGGTTGCTAACTCCTTTGCCGATCGTGTTTTTTTTGCCAATAGCGGCGCTGAAGTAAATGAAGCGGCAATAAAACTGGCACGAAAATACGGAGGGGAAGGGCGTTATGAAATAATAAGCCTTGAAGGTTCTTTTCATGGTCGCACCTTGGCTGCGGTAACCGCTACCGGGCAACCTAAATTTCATAAAGGGTTCGAGCCACTGCCAAAAGGATTTCGTTACGCTCCCTTTGGTAATATTGCAGCCCTTGAAGAACTTATTTCAGAAAAAACCTGTGCTATTTTATTAGAACCAGTTCAGGGTGAAGGGGGAGTGAGGCCTTTACCTGAATCATACTTAAAAGCTATTCGCACATTATGTGATAAGCACGATCTTCTCCTCATTTTTGATGAGGTGCAAGTGGGCATGGGGAGAACAGGTAGCCTCTTTGCTTACCAGCAGACATGTGTTACCCCTGATGTGATGACCTTGGCGAAAGCCTTGGGCAACGGATTACCGATAGGAGCATTGTTGACCACCGAGAGAATTGCCCCTGTTTTTTCCCCGGGAACGCACGCTTCAACCTTTGGAGGCAACCCTATAGCAAGCGCTGCAGCTGTAGCAGTAATGGAGATTATGCTGGAAGAGGGATTTTTAGAGGGTGTTCAAGCTCGTGGGCGTTATATGACTGAAAAACTTTCTGAATTGATAGGGAAATATAAACATTTGCTCTCAGGAGTCAGAGGTCTTGGCCTCATCCAAGGTTTAGTCCTGACAGAAGAGGGTGTTGGCCATGGTGCTGAGATCGTCAACAAAATGTTTGACCGAGGAGTGCTGATAAATTTTGCCGGGAACGCCGTGTTAAGATTCATCCCCCCCCTTATTGTAACAGAAAAAGAAATAGATCTGATGATTCAAGAACTTTCGTCTACCCTAGCATCAATATAGGACACGGACATAAAAAATTGTTTGCAAAACCTGGTTTTATTTTATATTCATCTAACTTTGGCCCAATCTTAAGAAAAATTATTCGGGATTAAGATTGGGCCTGAATATTTTATAGAGTACCTATTATGAAAAAACATTTAACTTCCCTTTTTGACTTCAACGGTCAAGAACTGGCCGCTTACATTGATAGGGCCATTGTCTTAAAAGAAGAAAGACAGCAAGGCCTCCCTCATGACAGTCTTGCAGGAAAGACGGTAGGGCTCGTTTTTGAAAAACCATCCACACGCACCCGGGTCTCCTTTGAAGCCGCTATGTATGGAATGGGCGGCAAGGTTATCTATCTTTCCGGAAGAGATACTCAACTCGCCAGAAATGAGCCCCTGAAGGATATGGGCAGGGTCATGTCTCGTTATGTAGATTGCCTTGTGGTCCGAACCTTTGGCCAGGAGATTGTGACTGAATTGGCCAAGCATTCAAGCATACCTGTTATCAATGCTCTTACCGATCAGCATCATCCCTGTCAGATATTAAGTGATATAATGACGGTGATAGAAAAGAGGGGCTCCTTAACCGATCAGAAAATTGTTTGGGTTGGAGATGGGAATAATATGGCGCATTCGTGGATTCAGGCTGCCAGTAGGATGGGATTTGCACTCACACTTGCCTGCCCCAGTGGATATGAGCCCGATCCTGAAATATTGAGCCAGGCCCAAAAAGAGGCGGTAAAGCCCATTGTCCTAGTACAGGATCCGGAAGAGGCGGTGGTAGGCGCTGACGTTATAAATACAGATGTTTGGGCTAGTATGGGGCAGGAGGATGAACAGGAAGCCAGGATTTCAATTTTCCGGCCCTATCAGGTGAATGGGTATTTGTTGGCAAAGGCTAAAGAAAATAGCATCGTTTTACATTGCCTGCCAGCCCATAGAGAAGAGGAGATAACCGCAGAGGTTCTGGAAGGCCCTCAGTGTGTGGCCTTCGATCAGGCAGAAAACAAAATGCATATCCACAAAGCTATACTGGAAAAACATATACAGGGATGAAATGAGCCAGGGAATTATTTTTTTGTCAATCCAAGAAGTTTTAGTGTTGAACTTGGCCCTTCTGAAAAGATTAAATTAAAATTAAATAAAAAATTATGGAAACGGAAATAAATAAAATAGTTTTAGCCTATTCAGGAGGATTAGACACCTCCGTTATCTTAAAATGGCTCTCCGAAGAATATCAATGCCCGGTTGTTGCTTACGCCGCAGATGTAGGGCAGCAAGAAGACTGGGATGCGGTCAGAAAAAAGGGACTTGCCACCGGAGCGGATAAAGTTGTCATCTCAGACCTGAGAGAGGAGTTTGTCAGGGATTATGTTTTTCCTGCTTTTCGGGCAAATGCTATTTATGAGGGTTCGTATCTTCTAGGGACCTCACTGGCCCGACCAATAATTGCCAAAGAACAGGTCCGGGTGGCTGAAGCTGAAGGTGCAGATGCCGTTAGTCATGGTGCCACAGGAAAAGGAAATGACCAGGTTCGCTTTGAACTTACCTATATTGCTTTAAATCCGCAACTTGCGATTATAGCACCTTGGCGCACCTGGGACTTGAATTCCCGCACTAAACTCATGGCTTACGCAGAAAATCATAGTATTCCCGTCCCTGTGAGCAAAAAAAATCCCTACAGTTCTGATGAAAATCTTCTCCATATCAGTTTTGAGGGTGGGATGCTGGAGGATCCGTGGCAGGAACCGGAAGAGGCCATGTTTAAACTCTCTCTGTCGCCTGAAGCAGCGCCAGACAAGCCAACCTACATAGAGATGGAGTTTGAGCAAGGGACACCTGTTCGTATAGATGGAACGTCCTATGGTGCCGCAGATCTCCTTGCCAAATTGAATAAGCTGGGCGGGGAAAACGGAATTGGCCGCCTGGATATGGTGGAAAATCGTTTTGTGGGGATGAAATCTCGCGGGGTTTATGAAACTCCTGGGGGAACAATTTTACGAGCCGCGCACCGAGACTTAGAGACAATAACAATGGACCGGGAAGTCATGAAGATTCGTGACAGTCTCATCCTGAAGTACAGTGAATTGATATACAACGGCTTCTGGTTTTCTCCTGAGATGGAACTCATGCAAAAGACTATGGATGCCTCCCAGGAAAGGGTCAATGGCACGGTGAGACTAAAGCTATATAAAGGCAATTGTATCCCGGTTGGGCGCAAGTCTGATGATTCTCTCTATCAAGAAAGTTTTGCGACTTTCGAGGAAGACGAGGTCTATACCCAGGCGGATGCTGCAGGTTTCATAAGGCTGAATGCTCTGCGTCTGCAAATTCAGGCTCTTAACAGATAAGCAATTAAACAGCCAGTTTGGACCAAGTTGGCCAACTAAAATGAATCAGGCAAGTAATGTACTTTGGTGCAAACACTTTTTGTGCTCTGTACCTGACTTTCATATATAATAACCAAGACTCCTTTTATCTGATAAATGACACATTCTAAAAAAACATCTGTAGCGCCAAAACCATGGGGGGGCCGTTTTTCGGAAGGAACAGCTGCTTCGGTTGAGGCTTTTACCGCCTCAATCCATTACGATGCTAGGTTGTACCGACAGGATATCGCCGGTAGCTGTGCCCATGCCAAGATGCTCGCCAAACAGGGTCTCATCAGTCAGGCCGAGTCCGAGAGTATTATAGAGGGGCTGGAAACAATAAAGCAGGAGATTGAAAGAGGAGAATTTGTTTTTCGGCCAGAGCTGGAAGATATTCACATGAATATTGAAAAAACTCTGGTTGAAAAAATTGGTCCTGCTGGAGAAAAACTGCATACGGCAAGAAGCCGAAACGATCAGGTGGCATTGGATTTACGACTCTACCTCAGAGAAGAGTCCGGGCGACTTATCGACCTCTTGACCTCCTTGCAGAAGGCCTTTGTTACTTTGGCCCGAAAAAATCTGTCTGCTGTCATGCCGGGATATACCCATCTACAAAGAGCCCAGCCGGTACTGGTTT
The DNA here is from genome assembly GCA_030145275.1 of Desulfurivibrionaceae bacterium. GTDB lineage: Bacteria > Desulfobacterota > Desulfobulbia > Desulfobulbales > VMSU01 > JAQYVV01. The sequence goes on along the minus strand of JAQYVV010000007.1, from coordinate 100,862 downwards.
CACATCATATGCTGGCCTATTATGAGATGTTTGGCCGGGACATAGATCGCCTTAACGACGGCCTGAAAAGAATCAATGTTTTGCCTTTAGGGGCTGCGGCCATGGCGGGAACAGGTCTACCTATTGATCGTGATTTTGTGGCGCGCGAACTTGGCTTTTCAGCAGTAAGCGCCAACAGTATGGACACCGTCGCCGACCGGGATTTTGCGGTGGAATTTCTCTCTGCCTGTACCCTGATTCAGCTACATCTGAGCAGGTTGTCGGAAGAACTTGTTTTATGGGCCAGTGAAGAATTCTCATTCATCAAGCTGGCTGATGCCTTTTGCACGGGTAGTTCCATCATGCCCCAGAAAAAAAATCCTGATATCCCTGAGTTAATTCGCGGTAAAACTGGTCGAGTAACCGGAAACTTGATGGCGTTACTCATGATTTTAAAAGGGCTGCCTCTTACTTATAATCGTGATTTGCAGGAAGACAAAGAACCAATTTTTGATACCGTTGATACGGTTGGTTCCTCTCTTGCCATTGCCGCCGAGCTTCTCGGGAATATGGAGTTTCAGAGGGAGCACCTGCTGGAGGCAACAAGTGGCGGATATATGACTGCCACAGACCTGGCTGATTACTTGGTCCTTAAAAACGTACCGTTTCGGCAAGCCCATGCCATTGTTGGCCGCACGGTTGCTCATTGCATTGAAAAAGGTGTCGATCTCACTGATTTAAGCATTGCCGAACTACAGCAATTTTCCGAATCCATTGAAGAAGATGTTTTTAAGGTGCTTTCTGTTTCGGGGTCAGTTGAGAGTAGAGTTTCTAAAGGTGGAACCTCTGGAAAAGCAGTTTCTGCCAGGCTCCAAGAGGCGGAAGTGAAATTGGGGCTGGCTTGATGCTTAAAATTGCTTGCCGAACCTTGTTTATTGCTTTGTTTGTCGCTGCGGCTCTCTCTGGTTGCGGTAGAAAGACTTTGCCCATTCCACCCCATGCTGTAATTCCTAAGGCAATTAATAACCTGAATTTTTTTCAGGATGAGAGCCAGGTCGTATTGTCTTGGACATATCCTGGAGAGACAACCATCGGCACAGAGTTGAGAAATATTGAAGGTTTTCAAATTTTCCGGGCAGTTGTCCCTGAAAGTGATTTTTGTGAAACTTGCCCGATCCCCTTTAGTTCTTCTGTTGAGATTACATTAAATCAGGCAGTTCAAGACAAGGGAAAAAATAGGGCTGAGTATACAGAAATGGTTTTGCGCCCCGGGCATCGCTATTTATATAAGGTTAGAACCAAAGCCGGCTGGCGGATTATAAGTGATGATTCAAATATTGTCTCTTTTTCGTGGGAGTCACCGATTTCAGCACCTGTTAATGTGCGGCTGCGCCCTGGGGATCGTGAAATAACCCTGTCGTGGCAGGAGGTAACAAGTAGAACAGATGGGACCTCTCTTGCTGCTACTCCCAGGTATCAGGTATACAGGAGTTCTGATGATAAGGGGTTTATTCCTGTAGGGGAATCTGTCCTTGCTACTGAATTTAGGGACCCAGGTCTTGTAAACGGGCGGACGTATGAGTATAAGGTCAGGGCAGTTTCTACCCAAGGAGCCAGTAAAATTATAGGAATTGCCAGCAGCGTCGCCAGCGGCCAGCCCCTGGACCTGACAGCGCCAATACCTCCACATAATCTGACTGTTGTCAAGGTTGCTGATGGAGTTAAACTCATTTGGGCAAGAGGGGTGGAGTCTGATATCGCGGGGTATAGGGTTTTTCGAAGAAGCAGCACCGGAGATAAAAGGGGCTTTGTCGGTGAAACTGGTACTCGCCAGACCTGGTTTGTCGACAAGTCTGCGCCCGCCAAGCAGAAATTGCTTTATTCAATTACCGCATTTGACCGGGCTAGACCGGCTAACGAAAGTTTCTTTTCCAAGGAAGTGCAATATGAACCATTTTGAGTATCGAGATAATACCATGTTTTGTGAGGACGTTCCTGTCTCGGCTGTGGCTGAATCAGTGGGAACCCCTTTTTATCTATATAGTAAAGAAACATTGAGTCATCATTTCAAGGTTATCGATCAAGCCTTTGCTGATATCCCTCATATTACCTGTTTTGCCACCAAGGCCTGTTCAAATATTGCCATTCTCAGCCTGTTTAAAAGCTTAGGGGGAGGCGCAGATATTGTCTCTGGGGGAGAACTATTCAGGGCTCTGAAGGCAGGCGTTGAGCCGCAAAAAATCGTCTACTCAGGTGTTGGTAAGAGTGCGGAAGAACTTCGCTACGCCCTTGAATCCGGCATCTTGATGTTTAACGTAGAATCAAGCCAGGAGCTGCAAAAGCTGCAAGAGATTGCCCAATCTCTGAATATAAAAGCTCCTGTCGCCCTTCGGGTTAATCCTGATGTAGATCCTAAGACCCATGCCTATATTTCCACCGGGCTTGCAAAAAATAAATTCGGTGTTCCCATTGAGGAAGCCGAAAAAATTTATCAGGACGCCAATTCCCTTTCACATATTGAGGTCGTAGGGGTAAGTTGTCATATTGGCTCTCAGCTTACAACGGTATCTCCCTTCATTGAATCTCTGCAAAGGGTGATTGCCTTTATGGACCGACTGAAGGAGTCTGGGTTGCAGGTCAAATATCTTGATATGGGTGGAGGACTTGGGATTCAATATGACGAGGAGGAGCCTCCTCACCCGGAAGAGTATGCCTCGGCAATCAAGAAGGTTTTGGCTGGTCATGGCTACACCTTGATAATCGAACCTGGGCGAGTTATAGTCGGCAATGCCGGAATACTGGTCACAAAAGTTCTTTACACCAAGAGCGGCAATAAAAATTTTATAATTGTGGATGCTGGCATGAACGATTTGACCAGGCCAAGCCTTTACGGGGCCTACCACGCCATTAAGCCGGTTGAGGAAAAAGAAGGTCAGCAGCACCAGGAAGCAGATGTTGTTGGGCCTATTTGTGAAACAGGAGATTTTCTAGCTAAAGATCGCTCTTTACCCGTTTGTGACCAAGATGATCTCTTGGCCGTTATGAGTTCCGGGGCCTATGGTTTTACAATGTCGTCCAATTATAACTCACGTCCAAGGGTTGCCGAAGTGTTGGTGGACGGTAATGAGTTCCATCTGATCAGAAAACGCGAAACAAAAGATGATTTGATTGCCGGCGAGAGCATTCCCGCCTGTATCCCTTCCTGATAATTCTTGCTTAAGAAAATAATAAAGATATGAACCAACAGTTTCCAGTTTCCAGTTTCCAGTTTCCAATCCGTGCCACCAAAATGAGCGGTACTGGAAATGATTTTATTCTCATCGATCACAGGGAACCATTTATAGAAGCCGCTTTACAGTCTGATTTTGCTAAAAGGGTGTGCCGCAGAAAGTTTTCGGCTGGCGCAGACGGTCTTATTCTTCTTGAAAATTCAGAAGATGCTGATTTTCGCTGGCAATTTTACAATGCGGACGGCAGTTCTGCTGAGATGTGCGGCAACGGGGCCCGTTGTGCTGCCCGTTATGCTTATCATAAAAATATAGCTCCAGAAAAAATGAGTTTTCAAACAGTAGCCGGGCTTATTGAGGCTGAGATCGTAGATGAATCAGTTAAAATAAAATTAACCCCACCCGAAAATATTATCATGGGCCAGGTGGTTTCACTGGACGGAAAAGAGACCGAGGTGTGCAGCATGAACACCGGTGTGCCCCATGTTGTCTGTTTTGTTGATGATATTGATAATGTTCCCGTTGATCAATGGGGCAGAATTATACGCTATCACGAACTTTTCCAACCTGCGGGAACCAATGTTAATTTTGTTCAGATTATGTCAGAAAACAGATTACATGTTCGTACCTATGAAAGGGGCGTTGAAGGGGAGACTTTAGCCTGCGGCACCGGGGCAGTTGCCTCTGCTCTTATGGCCGCAATGGGTAGCCAATCCGCAAGCCCTGTATTGGTGACCACCTCAGGAGGGGAACAGCTTACAATCCATTTTATCCTTGGTCGCGACAATGTGGCCAAAGAGGTTTTTTTGGAGGGGCCGGCCCATTTTATATATGAAGCAGAGCTAAACTCAGAGGCCTTTTTATAGGGGCATTATGTTTCTTTACTTTAGGCCGTGCTGATTAACGATCTGTTGTACCTGAAAAAATAAAAGATAACTACGATAGGAGTTTGATATGACAAAATTTAGAGGAGCTTTCGTTGCAATCGTTACCCCCTTTGGAGATGGGAAACTGGATGAGCCGGGACTTAAAGGTCTTATTGAGTTTCAGCTTGAAAATGGCACCCACGGAATTGTGCCGTGCGGCACGACCGGTGAATCTGCGACAATGAGCCATGCTGAACACCATCGGGTAGTTGAGCTGACCATTGAAACGGTGCAGGGTAAGGTTCCCGTTTTAGCCGGTACTGGCTCAAATAGTACCACCGAGACTATTGAGTTGACTAAACATGCAAAAGCGGCTGGTGCCGATGGCTCGCTTATGATTACACCGTATTACAATAAGCCCTCCCAGGAAGGACTCTACCAGCATTTTAAAACGGCGGCAGAGGCGGTTGATATTCCTATTATTATGTATAATGTTCCTTCCAGAACCGGGGTGAATATGCTGCCCGAGACGGTGGCACGTTGTGCGGAGCTTGATAATATTGTCGGGATTAAAGAGGCTACAGGATGCCTCAATCAGATCTCTGAGGTTATCAGACTCTGTCCGGATGATTTTTCTGTGATGTCCGGTGATGATTTTACTTCTATGGCGACGGTTGCCATTGGTGGCACCGGAGTAATTTCCGTAACCTCAAATGTTGCCCCCAAGGATATGGCTGATCTTATGGATATTGCTCTTTCCGGTGATTTTGCCAAGGCGCGTGCACTACACTACAAGCTTTTTCCACTGATGCAGGCAATGTTTTTTGACTCGAACCCGGTTCCTGCTAAAGCAACCTTGGAGCTGATGGGAAAAATACGCTCAGGTGCGCCGAAGCAACCCTTGTGTGCGATGAACAGCGTTACCTTTGAAAAATTGAAAAAAGTTATTTCCGATTACGGCTTGATATAAGCGGGAGAGTTAACTATTCAGGTAGGGCTCAAAAAACGAGCATAACCACCGAATTGTAACTGTTCAGATGTGCCCCAGGTGTGTGTGAACAGGCTTTTCAGCTATACATCGGTATGCTGGAAGGTCTGTTCGCGCGCAGATGGGGTGTAGCTGAATAGTTAGCAGGAGAGTTAAATGGTCAATGTACTGATAGCCGGAGCCTCCGGCAGGATGGGCCGCCGTATAGGCTATATGGTCCACGAACATAAAGATTTGCAGGTAGCAGGTGGTTTTGAACTTCCGGATAATCCCAATGTGGGAAAAGATCTGGGAGATTTAGGCGGCTACGGTTCCATTGGGGTCAATGTTTCCCCTGACCTTGAGGAGATTATTGCAAACGGTGACGTCATTATTGACTTTACCTTCCATGAAGCCACCATGAAAATTGCCAGGCTTGCTGCTAAACATAATAAAGCCATGGTTATCGGCACAACAGGACTGAGCCAGGAGAATCTGGAAGAACTGGCTGCTCTGGCTGAAAATTTCCCATGCGTGCAGGCTCCGAACATGGCTGTGGGAGTCAATGTTCTGTTTAAGGTTGCCAGAAAAATGGCTGCCATTTTAGGCGATGCCTATGACATAGAGATTGTTGAGGCCCATCACCGTATGAAAAAGGACGCTCCCAGTGGTACCGCCCTGAAACTAGGGGAAATGGTAGCAGAAGGCGTAGATAGAAAGCTTGAAGAGGTGGGGGTGTACTCCAGGCATGGGATTATAGGTGAGCGTACAGACCAGGAGATAGGCATCCAGACAATCAGAGCCGGTGATATTGTTGGTGAGCATACAGTCTATTTTGCCGGGGCTGGAGAGAGGCTTGAGATTACCCACCGGGCCCACAGTCGGGATAATTTTGCCCGGGGTGCGGCATTGGCTGCTGCCTGGGTTGTCGGTAAGGGAAATGGCATGCATACCATGTTTGACGTTTTGGGCTTGCAAGATTTTTAATGGCTCTTGCATTTATCGGTCTTGGCTCAAATATTGGCGATGGCAGAAAAAATCTTCGGGCTGCCTGGCAGGAATTGGTAGCATCGAAACAGGTTATACGGCTGGGATTATCCCGGCCTTACTCAACGGCACCGCTTGGCATGGAATCCGAGCAGTGGTTTACCAATGCCGTGGGGGCCATTGATACCGCTTTGTCTCCTGCGAAGTTATTGGAGCTTCTTCTGGGCATTGAACAAAAGATGGGGCGGGACAGAAGTCAGGGAGAGGATCGGATAGTTGATCTTGATATTCTCTATTTTAATGACCAGGTCCAAAACAACGGTGATCTCATAATTCCCCATCCTGAAATGCATAATCGACTTTTTGTTCTGGCGCCTCTCGAAGAGTTGGCCCCGGATCATATCCATCCTGTGCTGAGTTTATCAACAACCGCCATGCGAAAAAAATTACTTGTCGCAGCTGAGCAGTCAATAAAACGCCTTACCTGGAGCGATGAAACTTGAGTCCGGTTAAAATTCTCATACTGGGAATCCTGTTTTATCTTCTATTTAAACTTGTGTTTGGTAAAAAATTATCTTTTAAAAAGAGGAATCCTGTAGACAAGCCGGCTAACCAGCCTTTGCAGGATGTTCTTGTGGAAGACCCGGTTTGTCACACTTTTGTTCCGAAGGGGCAGGCTTTGCCACTCCTCTTGGAAGGCGAAAAATACTATTTTTGCAGTGATGAGTGCCGCAAAAAATTTATAAAAAATAAAGGAGCTTAAGCAATGAAATTTTTTATCGACACAGCTAATACGGACGAGATTAAAGAGGCCGTATCATTTGGGATGGTGGATGGTGTTACTACTAACCCTTCTCTGATTGCCAGGGAAAACAGGAAGTTTGAGGATGTCCTGAAAGAAATTATTGAAATTGTGGACGGTCCCATCAGTGCTGAAGTTATCAGCCTTGAAGCAGATGGCATGGTTGAAGAGGCACGGGTACTGGCGGCACTGCATGCCAATATAGTTATTAAGGTTCCCATGACTGTTGAGGGGCTTAAGGCTGTTAAAATACTTGATTCCGAAGGGATCAAGACTAATGTAACCTTGATATTCTCAGCAACCCAGGCTTTGTTGGCGGCCAAGGCCGGGGCAACTTATGTCAGCCCCTTTGTTGGTCGGCTTGACGATATCTCCCTAACCGGTATGGACCTGGTTAGTGATATTATGACGGTTTATGATAATTATGGATATACCACCGAGGTTATTGTGGCAAGCATCCGCAGTCCAAACCACGTTTTGGATGCTGCCTTGGTCGGCGCAGATATTGCCACCATTCCATTTAAGGTCATTAAGCAGTTGGCCCAACATCCATTAACGGATAGGGGTATTGAGAGTTTTCTAGCAGACTGGGAGAAGAGAAAGAAATAATGTAGATGTCCAGGAGCACCTCATCTCCGTCCATTTTGGACTTCTCGCATACAGGCGTATGCTTCGAAGTCCAAAATGAACGGATCTAAGGCACTCCTGAACATCTACAAAATAATAAGCATCTCGTATAATCTTAGACAAAAAAAGGGGGCGTTCTTGTAAAAAGAACACCCCCTTTTTTATTTGGATATACTGCAGATTTTCTACTATTGGGTTGGCCCCTGCTTGGCGGCAGCTTGTTTTTGAGAATTTTGGTAGAGGCCAAGGAAGTTCACAGGCTCCATCAGGAATGGCACAAAGCCGCCGTCAACTGAGAGCTGGCTGATTATCTGGCGGGTATATGGGAACATCATTGTGGGGCAGTCTACCGCAAGGACGGCGGGCAGATGTTGAGCTGGAATATTTTTCAAAGTAAAGATACCACCATGTTCAACCTCTACAATGAAAAGTGTTTTGTTGTCTTCACCGTGGGTGATTTTTGCGGTTATGGACAGGCTGACCTCATAGAGATCATCTCCTGCCATTTTTTTGTTTTTAAGGCCCATATTGACTTCAACCTTTGGCTCGCCCTGCTTGATCACAAAAACATCTGGAGCCCCAGGATTTTCAAAGGATATATCCTTAATAAAAAGTTTCTGAAGTCTGAAAACTGCCTGTTCTGCTGGATTGGTGTCCTGTTTGTTTTCTGCTTTTTCAGTCATAATTTTTTCCTTCTTTAATGGTAAATATAAATATTGATATAAATTTGCTTACAAAATGATTATTTCATGCTTGTAATGATTCTAGCCAACCTTGAGTAGTTGTCAGCCCATCTCTGCTTTTTGAAACGACAATATCAAAAAAATATACTAATTCAAATATGTAAAATCTGCTTGAGAAATTTGCCGGTAAAGGAGATTTCACTTTCAATGATCTGTTCTGGTGTCCCGGCCGCAAGAATTTCTCCTCCTCCGTCTCCGCCTTCTGGGCCTAAATCAATGATATGATCGGCGGTCTTTATGACATCAAGGTTATGCTCAATGATGATTGCGGTGTTGCCGCTATCAACTAGGCGGTTAAGAACAGTGAGTAGGTGCTGAATGTCGGCTGGGTGTAGGCCAGTGGTTGGCTCATCCAGCATATACAGAGTTTTTCCGGTGCTTCTTTTACTTAACTCCCGGGCCAGTTTAATGCGCTGTGCCTCTCCGCCTGAAAGGGTAACGGAAGATTGGCCCAGTGAAATGTAGGCGAGGCCAACATCATAAAGGGTTTGCAGGCGATTCTTAATGGCTGGGATATTTTTGAAAAAGTCCAGGGCCTCTTCCACATTCATGGCCAGGATGTCGGCAATGGTTTTGCTTTTATACTGTATCTCTAAGGTGTCCCGATTGTAGCGTTTTCCCTGACATGTTTCACAGGTGATGTAAACATCGGGAAGAAAGTGCATGGCAATTTTTATTTCACCATCCCCTTCACATGCCTCACAGCGTCCCCCCTTGATATTAAAGCTGAATCTGCCAAGTTTATAACCTCGGGCCCGGGATTCTGGGAGTCTTGCAAAAAGCTCTCTAATGTGGGTAAGGACTCCAGTATAGGTGGCAGGATTTGACCGGGGTGTACGGCCAATTGGACTTTGGTCAATATCAATTATCTTATCGATATTGTTAAGGCCCGTGATTTTGTCACACTCGCCGGATTGGCTGCGGGAACCATGCAGATTGTTCATGGCACCTTTATAGAGGGTCTCAATAACCAGAGTGCTTTTGCCGGAGCCGGAGACCCCAGTGACGCAAGTCATAACGCCTAAGGGAAATTGCACCTTCAGGTCTTTTAAATTATTGGCCATTGCCCCATGCACGGTGATAGTCTTACTCTTTTTAATCTTGCGACGTTTTTTCGGAAGCGGGATGGAGAGACGTCCAGAGAGATATCCTGCGGTCAGAGATTCTTCATTGTCGAATAGACCTGCGATGGGGCCGTTGTAAACAACTTCGCCGCCATGCACGCCAGCGCCTGGTCCCATATCAAGAATATGGTCTGCGGCAAGTATGGTGTCGGCATCATGTTCGACCACCAAGACGGTATTGCCTAAATCACGCAATCTGGTAAGGGTTTTGATAAGACGCTGATTGTCGCGTTGATGCAGGCCGATGCTAGGTTCGTCTAAAATATACAAAACTCCCATGAGGGATGAACCGATTTGCGACGCAAGTCTGATTCGTTGTGACTCACCCCCTGAAAGAGTTCCAGAACTACGGGAAAGGGAGAGATAACCCAGGCCGACCCCTTTAAGAAAGGAGAGTCTTTCCTGGACCTCTTTCAATATTGGTGCGGCTATTAGTGATTCTTGCGCTCCAAGCTCTATTTCCGGCAGGGCAGCAACGGTCTTGTCAATGCTCATCCTGGTAAATTCATCAATGTTCCAAGGGCCAAAGCGGACAGCCAGGGCCTCAGGCCTGAGGCGAGCCCCTTTGCAGCTGGGACATGGTTGCACATTAATATATTTATCAAGATCCTCGCGGATGTACACGGAGCTTGTCTCCTTGTATCGCCGTGCCAGTTGGGGAATGACGCCCTCAAAAGGTTCCATGGTATTGAGCAGACGACTTTGTTTCTTATAGCGAAAAGGAACGGCTTGATTTCCTGAGCCGTATAAGAGGATTTCCTGGGCTTTTTTAGGGAGTTTCTTGAACGGAGTTGAAACACTAAAATTATATTGTTTTGCCAGGGCACCCAGGAGTTGACTGGTATACGAAAATGAGGACCTGTTGCTCCAGGGAGCTATTGCCCCGGCAGCTAAACTTATGGCGTGGTTTGGGATCACCAGGTTTGGGTCAAAAAATTGCTTGATCCCAAGGCCGGAACATTCCGTGCAGGCTCCTTTTGGGCTGTTGAAAGAAAAAAGCTGGGGAGTGAGATCCGGAAGGCTGATATTACAGGTAAGACAAGCGGCTTTTTCGCTCATCAGAATTTCCTGTTTGGTTGTTGGGAAATTGACCAGAAGCTGTCCCTCACTCAAAGAGACAGCGGTGGATACAGAGTCTGAAAGACGCCTTTCCACCGAGGCTTTGAGGACAAGGCGGTCAATAACAACTTCTATATTGTGGCGTTTGTTCTTGGCAAGTTCAATTTCCTGGTCGAGGCTGATGGTTTGACCATCTATCCGGACTCTGACAAAACCTTCCCGGCGTATTCTTTTCAGAATGTCTGCATGCGTCCCTTTTTTACCGTCTACCAGAGGAGCCAATAAAATAATTTTTGTGCCCTCTGCCCGGCCCATGAGATTGTTGACCATATCCTGGATACTTTGGGCCTGGATCTCATTGCCGCATTGGGGGCAGCATGGTCTTCCCACCCTGGCGAACAGAAGGCGCAGGTAGTCATAGACTTCAGTTGTTGTGCCAACTGTGGAGCGGGGATTACGGCTGGTGGTTTTCTGTTCAATGGATACGGCCGGAGAGAGACCTTCCAGGGAGTCGACGTCCGGTTTATCCATCTGACCAAGGAACTGCCTGGCATAGGTGGAGAGAGATTCGACATAACGACGCTGACCTTCTGCATACAAGGTGTCAAAGGCAAGAGTGGACTTACCGGACCCCGACAGACCGGTCAAAACGACCAGCTGGTCTCTCGGTAGGTCAACATCGATATTTTTTAAATTATGCATACGGGCACCCCGGATGCGGATCTGTTTTTGCATGGGGGAAAAATAAGTCCTTCGCTGCTAGAGTCAACTTTTTTGTTTCTTTCTCGCTTCAAGTCTGAATAGAGAGACAGAACTATGTATGAATCTCATGACTGCGGTTATCAGGTGAGGAGATGAAGGTTAGCAGCACTGTATGGTAGTTCTTGAAATCTTTAATATAAAATTATGAAAGCTTGACCCCTTTCTCTGCCTTTCCACTCCTCCAAAAAAATTTATGTTTAAGAATGAAATTTAATTTTAAAATTGACAGCATTGTCGTAATACCCTATTAATAAAAATATCAATGGAATGCCAGTGCCTGGTATTTACGCTTCCTTTTTTGTGAGAGCTGGAAGGGTGGTATGCTCCAGTAGAGAGATAATGCTCCTTGCCTTGTTTTATTGACTGATTGCCCACCTTCCAGTAAATACTTTGCAGAGCAAGGTATTTACTGGGCTGCACAAAAAATGTACTATAGAGATATATTGAAATCGGAGCGAATTCGTCCGTGAACAAGGCGTGGCAAAAATAACTAATACAACGTCTAGTTATTTGAGAAATTTATTTTGACACGACGCGCTAATTGGGCGAAAGGATAATTTTTCACGGTGCTCTTAAGAATGAAAGAACCCCCGATAACGTATAACCGCTGACGACGATCAGTCCTCTAATTGTCATAGCAAGTGCTCAGAGTCAGCTAACACACTTATTTTACGGGTATATAGCCTATGCAGATCAGCTCGCCCGCACCACGGAACATAAAGAATTTTGCTTCCATACTCATTGGAGTTTGGACAGTACTGGTTTTGGGGTCGGTTACCTGGAACACCTACCAGAACCATGTCGAAACCATTGCCAAGGCCACAACCGAGGCCAGGGCCATCTTCTACCATAATCTCGCCTACCGCAAATGGAACACCAGCCATGGCGGGGTATATGCCAAAATAACACCCCAAAATCAGCCAAACCAATTTCTTGATGTTGCCAACCGCGAAATTGAAAGCACTGAGGGGGATCGGTTCACTCTGATTAATCCTTTTCACATGACCAAAGCGGCCTACGCTCTTATTGCCGCCGAGTCAGACTATCCCATCCTTAACAAAACCATCAGTCTTGATCCCATAAATCCCGACAACATCCCGGATGCCTACGAGGAAAAGGCCCTTTGGGAGTTTGAAGAAGGAGCCCTGGAGGTCAGCGGGGTTACTAGCATTAAAGGTCGCCCTTATATGCGGCTTTTAAGGCCCTATATTACCGTGCAGGGCTGCCGCCTAAAGTGCCACAATGATTACGAAGTCGATGATATTCGTGGCGCCATGAGCATTGCTGTGCCCATGGCCCAGTACCAGGCCAGCGAAAAGAAGACAAGAAACACTATCATTTTGACCCATCTGCTGCTCTGGTGCATTGGCACGGTCAGTATTTTTTTCTTTTCCCGCCACACTATTTTAAAACAGCGCCAGCTCTCCGAGAGTGAGTCTAAATTCAGAATTCTGGCGGAGTTTGCCAATGACTGGGAGTACTGGCTAGCCGAGGATGGTAGCATTACTTTCATGTCTCCCTCCTGCGCCCAGATAACCGGTTACACTGTTAGGGAATTCCAGGAGAACCCCGCCCTGCTCCATGATACTATCCACCCTGCTTACCGGGAACTTTACCAAGATTATCAGGCTGAGGCCGCCGACAATAACTTCAGGGAATTGGAGATCAGGATTATTACCAAACAGGGAGAGCACAAATGGCTCTCCCATACCTGTTCTCCCATTATTATTAATGGCGAACCAATGGGAGTTCGGGTCAGCAATCGAGACATCACCGCACGAAAGAGCTTGGAAGACCAGCTTCTGCAGTCACAGAAGCTCGAATCACTCGGCCTACTGGCTGGCAGCACTGCACATGATTTCAACAATATGCTCACTGCCATAACCGGATACACCTCTCTCATTCAACGCTTATACGCGGATAAAGATGAACAGCTTAAAGGTTTTCTCAATAATATTAGAAACGCGACCAAAAAAGCGGAAAACCTTACCGGCAACCTGTTGGCCTTCAGCCGCAAGCAAATACGCAATCCTAGCCATATTGACATCAATGAGCTCATCCGCAACCTCTCCCAACTGTTGCGGAGACTGATCAGCGAAGATATTGACCTTATCGTCACTTGTCCAGACGCTGAGTACCTGATCTACGCAGATGTTAATCAGGTTGAGCAGGTCATGATAAATCTGGCAACAAATGCCAGAGACGCTATGCAATACGGCGGTATCCTGACCATTACCACAGACCTTGTCGCCATAGATCAGGAAACGGCCTTAAGCCATGAGGTAACCCCAGGAAATTTCGTTAAAATTCTGGTAAGCGATACCGGCAGCGGCATTGATCCTGAGCATCTGGCTCAAATCTTTGATCCATTCTTCACCACTAAGGAAAAAGGCAAAGGGACCGGACTTGGCCTCTCGACCATTTATGGAATTGTCAAACAGCAGGAAGGCTTTATCACCGTAGAGAGCACCCCTGGGAAAGGGACTACATTTGCTATTCACATCTCGCAATCGTTGGGGAAGAAAGATCTGGTACTAGAACCATCAGCTCCAGAAACGGGACTTGATTCAGGACAGAAGGGTGCAACCATCCTAGTCGCCGAAGATGAGGAGAATGTCCGGGCCTTTGTCGCCGACACCCTGCGTGTTCATGGTCATACCCCCATCATTGCCAATGACGGAGAAGAGGCCTTGGAGCTCTTTCGCCAGCACAAGGGGGAAATTGACCTGGTGATTTTGGACTTGATAATGCCAAAACAGCACGGCTTGAAGGTTTTTGAAACAATGTGTCAGGAGACCTCCCATCTGGAGGCCATCTTCATGAGTGGTTACCCCAAAGATATACTCAGCTCAAAAGGAGTAGTCCAAGAAGACCTGGAGTTTCTCGCCAAACCCCTTACCGTTGATGAGTTGATGAAAAAGGTTAACCAGCTGCTCCAGAAACGCACTTGAGCGCCAGAGTTACGGCTTGAGGGTGTAAAATAAAACCCAATTTATAAGGATCTCCAGAATGATCATAATGGGGTGAGATGGTGTTTAGTTTTTTTGCCAATTTTTCCAAGAAAAAAGCGGAAGCTGCGAAACGGAATGGGATAAAAATAAGGTAAGGAACATGGAATAAGGAAAAACGAGCTTGATTGTCTGCTTCCTTATCCCATGATTTAAATGAATTGTTAGCTGCTAAAAGGAACCGAAGAGTGATGCAGGTTGATTTTTAACTTGCCGTCCTGACCTTTAATGTAACCAAAGGTGTATTCTACCTTTACATCAGTGCCATCAACCTGAGTGAAGAAATAATTGCCCATGGCCACTGCGTAATCTCCATGGATATAGTTTGCTGTATTTTCAAAACGGACATTTGTCCAGGGATGAATGGCAAAGCCGTGATCTTCCTTGTATTTATCATTCCCTCCCACGAAATATGAGAGTGCGGACTCCTTTGTGAGGCGAAATTGGCTGTCAGCAGCCTTGGTGGGTTTGAAAAGTACATCCCCTTTCTCAAAGGCATATAGAGTATCAATGTGATTCTCCGCAGCTTTGGTATAATCTCCTTTATCGGTAAATGCTTTTCCGATGCTCACAATACCTTCTCCCCAGATCTTTTGCGCCTCTGCTATTTCAGTAGCAGTAATGGTATCTCCCATTGTCGTGTCTCCTTGTAATGAAATTGAATGAAAGGAATATGTTTTGGGCCTCTTAATAAACTTAATTATCCGAGTTAATTAACATAACTTGCTTAACAAAAACAAGGGCCAAAACACTGAGTTGGCTTTTTGATAAAAGCATCAGGAGGAAGGAAAAACATCAGAGTTTGACTTCTTTTCCTTGTAGGGAACAGCCCCAGAGAAAGTTATTTATTATGTATCTATTCAGCTGCACTTCATCTGCGCCCGATAATGATCTCCAGCATACCGATGTATTGCTGGAAATCATTATCGAACACATCTAAAGCACATCTGAATAGATACGCTTAGGGGGGGGAACTTAAGTTTTGCGATTTTCTCTGAATAGTTATTTCTTATCATCTAAATCTTCTTCATCCATAAAGTCTGAAAGTTGCGCAGCTAGCAGGTCTTTTAGGATGTAGGCCCGGACGGTCACATAAAAGTCACTGTTTGATGCCTTGGCTATATGCTGGTCGTTTTCTTGGTCGGCTGGCCAGATTGTTAATGAAGAATGACCTGATTTACTGGTGTACTCAAGGGTGCAAACTGGTTCACCAAGATCTTCAGGTTGTTCTTTGCCCAAGTACTCGGCAAGTGATATCTGTGAAATTGAACGAATAAGCTTTTGTATCTCTTCTTGTGAGACCTGTGCCTTGGTTGTTTCTGCGAGAAGCCACTCTTTTTCTTCTCCTTTTTGCATGGTAATGGTGCCCTGAGGATTAGTAATCTTCACAGCTTCAAGTTCATCTTCTGCTATGGTAATGTAGTTGGTTTCCCACCAAGATTCTTTATCTGTCTGCATTTCCCAGCTGGCCAGATCTTTGACAAGATATACTTCGTTCTGTTCTTTCATGCGAAAGTGGATGGTTTTATTATTTGGTGCCGTTCCAAGGAAGAAGGATTTGGAGGTTCCGTCAGCAAGTTGCAGATCAACTTTTCGGCTGAAAAGATCTTCCGCGACCTTTAAGCGGACCTGGCTTGATGTGGTGGTGCTGACCAGGCGTGCCGATTGAAGCGCAATAATTTTGCCGAGCAGGGCCTCAATGCCCTCTTGCTTGGCAGGGTATTGTCCTTGTTGTATTTGCCAAAACTCGTCTTCCACAAGCATCGAGATAGATGTCTGCTCGTCATCTGTGATGCTGAGACCTTGTATCTGTTCAATGGTAATATCAGTAAAAAAAGTTGTTTTTGGTGCGATCTGCTCACTACTGGGCCAATACACGAAGGCAATTATGGCCAGTTGCACAATGAGAAGAATGGATAGGGCTGTATTTTTTGTGGTCATTTTTTGCTCCTTTTACGACGCCATCAAGATGGTAACAGCTCTATGGGTTTTTCTTTCCTGCGACGCATGCCGCCATACAGACTGACAGCAAGCAGAGCCAGCAAGGCAAAGCCGTAGTTCAGCCACTCCCAAAAAGTTTGTTCCTGGCGTGACATTGGCTGCAGGATTCTGGCATGTGCTCCCCGTGAGCGGATCACCAGAAGCTCCTCGTCCTCAACGGACCAATCAACGATGTTTTGTAGAAAACCGAGGCTGTTGAGAAAACGGTCCTGGTTCATGGATTGGGAGATACTGATGACCGTGTCGTTGATGAACTCCGAGCTGCCGACCACCACCAATCGTGAGGAGTCTGGAGATTTTTTTATCAATGGCGTATCAGGCAGAGTCGGTTGCGCCTGATTATCGCTATCCTCATAACTACCATTTGTAGCAATATCCTCTTCCATGTCCAGAGGAGCTGGGCCTGCATTCAGCTTTTCCTGGCGGGGATCATCCTTGTCCGTGAAAAAACTGGAAAAAGAGCCTTGGCTGGAAATGGCCAAGATCTGACTTTCCATACTGTCTGCTTCGCCTTGGGCAAAGCCAAGCTCAGGATAAAGCTCAAAATCGGGCTGAATGTTGCTGCCGCTGGATGGCCAAGAGTTTGCGCTGGAGCGTAAAAGAGTGTTTAGTTTGCGGCCCTTATTTTTTTCAGAATCGATGCTCAGCGGTGAGACCCAGTTCATGGTAACAGCAGGTATGTTGGCCATGACCGGGCTTTCTTTGTCCATGCCATCTGGGCGGATATCGACAAAAAACGGGTAGTCTACCCGCTGAATTTCTTGGATGGAAAAACCACCAATATCCCTGGTGACGGGGACCGGAAAGGGTTCGTTTTGTCGATCCAGGACCAGACTTTCCGCCACTGTTATGCCGTAATGGCTCAATAGTTCAGTGATACCGTTTTTTACTTTTTTTACGTTCAGCGATTGGGCATAGGGATCGAGGTCGAGGACATAACTTCCTGTCAAGGCAATAACAGCACCGCCTCTCATTAGATATTGGTCCACCGCAAAACGCTCCAGATCACTTAACTCCTGAGGGGCCGCAAGTATAAGGGCATCAATTTCTCCTGCTACTCGGCCGCTGGATAGGTCAACTTTTTCCAGGTTGTAATTTTCCGGTAACACCTGCTGAATAGCCTGGTATTGGCTGGGCGGTGCTTGCTGCATCATGGCCATTTGCGGATCACCTGCCTCCGGAGTCCAAAGGCCGATGGTTTTCAAAAATCCGGAAGAGGTCTTTTTCAGAACTGCCTCAATCTCATTGCGGATTTCAGCTTCACCCATGTCACCACTCAAATAGATGCTTTCGGTTTTTTCTCCGATGGAGAGCAGAAGGTAGAGATAAAAGCTATCCTGGGAGAAAAAAGAAACTGCCATTGGCTCAATGCCATAGAGATCTTTGAGCTCTTCTTGGCCGAGAGTCCCGTGCTCTGGATCAATCTTTTGTAAGTTTAGCTTGCCCATGGCCTCTTTCTGCAGCTCGGCCGCAACCTTTTCAATCTGTTCCGGCATGGAAGCCAGTTGCTCGGGGAGGGAAGTCGGGGTCACCACAGTTGTTAGGGTAATATCTTGGTCAATTTTTTCAAATATTGCAGCCAGGCTTTGGAAACCATACACCGCCTTTTTGATGGATTTGCTAAGGTCATATTCCAGGTTTCTGAGGCTTACGTCCATCTGGCCATCATTGCGTGGTTGAATTTCTATAATATCATTAAAACCTAAGGTCACATGTTGGTCTCCGTATTTAATTAGGATGTTAAAATAGGAGTTGACCACCGAGGCCTCATAACGGCCTGCGACCTGGAATGGCACGGGCTTGATGCCATACTGCTGGTTTGCTTCGGCCTCAAGTTCTGCATCATATTTGGGATCGATAAAGGAGACTTCCACCCTTCTATTTGAAGCGATGCCATACTCGTGCATCAAATCCTTAATTCTCGGCACCAGGGGCGAGAGCAGCGGATGGGTTTTGTCGCTGAAGTATCCTCGTAAAATAAGGGGTTCAGGGAGGTTGGCAATTAGCTCACGGCTGGTTGTGGAGAGAGAGTATTCACAGTTTTCGGTGAGATCCAGACGCAGATAATTTGTTTGGTTGAGCCAGAGGTTCAGGGCCAGGAGGTTCAGGGAGATAAGAACGGCTGAAATTATAATGCCGCGGCGGTAAGGGGCGGTATTGTCGCCGCTACTCCATCTCTTTGCCTCCAAGGAGATGATGTTGAGCATCATGAAAAATGCGGCAAGGGAAAAGTAATAAACCAGGTCCCTGAGATCGATTACTCCTCTTTCAATACTCGCAAAGCGGGAGCCGGTTCCTAGTGAGCGGAGCAATTCGCCACCGGTATTTCCCATGAAGTTGGTAAGCCCGCTTGAGCCCAGGAGATAGAAGAAACTGCTCAGCAAAACGGTGAGGATAAGGGCAATTATCTGGTTGTCCGTGCGTGAGGATATAAAGAGGCCGATGGCAATATAGGCTGAGGCCATGAGCAGAGCGCCGAGATAACCGCCGAAAACGGGGCCCCAATCCATGTCGCCCAGCAGGGAAACAGTCAGGGGCAGGCCGGCAGTCAAAAGAAGGGCGACGGTAACAAGGGTCAGGACTGCGAGGAATTTTCCTGCCACCAGCTGCGACAGCTTCACCGGCAGGGTCATGAGAATTTCCATGGTGCCCATGCGCTGTTCTTCACTCCACTGTCTCATGGTGAGGGCGGAGACCAGAAAAATCATGAGTAGAGGCATCCACCTGAAGAGTGGTCGTATATCGGCCGTATTTCTGGCAAAAAAGGTTTCCAGCCAGAAAAAGGAGAAAAGAGTGGCCAACAGAAAAGCACCGATAAACAGGGCGGCCATGGGAGAGCCAAAATAGGCTTTCAGCTCTTTTTTTGCAATAGAGAGGATCTTGTTCATCCTACACCTCCTGCAGCGGTCAGTTCGTTAAAGACTGCCTCCAGAGTGCGAACTTCTTTGCGCAGTTCGCAGAGCGGCCAGTCGTTCTCTTTGGCCAACAGGTATATGTTCGGGCAGAGGTCCTGCTCTGAACTGCCGGTAACCTCAAAGGACAAGCGCTCGCTTGTCTGCTTGCTTATTTCTGCATTTTTGACCCCTGTCATATTTTTCAGCAGGCTCAAAATCTCACCGTCCTTGCCGTTTTTTGCCACCGTAACATGGGCCTTGCTGGTGGCAGAAAGCTCAGATAGCTGGGCGTCGGCCTGCAATTCCCCCTGAATAATGATAAGGGCCCGATCGCAGGTGGCCTCAACCTCGGAGAGAATATGGGTCGAAAGGAGAATAGTTGAACTCTTGGCCAGACCTTTAATAAGATTTCGGACCTCAATAATCTGAGTTGGGTCAAGACCATTGGTGGGTTCATCAAGAATGAGCAGTTTGGGCTTGTGTAAAATGGCCTGGGCCAAGCCGAGCCGCTGCCGGTACCCCTTGCTCAGGGTACTGACAACTCTGGTCAGCCGGTCTTCCAAAGCAACTGCATGCACGGCATCAGAAATATAGAGTTGTTGTTTATCCGCAGGAACCTGTCTCAGGTCCGCAATCATTTTCAGGTGAGACTGGACGGTTAATTCCGGATAGAGAGGCGCGTTTTCCGGGAGATAGCCGATCATCTCCTGAACTTGCTGGGTATGCTCAAAGACATCCAGGCCGTTTACCATTGCTCTGCCGCCTGTGGGATGAATAAAGCCCGTCAATATTTTCATAAGGGTGGTCTTGCCTGCCCCGTTTGGGCCCAGGAGACCTATAACCTCACCTTCGCTGATGGAAAAAGAAAGATCAGCTAAGGCTTGAACATCGTCATATGATTTGCTTAAATTTTGTGCTCTAATCATGGCCTGACTCTGATTTTTTTGTAACTTTTTAGATGCACTCCATCCGGAGTCTACGCTTACCTGGGGCACATCTGAAAAGTTACAATTCGGTGGTTATGCCCAGTTTTTGGACCCTACCTGAAGTTACATTTTTTTAAAAAGTCTGTGTGCCCGTAAGGGGGCATAAAAATGGTAAATGGTAAATATTTTTTGTTATTTCTATTTGTTTACGTAAATATACGGATTGATGCTGAAAATTGCTAAAACCAATTCATTGTAAATGTTTGGCAGCGCTTCACAGGGAGGTGATCAGGCTGATCAGCTATACATAGGTATGCTGGTTATCCTGATCGCCTTTCTGTGGAGTGCTGCCGAATATTTACTTGTTTACCGCTTTTTCAAGGATCTTATAGTTGCGCTCAACCATCTCGCGAGGATCAACTATCAGTCCTGCTTGGATCAGAGCGTTGTCCAGGACTTGTTGCACCACGTTTTTGGCAAAATCTTCGTCTTTTAGGCGCATATCGACCAATCCCTTAATCAGAGGGTGGCTTGTGTTAATTTCAAGGTTTTTACCGCCGGGAGTGGGCATATCCTGGCTTTGGGCTTGCATGATCCTCTCCATGGTGGAGGTCATGAAGCCGTCCGGGTTAACAATAATAGCGGGGCTGCCAACCAGTCGTTTTGATTCGCTGACCTCTTTGACTCTATCCCCAAGGACCTCTTTCATCCATTTGGTGAGAGTCTGCACGATGGGCTGCTCAAGGGCATCCTTTTTTTCTTCACTCTCTTTATCTTTTGGAATGTCAAGATCAGCCCGGTCGGCTGAAACAAGTTTCTTGCTGTCAAACTCGGCAAGATGGCTGAAAACAAAATCGTCGATGGGATCCATGGTGTAGATAATTTCAATGTCCTGGGCCTTGAAGGTATCAAGGTATGGCCCTGATTCAATGGTTTTACGGTTTGGGCCATTGATATAGTAGATCTCCTTCTGCTCTTCCTTCATCCGTTCAACATATTCGGACAGGGAGATCTTTTTCCCTGGTTCTGATTTTGACGATTCAAAGCGTAGGAGTTTGGCGATCGCTTCCCTGTGGGTATAGTCAGAGGTTGCCCCTTCTTTAAGAAACATGCCAAAGGTCTCGTAAAACTGCATATATTTTTCAGGATCAGTTTTGGCTTCTTCATGCAAATATTTCAGGAATTTTTTGGTTACAACCTGGTTTATTTTGATTACCAGAGCGTTGTCTTGCAGGGCCTGTCTGGAGATGTTTAAGGGCAGGTCTTCAGAATCGATCACCCCTTTCAAGAAGCGGAGCCAGTCAGGGAGGATTTTTTCACTATGTTGTTCGATAAGGATTTTTTGACAGTAGAGATTAACACCCGGATCCATGCGGCCAAAACCCATGCGCTCGAAATTTTCTTTGGGTACAAAAAGGAGTGATTTAATTGAAAGGGGCGCATCGGCTGCAAAATGCAGTTTGTATTGCGGCTCATCAAAGGCGTTGCCGACAAATTTGTAAAAATCGGTGTACTCCTCATCTTTTATCTCATTTTTGTTTCTGGTCCAGAGGGCCTGTACGGTGTTTATTTTTTCACCGGCAACCTTGATGGGGAAGGGAACAAAGCTTGAATATTGTTTGATGATACGCTTGATGCTCTCTTCGTTGGCATACTCTTTTGAATTATCATTGAGTTCAATGATCAATTTAGTGCCCCGGTGCAGACCTGGATTGGGGGCGATGGAGTAAGTGCCGGTGCCGTCAGAGATCCACTCATGACCTTCATCGTCAAGCCTATAAGAGCGGGACTGGACCCGTACCTGTTTTGCAACCATGAAGGCGGCGTAAAAGCCGACGCCGAATTGACCGATCAGGTTGACATCTTTCTGCTCTGTCTGATTGAGTTCAGTGAGAAATGTTTTGGAGCCGGAGTGGGCAATGGTGCCAAGGTTGGCAATAAGCTCTTCTTTGCTCATACCGACGCCGGTATCTGTTATGGTTATGGTGTGTTCTTTTTCATCAAAGGAGATGTTGATGTCGAGGCTCACATCTTTATCAAAAACCTCTTCATCCGAGAGGCTTTGGTGCCGCATTTTTTCCAGGGCATCGGCCGCATTGGAGATCAATTCCCGTAGAAAGATATCCTTTTCTGTGTAGAGTGAGTGGATAACAATATCCAGTAGCTTTTTGGTCTCTGATTGAAATTCAAGGGTTTCAAGTTTTTCCGTGCTCATTTTTTACCTCAATATGTGTTTTTTGTGCAGTGATGGGTTTAATAGTTGGGTGAAAAATAATCATCAAAGTTCTGCTGTCAATGCTGGGAAAGAGTTGTTTGA
Organism: Desulfurivibrionaceae bacterium; assembly: GCA_030145275.1. Taxonomy (GTDB): domain Bacteria; phylum Desulfobacterota; class Desulfobulbia; order Desulfobulbales; family VMSU01; genus JAQYVV01. The sequence goes on along the minus strand of JAQYVV010000007.1, from coordinate 78,573 downwards.
CATTTTTGAAAAAAAACGATAGTGGTTTTCTTGGGTTACGTTTTGTTTGTGTTGTTTGGCAGTAATTATTCAGCGTAGGCTAGAAATTACCCTTAACTCCAGGCTGTAACTGTTCAGATGGGGAAGCAACAAGGGATCATGATGATATGAAAAATAACAATAAAATTGATTTTCTTGTGGTTAGCGCCAACGAGGAGACGTCTCGTCTTGTTGAGAAAGCTCTGCATGAGAATAGCTCCCAAAATGTTTTCGTAGTCTCATCTGCTGCCGTGGCCAGGAAGGTTCTTAAGGGGAAAAGAGTCCAGTTTGTAATTACAGAATTTGACATGCCAAGCATGAATGGGATTGAGTTAACAAAACTTATTCGAAGGCTGCCCGCCTTGTATGATCTCCCCGTTCTTATTCTTTTTGATCAGGGTCAGCAAGAGCATGTTCCTTACGCGATGGAGGAACGTGCTGATCACTGTTTGATTGCGCCGTTTGGCGCAGACGAACTTTTGGGGGCGATAAAAAAAATATTGATGGACAGAAGGGCGGGGTCCGCCATTGAGCAAAAAATAAAAGCCGCCAGGATTCTTTTACTCTATAAAAAATATGACAAGGCCATTACTGTTGCCAAGGAAGTCTTGGCCACGGGAGACAATGATGAAGCCTATCATATCCTCAGTGAAGCCTATTATTGGCAGCAGGATTATGATATGGCGACAAAATATCTTCGTTGGCTTATTAAGAGTAGGCCGGACAGCAAAACAATGCATTTGCTCAGTAAAGTGTGCAGGGCGGAGAATCAATGTGGAGATGCCGTTGGTTATTTAATGAAAGCAACGGCGAAAAACCCCTTTAATCTTGATCTGAAAATCGATCTTGGCAAATTGTATTTTGATCTCGGCATAGCTGAAAGTGCGGATCGTATCTTTCAGGAAGTGTTTAGCTCAAATCCGTCAGACCTGCATTTGATAAAAATTGGCAAGATGTATCTGAAAAAAGGGGAAATTGATAGAGCAGCAGTGTTTTTAGATGGAACGGTTCGGCCTATTCCGGAAACCGTATATATTTTCCACCAATATGCCTTGGCTCTGGCGCAGCAGAAGAGATATCAAGAGAGTGCCGAACAGTTCAAAAAATGTCTGCACATTGTCCCCAAAAATATGACATTTCTCCTGGGGCTGGGTAAAATGCTATTAAAAATGGGGCAAAAAAGCAGGGCCGAAAAAGTGTTCAAACACATTTTACGGCAGGACCCGAAACATAAAGAGGCTCAAAAAATTACAAGCTTTTTGCGGCATAAGGAGGGGGGGGCTACATATTCTGAGCCAACCCCTTAAGAGCCCCATTTTTCAGTGATTCGCTTGATGGCTTCTTGGACATTTTCTCTGGATCCAAAGGCTGATAGCCTGAAATACCCTTCGCCACTTGGCCCAAAACCGCTGCCTGGAGTGCCGACCACGTGGCATTCGCTTAACAATCTGTCAAAAAAATCCCAACTTCCGATATTATCTGGAGTTTTCAGCCAGATATAAGGGGCATTGACTCCTCCGAAACAGGTAATTCCAGCTTGGCCAAGACCTTCACGGATCAGCCGGGCATTTTCCATGTAATAGGCGATGGTCTCTTGCACCTGGGCCCAGCCTTTGTCCGAATAGACGGCTGCTGCTGCTCTTTGGACGGGATAGGAGACACCGTTGAATTTGGTTGATTGTCGGCGGTTCCATAATGAGTTGAGGGCGACTTCTTCCCCTTGGTTTGTGGTTGCCGTTAATTCATCGGGAATCACCGTTAAGCCGCAGCGTACCCCGGTAAAGCCTGCAGTTTTGGAAAAAGAGCGAAACTCAATGGCGCATTTTTTAGCCCCTTCTATTTCATAAATTGAGTGGGGAATATCCGCTTCAGTAATAAAGGCCTCGTAAGCCGCATCAAAAAGAATAATGGCCTTATTCTTTAAGGCATAATCGACCCAACCCTTGAGCTGCTCCTTGCTGGCAACTGTGCCGGTGGGATTGTTCGGATAACAGAGGTAAATAAGGTCAACTTTTTCCCCAGGAAAGGCGGGGGAAAAATTGTTTTCCTCGGTGCAGGGCATATATACGATCCCCTCGTAATAGCCGTTTTCATCGGCCTCACCAGTGCGGCCAACCATAACGTTGGTGTCGTTGTAAACCGGGTAGACCGGGTCGCATATGGCTACCTTATTTGAAAGGTCAAAGATGTCGAGGATGTTGGCACTGTCGCATTTTGATCCGTCTGAAATAAATATTTCACTGGTTTTTAACTCAACTCCGAGAGGCTTGTAGGACTTTTCATTAATCCTTGCGGCGAGCCAATCATATCCTTGCTCCGGTCCATAGCCATGAAAGGTTTTGGCCTGGGCCAGATCATCAATGCCCTTATGGAAAGCATCAACTACCTCAGACGCCAATGGTTCTGTAACATCACCTATACCAAGCCTGATTATCTGGATACCTGGGTTGGCGTCGGTGAATGATTTTACTCGGCGGCCGATTTCAGGAAAAAGGTACCCAGCTTTGAGCTTGAGATAACTGTCGTTTATTCGTGTCATTTTTTAACCTCGTTATTTTGTCTGCTACAAAAAAGCCTACCATATAGAACAAAACGGGGGAAACTTGTCAAAACATTTAGTGCCTTATAACTTAAATCCTGTCACAAAAAACGAGAATTACAAGAAAGAACAATGCTCCCAATTTGTTGCAGACCACTGTTAAGGCACTTATTTCCGGTTTATCCGGATTAGGACCAGAGCAATTTAATTTTTGCTTTTTTAACAAAAAATAAATTTTGTGAAGCACTTATGCTCCTTCGAGGATGGACTGAACTGAGTCCCAAATGGGGATAGCCAATAAAAAAGAAAAAACTGTTGTTGCATCTTGTGTTTTAATGATAAAAACCAGGACATGTCAAAGAAAGTACTAGCCCTTCTGCTGCTTCTCGCCGTTTTGATTTTGATCGTTAAAGAGAGTCTTGTTAAACGGCCTGAACAGCTCTATGAAACAACCGCAGGCCAGGTTGAGATGTGTCTTTTCTGCCACCAAACGGAAAAACTTGATCCGGCCCATGATACGAAGACCTTGGGTTGTTCCCCTTGCCATCTGGGTGATCCGTTGGCCATTGAAAAGGAAAAAGCCCATGAGGGTATTGTCATGAACCCTGGGGACCTGCGGGTGGTCGAACAAACCTGCGGGACTGAAGGGTGTCATGCCATTGAGATCAAAAAGGTGAAAAATTCCTTAATGGCCACGAATCGAGGCATTCTGGCGACGCTCCTGTACTACTGGGGTGAGGCCCCGGACCAGAACGGCGATTATTCTGTGGAGAAGCTCATGGCCAGTCAGGAAAACTCCTTGGCTCTGGATTATTATAGAAAACTCTGTGCTGTCTGCCATCTCTGGAAGCAGAGAGGTGACCTGCCTGGTTATTTGGGTGAAATGGGTGGAGGCTGCACGGCCTGCCATAATGTGTTAGACCCCAATCTGCCGACAACGGGGCCGGACAAGGGTCACCCTTTGATCGTTAATAAGGTGCCGGTGGAAAATTGTGTGCGCTGCCATAATCGCAGCGGCCGGATTGGTATTTCATATCAAGGTATTTATGAATCTGAAGGATATGGCACTCCTTATGCGGACGGTGAGATGTCCGAAAAACAACTGGATGGGGACCGATTTTTCCTTGATTTACCTGCCGATGTGCATTTCCGCAAGGGCATGGCCTGTATTGATTGTCATACGAGGAATGAGATAATGGGTGACGGTACCAGTTACGCTCATTTTGAGGAACAGCTTGAAGTTCATTGTGTCACCTGCCATAGATCGGAAAAGCCCGGCTTGACAGTGAAGGGCTATCAAATGCCAAATGTCTTGCAGGAAGATGATGGCAAGGTGTTTATGATTGGTAAGCTGGATGATAAAAAATATCCGGTGAAGCCGCCGAAACAGGGGGAGTGTGATTACAAAGGCCACGAAAGGCTTTCGTGCCAGGCCTGCCACTCCGCTTGGGTGCCGCAATGTTATGGCTGCCATGTGAAAAGGGATATGAGTGATACTCACCAGGATAAGCTGACCATGGAAGAGACCCCTGGTTGGTGGGAAGAAGGACGTTCCTATATTCGTTATGAACAGCCGTCTTTGGGGCTTTGGAAGGACAAGGTCGTGCCGGTTACCCCTGGTTGCCAGGATATAGTGACCCTTCTTGACGAAGTGGGTAAAGAGGAGGAGAATTTTAACTCTTTTACCATGGCGGCCATTGATCCCCATACAACCCAGACGGCCAGCAGAACCTGCGCTGACTGCCACGCCTCCACAAAAAGCGTTGGTTTGGGTACGGGAACCGCTTGGCGGCAGGAGGGCCAATGGCGCTTTGATTCTGTTGATATGGGGGTGCAGACAAAAGCTGGGCTGACGCCGCCCCTGGATGCCTTTGTGACCATTGAGGGTGTTCCTCTGCAAAAAAGTTTCCGGTCGGATATGAGACCTTTCAACAAAGATGAGTTAGCCAGGATTTTACGGATAGGACAATGTTTGCCTTGCCACAAGACCTATAATGACAAAGCCTATATTGATTATTCTCCCACCAAGAAATGCCCGGTATTTTCTGAAGAGTAAGGGGCGTGTGAAAAGTTAATAAAACTTGTTGATTGACAAGATCAAGGTGTTGCTCAACACGGAATCAAGTTTTATCTCCCAAGAAATAGTAACTATTCAGCTGCACCCCATCTGCGCGCGAACAGGACTTCCAGCATACCGATGTATAGCTTAAAGTCCTGTTCACACACACCTGGGGCACATCTAAACAGTTACAATTCGGTGGTTATGCCCGTTTTTGGGCCCTATCTGAATAGTTACAAGAAATATAAAACCCCAGGCAGAGCCTGAAGCATTAATAAATTCCCGGTAAATACAGTTATTGGTTTGGCGGCAATTTTTTATTTTGCCAGTTACTGGTATTCAGGTATACTGTTCTTACATTCTATAAAAAGACTTTTTTTGATATCCCTTTTTGAGGCGCTCTTGAGAATAGAAGATGGGAGTTTAACTCGATGGAAATAACCTTTTGTGCTTAGGGGCCGGAAACAAATAACTCATCGTTTTTGCATCTCTGCTTCAGCTTATCTTTTGTCGATCCGGAATCACAAAATCCTCAAATTAGCCCTGCTAGTTCTGTGGTTTTGTTCAATCGGATCGACAAAATCTAACCTAAATCAGAGCGCGAATTCCAATGACTTATTTATTTACGACCCCTTAGGAGAAATGCTATGACGGAATTGAGTGCTGTCCAGGAGGTTTTGCAAAACACCAGCGGCCAGGTAGGCAAATTTTTGACTTTTATGCTTGGCAAAGAGGAGTATGGCATCAGCATCCTGAAGGTGAAGGAGATAATCGGCATTATGGAGATCACCGAGGTGCCGAACAATCCTGAATTTGCCAAGGGAGTTATCAATCTGCGTGACCGGGTTATTCCAATTATCGACCTGCGCTTGAAGTTCAATATGGAGGAGAAGGAGTACGACAGCCGCACCTGCATTATTGTGGTTGAGGTGGTCAGCAGGCAGAAAAAAATTCAGATCGGTATTGTGGTCGATGAGGTTTCCGAGGTGCTATCGGTGTCGGAGAGTGAGACCGAGCCGCCGCCGGATTTCGGTATTCAAATCGACCAGGCCAATATCCTGGGTATAGCCAAGGTGGCTGGCAAGATTAAAATTCTTCTGGACATCGACCGAGTATTGTCCCAGGAAGAGGTAGCGGCCCTTGATGGAGATGCTTGATTTCTTATAGATATTTAATCTTTTACACGACAATTTTAGGTGGATGCTTGTGCCGATAGGGTGTCCCTTCGGAGATTTATAAACTTTAGGAGAATAGGTATGCGGCAGATGACGATTGGACAGAAGATTACATTTGGTTTTGGCTCTGTTATTATCTTGACCATGATTTTGGCGGCAACCGCTTATTTTAACGCCATAGCAGTTGATCATGTAATTGAGGATCTGGAACATGTCCATATCCCAATGATGGATATAGAGGGCGATCTGGCGGAGAGTATTTTGGTGCAGGAGTCCCAGGCCCTGCTCTACGCCTTGCATAAGGAAGATAAATATATTCAGCTCCTCAAGGAGGCTGACACCGAAGTTGATCATCTGTTTGCAAAACTTAGCGATAAAATTGCAGCAGATGGGGGTCTGGTTGAAATGGGCTGGGGGAAAATTATAGAGGAGGCTGACCAGGAGCACGCCCGCTTTGGTGCGGCGGCCCATGCACTTGTTGAGGCGGTTAAGTCAGGTGATCATGCAGAGATAGACCAAAAGGCAGTCGCTTTGGAAAAATCTACTGCTGTTCTTGAGCACAAAATCCACCAATTTAAGGAACTTAATACCAAAGAGACTTTAGAGGTCGCCGAATCAGCCCTGAAGAAGAGTGGCGTTGCTGAGAGTTGGATCGCCATTATCAGCGCACTCTCCTTGGTACTGAGTGTTAGCATTGCCTTTTTTATCACTCGCACAATCACCACTGTTCTAAAAAGAAATATCAGTGACTTAAATGAAGGTTCCTCCCAGGTGGCTGACGCCTCCGGTCAGATCTCCTCTGGGAGCCAGATGCTGGCTGAGGGTGCCACTGAACTTGCCGCCTCTCTGGAGGAGAGCTCCGCCTCCATGGAGGAGATGTCCGCCATGACCAAACAGAACGCCGACAATTCCCAGCAGGTGGATACCCTGATGCAGGAGACCAACGGTGTGGTCAATGAGGCCACCAACTCCATGGAGGCTCTCACCAGTTCCATGGTTGAAATAGCCAAGGCCAGTGAAGAGACCTCAAAAATAGTCAAAACCATTGACGAAATAGCCTTTCAGACAAACCTTCTTGCCTTGAATGCGGCAGTGGAAGCGGCCCGGGCCGGAGAGGCCGGGGCCGGATTTGCGGTGGTGGCTGATGAGGTCCGTAACCTTGCCATGCGGGCTGCGGAAGCGGCTAAAAACACGGCCCTGCTCATTGAAGAGACGGTCAGTAAGGTTGGCAGCGGTTCTACAATAGTGGAGCGGACCAATGGGGCTTTCTCCAAGGTGGCTGGCAGCACCAATAAGGTGGCTGGCCTGGTCACCGAGATCAGCATAGCCTCCACGGAGCAGGCCCAGGGAATTGATGAAGTTAACCGGGCCCTGGATCAGATGAGTTCTGTGGTACAGAGCACCGCTGCCAATGCCGAAGAGTCCTCCAGCGCCTCGGTGGAGCTGAATGCCCAGGCCGAGTCCATGAAGGAAGCCGTTGCTGATCTGGCTGCCCTGGCCGGCGTAAAGTTAACTTCTGACAAAGCCGCTGCTGTAAAACCGATGCAACATCGGTCCCCCAAGGCTGCCCTGGCCCCTCTGCCAGCCCCTGATCAAAAAAAACAGGCTCCGGGCAAGGCTAAGGCCGTCGCAGCTCCTGAGCGGGTGATTAAAGCACGGAAGCAGGAAGATAAAGCACAGAAAAAACCGGAAGATTTAATCCCCTTTGATGATGAGGGAGATTTTGAAGATTTTTAGTATCTATTCAGATGTGCTTCATCTGAATAGATACGCTTAGGGGGGTACCTTAAGTTTTGCGATTTTCGCTGAATAGTTACGATTTTTAGTACCTTATATGCCAATTTTGTCTCAAAAATGGCAAGAAATCAAAAAATACTTTTGAAATAAAAGAGTAGCATCTATTGTTAAGGTACTTATCCCCGTAGGGGGGTCTAAATAGAGTCCTCCGTTTGTCAAGGCTAGGGCCTACTGCTTTTCAAAAGTCAGGATGTTGCCTCTCCCCGCTCCCTCTGGTTGTGAGTGCTGTAATAGCCAAGGCAAAATGCCCGGCCAGTCGTTCGTTGGCATTAAGGTCATTGAGGAGGGGGCTCGTGAAAGAATGTCTTGTAAATATCATTCTGGGGAGGAGATCAGGAGGTCTGGTCAAGCTTATGTCTAGCAGTAATAATGGGTAAAGTGATCAGGAAGTCAGTCCCACGCTCTCTGGCAAGACACTCAATATTACCGTTATGCTCTTTTATAATGCCATAAGAAATTGACAACCCCAGCCCGGTACCTTTGTCCACCTCTTTTGTGGTAAAAAACGGTTCAAAAATTTTATCTTTTATGTCATCAGGAATACCAGAACCATTATCAGTGAAGCAGATTTCGACACAACTGTTTTTAGCATAGATCGAAACCTCAATCTCCCCATCGTCTCTCCCCTCCAGACTATCAATAGTATTCCGGAAAAAGTTGATAAAAACTTGTTCGAGCTTACCGGCGTTACCATAAATAGTGGGCAAATTTTTCTGGATAGTTGGTTTATAAACTATATTTTGTAGCTTTAATCGCCGCTTGAAAAGAATCAAAGTGTTGCATAGCACGGTATCAAGTTTTATCTCCCTGAAATCTAAAACATCACTCCTGCCAAAAGTCCTGAGGTGATCGATTATTACGCTAATTCGCTCTACCTGCGCCAATGATTCCCGGCAATCTTCAACAAGTTCTCCCAGGTCAAATCTATTAGATTTTACATCCCTAAGTGTCGATTCAAATATTATTTTAATAAAAGAAAGCGGCTGATTAATCTCATGGGCTACACCAGTAGCGATTTCCCCAAGGGTGGCAAGTTTATTTTGGGCAATACTTTTCAGGGTCAGGCGCTCTTTCTCTGCCTCAAGCATCTTCCTTTCATGTCTTTCCCTGAATAGTTGATGTATTGTAAAGATTAGCAGGAAAAACGCCAGAGAAAAACCAATAACAAGGGAACGCATGGTGTTGCGAGCCATCTGCCCGGACTTCTGAAAATAATTCTGGGTCCGGTTAAGCTCCTTGATTTTTACTTCAGAGACCAGTTGCCGAATGCGGTCCATTGCCTTTTTGCCTATGCCTGTGGAAATAGCTTGTACGGCCTGGGGAAGACCCTCATTTTTTCTGATGAGGATAGTTTGATGTAATTGTTCAAAACATTGATCAATCAAGGGTTCAAGGGCCCGAAGGCGTTGTTGGGTAAAAGAGTCGTTCTTGGTTATCTCATCAAGCCCCCTTAAGACCCGATGTATTGCGGTTATACCATTGTAATAGGGCTCCAGGTAGCTCCATTTGCCGGTGAGAATGAATCCCCGCTGGCCCGTCTGAGCGTCTTTCATGTAGGAAAGCAGTTCCTCAAACCGGTAAACCACCGTGCGGCTCAAGTGATTAGCCTTTTGATTTGCCAATAATTTTTTGCTGTTCCAGTACGACATCCAGCCTAAAAACATAAAAATCAGGAGGGCCAACCCGGTACCGGCTAAAATTAGTTTCTTTCTACTCGGGAGCTTCAATATCTTTAAAAATTTCATCTGCGATTTTAAGAAATACCGGCGGAATAATAAAGTTGATTTTTTCAGCACTCTTTATGTTGATTGAAATCTTCTTTGGGTCTTCGAAAACTTGGCTCAGGTCTCTTGGTTTGGCGCCATTGAAGATTTTTGCGGCCACCTCGGCATGATACCTGCCAACCGCATCAAATCCCTGCCGGGAAACGCTCATGAGTGCTCCATATTTGACCTCAACAGGTCCACGCATTGAGAAAGTTGGGATCTTATTATGAAACAACGGCTCCAGGATTTCGGCCATCTGTTTGTGCTCAATACCGCGATGCACCGTAAGATAAAGGGCATCTACTTTTGGCGCCAGCTCCTCATGACACTCAATAACTCTTTTAGTTGCCTCGTCTTTATCTATGCCGGAGAAAGGGGCCTCGCAACTGACTACCTCAAAGAACTTCTCCCTGGCAACCTGTTTTACTTCATTGACTCCACCGTAGGTGCGCCCATCAACGCTGTCCTCATACACTATACCTAATTTCTTAAAGCCGACCATGTTGTGAAAGGTTCTGACTTGTCGCAGATATCGAGTTGGATCACATTTGGCATGGACATGATCAAATCCGGAATCCAGGTGATTGGCAATAATTTTTGATTGGACTGGATTACTAGTGGAGACAACCATAACAGGGACAGAGTGAGCATTATTGCTAAGGTCCTGTCCGGCCCAGGTTCCCATGGCGATTATCAGATCCAGTTTCTCCTTGCCAAGGTACTGCAAGGCGCTCGCCTTGGTCTGCTCTCTCTTTTTTGGATCCCAATCCGCAGACCAAAAAGCCTCTTCAATAAATTCGATATATTTGCTCTCTTTTTGGCTTATTATGTTCCAAAAAGATTTTGCATCGACAAAATCTTTCGAGCCTGGGAGAAAAGATTTGTTTAACCATTTGAGTTCCGCAAGGCCGTTGCTCAAAGTAACCAGGTTGGCAGGATAGTTGATATAGTTTCCACCCTCATAATAGCCGATACGCCACTTCTTGCCGTTGTTGGTTATAGGTTCCGTACTGTATGGGCCTCCTTTATCCGCAGCCGCAGAAATTACCGGCAAAAAGATGAGCAGAAAGATTATCCAGAATAGGTTTCCATGCTTCATATGTCTGTCCTCCTTACATCTGAATAGTTATGCTTGGGAGTTTACCCTTGTGATGCAATCCTCGCTGAATAGCGACTTATCTATTTTTATAATTTTCGTTTGTCCGGTAGATGAAAGCAAGTATTTCAGAAACTACCAGGTAGGTCTCTTCCGGGATATCCTGGTTTAGGTTGAGGCGGGAGAGAATTTCCACCAGATCTGAGTCTTTGTGGACCGGGATGCCCTGTTCTTCCGCCAGGGCAATAATTTTTTCAGCAACCAGACCACGCCCCTTGCCTATTATCTTTGGGGCGTCGTCTTGTTTCTGGTCGTATCTGAGGGCAACAGCCTTCAGGGGAGATTTCTTTTCAGACATGGATGGTAGTGTATGAAATTTATAGAGCCATTGCAATCGGCAATTTTTGTGATACTCGACGAAAGATTACTTGTTGAGTATCACCTTGCTGAACGACACAGCGTTTAACGCTCTTATTACTTATCCAAATCTCAACCAACTAGGCGAACAAGTTCACCCACCACCTCTTCCATTTCTTTGGCTTGGGCGTCCATTTCATGGGCTGAGGCGGCTGATTCTTCGGCGCTGGCGGCGTTGCGTTGGGTCACTATATCCATCTGTTCCAAGGCCCTGTTGATCTGAGCGATACCTTGGGATTGCTGATCAGAGGCGGAGGAGATTTCTGTAATAATCGTACCTATTTTGGCTGCGCTCTTCTGGACATTTAAAAACTCATCATTAGTGGTGGAAACTATACTGGAACCCTCGTGAATCCGCCCCTCTGACTCTTCGATGAGGGTGGCTGTGCTCCTGGCCGCCTCTGCGGCCCGCATGGCCAGGTTTCTTACCTCATCTGCCACCACTGCAAAACCGGCCCCTGCCTCTCCGGCTCTGGCTGCTTCTACAGCGGCGTTTAGGGCCAGTAGATTGGTTTGGAAGGCTATTTCATCAATGGTCTTGATGATCTTCTGGGTCTCCTGGCTGGTTTCCGAGATAGCGGTCATGGAGTTGGTCAGATCTCCCATGGAATTATTGGCCTGCTCAATAACCCTGTTCTCATCCTGCATGAGTGTGTCTGCCTGGCGGGAGTTTTCCGCATTTTGCTTTGTCTTCTGGGTCAGCTCGATCAAAGAGGCGGAGGTCTCCTCAATTGAGGCGGCCTGTTCGGTGGCCCCCTCGGCCACCGAGGTGCTGGCTGAGGAGAGTTCCTGGCTGATGGTCGAAATGTGGATCGCGGCCTCAGCCAATTTTTCCTGCATCCGGCTTATTGGCTTAATGACCAGCAGGTTGAGGCAGAAGGCAAAAAATATAAAGAGCAGCACAAGCATGGGCAGGAACAGGATTAATGATTTGCTGGCCATGCTGGCCAAGGGGCCGGCCAGGGTGTCATCTTCAAAAAAACCGGCCACTACAATCCAGTCTTTAGGCTGGTAATGCTGAAAGGCCGCAACTTTATAGGTGTTTGTTTGGGGGCTTAAATAACGCAGGTAGCCGTTTTTATGATCAACAAAATAGCGGATAAATGGTTTTTCCAGCCAGGTCTTGCCCTGGGCTTTTTTGTGAATAACCATTTTACCCTTGGAGTTCACGATAAACAAAAAACCGCTCTTGCCGATGCTGATTTTTTTATTGAAGGCTTGTGCCAGTTTTTCAACATTGTCACCGCCATTTACTTCAATAAGGTTGAGAGCGGTATTGGCAATATCGGTCAGGGACTGTTGATTAATCTTTTGAATCTCTTTTTTTACTGTGTATCTGTTTGCAGAAAAAATAAGCAAAGAGCATAGACAGATTACTGTGACTAAAAGGCCTAGCAGTTTTGCCCGGATACTGAAGCCCGACTTGCTGGTACCCTGTGTCTCTCTGGTGGTTGTTAACATATTGGTTGTCATTCTTTGCCTCCGGGAAAATAATTTAGTTAATGGTCGTGGAAGTGCATATATGTCTAATCCGGATAAACCGGAAATAAGTGCCTTAACAGTGGTCTGCAACATATTGGGAGCATTGTTCTTTTTTGGAATTCTCGAAGTCTTCGCTTATCCGAAGTCTTCGCTTATCTGTTTTTTGTGACAGGGTTTCAGTCGTAAGGCGCTAATATTACGCGCTTTTTGTTGTTGTGTTTCTTGGGCTAAAATAGAAATATTCTATTTTGAGAAGAGCAATGTATATTATATATTAAACTAAATAACTAGTAAAACAGGATGTGCCTGGCTACCCCAGCTTTGATCAGCGACCGTTTTTTTCGTGTGTTGCTGTTGGAACAGCTTTCAGGTAAATATTCGGCAATACTCCAGCTGCGCCCGCCCAACGGAAGTGCCCTTGGGGTGCGATCAGGCTGACTCACGTAGAACTACTACGCTTCGCCAACCTGATCGAACACATCAGAAGCGTTGTCAAACATTTACATTTAGGGCTCGCACAAAAATAATTTCACATTTTGAGTCGCAACTGCAACATATATTAAGCCGATTTTCAATCGCGAAATCCTCAACGCAGCCTTGCTGCGCCTGCGGTTTCACTCAATCAAATCGACTTAACCTATGTCACATTTACACCTCAATTCTGCGAAGTTATTTTTGAGCGAACCCTTAGTTGGTTATTGTTGTTTTACAGTGTTAGTTCAGGGTAGTTTACTTTTTAGATATGGGTGGTTGAGTATGAAATTTATAGATCCATTGCAAACGGCAATTTTTGTAAGGCGCTACAAGCGATTTCTTGTCGATGTCACCCTGCCGGACGGAACATCACTGACCGTTTATTGTCCAAATACAGGCAGTATGAAAGGGTGTCTTGCGCCCGGTTGTGAGGTGATGCTTTCGGTATCGGACAACCCCAAAAGAAAATATCCGCATACCTTGGAAATGACCCGAGTTGCAGGTACCTGGATTGGGGTCAACACCTCGAAAACCAACCACCTGGTCAGAGAAGCTCTTGAAAATAATGTTGTTAAAGAGATAGGCCAGGTTGATACTATTTCCCCGGAGGTTACTGTTTTTCCCGGGAGTCGGTTGGATTTTCTGCTGCTAAAGGGCGGTGAGAAAATATATGTCGAGGTTAAAAACTGTACTCTGGTTGAAGATGGAATCGCCATGTTTCCCGACGCCGTGACTGTCCGGGGAACAAAGCATTTACGAGATTTGATTAGGTTAAGAGAGGCTGGACATGGAGCGGTAATCTTTTATTGCGTCCAGCGTGTGGATGGATATGCTTTTATGCCGGCAGCTCATATTGACCCGCTGTATGCGGAGACTCTTCGCAATGCAATGTCAAGGGGAGTGCAGCTTTTGGTCTATCAGGCTGAAGTCAGTCCAGAGGGGATTGAGGTGGGCAAAAGTCTGCCAATTAATTTTTTGGCATAAGAACTCTTTTTTCTTTGCAACTGCAGGAAAATGTTTATTGTACAGGATAGATAACTATTCAGGTAGGGCGTGAAATGACCCTACACTCGGAACAGTTATCTAGAAAGATGATATTATCAACTTAAACCAGAACCTTTCTGTTTCGTTGGTTAAAAACAGTAGTATTAAATAATGCCCACTTCACCATTAAATAAACCGGATACGGATCTTAAAAAAGCGGTCGTGTTGCTGAGCGGCGGTCTTGATTCCACCACTGTTTTAGCGGCTGCCCGAGCTAAAGGCTTCCGCTGCTACTGCCTCAGCTTTTCCTATGGGCAGAAGCAAATTGTCGAGCTGGAAAAGGCGGCCCGAAATGCTGAAAAATATGGCGCCGAAAAGCACCTCATTCTTCGTCTTGACCTTGATAAAATCGGAGGATCTGCATTGACCTCAGATCTCATAGTGCCAAAAAAGGAGAGTCTGGAGGAAGTGCCGGGGGAAAAAGCATCTGAGAATGCAGACTCTATTCCTGTCACTTACGTGCCGGGAAGAAACAGCATATTTTTGACCCACGCCATGGCCTGGGCCGAGACTGTCGGAGCTTTTGATGTTTTTATTGGTGTTAATGTGATGGATTACTCAGGCTATCCCGATTGTCGCCCTGAATTTTTGGCAGCGTTTGAGAATATGGCAAATTTGGGCACAAAAGCAGGTGTTAGCAGTGGGCGTAAATTTAGCATCCATGCTCCCCTTCTGCATTTGAGTAAAAAAGAAATCATTAATCTGGGTAGCTCGCTGGGCGTTGACTACGCTGAGACTCATTCCTGTTACGATCCTAACTCTGAAGGCAAGGCTTGTGGACATTGCGAGGCCTGCCTTTTGCGCCTAAAGGGGTTTGCCGATGCCGGCAGAAAAGATCCGGCGGTATATCATGATTGATAATTTACCTCCGGCCCTTGGCAGCCTTTTTATGATCGGTATTCCCGGCACCAGGCTTGATGAGTCGACAATAGATCTTATTCAAAAAGATGGGGTGCATAATTTTATTTTGTTCAAGAGAAATGTGGAAAGCCGTGAACAGCTTAAAGAACTATGTGCTTCCCTCAGCAAAACCTGTCTTGCCAGTAATCTTCCTAAACCTCTTATTTCTATAGACCAGGAGGGGGGCAGTGTTACCCGCCTTCCCCCGCCCTTTACCCAGTTTCCAGATCAAAGACAGCTTGCCGAGGCTGGCAATTGTGAGGAGCTGCTTGGGGAGTACGCCAGGACCTGTGCAAAGGAATTGAAGGAAGTCGGGGTCAACATGAACCTGGCTCCCGTTCTGGACATTTGTCCGTCAGGCCAGGGATATTTCATGGAAAAAAGGTGCCTGGGGGCTGATCCAGATCTGGTGTCTCATTTGGGGGTGCTGGTGGTTGCTGAAATGCAAAAAGGAGGAGTGGCTGCCTGTGTGAAGCATTTCCCCGGACTAGGTAGAGCCGTTCTCGATCCACACCATGAACTACCTTTTGTTGCATCGAGCCGTGAAAGTTTGCTCGCCTCTGATCTTATCCCTTTTGAGGCGGCATGTGCGGCGGATGTTGCATCTTTTATGACCTCCCATGCTATTTATGAACAACTGGATCATAAACGCCCAGCGACCTTGTCTCGCCCCGTTCTTCAGGGGATTTTACGGGAAAGAATCGGATATGAAGGACTTGTTATTACCGATGATCTTGAGATGGGTGCGATAGAAAATACAGAGCATGGAGAAAATCCGGCTTTAGGGTCCTTTTTGGCCGGAGCCGATCTAATGCTTATCTGCCAGGATCATGACAAGGTGAGAAAGGCCTTGGGCGCTTTTGAGAAAGCTTGGAAGGATGGTGTTTTTGAGATGGAATCAGTCAGTCTTGCCTTGTTGAGGCAAAGCAAGGTTCGAGAGCAGTATGCGGATTAAGGGAATGGTAAGCGCTCCATGAACACCCCGCTGCACGTGATCGAACCCCGTGATATACAGGGGGTATAATCGCGTGGTTCGATCACGCACATCGGGGTGTCCCTGAAACGCTTACGGACTCGGGGTTATGCAATCTTAGGTGTACTTAATTGATCGCTAACAGGGAATGTATCTTTGTTGAGACTGATCGATGTTCGGTGGGTAAAAAAATTAAGATAAAACGTGCTGGATTAGTTTTGCGTGTTTATGCTATTATAGGGTAAAGTTGTTTTACACCGGATCTGTGCAGGAGTCTCAGTGCACAGGCTTTTTAATACTAGAACCATGGAGGATGTATATGGAACTTCAGGTTGAAGGTCGTAATCTTGACATTAGAAAGGTATGGCAAGATAAGATAGAGAATGAAAAAGAGCGCCTTTCTAGGCATCATCCCGGTCTTGTTCACAATCTGCGGGTGACAATTGAAGGTACCCGGCATCATAAAGAGGGGGGCTATGAACTAATTGTGGTGGCCTCTGTGCCCAATGATACGGTTGTTGTCAAAAGAAAAGGGGAAAAAGTTAGGGTCTTGCTTGGGGAAGCTTTTGATACAATGGGGCAGCAGTTGAAGGAACTTCAGCGCAAAAGGCGCCAGACTGTGAAAGTGCAGGAAGGAGCGGTTCTTAGTAGTGGGGAAGGTGTCGTTAAGAAAGTTTTTCCGTTTGAATATTATGGTTTTATAGCAACCCCTGAAGGGCGGGAGATTTACTTTCACGAAAATGCGCTGAAAGACATGAAGATTACAGACCTGAATGAGGGTGATGCGGTTAAGTTTGGCGAAAGTGAAGGGGATAAAGGACCAAGTGCCTCATGGGTTAAAATGGCATAGGCGATCTGGGCGAAGCTCTACCTAAAACAGGAAGAAAACAAAGAACCCACAGGGAGAATCTCTCTTGTGGGTTCTTTGTTTATTGAGAGGATAAAAGAGTAAGAAAATGCAAGATAATGAACAAATTGATATTGGCACTCAGTATTTAGATGAAGAAGAGAGCATGCTGCTTGACAGGATTGCGGCGAGGAAAAAAGAACTTGGAGACAAGGTGTTGCTGCTAAGTCACCACTATCAGCAGGATAGCGTTTTTGACTTTGCTGATCGGGTTGGGGATTCACTGAAACTTGCCAAGAATGCGGCCCAGGCTCAGGATAGACCTTATATCGTTTTCTGTGGGGTGCACTTTATGGCAGAGTCGGCGGATATTTTGACCAGTGGGAACCAAGCTGTTATTCTGCCGGACCTGGGTGCAGGTTGTTCCATGGCCGATATGGCCACAAGCGACGGAGTTTCACAAGCCTGGGCAGAACTTACAGAGGTAACTGGATCCGCAAGAATTATTCCCATGACCTATGTGAATTCATCTGCCCGCTTGAAGGCATTTGTGGGGCATAGAGGAGGGTCAGTTTGCACCTCTTCCAATGCTGAGAGGGTTCTAACATGGGCTCTTGAAAAGGGTGACAAGGTGTTTTTCTTTCCCGACGAACATTTGGGTCGGAATTCGGCCCATGCTTTGGGCATAGATCCTGATGAGGTTGCCTTGTGGGTCAGGGATGAACCGCTTGGCGGCAACAGTCCTGAGCAGCTCAAAAAGGCAAAGGTAATCCTTTGGGATGGGTACTGCACTGTCCACATGCAGTTTTCTGAGGAGCAAATTAATACGCTTCGAAGAGAAGAGCCAGAGACGAAAATAATAGTTCATCCAGAATGCAGGCGGGAAGTTGTCATGGGGGCGGATCAGTATGGTTCGACTGAAATGATCATTCAAGCGGTTTCAAATTCACCAGCCGGTTCAAGCTGGGCGGTGGGAACAGAGATAAACCTGGTTAAACGCTTAGCAAAACAGCACCCTGATAAAAAGATACGCTCCCTGTCGCCGGTTGATTGTAAGTGTTCAACAATGTATCGAGTCAATCCCGCGCATCTGCTATGGGTGCTTGATAATCTGGCGGCAGGAAAAGTTGTCAACCAAATAACCGTCGAGAAAGAGATTGCCGCTCTTGCTAAAATATCACTGGATAGGATGCTTGAGATCTGATCCATATTTCCCCGGACCATAGAAATATTGACATTTTAATGTAGAAAGGTTGGAGTTAAAGATATGTGCGGAATTGTAGGTTATGTCGGCAAAAGAAAGGTTGTCCCTGTTCTGATTGAAGGGCTTCGTCGCCTTGAGTATAGGGGGTATGACTCCGCCGGGGTGGCGTATCTTCAAGACGGAGAACTGCACAGACATCGGTGTGAAGGCAAACTGATCAATCTTGAAGAGATAATGGAGGAGGTCAGTGCTGATAGCCGGATTGGACTCGGGCATACCCGCTGGGCCACTCATGGCGCTCCTTCTCAGCGTAATGCCCATCCGCACTGTGACTGCACCGGCAAGTTGGTCGTGGTCCATAATGGCATCATCGAAAACTATCATTCCCTCAGGGAAGAGCTGCAGGAAAAGGGACACACCTTTATTTCAGAGACAGATACTGAGGTTATGGCCCATCTCATCGAAGAGCATCTCGAAAATGATCTGGTTGAGGCGGTTCGGATGGCTATCACCTTGGTAGATGGTTCTTTTGCCCTTGGCGTCATGTGGAGTGAGCAGCCCGATCAATTGGTTGCGGTTCGCAATCAGAGCCCTTTGGTTTTAGGGGTTCTAGAAGATTCTGGCACTTTTCTGGCCTCTGATATTCCTGCTCTTTTGCCCTTTACAAACAGTGTTGTTTTTCTTGATGATCAGGAAATGGCAGTCTTGAAAAAAGGTTCTTGGCAGGTGATGCAAGCTGAGAGTGGGGAGTTGGTTGAAAAGACGCCCCAGGTCATTGACTGGAATGTCGGCATGGCCGAGAAGGCTGGGTACCGGCACTTTATGCTGAAAGAGATTTTTGAGCAGCCCCAGGCTGTTTTAAATACATTCCGGGGGCGTTTTGATCCTGAAACCGGGGAGGTGCTGCTGCCGGAAATAAATCTCAGCAAGAAAGAGTTGGCACAAATAAAGAGGATTTCCCTTGTGGCCTGTGGAACCTCCTGGCATGCGGCCATGGTCGCTAAATATTGGCTTGAAAAATGGGCCAGGATTCCAGTTGATGTGGATATTGCCTCTGAGTTTCGTTATCGTAGTCTTATTTTAAACCCGAATGTTCTGGTGGTTCCCATTTCTCAATCCGGAGAAACGGCAGACACTCTTGCCGGGATGAGACTGGCAAAATCTATGCAGGCTAAAATCATCACTATTTGCAATGTGGTGGGCTCTACCATGACCAGAGAGGCAGATGGCACTATTTATACCCATGCCGGACCTGAAATCGGGGTTGCCTCCACCAAGGCCTTTACCGCTCAGATGGTGGCCCTGTTTTTATTGACCCTCTTTATGGCCCAGGCCAAAAAAACCATATCCGGCGAGGAGAGCAGGTCCTTGCTCAGCGTCTTGCTTGAGTTACCGGTGCTGATAGAAAAAAATCTTTTGCGCATACAGGACGAAATGATGCCAATTTCTGAAGAGTTTTCGCGCAGTCGGGATTTTCTTTACCTTGGGCGTGGCATCAATTACCCCATTGCCTTAGAAGGGGCCTTAAAGCTGAAAGAAATATCCTATATTCACGCGGAAGGTTATGCCTCTGGCGAGCTCAAGCATGGGCCAATTGCCCTTATCGATCGCGACATGCCTGTATTGGCACTGGCCCCGAGAGACAGCGTGTACCCAAAAGTGCTTAGTAATGTCGAGGAGGTTAAGGCCCGGCATGGCAGGATGATTGTGATCGGAACAGAAGGAGACGATGAGCTGCAACGTATATCAGACTACGTTATAACTCTACCGGAGATTCATGAAGATTTAAATCCAATCCTCTATACAATCCCCCTGCAAATTTTGGCCTATCAGATTGCTAACATAAGGGGGTGTGACGTCGATCAGCCCAGAAATCTTGCTAAAAGTGTCACCGTGGAATAGTGACAGATGGGGGCTGTTGGCGAGGCAGGCTCATGACGTTGGCCCCCATTTAATAGGCAATGTAATGAGAAACGATGAATCATGATTTTCTTGGCTATACTCGATATCACCCTTATGCTCTTTTATAATTCCGTAGACAATTGAGAGTCCAAGCCCTGTACCTTTTCCAACTTCCTTGGTTGTAAAAAAAGGCTCAAAAATTTTATCTGCTAAATCGTTTGAAACACCTTCTCCATTATCAGCAAACAGGATTTTGATATTTTTATTATTTTCTGACTGTATTGCCACTTTTATTTGCCCATCTGTTCTTCCTTCCAAGGCGTTCATTCAGTTTTGAATCAAATTAATAAATTTCCTGAATAATATCTTCGTCAAACGACTTCCTGTAGCTACAGCCAAAGCCAGAGGAAGAAAGTTAATGTCTCTTCGTTTAGTTATAGGATGAACTTTTACCAATCTTATACTTTTGTTCTAGTTCTTTACTAAGGATGGAGTTGAACCGGGGTTGGACAACTATGTTTTTGGGGTATTTTCCGAATTTTTGGAAAAATAATTCAGTATTGCGAAAATATATAATGATTATGATCAGAACTTTCTCTACAATGAGTTATAAGGAAAAATCCAGATTTTAGGTTTAAGGTGGGTGCTGATTTTGTGATGGCTAATTGAAGATAGTGGTGCGGCGTTGAGTCGTATAGGGAATACAATTTTTCAATAAAAAAGGCAAAGATGAAGAAAAAGGATCACGATTCGCAGACTTCGGATGAGGTAAAGCGTCTTGGGAAAAATTGGCGGGTGCTTTTGGACATGCTGCAGGAGATGGTGTTTTTGATCCGAGAGGATCTGGTTATTGAATATCAGAACCCGTATGCGATTAAAAAATTGGGAGATTTATGCGGTAAAACCTGTACGGATTTTCTTTGTAGTCATGATAAACGCTGTCAGGAAGAATGTCCGGTGAAAGATGTTATCCAGGGGGATGGGAGTACGAATGCTGGGGTGCTTGTTGAAACTAGGATTGGTGATATTGAAATTGAGTATAATTATCAGCCGTTTCAGGGGTATTCTACAGATAGGATGGTCATGATTATCATGCGCGATATCAGCAAACGCAGGGCCCAGGAGAGGGAACTCGAGATTTTTAACAATAATGTTGAGAATATTCTGCGCCGAAAAATTGATGAATTAAAGGAAAGTGAGACTCTTCGCCGCCGTTTGACGCGAGAGGTCAATGTTCTGAAGAAAAAGGTGGAGCAAAATAAACCAGGGGACGAGATTGTTGGTTCAAGCAAAAAAATACAGGACTTAAAAGATGTTATTGGTCAGGTTGCAGATTCGGATGCAACTATTTTGATTTCAGGTGAGTCTGGCACCGGCAAAGAACTTGTGGCCAATATGCTCTTTGATTTGAGCCGGAGAAAGGAGCAGATTTTTTTAAAGGTAAATTGCAGCAGTATTAATGAGAATTTACTTGAAAGTGATCTCTTTGGCCATGAAAAAGGGGCATTTACAGGGGCTGGGGCTCGCAAGAAAGGCAAGTTTGAGATGGTTGATGGGGGCACTATTTTTTTAGATGAAATAGGAGATATTTCCCCTAGGATGCAGGCTACTTTGCTGCGTGTTCTGCAAAATGGTGAAATAATTCGCGTGGGTGGAACAACTCCGGTCAATGTGGATGTCAGAATATTGGCGGCAACGAATACCGATTTGGCAGAGGCTGTGCAAAATGGCCGTTTCCGGCTGGATCTTTATTACCGCCTAAATATAATAAATATTACAATGCCTTCGTTGCGTGAAAGAAAAGAGGATATTGTTGAACTTGCCTCCCATTTTATTCGGCAGTATCAAAAAGCATTTAAGAAAAAGAAGATTGATTTTCTGCCAAGTACCGTTATTGACAAGTTGCTCTCCCATAATTGGCCGGGAAATGTCAGAGAGCTTGAAAATGTTGTGCAGCGAGCGGTGCTTATGGCCCGAAATAACACGATTACTGAGCAGGATATTATCTATGATGGTGTCCAGATGCGTTCAGAGGCGTCTGACTATTTCAACAATATTATCAGTGGCTTGCCGGAAAGTTCATTGAAAGAGCTTATTTCTAAATTTGAGGCGGATGTTATCTCACACGCCTTAAAGGAAACGAAGGGAAACGTCATGCAGACCGCAGGGATGTTAGATCTGGGGAAGACCGCCCTTTATGATAAGATGAAACGGTATGATATTAATGGAAAACTCTGGAAATAGTTGTAAATATTCGGCATGACTCCATCTTCGCACGCCCAGCGGAAGTACTCTTGGGGTGCGATCAGGCTGTCTCACATAGCCAACTATGCTACGCCAGCCTGCTCGCACGAGGTAAGCGTAGACTCCGATATGAAGCCATGCCAAACATTTACGGGTTTTCCGGAACTTTTTTAGCTCAAGCCGAATATTTACAAATAGTTTGTTTCTGAAGGATGTTAATGAGCTTAAGTCTTTTGGCGTGGCTTGTCTTTGATTTTAAGAAAAAATGGGGGTCTGTTCTGAAGAGAACAAGACCCCCATTTTTTTGTGGCTTAGCTGATTTGATTTAGTGTCTTATAACTGAAATCCTGTCACAAAAAACAGATAAGCGAAGACTTCGGATAAGCGAAGACTTCGAGAATTCCAAAAAATAACAATGCTCCCAATCTGTCGCAGAGCACTGTTAAGGCACTTATTTCCGGTTTATCCGGATTAGTAAATATCTAGATAATTGTGTAATTCCCAGTCGGTTACGGCGATTCTGTAGCTGTCCCACTCAGCTTCTTTGTTGATGATATATTTTCCATAAATATGGTCTCCAAGGGTCTCTTTTGAGATGGGATTTGCCTTGAAAGCGTCAAGAGCTTCATGGAGAGATGCCGGCATACTTGCAATTCCTGCCTCATCTTTTTCTTGAGGGGTCATTTTAAAAATATCGATATCTGTTGAGGCTGGTGGAGTCAGTTTGTTCTTAATTCCATCCAGTCCTGAGTTTAGCATCATGGCAAAGGCCAGGTAGGGGTTACAGGTTGGGTCGGGGCAGCGTACTTCAACCCTTGTCCCTACGCCGCGGGAGGCAGGTATCCTGACCAGTGCACTTCTGTTGGAGGCAGACCAGGCTACATAAACTGGGGCCTCGTAACCAGGAACCATGCGCTTGTATGAGTTGACCAGGGGGTTGGTAACGGCTGAAAAGCCTCTGGCATTTTTTATAATACCGGCAATGTATTGGTAAGCCGCTTCACTGAGCTGCATCTTGTCGTTTTCATCTGCAAAGGCGTTGCTCCCATCCAGGTTAAATAGAGACTGATTGGTGTGCATGCCAGAGCCATTTATGCCGAAAATTGGTTTAGGCATAAAGGTGGCGTGCAGGTTGTGTTTTCTCGCAACGCTTTTAACGACCCATTTAAAGGTGACGGTGTTGTCGGCACACTCGAGAGCATCAGCATATTTGAAATTGATTTCGTGCTGTCCCTCGGCAACTTCGTGGTGGGACGCTTCTATTTCAAAGCCCATTTTCTCTAAGGTTTCAATAATCTCTCGACGACAGTTCAGGCCGGTATCCTCCGGGTCCAGGCTGAAATAGCCGGCATTGTCATTGGTATCCGTGGTGCTTTTTCCATCTTTGTTCAGTTTAAAGAGGAAAAATTCAGCCTCTGTGCCCACGTTCATTGTAAAACCCATCTCTTTGGCCTTGGCCAAAGATTTTTTCAGGGTGACCCTGGGGCAACCGTCAAAGGGAGTTCCATCTGCTTTATGAACGTCGCATATTATCCTGGCAGCTGCAACGCCTTCTTGGTTTCGCCATGGCAGGATGCAGAAGGTGTCGTAGTCTGGCACTAGGTACATGTCGGATTCTTCTATACGGGCAAAGCCATCAATGGAAGAACCGTCGAACATAATCTTACCGTCAAGTGCTTTACCTATCTGGCTTTTTGGGATTGCAACATTTTTTGTAATACCTTTGATGTCACAAAATTGGATTCTGAAAAAGTTAACGTTCTCTTTTTCAATAATTTTTAAAATATCGCCCTTGGTCATTTTAAACTCCTTCGCTTGTAAAATTTATAATAAAAGATAGCTGATTGCTTGTTTGGGGTGATTATATCACAACTCTTTTTAGAGCTGTAGTAGTTATTTGGTAGATGCTTCGATAGGTGCTTTTCGGAAACTCCTTTTGGGTTATTTGCTTATAAAAGACATTGGGCCCAAAGAGGGGATGGTGGTTTCTCGATAAGTTATTTTTTTACCATGGTTTTCTCCTTTTTATCTGTTGTATTTTGGAATTCATTAAAATTGATGTTCTCGCAGATAGTGTGGACTTTGAAAAGTATTATTAGTGCCTTAGCGCTGAATTTCTGCCACTCAGTTCAGTACCCCCTCGGAGTCTGACGCTTACCTGTGGGGTGTTAGATGTATTCGTTGATCAAAAGTACACAACGGAGGCAATCGGATTACTCCTCCGAGGCTGCGTGTATGAGACTTTGTTTTATCTCTTCAACCAGGAAGTCATCTGTTATTTTTTCCCCCTTTTGGTCAAGTACATAAAAAACGTCAACCACCTGGTCGGTGTGGTTGCCTATTTTTGCCCTGCATATACTTAGGTGAAAATAGCTTAATGTTCTTGTTATAAAATATAGTAAAGCAGGTCTGTCATTGGCGTATACTTCAATTATTGTATGGGAGTCTGAGCTCGTATTGTTTAAATTTACTTTAACTTCATGATGAGGCCTGTTTTTTGAGATAGATTTTTTTCGGTTCGGAGATTTTTTGCTCAGACGGTGCTCCAGGCCAAGATGGAAGGTAATGGCAAGTCCCAAGTCCTCTTGTATCTTTTCCCAGTCACAATCGATATCTTGGTTTGGGTATAGGCCTTGGACGTCAAGAGAGTCAACAGCTGTGCCATCAGGGAGGGTGAAAATCTGAGCAGCAAGAACCTTCAAGTTGTGCAGGGCTAGGACTCCGCAAACTTTTGCCAAAAGGCCGGGGCGGTCTTGGGTGATAACCAGGAGAGTGGAAAAATTCTGCTTTTTCTCAGGATAAAAAAGGAGCGCATCGGTTTCAAGCGCCTGACTCTTCTTTAAGTGGTCCGCTATTTCCTCGGGGGTGAAACTGAGCAGATAGTCTTCCGGTAGGGTGTCAATATCGAAAGAGACCTGGTTGGCAAGGAGTTGTTGTGTTTTTTCCTTAATCCACTCA
The DNA here is from genome assembly GCA_030145275.1 of Desulfurivibrionaceae bacterium. Classification (GTDB taxonomy): domain Bacteria; phylum Desulfobacterota; class Desulfobulbia; order Desulfobulbales; family VMSU01; genus JAQYVV01. Next base: position 53,678 of record JAQYVV010000007.1, on the reverse strand, counting down.
AGGCCCTGACGGATATCAACGGGATTGGCGGCCGTTTCATCCAGTGAGAGAGCAGTCTTAAGGTATAGCTCAAGGAGCAGGGCCCCTTTCCAGTCAGTCCATACGGTTGGCCCGGTTGATTTCGCATCTGCAATGGAAAGGAGGTAGAGCATGGAAAGATTTTCGATGTTTTGCACGGTTTCAGTACAGCGTCTGATTAGGGTATGGTCTTCAAGATCACGATGCATTGCTGTTTCAGTCAAATACAGATGCCTTTTGACCAGAAAGCTGAGCGTTTCACAATCACCTTGGCTCAGGCCAAGACGTTTGCCAATGCCAAGGGCCAATTCTGCTCCTATCTCTGTGTGGTCTTGGCCTCTGCCCTTGCCTACGTCGTGGATAAGGGCACCGAGAAAAAGGAGTTGAGGGGTTGAAACCTGAGCCAATATCTCTTTCTGCTCTTGCCGGATTGTGCCTAGAGCTGCAACTGTTTGAATTTGGTGGTGGTCTACTGTGTAGACATGATAGACGTCGTGTTGTGCTAGGGATTTTAGGTTGCTGAACTCTGGTATATAGGCGGCGAGAAAGCCACTCTCCAGCATAATTTCCAAGGATGCCAAGGCGTTTTGTTCTTGAAGTAGCTGCATGAAAAGTTTTCCCATGACAGGTGAAGATTGGAAAGGTTCATCAACCAGGAAAAGGCTGGCATTGATGATTTTTCTTGTCTGGTAGTGAATCGGAAGCCCTAGTTTGGCCGCATGAAAAAAGATTTTCATCAATAGCCCCGGTTTTTTGGGGAGCATATCTCGGTTGACGATCGAGATGGTGCCATTTCTGTTTTCAAGACCGTTCTCGAGCTTATGGGCTTTTTGGGGAGCACCTGTGAGGGAAAAAAGGTGATTTGGGCCAATGACTTCATTGGCGTGTTCAAAGAACAGGTCACTACAAGAGGCAATCGTTTGCATGTGACTATAGACATCTCGCATAAACATTTCAACGGCGAGCTGATTGCTGCGATTTTTATAATGAAAAGCCTTGGCTATCTCTTCCTGGTGTTCGAAGAATAGGCGGTCATTTTTTCGGCCGGAGATATAGTGGAGCCGGTTACGGATCTTAATGAGATGGTTCCAGGCTTTTGTGAAGTTTTTCTGCTCAATATCATTGATGATTCCCGCATCATTCATGCCTGAAAGATCTTTTAGGCCAAAAACAAAACGGGCTGTCCATATCATGGCCTGAACATCCCTTAAGCCGCCGCGGCTTTCCTTGATTTGCGGCTCAAGGTGATAGCTGTGCTGCCCAAATCTTCGATGTCTCTCATTTCTGTGGGCGGTCATTTTGGCCAAAAATTCAATACGGCGGCCGTGCACAAATTTCTTCTGGTATGATTTTGTTAAACTATCAAACAATTTTTCTGAACCTGTAATGAATCTGGCGTCAAGCATGGCAACTTGAAAAAAGAAATCTTTTTTAGCATCTTTCATGCAGGCTTTTACGCTGCGGACACTATGGCCGACTTCCAGGCCAGCGTCCCAGAGAGGATAAAAAAGTGCTTCGGTTACCGGGCCGAGATTTTTTTCTGCAGAGGATTCATGCAGCAGCAGAATATCGATATCCGAGAAAGGGAAAAGTTCGGAGCGTCCGTAACCGCCAAGCGCAACCAGAGCCATGCCCTCGGTTTTTGGACAGTTGATGAAATTTTGTTCCAGGTGGGCATCGATAAGGGCGGTGTTCTCTTTTAAAAGAGCGGCGCCGCTGATCCCTTTTCGCCAGAATATTTCCAAAATTTCACGACGGGTGCGGAGTTCAGCCGGTTTGGCAATATCGTTTGCTGAAATATTTTGCAATGAATCGGCCATTTTCTGTTAAATTGCCTGGTTACCGGTTTCGCCTGTCCTGACTCGGACTACTTCTTCAATAGGGAGGATAAAAATTTTACCGTCGCCAATCTTACCGGTCAGCGCCGCTTGGCGAATGCACTCAACAATTTCATCAACATGAGAGTCTTCGACAATGAGTTCCAGCTTTATTTTAGGAAGAAAATCCACCACATATTCGGCACCGCGATAAATTTCTTTATGGCCTTTTTGTCTGCCGTATCCTTTTACCTCCGTCAGGGTCATTCCTTTAATGCCCATTTCGTTTAGGGCCTCTTTGACGTCATCGAGCTTGAACGGTTTTATGATCGCTTCAATCTTTTTCATTCTTTTCTCCTGGGGTGCTTTTTTGAACTATTCGCCAATGGGGCTTGTTGCCGTCAGTTGGATTGAAAATGGTACAACGCTATTTTGCTTAATTGTAAGCTGTTTCGCTGTGTTCGCTTAAGTCCAGTCCTGTTACTTCATTTTCTTCGGAGACCCGTAGTCCAAAAAGCATATCGATGATTTTAAGGAGTATCCAGCTTATGATAAAAGCGTAGGTCCCAACTACCAGCACTCCAAAAATTTGGGTGCCTAAAAAGGAAGCATTGCCTGCTAAAAGTCCATCACTGCCTCCTGGGTTTACGGCACGGGAAGCAAAAATTCCAAGGCAAATTGTGCCAACGACGCCACCTATGCCGTGAATACCCACAACGTCAAGACTGTCATCTAAGCCTATTATGTTTTTTAGGTTAACAGCAGTGTAGCAGATTATACCGGCAAGCAAACCAATTATTATGGCGGATATCGGGCTGATAAATCCAGCTGCGGGGGTCACCGTGGCAAGGCCGGCAATGGCGCCTGAAACCGACCCCAAGGTAGTGGGTTTTTTTCGGTGCAGCCACTCAACCAGGGTCCACATGGCCATACCAGCCATACCGGCTAAATGGGTGGACACAAATGCCGTGGCAGCTATTCCGTTAGCAGCCAAGGCGCTGCCGCCATTAAAACCAAACCAACCAAACCAGAGAAGCCCAGTACCCAGAACTGTCATTGGCAGGTTGTGGGGGATAAAGCTTTGCCTTCCAAAGCCCTTTCTCGGACCGAGAACAAGGACAGCAGCAAGGGCCGCAGCGCCGGATGTTAGGTGCACAACAAGGCCGCCGGCAAAATCAAGCACACCTCTGTTGCCCAGCCATCCTCCTACCCCCCAAATCCAGTGGCAGACAGGGTTGTAAACGACAATCGTCCAGATGAGGCTGAAAAGAATCAGGGGGCCAAAGCGCATTCTCTCGGCAAATGCTCCAGTGATCAGTGCTGGGGTGATAACCGCAAACATACACTGGTATATCATAAAGACATTATGGGGAATGGTACTGGCATAATCTGAACTTGGCGCAGAGCTCACGCCATTGAGACCAAACCAGGAAAGGTCCCCAACGATTCCGCTTACATCAGGGCCGAAGGCCATAGTGTAGCCGATAATCACCCATTCAATACTGATAATCGATATCATTATCAGGCTTTGCATGATGGTCCCAAGGACATTTTTGCTCCTGACCATACCAGCATAGAAAAGGGCTAGTCCAGGGGTCATAAGAAGAACCAGACCTGCTGAAGCTAAGATAAAGGCTGTGTCACCCGCTTGAATCATAAAGAACCTCTTTGCGAAAAATTATTATAACTGTTCAGTTGGCATGCGCATTTTTAGGTCGGTCTGTCCTATCTGTGACCCAAGCTGAATAGTTACAAATTATCAAATTATAAGGGAAGATAACGATAGCGATTAATTTTCTTTGCAAATGCAATCTTGGTGCCAATAGCATGAGTTGGTGTTATGTCGTTGATTTAGCAAGGTAAATATCTTGGATGTAGATTTTGGTGGTCTGGCTGTAAATTGCAAATATGTAAACTGGCCCTGGGGAAGTTACAAAAATGTAACAAAACATGAGGGCGCAGTTTTGGGAAAGGAAGAGCTGGGAGGGAGGTCGTCTATTGGTAGTATTAGGACTCGAAAGGTTGGGCCTTTTGGCAAAGGATCGTTCTATTGTACAGGTTGTAGAAAAGAGTGGGTGGGGAAATTACAATTTTGTCAGGAAGACAGGTTTGGGTCGTTTTTGCGCTACGCCTTCTATTCCCTGGCAGACTCCTTAGAGAACTTGGTAACGATTAAAAACAATGGTGGCGATTTGTCCTTCAGGCCACTGTTTTTCAACCCAGGATCGTAATTTTCTGTTCATTTCACCTCGGGCCAGAGAGTATCTGCGGAGTTCATAGAGGGGGCGATTGTTGTAAAATTGATATATCATGTCCCGTACATAGATAGATTGCTCGACGGGAAGGTCCTCATCCTCATCAAGAAGTAGGATAAAGGTAATATCAACCTCGACGAAAAAAAAATTATCTCCCTTCATTTCGTCATTGGTTGAAATTAAAAAAGATGGGAAATGCCATTTTTTCCTTATTTTTTCTTTGGGAGTTTCTGCAGTGATCAGGGCATCTAATGCGGCAATTCTTTCAGGAGATTGCTGCACAGGTTCCTCTATCTGGGCCACTTGAACTGGTATATCCGTGGGGACGGGAGGGGGCTGAGAGGGTGCTTTTGAAAAAAAATATAAGGATAGAAGAGAAAGGCAAAAAGTGATTAGAATTGGAATCTTGTAAAGGGTAGGAAGGGAGAGGAAGCGCTCTTTGCCAAGCCTTGTAAGGGATTGTACTTTAGAGAGTAGGGGGGCGATGAAAGGGGGGAGTGCCAGCCCGGTTTTTTTAGGGGTTGATTCAGTCTCTGCTTTCGTGTCACCCGAGTCGCTTGTTTCCTCAGATACCGAGGCGTCTTCATCGTCACCTTCGAGAAAAAACTCATTGCCGGCTTCATCATCGGGGGCAAGGGCGAAATCATCTGCCTCAAAGGCTTCACCCCAATCGTCTCCGATGTCACTATCAAATATGCTTGAGGATCTATCGTCTTCAATTTCTGTGATTCTGGGGCGGTCTGGTTGCGGTGCGTCAGACATGATGGATTAGCCGAATACTTTGTCTATTTTTTCTCCTAGGGTATCAGCTGTAAAAGGTTTGACGATATATTGGCTTACTTTTGCTTTTACTGCGAGAATGATGTTGTCCTGTTGAGCCTCTGCTGTGACCATGATAAACGGGATGTCTGCCATATCAGCGTTACCGCGGACCTCTTTGAGTAAATCAAGGCCGGTCATTTTCGGCATATTCCAATCTGATATGATCAGGCCAATGTTTTCTTGTTTCAACACATCTAAAGCGGTGGTGCCGTCATCAGCTTCTACAATATTTTTGTAGCCTAGTTGGGTCAGAATGTTTTTAACGATACGTCTCATGGTGGCGAAGTCGTCAACTACAAGTACTTTTATATTTTTATCTGACATTTTTTCTCCTCACTCACAGAAAAGCTCTTTCTGTACATTTAGCAATTTAATTATATCTTGTAACATGACTACTTAAGCGTAGCTGTAACTGCTTCATTTCAAAACAATTTTACGACTTCTTGCCATTTATGACCTGATTTATATCAGGCCCGCTGTATCACAGCACACCAGCAACACTGTTGGTTAGTAAAATAAATTATAAAGGCCAATACGAAGTGAGGTATTTCAACCTAAAGGCTTGACCTTAAACGACTATACTAGATGTATATAAAATATTATAGCAAAATAAACAAATTTGTTAGTGGAAAAAAAAATTAGCAGGTTCCTCTCAGTTGGAAAGAGCTTTTTTTAGCTTTGTTCGAAGGCGGAGAACTGCTTTGCTGTGCATTTGAGATATTCTGGACTCAGTATACCCGAGGACTTGGCCAATCTCTTTCATAGTGAGTTCTTCAAAATAGTAGAGGGAGACGGCCAGTTTTTCTTTTTCCGGCAGCTCACCTATAGCTTTTGCCAGAATATCACGGACTTGCGAGAAGCTCATGGTAGAAAAAGGATCCCCGCTAGCATTATTTAGAAGGGCTGCAATCCCCCCATTGATTTCAGGAGCCTTTTGCTTCAATAACTCAATGTCCATAAATGTGACGGATTTTGTTTCATCGAGTAACTTGTGAAAAGCGGCAAGATCAAGGTTGAGTTGTTCTGCTACTTCTTCATCCTTGGCTGGTCTGCCCAACTTTCTCTCAAGAGTCTCGTATGCACGTTCCAGAGTGGTGATTTTATTTCTGACTGAGCGAGGCACCCAGTCAAGAGCACGGAGCTCATCAAGCATGGCACCCTTGATTCTGAATTCAGCATAGGTTTTAAACTGCACGTTTTTGGCGAGGTCGAATTTTGCAATGGCATCAATAAGGCCAATAATTCCACAGCTGATCAGATCATCAAGAGAGACCTGTGGCGGAAGGCGGGAGGCCAGTCTTGTGGCAATATACTTGATCAGTGGAGTATAGGTCAGGACAAGTTCATTACGCTTGTCCTGGCTCAATTGGCCAGACTCACTAAAATATGCCTGGGCGTAGTCTTTAAATTTTTGGGGTTGCTTTTTTGTCATCTATCAAAAATTTTTTGCCAGAAGAACTTAATGTTACCATCATCTGTAAAGTTTGTTTCTTCACCAGTAATTTGTTCGGCAATACTCAAAAACATTTTACTGGAGCCTGCCCCGGGAAATGCTTCTGTTACAAGTTTTTGTGCGCGGACAGCTTTTTTGAGCTCCAGGTCAAAGGGAATCTGGCCAAGATAGTCGAGTGAAAGAGTGTCCAGGAATCTATCACATACCAGGCTTAGTTTTTTGAAGACAGAAAGGGCCTCTTTCGCTGAAGAGGCCTGATTCACTACGATTCTGAATTTTTTAACATCATGGCGACTGGAAAGCACCTTTATAAGAGCATAGGCATCGGTTAAAGATGTGGGCTCGGGGGTTAAAAGGATAATTCTTTCCTGGGCCGCAAGGTTAAAATATATAACATTGTCATTAATTCCTGCGGCTGTGTCAATAAGAAGAATGTCAATTTTTTTAGAAAGCTCTTCCATTTCTTCAAGAAAATAGAGTTTCTGGCTTTCTGTGAGGCTAGCAAGTTCCATTATACCAGAACTCCCGGGTAAAATCTGCATACCTCCAGGGCCTTCTATCATCACCTCTGGTAACGTTTTTTCACCCTTGAACACATGGTGCAGGTTCCATTGTGGGGTAAGTCCAATCAGGACATCAACATTTGCCAGGTTTAAATCGGCATCCAAGATAAGGACGCGTTGATTTTTTTGGGAGAGCGCATAGGCCAGATTAGTGGCCAGATTTGTTTTTCCGACTCCTCCCTTGCCGCTGGCTATACTTATAACTCTCGGGCCGGCATCAGCCTGGGTGTCCATCTTGGAACCAGCTTGTAATGGAGCAGAGCTGGAATCTCGCATTATTTTTTCTAAAGTGTCTGCCTGGGTCATTGTTTTCCTCATCAATGTCTTGGGGCTTCTCCGCTGAAATGGGGAGAGATAGCATCCCATCCTTTTTTGAACAGTCTATCCAAAAAATCCTTCGAGGCCACATAAAAATCTTCGGGTACTCTCTGGCCTGTGCAGAGATAAGATATTGGTAATTCTGACGACACGACTTGCTGGCAGAGAGAGGCATAGGCCCTAGTCTCGTCAAGCTTGGAAAGAATCAGGCTTGAGACCGCAAGAGGGGTATATACTTTTAGAGAGCTTAAAATATCTTCTTTTTTTGTTGTGGCGCTCAAGACGAGATGGGGCTGTATCCCGGGGACAGGATCGAACCACTCTTGCAACTCCTGGATATGACGTTCGTCATAGGGGCTCTTTCCTGCTGTATCAATGATAATAATGTCTTTGTCGGCGTGTCGATCAATGGCTTTTTTGAGTTCATTTTTCCTGAGGACAATTTCACAGGGGAGCCGCATGATTCTGGCATAGGTTCGCAGTTGTTCTGTGGCCCCAATCCTATAACAATCCATTGATAGGAGGCATACTTTTTTGCCTTGATGCAGACTATACAAAGCTGCAAGTTTTGCCGCCGTTGTTGTTTTTCCAACTCCAGTGGCGCCGACAAGAGCTACAATATGCTGCTCGCCAAATGAGATAAGGGGAACGGGGTCTTTTATCAGGATGTTATCAATGAGCTGGTCTCGCCAGACTGAAACTTCGACAGGATCAACTTTGTCCTGTTGCTTCTGTTTGGCCTTCTTGCCTTGTGGGGGATTATGCTTTTTATCTTTTTTGCCGGGATGCTTGACCAGATTAGCAAAGCGGACTCTTAAATCCTGGGCCTCAGAGTGGATTTGCTGGCGAGGACTGTTCTTTTTTGCTGCTGTGCGTGTTTGCTCTGCAAAAGCCTGAGGTGCGGTTTTTTCCCGGGGAGCTTGCGGCTGTCTTTGTAGGGCATTTTGGTTGTATGTTGTGAAACGAGATGATCTGGTAGCACTCATTGGTTCTTGGCTATCTGGGGGGGGGACTGATATTTCATCAAGATCATAATCAATGGCTGCTACAATTTCGATCATTGCTTGAGATAGCTTGCCCCCTGGGAGTGCGTTCTGTGGTAGTTTTTTTGTAGCTAAAATAACGGCGTCTTCACCCATCTCCTCCTTTATCATGGCAAGGGCGGTTCTGCTGTCTTTTGCTTCGAATCGTTTAATTCTCATTAGTGCCTTAGTGCTGAATTTCTGCCATAAAAAAGACGAAATGTTAAAAAGTATTTTGAAATAAACATGTTACACTCTTCTGTTAAGGCACTTATTTCCGGTTTATCCGGATTAGGTCTTCTTCTTATTAACTTCAATGGTTCCCAGTGATTTAATCTTGGTTTGACTGCCTAGTTCGTTATTAGAAAGAACTATAACATGGGGCAGGAATCTTTCCAATAAATGTCTAACATGCCTTCGTACAATTGGGGAGCAGAGAAGGATTGGCTGGAGCCCCTCATTGGTAATCTTTTCGGTGGATTCTTGGATGGATTCAATGATTCTCTGGGCCAGGTTTGGTTCTAAATTGAGATAGGTCCCGTGGTCGGTTTTTTGAATCGACTCACGGATAAAATCTTCTATTTGGGTTGCCAAAGTTAAGACAGAGATATTACCCTGCTCATCTGTTAAAGGGCCGGTGATGGAGCGGGACAATTTCTGCCGGACATATTCCGTCAGGATGGCAGGATCCTTGGTCATGGAAGCATAATCGGCAAGGGTCTCACAAATCGTCAGCATGTCTCTGATGGAAACCTGTTCTCTTAACAGATTTTGCAGAACTTTCTGTAGGCCACCCAGAGGCAGAAGCTCAGGAAGCAACTCTTCAACGACTTTAGGATGGGTTTTGGCGAGATTGTCGATAAGTTTTTGCGTGTCTTGTCGGCCGAGGAGCTCTTCGGAGTGAGATCGGAGTATTTCAGTCAGATGGGTTGCAACAACCGTCGATGGGTCAACCACGGTATAGCCGGCTAACTGGGCCTCATCTTTCTTGTCTTCCGTGATCCACAAAGCGGGGAGGTTGAAGGCTGGTTCTTGGGTTGGAATACCTTCAATTTCCCGTTTAGCAGCTCCTGAATCCATGGCAAGGAGATAACCCATCATGATTTCACCCCTGGCAATATCGATTCCTTTCAGCAGGAGGACATACTCATCAGGTTTTATCTGCAGATTATCTCGAACATGGAGTGGGGGAATAATAAGTCCCATATCCATGGCAAACTGTCTTCGTATGCCCCTGATTCTTTCCAGCAGGTCACCTTGTTGACTCTCATCCACTAGAGGAATAAGCCCGTAGCCAACTTCAAGCTCAAGCACGTCAAGCGGCAGTAAGTTGTCAATAGTTTCAGGGGCTCCGGATGGAGGAGCTTCGGCCTTTTTCTCGGCATCTACTTTTTCAGAAGCGGTTACTAGGGCTTTTTGCTGAAAAATGAAATAGGACATCGTGCCAAGTAAAGCGGCTAAAAAGAGAAAGGGCAGATGAGGCAGGCCGGGAACGAGACCCATTATTCCGATAATGGCAGCCGAAACTGCCAGGGCTTGGGGCTGCTGGCCAAACTGTCTGGCAATTTCAGCGCCCATACTCATATTTGAGGCTGCCCGGCTGACTATGATACCGGCCGCAGTGGAGATAATCAGTGCGGGGATCTGAGAGACAAGACCATCACCAATGGTTAAGAGGGTGTAAGTTTCCAAGGCCTGGAATACGTCCATATTCTGCAGGATGACCCCGATAAACAGACCGCCGATGACGTTTATCACCATAATAATGATACTGGCGATGGCTTCACCGCGGACAAATTTTGCGGCACCATCCATGGCTCCGTAAAATTCAGCTTCCTGGGATACGGAGGCCCGGCGTTTTTTGGCGGAATCCTCATCAATCAGACCGGCGTTAAGGTCTGCGTCAATGGCCATTTGCTTTCCTGGCATAGCATCCAAGGTGAAGCGGGCCGCAACTTCTGCTATTCGGCCCGAACCCTTTGTAATTACGATAAAATTGATCAGGACCATAATTAAAAAGATAATCAGGCCTACGGCATAATTGCCGCCTACTACGAAGTCGCCAAACGAGTTAATTACTTGGCCAACGGCCCCAGGTCCTTCATGGCCATGCAAAAGAATGAGCCTGGTGGAGGCGATATTCAATGACAGCCTGAAAAGGGTGGTTAGGAGGAGCAGAGAGGGGAATGATGAAAAATCAAGGGGGTTGGTATTGTACATAGCCATCAGCAAAACGACTAAGCCGATTGTAATGCTGAGGGATAAAAGCATATCGAGAATGAAGGTGGGCAGTGGCATGATCATGACCATGAGAATGGAAACCACCCCCACAGCTACAATCAAACTGGATGCGTCGATATTTAGGGCCTTGAAGCCGCTTATTGTTTCAGTTTTTTCTGCCATTGTTTGTTCTGTAGGCTAAAGTCCTATAGTCTTATACTTGCTTAAGCAGCCTTTTTCTTTTGTCGCAAACCGTAGACATAAGCGAGAACTTCTGCCACGGATTGATAGAGGTTGTCAGGAATGGGGTGGTCAATGGCTGCTGTCTTAAAGAGCGCTCTTGCCAATGGTTTGTCCTCAATAATTGGCACTTTGTTCTCTGTGGCTATTTCCCTTATTCTTTGGGCGATCAGTCCGGCCCCTTTTGCTACGACGGTAGGTGCGTCCATGGAATTATTATCATAGCGAAGGGCAATGGCAAGCCTGGTTGGGTTTGTGATGACGACATCAGCGGAAGGAACTTCGTCCATCATTCTCTTTCGTGCCATTTCCATCTGGATTGATCGTATTCTTCCCTTCACATGGGGATCACCCTCAGTCTGTTTAGCCTCTTCTTTTACCTCTTGTTTGGTCATTTTCATTTTTTTCATGAATTGCCAACGTTGAAACAGATAATCAATGATTGCCAGGATGGCAATAATTATGGCACATTTTAGGAAAATCCAGAAGGCTGTATTTGCCATAAAAGCAAGAATCTGAAAGGTTTCCTGGTCCATAAGGGGCATAATTTGGGGAAGAACTTTCATGACTTCTCTGTATGCTATGTAACCAATAATCGAAAGTTTAAAGAGGGATTTGAAAAGTTCGTTTAAGGTCTGCATGGAAAATTTCTTGGCAATTCCCTGGATTGGATCGATTTTTTTGAGTTCCGGTTTGATTTTTTCGGTGGTGAAAAGAAAACCGATCTGGGCATAGTTGGCAACCAGGGCGGTAATAATGATCGCGGTCATAACAGGCCAGAGAATCATGGTAATATGGGACATTACTTCATGTATGAGGCCGACGAGATTGTCTGGGATAATATTGATACTATGAAGGTTTCCGAGATAATGGGTCAGGAGGTTTCTCAAATTGTCAAGCATGTAGCCACTCAAGACATATAGGGTCAGAAGCCCAGCCAGCAGCACAGCCGCAGAAGGGATCTCCTGGCTTTTTGCCACATCTCCTTTCTTCCTGGATTCGGATAAACGTCTTTCGGTTGGGTCTTCGGATTTTTCCTGGCCGCTTGATGATTCTGCCATTTATACACCCATTCCACGAGCAAGTTGTTTGAGCGATTGGCCCAGCATGTCAAAATTTTTCGCGAGCAAGGGCAACAGGTAGCTCAGAGAGAGGCCTATGAAAATAAGGCCTATAGCAATATTCATAGGCAGAGCTACTATCATTATGGGTATTTGCGGCACAGTTTTGGCGACGATGCCCATGGCCACATGGGAAAAGAAGAGGGCCGCTGCTGCCGGAGCCATTATCTGAATAGCCAGCACAAACATGTGGGAGACCCCACTTAGAACCCCTGCGTAAGTGGCTTGATTGATGTTTATTGTTCCAGGTTGCAGCCAATTATAGCTGTCAACTAAGATATTGAAGACAATGTGGTGCCCATTCAGGCTCAAAAAAATAAGCAGGGCAAGTATATTCCAGAGATAGCCGACCAGAGAGACTTGGGTGCCGAACTGCGGATCCATCACGCCTGCCATGCCCATGCCCATGGAAATGCTGACCATTTGGCCGGCGATATCAGTGGCGGCAAAGATGAGACGAGCAAAAAATGCCAAAATGGCTCCAAAAGCAAATTCACAGCCAACAAAAATCGTAAACCCTGTCGTTGTCTGGGGTAAATTTTCAGCTGAAATAGGAACTACAGGAAGAAGGATTAGGGCAATCATCAGAGAAAAAAGGGCCTTAACCTGGGTGGGCACGGTCGAATAACTAAAAACAGGCATAAGAAAAACAAGCGGTCCTATCCTGATCATAATTATCGCCAGGCTGAGAACCTGGTTTAATGTCCAGTTTAAGATTGCCGTATCAACCATAATATTATCGGACTAAATCCGGAATTTGGGTGAATAGTTCATTGGTGTAATCGGTTAGTTTTATCATCATCCAAGAGGCAAAAAATATCAGGGCCAGCATCACTGCTACAATTTTGGGCACAAATGTCAGAGTCATTTCCTGGATTTGGGTAGTGGCCTGGAAAATAGCAATGGCAAGACCCACGGCCAAACCAGTGGCAAGAAGAGGGGCAGAGAGCAGAAGTGTAAGGTAGATGGCGTCATAGCCGAGATTTATAGATTCTAGTGCGGTCATAAATTAGACTCCAAAACTGTTAACTAACGACCCGACAATCAGGTACCAGCCGTCCACCAGGACAAAGAGTAAAACCTTAAAAGGCAGGGAGATCATAATAGGAGGCAGCATCATCATACCCATGGAAAGGAGGACGCTTGCCACTACCATGTCAATAACCAAGAAAGGTAGGAAGAGGATAAAACCAATCTGAAAAGCAGTTTTCAGTTCACTTATCATAAATGCTGGAATGAGGATAAAGGTTGGGACGTCTTCTTGGTTTGCCGGCTTTTCCATCTTTGCCAAAGAGATAAACAGGGAAAGATCTTTTTCCCTGGTCTGCTTAAACATAAATTTACGCAGTGGAACTGTTGCTTCTTCAAGGGCCTGTTCGATTGTTATCTGTTCGGCAAGATAGGGTTGTATAGCGTTTGTGTTCATTTGAGTTATAACTGGGGTCATAATAAAGACGGTCAAAAAGAGCGAGAGTCCGACCAGTACTTGGTTGGGTGGAGTTGTTTGGGTGCCCAGGGCTTTTTTTAAAAAAGAGAAGACAATAATGAGCCTGGTGAAACAGGTCATCATCAGAAGAATGGCTGGGGCCATGGAAAGGACGGTAAAAATCAAGAGAATCTCAATAAGTACCGAGACTTGCTTGGGTTCTGTGGCCTCAGTCAAGCCAATATTGAGGGTTGGCAGGGTGATTGCGGAACACTCTGAAGCCCCCGTAAAAAAGGTGAGTCCGAAGAGGGCTAACAGTGCCGCAATGCTGGTGAAGGGCTTACTTGTCATTTTTTTCCATTTTCAAACTATGCCGCCCTGTGGCTTTTGCCAGCAAATCGGCAAACTGCTTGGGCAAGCTTGCGGGAGATGATACACTTGAGCTTGAGTCTAAATTGCTCACTGCTGATGGTTCTATTTCTGTGAGTAGGTTAATGCTGTGGTCTGTGACTCCCAGGGAGACGGTTTTTCCAGCTATTTCGACTATGGCGATATATTTTTTTGGTGCAACCATCTTGTTGTCCAGGACTCGTATCAGGGAAGTTTCACGGAGTCCTTGGTTGAGCCCAATTTTTTTAATCAAGAAAACAAAGGCCAGCATCAGAGCAACAACAACCGCCAGAGAGCCGACAACTTTGAAGATGGCAAGGAGCAGTGATGTCGTTTCCGAGAGATCATTTGGATTATCCTGGGCATACAACAGCCCGGGATAACAGAGAAACAAAAACGCCAGAGATGCCAGGCGGCTGATGTTTGGCCTAGTTTTTATCATAGATGCCATGTCAGTTGTTTTCAGGACACTGATTCATTTTGAAAAGCTCTTCTGCTCAGGTAAGGGCTACAAGCGCCCCTAACTCTGTGGTGTAACTTTTTAGGAGTGCTCCTGAACAGTTACGAAAAGGTGTTAAGTCATATTCTCGACTCGTTCAGACGGACTGATTATTTCAGTTATTCGCACCCCAAAACGGTCATTGACCACGATCACCTCTCCCTTTCCCAGGAGTTTGTGATTAACAAAGATATCAACCGGTTCACCAGCTGCCTTGGTCAGTTCCACAACGGACCCTTGAGTGAGCTGTAGCATATCGTTTATGATCATACTGCTGCGGCCAAGTTCAACGGTAACTTCCAGAGGGATATCGAGAAGGAAATTGAGATTCTGGCTACCTTCTTCGTTTGCCGTGCCGCTACCTAATTCGTCAAATGCTGCCGGATTGGTGCTGTTTTGTTCCGCCATTGTGGAGGCCCAGTCGTCACCTGCTGCACCTGTAGCATTTGCGGAAGCCTGTTCACCTGCGTTTTCACCTTCGGGTGAATCTTCCCAAGGATCATCAGCCATTTTTTCTCTCCTTAATTTATGTCAGTGTTTCTCATGCTTTTGTTTGAACTCAAATTAGTGCTTTGAGACGTGTGCTACCTGGTCTATTCTCTTTCTCTATCAAAGACTTTTCTCTTGATTAGAAAGGCCTTGTTGCCTCTTCTGAGTCCGGGGGTCCCCATGTACTTTCGCACACCTGACACATAAGCGGGTAGCAGGTCGTCTTTGCGGCGGTCAAGTGGAATAATATCTCCCACACCAAGGCCGATAATATCACTTGCAGGGATAACTGCCTTGCCAAGTTCTATTTTTATGGTGGCAGGGACATTTTTAATGTTCTCCTGTAGTGTTCTTGTGAGCAGAAGGTCCTCGCCGCTCTGCTCTCTTTGAAAAGTGGTTATGAGTTTTGCTTTTACAGACTCAAGGTTGGCTAAAGGGATACAGGTTGTGATACTGCCGACGGCCCTGTCCATATCAACTTCGTAACGATTTATAATAACTACATCTTCCGGCTGGCATATTTTAGCAAACTGCGGGTTGATTTCACTGCGGGAGTATTCGACCTTTATTTCGTGGAGCGAGAGCCAGGCCTTTTCCAAGTCTTCCAGGAGAATGTTGACCACTCGTCGGATAAGCCGTTGTTCAATGGCGGTGAAATCTCGGCCCTCAATCCTGACGTTGCGGGCCCCGCTTCCTCCTAAAAATGTCTCTACTAGTGCAAAAACAAGTTTCGGTTCAAGGACAAAAAGGGCGCTGCCGCGAAAGGGAGACATTTTGAAAACTTGCAGACTACTCGGCACAGGAAGGGTTCGGACAAAAGCACCAAATCTTTCCAGTTCCATAGGGACGGCAGTAATATCAATAACTCGACGCAGGGTATTGGCAAGCGAGGTGCGCATTGTTCGGAGGAAAGTGTCATTGATGACCTCCAGGGCGGGCATTTTATATTGGGCAATTCCCTGCTGCCTGGAAAAATCATAAACCTGGAGGTCCAGGTCTTCGTCGGAGACGATTTCTTCCGGTTCTTCAATGTCACCTCCCGAAATCCCTTTTAATAGGGCATCTACTTCGTCTTGACTAAGTATTTGTTCCATTGTTACCTTTTATTGCCAGTAGTGTAATTGTGAACCACACCTGACAACGGGTGAAGTCTGCGCTATCTGCGACGCCATCACTATTTATTGAATGACAAATTCAGTGAAATAAATGTTTTTTATCCGGCTGGGCCGCATAACGTGATTGAAGCGCTCAAGGAGTTCATCTCGAACCCTTATTTTTCCTTCCGGAGTCATAACTTCCTCAAAAGTCAAACTGGTGAGCATCATAATGACCATATCACGCATTTTGGGCTTGGCTTTTTCTGCTTTCTCAAGGACCTCTGCTGATTCCAATTCGATGGTTATTTTGAGTTTCAGGTATCGCTTCCCTTTTGGATCGGCTAGATTAACGACAAAGGGCTGAAGCTCAAACATTTCACCAACAGCATTTATAGCCTCTTTTTTAGCTTTTTCTGCCTCTGCCTCTGCAATTGCAGGATCAGGAAGCATGTACTTTGTATAGGCCAAATAACCGCCACCGCCGGCAAGTAAAATAACAACCCCAATAATTATAAAGAGTAGTAATTTCTTCTTTTTCGGTTTTTCTTCGGTTTCTTCGGCATTTTCTGTTGGTTCATCGGCCATGATTGACACTCCCGTATAGTATGAGATTCCAGGTGGAAAGCATTTTCGGACTTTAGGTGAGGTAAATCAGCAAATATTATGCCATGCAAATGGAGAAGAAGGCAGAATGTATTGTTTTATGATCAAGATTTTCATTCTCACATAGTATCTTCAACTCCATCTCCTTGCTGGATCTCCTGATTATGGGACTTTCGTTATTGTAGTACCATTTTTGCAAAAAAAATAATTTATTTTCTTTATCTTATATACAATAAATGGTGCTATCAGGCAAAGGTAAGCTTTCATCTGTCTCGAAAGAATCAATACGCTGACGGACCGTCAAAAAATGGTCTGCGGTGTAAAAGCGGGATAGCGCCTTTAGAATTAGATGGAAACTTATTTTGAATATGGTAAATTCCACCTTCTAAAGGCTCTGTGACTGTGCTTCCTGATGGGTACGGCATTTATTTTAAAGGTGACAGATGAATACCGAACACCGAACAATGAATAGGGAAGTCGTTTACCTGAATGTTTGGCTCGATGTTTGGCCTATTAAAAAAAACAACTTTTGTTGCTTAGAAAATGAAAGTATCCAGGGCACTTTTGGGAGATCAGAAGATACAAAAAAAGAAGACATTGCAGGACAGCTCGGTTGCTCTTCTAGCCTGTAGCTCGTATCGGAAAGCAATCCTTAAAGAGACTATTAATACACTCCTTGAGGGCTTGTCGTTCTCGATACCACCTGGAGCTAAAGTTTTTTTAAAACCAAATTTAGTTACTGCTGCCAGGAGAGATGGGCTGGCCTGTACCAATGCTGAATTTGTTGCCTCGGTGGCCGAGTGGTTTCTTGATCATGGCGCCACCGTTTCGGTTGGTGATTCGCCAGCTTTTGGTAGAAGCCGCCAGGTTATGAACTCTTGTGGTATGTCTTCCGCGCTGCAACGTCTTCCTGTCAAGATCTTGGATTTAAAAAGAAAAATAAGGGTAATGCTCGATTGCGGGGTGTCGGTTTCCGTTTCAGCAGATATTTGGGAGTGCGATCAGCTGATCAATCTACCAAAGGTAAAAGCCCACAACCAGATGCGAGTGAGTTTGGCGGTAAAAAATCTTTTCGGGGCTGTTTTAGGATGCCGAAAAGCGCTGGCTCACATGCGTTACGGTGAGCGGCATAATCTTTTTGAAGCACTCCTCGTTGACCTTGCCTCGGTGCTGCCATCTGGTGTGACCTTAATGGATGGGATAGTTGCCATGCACAAAAGAGGACCTGTGGATGGGGAGGCCTTGAATCTTGGAATTGCAGGGGCCAGTAAGAATCCTGTAGCCCTCGATACCGCCATCTTAAAAACGCTTGCAGTTGAAGAAAGCCTGAGCCCGTTGTGGCTTGAATGCCAGCGTCGGGGAATGGCGGGAACAGCTTTAGGTGGCCTCTTTTTCCCATTGATGCGGCCAGAATCTTTTCATCTCCAAGAGTTTGTGGTTCCGGCTGCTCTTGATCCGGTTCGATTTCAGGTTGGTCGGTTTATAAAAAATGGGCTGGGTAAAGTATTCAACTTGAATTAAGTGTTTGGGGGGTGTTTCCCCGGAAGTAAATTGAAATTTAAGCCTTAACGACAATTGTTAAGGTACTTATCTCGTTTATCTTGGTTAGGAGAATAATATGTACGATCTGCAGGGGAAAGTCGCTTTAGTTACTGGAAGTTCAAGGGGAATAGGGCAGGCCATCGCTCTTAAATATGCTGAGAACGGCATTAATCTTGTGGTTAACTATATCAGGCATAAAAGGGATGCCGAGGAGACGGCGCATCTCATTGAGGAGAAAGGTGCTAAATGTATCGTAGTCAAAGCAAATGTCGCAAATGACGATCATCTGGCGGCCATGTTTGAAACCATTGAAAAGGAGTATGGCCGCCTCGACTTCTTGGTTAGTAATGCTGCTTCAGGTGTCTTGAAGCCAGCGATGGAGTTGAGTAGCCGACACTGGAACTGGGCGATGGATATTAATGCCCGGGCTCTTCTTTCCCTGGCGCAGCGAGCGGTTCCCCTTATGAAAAATGACGGCCGGATTATGGCTGTTTCAAGTCTGGGCTCGGTGCGGGCAGTAGAAAACTATACGGCAGTTGGTGCCTCAAAAGCTGCTCTTGAATCTTTAGTCCGCCATTTGGCAGTTGAATTAGGGCCTTTGGGTATCCACGTCAATACGATTAGTGCAGGTGCCGTAGATACTGAGGCCCTTAAAAAATTCCCAAACCGAGAGATTATTTTGGATGCCGCCTTGGCCCGAACCCCTTTGGGTCGTTTGACAACACCAGAAGATGTTGCTGATATTAGCCTTTTTCTCTGCAGCGATATGGCCAAGATGATCCATGGGCAGGTTATTGTTGTTGACGGTGGTTATTCAATAAGGGCCTAGAGCAGGGTCGTGACAATGTCGGAGATGATAGCCGCCAAAGAATACTCAATGTTTCATAGCCAATCTCGCCTTGTTCTGGCCTCGGGGTCGCCTCGGAGGAAGCAGTTTTTTCTCGATATGGGGGTTGATTTTGAAGTTCAGGTGGCTGACGTGGAAGAAAATCTGCGTGAAAATGAGGGGCCTGAGCCCTTTGTCAAACGCTTGTCCCTGGACAAGGCCCTGGCAGTGGCGAGGCATAATCCTGAGGCATGGGTTGTTGGCGCAGACACCGTTGTTGTCCTGGGTGAGCGCATACTTGGGAAACCTGCTGGCCGGACAGCGGCCTTTGAGATGTTGAATATGCTAAATGGCAAATGGCATGACGTTTGGACTGGGTTTAGCATCTGTAACGAGTGTAAATCGGTCAGTATCCAAAGAGCTGTCAAAACAGAAGTTCTTTTTTTTAAAAGCTCAGAAGATTTTTTACATGCCTATGTTGCCACAGGAGAACCGCTCGACAAGGCGGGGGCTTATGGGATTCAGGGAAGAGGCGGTGTTCTGGTGGAAAAAATAAGAGGATCCTATTCAAATGTAGTGGGGCTGCCATTGGCAGAGGTCGTGGATAGCCTAGTAAAGTTGGGGGTTGTGCAACCCAATCTGGTGAAGTCGTAATGGATAATTTTTTAGGGACATGGCGCTGTTGTGTCCATTGGCAAAAAATGGATGAGGTAAGCAACGCCCCCGAGTTGAGGTGCTCCTGGATTGCTACATATTTCTGAGCATTTTGTGATGCACAATACTGCGGCGGCATTCGTTTAGTGCTGAGAAAGCAAGGAAAAGGTGAAGAAGAATAAGCAGAACCGTTAAAGCTGGCAAAATTCCCGCATTTCTAAAGGTATAGTATGCGGTTCCTGCGAGGCTGCCAAGTACTACGATTCTTATTGGCAAAACCCATTTAAGACAGATAATAGATCGACTGGTTTCGTCGTCTTTTGAGAACAATTTTCGACAGCAACCCATTTTGTTACTTAGTACCTTAGAAATAATTGTAACTGTTCAGCTGCACTCCATCTTCGCCCATTTAGGTCTTCTCGAATAGCACGAGTATGCTTCGAAGCCCTAAATGAACGAATATGAAGCACATCTGAACAGTTACAGTCTGGAGTTAAGGGTAATTTCCAGCCTACGCTGAAAAGTTACAAAGAAATTTAGTAATTTTTGCACCCCACAGGGGGGTACTGAA
The DNA here is from genome assembly GCA_030145275.1 of Desulfurivibrionaceae bacterium. GTDB lineage: Bacteria > Desulfobacterota > Desulfobulbia > Desulfobulbales > VMSU01 > JAQYVV01. The sequence goes on along the minus strand of JAQYVV010000007.1, from coordinate 33,732 downwards.
CAGAGTGGCAAGAACTGAAAACAGTAGATTCATTTAAAGGTGTTGCAACTACTGTTAAGGTACTTATTTCCAGTTATCTGGATTAGGAAATTTCAGGATAGTTTTTTTTCATACATTGGGGGCAAACGCCGTGACTGAATTGAGCGCTTGTGTGTTTTTTGACATACTCCTCTATGTTAGACCAATGCCCATCATCACTCCTGATTTGTCTACAGAATGAGCATATGGGCAGAATCCCGTGCAGCTTTTTTATATGTTCGAGGGCCTCTTCCAGTTCATGGTTTTTTTGGGTCAGCAGATCCGTTTTATGCTTTAATTCTAGTTGATTTTTAATTCTTGTTTTGAGTCGTATACGGTTCACTGGTTTTATAATGTACTCATTAACCCCAAGCATAAAACCTTTTGATTCTGCATCTTCAGCATCCAAAACAGTAAGAAAAATTATAGGAATATTTTCAGTTACCGGATTTGCCCTGATCTTTTTACAGACTTCGTAGCCATTCAGTTCTGGCATGATTATATCCAGGAGAATAAGATCAATATCGCTCCTGTGGGTCAGGATTTCAAGGGCCTCGATGCCATTTCCTGCCAAGATAACTTGGTAGTCCTCCTGTAAGATGTTTTCGAGGAGTTTTCTGGTTGTCGGATGATCTTCGACGATAAGGATTGTATCTTTCCTATCTGGGTTCGTCATATCTTTGCTTTTTCCTTGGCCGCTCTTTTGCTAGTCTAAGCAATAGTATTCACATTTGAACCGATGAAAGAGTTACGCATCTTCTGAATGGCTTGGGAGCTGAAGGTCTGCCTGGCATTATCTGCAATAGTTTGTAGTCTGCTATTGTTTCGGGCGAGAATTTGTCTTGACTGCTCGGTCATGGAATAGGTTGTGAAGTGAGCAGCGGTCTGGGCCCTGTAGTCAATTTTGTAGTCTGTTATCATACGCCCCAGTTGTCAGCTGAGTGAAAAGAAGAGAGCAGGTTACTTATTTATAGCGTACATTTTTGAAAAATCACCAATCTTTAAAAAGAGGCCGGCAATAGAATTAAGCAGGGCAAGTCGATTATTCTTTAGTTTTTCATCTTCCGCCATAACCATGACCCCGTCAAAGAACAGGTCAATTGGCTCTTTCATTTTCAAAATGGTCTGCATGGCCTCTTCATATTGGCGTGCTTCAATAAGAGGTTTAACTACAGTATATACATCTTTATAGGCAGAAAAAAGGTTTTTTTCTGCATCTTTTTCCAAAAGGCTTTCATCTACCGTATAGTCCCTGTGCGCCTTGATGATATTCATAACCCTCTTAAAAGAGCCTGCGAGAAGAGGAAAACTGCCTTGACCGCTGACTGATTTCAAGGCCTCAATTTTGAGGCTGCAGTCAATTATATCATCAAAATGAACAGAGGTGACCGCTTCAACCGTATCCGCAGAGGTGCCTTTGTTGATTTTGTCATTGATGTAGCGGCCCATTATAAAACTAGTAACATTTTTCAGGCCTTCACTCTTTTCTTCTGTCAGTTTATCCTCGAAAAGAGTCAAGGCCTCATGGATAAGATCAGATAGAGAGATTGAAAAATGGTGCTGTTCAATAATATGAATAAGTCCGAGGGCAAGGCGTCGTAAACCGAAGGGGTCTGTTGTGCCTGTGGGGGTTTGGCCGATGCCGAAGCAACCGCAAATGGTGTCAATACGGTCAGCTATCCCTACAATTGCTCCTGTTTTTTCCTGGGGAAGTGCGCTGCCTGCCCGTATGGGCATGTAATGTTCTTTGATAGCTGTCGCCACCTCTGGGGTCTCATTTGCCCTGATTGCGTAGTCCTGTCCCATGACACCTTGCAGGGAGGGAAATTCATTTACCATGGCGGAAAGCAGGTCAGCTTTGGCAAGATGGGCGGCTCTTCTGGCATTATCACTGTTTTCTGGAGAAAGCTTTTCTGCCAGGATGCCGGCAAGTTTACTTACGCGCTCAGTTTTATCGAGCATGGTTCCCAGTTTTGCCTGGAAGACAATGCCGTTGAGAGCAGGGACAAAATCAGCCAGGTTCTTGTCCAGGTCGTCATTGAAAAAAAACATGGCGTCTTCAAGGCGGGCCCGCAAGACGCGTTGGTGGCCTTCTGCGCCAAGATTTACGTCCTTTATTTCTGTATTGTTTACTGCAATAAAATTGGGCATTAGTTTGCCATCTGCATTTGTTATGGCAAAATATTTCTGATGTTCTCGCATGGATGTGATGAGAACTTCATTTGGAAGGTCTAGGAATTTTTTGTCAAAGGAGCCGCAGATTGCATACGGTTTTTCAACAAGATTGGTAACTGTATCTACCAGGTCGTCGTCGGCAAGGATTGTCCCTCCAACAGCCCCAGCTGCGCGGGTAATTTCAGCAACAACAGCGTCTTTTCTCTCTTGGATGTCAGCAAGGACATGACGGTCACGCAAAGAGGCGATATAGTCATCAAAGCTGGTTACTTCAAAAGGTTGGGGTGCCATAAATCTATGGCCCAAGCTTAGGTTGCCAGCTTCTCCCCCTCCCTCAATACTGAAAGGGACGGGCTGAGCGTTGAACAGAGCGACAAGCCATTGAATGGGTCGGGCAAAACTGAATCTGCCATCGCCCCAGCGCATGGATTTAGGAAAGGGGATCTCTTTGACCACCCCGGGAAGCAGATCCATAAGCAGTTCTTTGGTCTCACGTCCTTTTTGTTCCTGGACAACCATGAGGTATTCACCTTTTGGGGTTGAAACAATTTGCAAGTCTTCAAGGGCCATGCCCTTTGATTTGGCAAAACCTTCTGCAGCCTTGGTCGGGTTGCCGTTTGTGTCATAAGCGGCACTCTTCGGTGGACCGAGCAGTTCCTCAACCAAATCCGGCTGGCGCTCCTCTAGTTGTTTAACGCAAACGGCAAGACGGCGGGGGGTTGCCGCTCCTTGTATACTAGTAAAGGATAGGTTTAGATCCTTAAGTTTGGCAGCCATGTTACTTTTCAGGCTTTCAAGGGCGGGGACGATATAACCTGCTGGAATTTCCTCTGTTCCTATTTCAAATATAAGTTCCTGGTGCATATGGAGGCCTTTTGGGTTTCTTGGTTATTAAGTTTTTTTATGCCTGTAGTGCCGCTTCGTTGGTGGAATCAAGCGATGCGAAAATCGAACAGCCTTCCGAAAGATTTTTGACAGTTACCGTAAACCAGCTCAGGTCGTCATTGCTTTGCAGTTTTTCTCCCAATGATTTTGTGAGAGATTCGACGGTGAGGGCCGCAACGGTGTGGCCCTCTTGGCCTTCGTCTTCAGCCCAGCTACAGTCATGGCAGGTGACTTTTTCCACCATGTCGATTATGTCTTCAATCCAGATAAAATGACGAAATTTTAGTCTGACGATTGCAACGCCCCAATGACCAAGAGATTTAGGTAATCCGTGACCGATCTTGACGAGTGAAGGAGGGGATATCGGCACATGCAGTTCCAAAATAAGATCGTCTACTGAGCTCAAGGAACCATGCATCTTACATTTATACTCTACAATTCCCACCGACGTTGAAGGAGATTTTTTCTTCAAAAAATATGGAAATTCTATCTCCATATGAGCTGCTTCGGCCTGCAGCTTGTTTTTCATTTCCTGGAGAATAAGATGAAAGCTTTTTAGATTTATTTCACCGTGAAAGCGGTTTAGAATTTCTACAAACCGACTCATATGTGTGCCTTTGAACTGGTGCGGCAGGTTGACGTACATATTTACGGTTGCCACGGTTTTTTGGGTCTTTTTTTCTTTGTCCCGGACGGTGATTGGGTAGGCAATATTCTTAACCCCCACCTTCTTGATGTTGATGCGGCGGTGATCAGGTTGACTCTGGATATCTTTCATTCTTTTTGTTTCTGACAATCTGTTGAAGATGCTATTCTGTGCCACTCTTGGCCGGGCCTAACAAGGCAGTTCAGAGGTGAAACAGAGGATGCATTGTTTGACTCAAGCAAGTCTCTGTAAGCGCTGGTAGAGATTTGCTTGAAAGATTATTAGGAAATATGACGTTTTACAGCCGCTTTGAGTTCGTCAAGATTAGCTGATTTTACGACATATTCATCTGAGGCCCAGGAGGAAAGGTCCTGTTTGAACTCTTGGTATGCGGAACTTAATATGACGGGCAGTTGTGGGTTGATTTCTTTTATTTTTCGAAGGGCATCCAGGCCGCTCATGCCGGGCATATTGATATCCAGAATGACAAGATCAGTTGGCAGGGTTTTGAGTAGTTCCAAGGCTTCTTCGCCGGATAAAGCTGAGTGTACCTTATAGCCCTCCTCTTCAAATTCTTCACGGTAGAGGAGATGGATGCTGTCTTCATCGTCAACAAGTAGGATGTTTTTCATGATGGTCTCCCTATATCTGTACTTCCCTTAGGAATTCGGCCGCTTCTTCTGGTGGTATTGGGTTAATATAAAACCCTGATCCCCACTCAAAACCCGCTATGGAAGTAAGTTTAGGCATAATTTCAAAATGCCAGTGAAAGTGATCTAAAGGTTGGGATCTTAGAGGTGCGGTATGTAAAACGAAATTATAAGGTACGCCTGCCATACATTTGTCCAGCCTCAGCATACATTCGGAAAAGAGCTCTGTAAGTGAGTCAAAGGAGCGGTTGTCCATGGATACGTAGGAGGAGGAGTGTTGCTTGGGAAGGACCCACATTTCAAAAGGAGATCTGGGAGCAAATGGCACAAAAGCAATAAATTTTTCATTTTCGCATACCACCCTGCTCTTTTGGCTTTTTTCCTGATGAATTATGTCGCAGAAGATACATCGTTCTTTATACTTGAAATAGGCGAGACACCCTTCAAGCTCAGAGGTGATCATTCTAGGTAAAATAGGTAGGGCCACCAGCTGCGAGTGTGAGTGCTCCAGTGAGGCTCCTGCTGCCCGGCCATGATTCTTAAAGATCATGACATATTTAAAACGGGGGTCGTGGGCCAGGTCTGCGAGCCTGTCTCGAAAGGCGACAAAGACAAGCTTCATCCTCTCTTTAGGTAAATAAGTAAAGGCCTCATCATGGTTAGGTGTCTCAATAATAACTTCATGGGCACCAATGCCGTTCATTTTGTCGTAGAGACCTTCGCCCACCTTGTCTAAATCACCTTCAATGACTAGGGCGGGATATTTATTAGGAACGACACGAAGGTCCCAGCCGGGGGTGTTCGGGATATGCGGCGCGGGGGCGTAGTTTAAGACCTCAGGGGGGGTTGTTTTTTCGTTACCTGAGCATAGAGGACAAAAACCACCCTTGGATTCATCTTTGTCAATGATGAAATCGGTTGGGCGTTTGCCGCGCTCTTTTGAGATGATGATCCATCGTCCGAGAATAGGGTCTTTTCGCAGTTCTGGCATAATCAGAATTAAGTAAGGGTTGCTGGCTGTAGCAGGGAAGAATCTACTCTCATTAAAGGCCTTTGGCTTTTTCGCCGTCTTCCTGCTGAGTTTTACAGTCAATACAAAGAGTTGTTACGGGTCGTGCCTCCAGGCGCTCAAGGGAAATATCATCCCCGCAATCATCACAAATGCCGAAATCTTCGTTATCAATACGAGAAAGAGCTTTTTTTATTTTGGAAAGAAGTTTTCTTTCCCTGTCTCTGATTCGCAACTCAAAATTACGATCTGATTCGGCTGTTGCACGATCAGCAGGGTCCGGGTAATGATCGTTGTGGTCTGTCATGTCAGACAAGGTTTTATCAGCCTCAGAGAGGAGGTCGTCCCTCATCCGTTCTAGTTTTTTCCTGTAGTATAAAAGTTGTTCCTGATCCATGCTTTTCCTCCGAATGAGCTATCCGTTTATTTGCAGGTTGTTGAACGAAAGAGAACATAACGTTCTCCTTTTTTCAAAAGTCTGCTCGGTCGGTTCTCCATGTTAAAAAATATTTGTTCTAAAAATCAAGATTTATTCTTAAATGTTCCGCTTTTTCCTCCGCTTTTATATAAAAGCTTAATGTCCTTAATTGTCATAGCTTTGTCAATCGATTTTGCCATGTCATATATTGTCAGCGCGGTTATTGAAACTGCGGTCAAGGCCTCCATTTCAACTCCGGTTTTTCCCGTTATACCAACCGTTGCAAAAATTTCAATGCTGTTGGCTGTGTCGTCAAAATCAAATTCGATTTCAGTTTTTGTTATATTGAGCGGATGGGCTAAGGGGATGAGTCTGTCAACTTGTTTAGCGGCCATAATTCCCGCCAGTCTGGCAACTCCTAAAACATCTCCCTTTTCGAAGTTGCCGGATTTGACCATCTTAAAACCCTTTTCCGACATGCTTATTTTGCCAGAAGCCTTGGCTTCCCTGGCGGTGTCTTTTTTTTTGCTGACATCTACCATTCTTGCCTTGCCTGCGGCGTCAAAATGGTTTGAACAGTGTTTCGCTGATGGGCTAGTCATGTTTTAGTGAAAAAGTTTCTGGAAGAAACCTTCCTCTTTTTCATCGCAGCCATCTTTTTCAAGGGCTGCAAATTCTTTTAGAAGCTCTTTTTTCTTTTTATTCAAATTGGTTGGAGTTTTCACAAGGACTTCGATAATCATATCTCCGCGACCATGTCCCCGAAGGCTCGGAACTCCCTCTGACCCCAGGGTTATTGTTTCGCCTGCCTGGATTCCTTTGGGAATAGTTATATTTTTACTGCCGTGAATGGTGGTCACATCTATTTTACAACCAAGTGCCGCTTTAACCATGGATATAGGTAGTTTGCAGTATATGTTTTCTCCCTCTCTTTCAAAGAACTCATGGGGCTCGACATGCAGGATAACGTAGAGGTCTCCCGGGGGGCCGCCTTTTCTGCCTCCCTGACCTTCGTTTTGCAGGCGCATTCTTGCTCCGGTGTTGACACCGGCAGGAATTTTCAGGGATACCTTTTTCTTTTTATTTACAAGGCCGTTTCCATCACAGTCGCTGCAAGGATCTGTGATCATTTCTCCCGTGCCCCGGCATTGCGGGCAAGTGGTGGCGACGCGAAAAAATCCTTGTGAGCGCATGACCTGTCCCTGTCCGTTACAGGTTGAACAAGTTTGCGGTGTGTGGCCTGGGCGTAAACCGCTTCCCTCGCAGGTCCAGCAGGTGTCAGGCTTGGTGATTTCAATCTCTTTACTGATGCCATGCACGGCTTCCATAAAGGAGATCTGCAAGTCATACCTCAGGTCAGAGCCTTGGATCGGCCCTTGACGTCTAGTCCTACTTGACGAGCCGCCGCTAAAACCGAAAAGGTCTCCAAAAATATCGCCAAAGCTTGAAAAAATATCATCAGTACTTCCGGGGCCGCTATGCCCCATATTTTTCAGGCCGTCGACTCCGAAGCGATCGTACATCTGCCGTTTTTCGGGGTTGTTAAGGACCTCGTACGCTTCGGCAGCAGATTTGAATTTATTTTCGGCCTCTGTGTCACCCTGGTTTCGGTCAGGATGATATTTCATGGCCATTTTGCGATAGCTTTTTTTGAGCTCCTCAGGTGTTGCAGTGGAGCTGACGCCAAGAACTTTATAGTAATCCATCAGTTTGAACTTTCTGTGCCTTCTTCCTCACCAGCAACATCGTCGACAATCTCTTCTTCCAATGCTTCTTTAGTGAAGTTATGAATGTTTTTGGGTGAAATGACGCCAGCTGCAATTTCACGTAGAGCCATAACAATTTCCTTGTTCTTGCCTTCCACCAGGACAGGATGTCCCTCACGATGTTGCTTTACTCGTGCCAGAGCCAAGTGGATTAAAGAAAAACGGTTCTCATGTCCTGTTTGCTTGAGACAATCTTCTACGGTAATTCGTGCCATATCTTATGCTTCCTCCTATGTTGTAAACCACGGGTGCGTGGACCGTGCGGGTATTCCATTGATAAGTCAGTCAGCCGTGATGCTGCAGGAGATCTTTTTTGCAGCTATCAAAAGTTCGAGCTGAACCGAACAAATATAATCTTTTTTGAGATATTGGCAATATTTTTTTTTGGCACAGAAAATGCACTGTTTATGATGCCAAAAGAGACCGCTTGGGGCTCAATGTAGTCGTTTCCTTTTGTATCGTTGTGTTTACGGATGATTGCTCGTTGAAAGTAAGGTGGAAGCACGCAAGGATGGGCAAGATTTGCCTAACGATAGATGACTGAATAAGCACAAGGAGTCAAAAAAGTGACGCAAAAAAAATATTTGTTGAAGGTACTATCTATGTCGGAAGGGAAGGTGCTGGGAAAAATATGTTTATTATTAGCTGGGTTGTTTTTGCTTGTTGGCTGTGCGCCGGGAAAGCTTGCTTGGTCAGCATATGACAGACAAGTTGAGGTGGTCTTGCCAACGGTTGAGATTGACCGATATGAACCGGTTGTGTTTCCCGCTGGAAGGTTGGAGTAGGGTAGCTGTTCGGTAGCGCCCCATCTTCGCCCATTTTTGCCTTCTCGAATACACTGGTATACTTCGAAGTCCCAAATGAACGAATATGGAGCGCTACCGAACAGCTACGAAGTAATTTATATTATAAGAAAGTGGCGTTTTTCTGTAAAGAGATTGTGATAATCAGATGAGGAGATAAAGATGAAAAAGGTGTTCATTGTAGTTATTGGAGTTCTGCTTTTTGCGTGTTTTATTGAAGCAGGAGATAGCCTGGCCCTCCAGGAAGAAAGGTTTGTCTATCACGATGCTCACGCTATGCCTGGTGATTATGTGTATCGTACCGAAAAGGTTTTTTTGCCTCAAGAAGATACGAAAAAACTTTGGGATTATCTCTCCTTTTTTGCTTTGCCTAAGAAGGAGATTCAGGAGCACTCTATTCCTGCCGAGGAGGCAAATGAGTTGAAAATGAGGGTGCGGGAGCTTTGTCTCCAGCTTATCAAGAATCCAGTTGAAAGTATTGCAGAAGAGTATGTTGTTACGGTGAGTAGTTTTGTGAACTTAAATAATCTATATCAAATTTCTTCACTTGGTAGATATATAGGGGAACAGTTAATCGGAGAACTGCAAATGGCTGGTGTTGAAGTCATTGACGTTAGGAAGACTCCTGGGTTGATGATTCATGAAAATCAGGGGGAGTATGCTCTATCCCGAAACATGGCAGAGCTCAGCTATATTCATTCAGCCCATGCAACAGTTGTTGGTACCTATACATATTCTGATGGTCAAATTCTTCTGAACGCCAGATTGCTAAGAAATACGGACGGCATGGTCCTCTCCCAGGCTAATTTGGTATTTGAACTTGATCCTATGACCAAGGGCCTTCTCGCTGATGAAAGTACGCCGCCGAGAAGAGGCAGTAAGGTCAGTGTGCAGGCATTTCAGGAAAATAATTAATGGCAGTGAAAAAGGTGGATTTTATGGAAGCATTGTTAAAAAAAGCAGCGTTTTTTTTGTTTTTTTTGGTCTTTTGTTCTGCCTGTGTACCATGGCAGCAGAACAAGCCTTTTGCCGAGCGGCAGGACATGGAGAAATATTCCCAGGAGAGATATTTGCTGGCGATGGAGTATATGGAAAAGGGCCGATATGAACTGGCCAGGCAGCAGTTTTCCTTAGTGTCAGCTAGTGCAGCGAGCCCAGAACTGAAAAATATGGCCCAAAATGGGTACGAAAAGTCAGATGCAATCATTGAGGGACGGAGATAATTATGGCGATTAAGCGTTTAGTACCTTATGAATCATTTTCGTGTTTTTTATGGCAAGAAATTAAGAAAGTGTATCCATTTAAGGGTGTTGCATCTACTGCTAAGGTACTTATTTCCGGTTCATCCGGATCAGGAAAGAGAAAAGCATGGCTTCTTGTGCTAGTTGCGCTGCTCTTTATTGGCCCAGGTTGCAGTAGCATAGAAAGAGGTGGGGCTGTGTCGGTAGTGTCGCCGGATTTTTTTGGTATTGGTGAAGAACTTGCCAGTCAGTTGGTGACAAATCGAAGAAAATCCTTCGGAAAGGGGGAGAAGCTTGTTCTAACGACCTTGGTTGATCTGGAGAATCTTCACACAACCTCAAAATTTGGTAGGACTCTTAGTGAGGCATTGGCCACCAGGCTTTTTCAGCATGGATATGGAATTGAAGAGATCAGGAAAATATCTGCTGTGCTGATAAAGGATAATTATGGGGAACTTATTTTGAGTCGGGATGTGAAACGGCTGGCCCAGGAGCATGAATGTGATGTTATTGTGGCAGGTACCTACGCTCTGACCCCGGAAACAGTCATTATTAATGTGAAATTTCTTGATGCTCTCTCCCAAGAGGTTTTCTCGGTTGCCGGCATGGAGCTTCAGCGCACTACAGCCATAAATTACCTGCTTTCTGACTCAGGTGGGATTTTTGATGCCCGGTTGTCTGCGTATGAGAGGTGAAAGATGTTAGATGAAAGTTGAAAGGCAACTGCTGTTTTGGACGATAACACACTTAAGGAGTGCACCGAAGCAACTTTTTAGTGCCTTAGCCCTGAATTTCTGCCATAAAAAACACGAAATGCTAAAAAGTATTTTCAAATAAACACGTTGCCCTCTACTGTTAAGGCACTTATTTCCGGTTTATCCGGATTAGTTTAATCGGTCATGTATATAATGGAGATACTATGAGTATAAAAAATGTGATCATTTTGCTGGCGCTGGTTTTTCTTTTGCCTGGCTGTGCTACGATGACCGAAAGACAGTCAATGGCGCAATCAGAGGTTCGAAAAGGGGCGCCGGTTGTTTACGTTCATCCTATGTCGATTAAGCCCTATAAAAATGCCTCAATCGGGATTCCCTCTTTTATTGTTCCCGACAATATGGGGCCAGTCCAGGCAGAACAGGTGGCGGGACTGTTTAGAGATGTTTTTTTAGGTAAGAGAACTTTTCCGAGAGTAAAGCAGATCAAAGGGGCCTACGGCGATTTCCAACAGGCCATTGAGGCCGGCAAACGTGCCGGAACCGATCTGGTCTTGGCAGGCATTGTCAACTATGCCCTTGAAGGGACAGAGTTGGGCGGGGCCAGAGTTGAGATGGTAATAAGGCTTTTAAATGTGGAGAGTGGCAATACCGTTTGGTCTATTGGCCAGAACATGGACCAACCCATGGACTTTCCTGATACAGGTTTTCTGCAGAGAGCTGTTGCGTCTTTGTCGATGGCCCCGATAAAAAGGGCGAATGCCGGACAGGTTTTGGAGAATATGATAGCCCAGATAGCCGTTGATATGGCAGATGTGATAGCTGGCTCCAGATATGTAAAAAGGTAGGTAAATGCTCAGCTGCACCACATCTGCACGCAAACAGGCCGCACAGCATACGGGGTGTATTGCTGTGCGGCCTGTTTGCGCACATCTGCGGCACATCTGAACATTTACCGGTTGGGGAATTGCTATAGATTTATCTATATTGGCTGAAAGGGGTAGGGCGTTTACCTGTGCCTTGGATTTGTTCGTTTGTGCCTTTGAAGTATAGCCCCTCTATACGAAAAGGCGCAAACGGGGAAAGATGAGGTGCAGGTAAACGCCTACAGCTTACTCAAATGGGTTTTTTAGCAGCATAGTTTGTTCACGGCCTGGCCCTACAGAAACGATAAAGGCCGGGGTCTCGGTGATTTCCTCGATTCTTTTCAGATAGGCGCGGGTTTTAGCCGGCAGGTCGTTTATGTCTCTAACCTGGGTGATGTCTTCTTTCCATCCAGCAATTTCTTCGTAGATGGGTTGCAGTCTCTCGGTCTGACGAATATTGCCAGGCATGGCTGTGAGTCGTCGGCCTCCTTCTTCGTACGCATTGCCAATTTTCAGGGTTTCATGACCGCTTAATACGTCTAGTTTGGTAATAGCAAATCCGTTGATGCCATTCAAACGAACTGCCTCATTGGCTATAACCGCATCAAGCCAACCGCAGCGTCTTGTCCGGCCAGTGGTGGCACCAAACTCTCCACCTTGTCGCTGGATAGTCTCTCCGGTTTTATCAAAAAGTTCAGTCGGGAAGGGGCCTTCGCCAACTCGCGTGGTGTAGGCTTTTAGGATGCCGATGACCGTGTCTATGTGTGAAGGCCCAAAACCTGAGCCGATACAGGCATTGCCGGCAATGGTGTTGGATGATGTGACAAAAGGGTAGGTGCCGTGGTCAATGTCGAGCTGTGTTCCCTGGGCGCCTTCAAAGAGAATATGTTTGCCTGCTTTGCGGCCCTGGTCAAGTTCGACCGAGACATTGCCTATGTATGATTCCAGTTTTTCAGCATATTGCTGGAATTGCCGGTAAATTTCATCAAAGGAGACAGGGCCGCTTCCTAAAACTTTGGTCAGGTGATAGTTTTTTTCATCGACATTCGCCTGCAGCTTGTCACGGAAAAGGTCATCGTCGCGTAGTTCGCCAAGCTTAATGCCTTTTCGTAAAATTTTGTCCCCATAGCAGGGGCCGATGCCGCGCCCGGTTGTCCCGATTTTGCTGCCTTCTTTGAGCTGTGCTTCACTGCCTTTGTCAACTGCATTATGATAGGGCATGATCAGATGAGCATTTTCACTGATGGTCAGGCGCTGGGGGGTGACTGGCAGTCCATTTTCTGCGAGTTCATCCATCTCGTCCAGAAGAACGCCAAGATCGATGACCACGCCGTTGCCGATAAAACATCTTTTTGATTCGTACAAAATTCCGGAAGGGATGAGATGGAAAATATACTGTTTACCTTCAACGACCAGGGTGTGGCCGGCGTTGTTTCCGCCTTGAAAACGGACAACATAATCGGCGTATCCGGTTAACAGGTCTACAATTTTTCCTTTGCCTTCATCACCCCATTGGGTTCCTACAATTACTACATTGGCCATTTTAGTACCTTAGTTTTTATTTCCGTTTTATTAGGGCTGGGAATTATCCAGCATAAAACATCGGTGTCGGTTTTATGCGATTCGCAGTAATGCCGCTTTAATAACAATATGGATTTGATCGAATCGTTTTAACGGTTGCGCATAATAGTAAAAGCCAGGTCAAAAGTCAATCTCAGAAGATTTTTCGAAGAGTTGCTGCGCTCAGGGAAGCGCGGAGACCGGGCGCTTATCTCTTTCTGAGTTAGTGATTAATTAAGTACACCCAAGATTGCATGACCCCGAGTCCGTATGCGTTTCAGGGGCACCCCGATGTGCGTGATCGAGCCACGCGATTATACCCCCTGTATATCACGGGGGTCGATCACGTGCAGCGGGGTGTTCATGGAGCGCTTACCTTTCTGAGGAAAAGATGCATTATTATAATGCCGAATTCATATAGAGCAAAGAGAGGAAAGGCAAGAAGAATTGTGGCAATAATATCACCTGTGGTGAGCAGAAAGGAGAGCACCAGTATGGCAATATAAAAATAGGGACGTTTCTTGATAAAATATACTTTTTTGATCCAGCCAATTTTAGCGGAGGCGACCATCAGAAAAGGAATTTCAAAGGCCAGACCAAAGGCGAGAGAGGTTCGGGCCACAAAGGTTAAATATGCTCCGAACTTAGGTTTAGGTTGGATGTTCTCATCGGCAAAACTCATAAAAAATCCCAAAGTCTCGGGAAGGACTATAAAAAAAGCAAAAGCTGCCCCCCCGGCAAAAAGGAAAGAGGCGCAAAAGACAATCAGAAAAACGGTTTTTTGTTCGTTGTTATGGAGGCCGGGAGCAATATACATCCAGCTCTGATAGCAGAGGATTGGGAAGCTGGTAATTATGCCGACCAAGAGAGCTAGCTTGATATAGCTGAACAAAGCCTCGGTGAGATTGGTGTAGATTAGGGTGGCGAGATCAGGATAGGCTTTAAACAGGGGGGCCACGAAAAAGTCGGCAAGGGGTACCCTGAACATATAGCTGATGCCGCTGAAGAGGGTAATGGCAATAAAAGAGATGAGCACTCTCTGGCGCAACTCATGGAGGTGTGAGCTGAAATGGTTACTGGCCGAGGTCATCGGGTGTCTGGCTCTCTGGTTTTTTTTCTGCTGGTTCCTCGGTTTGTGGAGGATATTTTGGGTTAGAGGTGTTTTCTGCTTCGTTTGCTTCGTTTGCTTCGTCTGACTCGTCAGGTTCTGTGGTTCCCGAAGGTTGGGACTGTTCAAAATTGTCTTTTAAGAGAGTCTCTATTTGTGGGTTGTCTTGGGTTGTATCTTCCCATGGTTTTAGGTCATCCCCCATCTCTTCCGTGAAGTTTTCTTTCAGAGAAGTGGCCGCTTTTTTTAGCTCAATAAACTGCCGGCCCAAGGTCTTAGCCAGTTCCGGCAATTTGTCGGGACCGACCACAATGAGAGCTACAGCCATTATGAGGATCATTTCTGGAAGACCAATGCCAAACATTGTAATTTGCCCTTGAGGTAACGGTTAATAAATACTTCTTAGAAAATAATATGCAAAGGCGCATATAAAGTTATTTGTGTGGTCCTGTCAAGAACCATGAATAAAGAGCTCTTTTGGCTTTTTAATTGAAAAAAGGAACCATCTTATTTATAAAGTCCTTTTTGAATTAACAATCAAAAGCTTATTCTTACTTACAAAATGTAAGTATTATACAAAAAAGACTTGGGGTTCTGCGGGATCTCCAAGGTGACTGAAATGGGAGTACTGTTATGATAGAGGCATATCGAAAACATCTTGAAGAAAGAAAAGCGGAAGGGTTGCCGCCTTTGGTGCTGGATGCTGCTCAGGTGGAAGAACTTGTTGGTCTGCTTGAAAATCAGCCAGCCGGGGAAACTGATTTTCTTGTCGAGCTTCTCAGCAACCGTGTGCCTCCAGGTGTCGATGAGGCTGCTAAGGTCAAAGCACTGTTTTTAAGCCGGGTCGCTTCAGGGGAGTTGAAAATAAATTCTTTGGATAGTAAGCAGGCCACCTTCTTACTCGGTACCATGGGTGGAGGCTATAATATTAAGCCGCTTATCGATCTTCTCGAAGGCGAAGAGACAGCTGCAAGGGCTGCAACCGCTCTGAGCAAGATAGTTCTTGTTTATGATGCCTACAAGGATGTAGTGAGGAAGGCAAAGGATAATCAGTATGCCCAGCAGGTTGTTGATGCATGGGCTGAAGCCGCATGGTTTACGGGGGGTGAGCCGTTATCCGAAAAAATTACCGTGACCATATTTAAGGTGAACGGCGAGACTAATACTGACGATTTCTCGCCGGCCTCTGCAGCCTGGAGTCGTCCTGATATACCTCTGCACGCACAAACCATGCTCAGTAGTAAGATGCCTGAGGGGCTTGCAACCATAGAGGAGTTGAAAAAGAAGGGACATCCCTTGGCTTTTGTTGGTGATGTTGTCGGTACGGGTTCGTCACGAAAATCTGCTATAAACTCGGTGCTTTGGCATATGGGTCAAGACATTCCTTATGTGCCAAATAAAAAGAAGGGCGGGGTTGTTTTGGGAGGCAAAATAGCGCCAATATTTTTTAATACAGCCGAAGATTCCGGTGCCCTGCCGATTGAATGTGATGTGAGCAAGCTGGCCATGGGTGATATTGTCCACATCCTGCCTTACGAAGGCCGGATTATTGATGAAGCTGGCAATGATCTCGTCAGTTTCAAGCTAAGACCCTCGACTCTTGCTGACGAAGTAAGGGCCGGAGGCAGGATCCCCCTGATTATTGGCCGCGCCCTAACAGACAAGGTTCGTGTCGCCCTCGGCAAAGAGGCAAGTGATGTTTTTGTCCGGCCGCTGCCTCCTGAGGAGTCAAACAGAGGGTACACCCTGGCGCAGAAGATTGTTGGTAAAGCCAGTGGGATGGCAGGGGTGCGACCCGGCGCCTATTGTGAACCCAAAATGACAACCGTGGGTTCCCAGGATACCACGGGCGCCATGACCAGGGATGAACTGAAGGAACTTGCCTGCCTGCAATTCTCAGCCGGTCTGGTTATGCAGAGCTTTTGTCATACCGCAGCCTACCCCAAGCTGGTTGACATTCAAATGCACAACTCACTTCCAAAATTCATGACAGACAGGGGAGGAGTTGCACTCCGCCCCAGGGATGGCGTTATCCATTCGTGGTTGAACAGGTTTACTCTGCCTGATACGGTTGGTACCGGAGGAGACTCGCACACCCGTTTCCCCATCGGTATCAGTTTTCCGGCAGGGTCCGGCCTGGTGGCCTTTGGCGCATCTTTAGGCATCATGCCTCTTGATATGCCGGAGTCTGTTTTGGTTCGCTTTAAAGGAGAATTACGACCAGGTATTACCCTGCGAGATCTGGTCAACGCTATTCCTTATATGGCCATTCAGAAGGGTCTTTTAACCGTTGGCAAGGAGGGCAAGAAAAATGTCTTTTCCGGCCGTATCCTGGAAATTGAGGGTCTGCCCGACTTGAACGTTGAACAAGCCTTTGAGCTTTCCGACAGTTCTGCGGAACGGTCTGCGGCTGCATGTACGGTGAGGCTGAACAAGGAGCCGGTTATCGAGTTCTTGCAGTCAAACGTTGCTCTTTTGAAGTGGATGATTACCCAAGGCTATGGTGATGCCATGACCCTGACTCAGCGTATGTCTGAAATGGAGGAGTGGTTGGAGGAGCCGGTCCTTCTTGAGCCGGACTCTGATGCGGAATATGCTGAAATCCTTGAAATAGATCTTGCTGAAATTAGCGAACCTATTTTGGCCTGTCCAAATGATCCAGACGATGTGAAACTTCTTTCTGATCTTAGCGGCACAAAGGTGGATGAGGTTTTTATCGGCTCATGCATGACCAATATAGGTCATTATCGTGCTGCTGCTAAACTTCTGGAAGGTAGTCCCCATGTGCCAAGCCGTTTGTGGCTGGCTCCACCAACCAAAATGGACGAGCATGAGATGATCGAAAAAGGTCTCTATGCTATATTTGGCGGAGCCGGTGTCAGGACAGAGGTGCCTGGATGTTCACTTTGTATGGGAAACCAGGCCCGAGTGGCTGATGGGGCCACGGTTGTCTCCACCTCAACTAGAAATTTCCCAAATAGAATGGGTGATAACACAAATGTCTTTTTGGCCTCGGCAGAACTTGCTGCAATAACGGCCAAAATAGGGGCTCTGCCCACTCCGGAAGAGTACCAGCAGCAAATGCAAGTCGTCATTGCTGAAGCGAGCAGCATCTATACCTATATGAATTTTGCTAAAATGCCATACTATTCAAGCTGACGCAATTTTAGCGGCGAATCATCTCTGCCACCTGAAAGGCAATTTCCAGACTTTGTTCTGCGTTCAGGCGGGGGTCGCAATTGGTCTGATAGTTTTGTTTTAGCTGTTGGTCCAAGATGTTGCGTCCGCCGCCGACACATTCCGTTACGTTGTCGCCGGTCAGTTCAAAGTGAATGCCGCCAGGCACAGTACCTTCGGCCCAGTTAATATCAAAAAAACATTGGATTTCCTGGAGGATATCATTGAAATTACGGGTCTTATGGCTGCTGTCGGCGGTATAGGTGTTGCCATGCATAGGGTCGCAGCTCCAGACTATTTTATACCCCTCCCGTTTCATTTCTCGCAGGAGGGACGGCAGATATTTTTCAATTTTACTGGCCCCAAAGCGGGTGATCAGCGTGATACGTCCCGCTTCATTTTCAGGATTGAGTTTCTCCACCAGCCTTTTTACATCATCAATTTCCCTGGATGGACCAATTTTTACGCCAATTGGATTAAGCACTCCGCTTAGAAACTCAACATGGGCACCATCTACCTGCCTGGTCCGTTCCCCGATCCAAAGCATGTGGGCGCTACAGTCATACCAGAGACCGGTGGTGGAGTCCTGTCTGGTTAATGCTTCCTCGTAGCCAAGGAGAAGGGCCTCGTGGGAGGTGAAAAAAGATGCCTGGTTGATGAGTGGGTGATCGGTTTCAAAACCAATTACTTTCATGAAGTGCAGGGCCTGGTCGATCTGTTTGGCAAGGCGTTCATAGGACCTACCCATTGGCGAGGTCTTGACAAATTCGGTGTTCCAGGCATTGACCCGGTGCAAGGCGCCAAATCCGCCTCGAGTATAAGCCCTTAGGATGTTCAAGGTCGCGGCTGCAAGGTAGTACCCTTTAAGCATGCGATCAGGATCAGGAATACGGGCGGTTACTGTTGGCTCTGGGCTGTTGACCATGTCTCCCCTGTAACTGGAGATTTCTAGGCCGTCGACCATCTCGGTGTCCGAGGAGCGGGGTTTGGCGTATTGGCCGGCGATACGCCCAACCTTAATAACCGGTTTGCCGCCTGCATAGCTGAGAACAACGGCCATCTGCAGGATGACCTTTAGGGTTTCTCTGACCCCAGGGGCGGTACAGTTGGCAAAATCCTCTGAGCAGGAACCTCCCTGGAGAAGAAAGGCCTCGCCGTCTACTGCTTTGGCAAGCATATCCTTTAGGGTGCGGATCTCTCCTGCAAAGACCAGGGGAGGCAGATTGGAGATGCTCCCTATTGCTTGCTCATAGAGTTCCTGGTTTGGCCAATTTGGCTGTTGCAGTGCGGTGTAGTTTTTCCAGCTTGATTTTGTCCATCCGGTTTTTTGTGCAGTCATATGGGGACTCCTGAATAGTTGCAATGGTATTTTTTTAAAGGTTAACCTTCCGAGGCATTTGGCAGCGCGCAGGGGTCTCCGGCACAGCAAACTTGAATGTCGTAGGTGTTTAATATTCGTAGCTCTCTTTCCCGCTGAGAATCCGAAGGCGGAGCAGAAAAAGATATCTCTTTGATTTGCTGCAGGCCCTCTTTTTTGCTGGGCAGCGAGGCGAAGCCGGTGCCAATAACCTTGCCGGTTGCCACATTGACAAATTCCAGGTCCTCACCATTGGTCACCGCTGCAAAGGGTATCTGATACTCCTTTTCCAGAACTCTGGCTGCGGCAATAGCCGATCTTTCTCTGGTGACCATTGAGCCCGGACCGTATCTGAGGACGAAAAACTTTTTCCCTTCTATGGAGATTGTAAGATCAATGGTGGAAACAACAAAATTTTTAGAAAAGAGGGTCTCAATTTTCAGTCTTGGAGTCAGATCGGTTTTATTATACCCTTTTTCTGCAACCAAAAACCGGGCCATCTTTTGTCTGTAGCGCTCGTCATCGGTATCGACAATCTGTTCCCCGGTCACGTAATCTTCAATCATGCCATAAATATGATGGTGGGAAGGGATATCTGTCATAATCTCTGCTCGGGTTGCAATGGAATAAAAAATGCCTAAAGCTTATAAATAAGCTTTAGGCATTTTTTTGGCAAATTATTTCTTTACCTTTCTTGGGAGGCAATCAGCAAGAAAGGTTAGTTTACACGGGTAGTGCTTTTTGGGTTAGCGATCATTTAAGTACACCCAAGATTGCATAACCCCAGGTCCGTAGGCGTTTCAGGGGCACCCCGATGTGCGTGATCGAGCCACGCGATTATACCCCCTGCATATCATGGGGGTCGATCACGTGCAGCGGGGTGCTCATGGAGCGCTTACCCACTTTTTCAAGTGGCTACAGCTCGAGCCAAGACTCTGAGAAAATGGTCTTTCCGGTAAGGGCGTTAACAGTTTTATAATGCTCTAGAGCTGATCCGGAAAGGGTTGCTGGATCAGGGTCGTTGCCGTCCAACATTCCGAAGACAAGGTCGACAAGTTCTTGCCTTTCCCCTTTGGCAATGGCTATAAGTTCAGGGTCATAGGAGTTGACGATGGCGGTTTTAAGACCGTGTTTCATCAACATGATCAGGTATGTTCTGTCAAGATATTTACGAAGATGTTCGGCAACACCGTTTGAGACGTTGGAAAGGCCTATGGTTGAACTAGATCCTGGAGCAATGTCTTGCAGCATGCTCAAAAACTCAAAGCCCGCGTTTATCTGGTCGACGCCAAGAGTAATGGGTGTGGCAATCGGGTCAAAGAGCATTTTTTCGTTCGGGATACCGGCTTCGGTAAGAGCCATCATCAAATCGACAGACATTGCGGCTCTCTCATTTGAATCCCGTGGCATTCCATCTGGGCCCCAAAGAAGAGCAACAACGTTACAGCCTGCTTCAGCTGCAACAGGAATAAGTTTTTCCATGCGTTCTGGTTGGGCCGAAATGGAGTTCATAATAGCATCGGCCTTGTTTTTAACAACCTTAAAGCCCGCTTCCATGGCATCACCGTTAGTGGTGTCAAGGCAGAGGGGGGTGTCTGTTACTGCCTGAACGGTCTCAACAACCCATGGCATAAGTTCAACCCCGTCTTTTCGGGCTGGTCCGATATTGAGATCAAGGTATGTGGCACCGGCTGCTGCTTCCTCTTTGGCCATTTCCTGAATTGGGGTAGCATTTCTCTCTTTCATGGCAACGCCGCTTCTGGTGCCCATGATGTTAATACTTTCAGCTATTCCTTGAATTGTTGTCATTGAATCCTCCTTGTGGATTTGGTTCTAAAATAAAATTTATTGTACCTTGGCCTTGAGAACCAAGGGGTAAGTTTAAATATAAAAAAGAGGTAAAATAGCCTTTATTCTTTCGGTTGTCAACAAACAACAAAAGTGTTCACTATCACAGGCAGGCCTTGCCAGTTCTTGGATGCGTAAAACTACTTAGCTGGGGTGGATTTACTTTTTGGTTAAAAACCCGCATCTTGAAATTGATTTTTTCTCGGGAGCCAATTTTTTTGTAGATATCTGAAAGAGTCTCTTGCAACTTCGCTGTATGAATCTTGCGGTCTCAGTTCTGGGTGGTATCGGGCCGGATTTGGGTGGAGTACCTCAGCACTTGGACAGAAAAAATTATGCCAGCCAGCCTTTCGGGCGCGTTGATAGTAATCCATCTCCGCAAAGGCCCAGGGAAAGGAGGGATCAAAAAAACCAATCTCTTCAAGAACCTCTCGGCGAATTATATGAACTCCGCTTTGCAGCCATTCGATCTCAACATCGTCTTGCAGATCAGGGGAGAAAGGCATAAGGTTTTGGTCATGATTATGTTTGCCGGAACGCTTGAAAGGGGAAAGAGAGTTTAAAACGGTGAGAAGTGAGGGGAATTTTTGCCAGGATGGTTCCGTTTTCCCGTATGCATCTGTAATTTTGGGTCCAGCCAGGCCCACGTCAGGGGTTTCGTCCAAAAAATCAAGTAAGGTTTGCAGGCAGGCAGGTTTAGCAAGAACATCGTTGTCCCAGGCTGAAACATAACGGCCTGTGGCAAGTTGCAGCCCCCTGTTTAATGCTTTGATAGGGTTTTTTTCTTGTGAATCCTCGTAGACAATGAGCTGGGGAAACTCTTTTTGGAGGAGATTGGCAACAAGTCCAGACCTGTCCACGGCAATCACTTCAAGGGAGACAGGCCCGGCTGTTTGATAAAGCGAGGAGAGCAGGCTTTGCAGCGAGTTGGCGTTCTTAAAAACAGAGGTACAGACCGATAGGTCTGCCTGGATTTCCATATGAGTTCTCTCTATTTGATAGCGATCAATAAACCACAGCCCAGGATGTAAGCGTTTCAGGGGCACCCTGCTGTGCACGCTCAAGTCACCCGATTATACTTCCTGTATATCGGAGGGCTTGAGCGTGTGCAGCAGGGTGTTCATGGAGCGCTTACCTCTATTTGAGCGATAATTTTTCTTTAACGCTGGGGAAAAGATCCATGTTTGTGTGCGGCAGAAAAAGTGCAGCCACATAATGGTCCATGAACTGCGGGCTTTCACTGAGCTCCATATTGGTCATCAGCCCGCTTACTTCCATGCGGTCTCTGAATCTTTTATGGTCGGTCAGGCTTATTTGAGCCCCGAGCAGTGAAGCGTTGCCGAGATAGAAGAACTTATCCCTGTCGATGTCAGGCAAGAGGCCTATTGAAATCGCCCGTTCAAGGTCAATATATGCCCCAAAATTGCCTGCCAGAATAACTCTGTCAAGATCACCAAAGCCCATGCCTACAGATTCCAGCAGAGTTTCATAGCCGGCATACATGGCCCCTTTCGCCCTGATCAAATTGTCTAAGTCAACTTCGGTAATAACGATGTCTTCACCGGTGAGAGAGTCCTTGGCCCAGGCAATGACATACTCATAATTATCTATTCCTTCCCTGATGCGAGAGTGGCCCAGTTTCCGGTTGAATTTGCCCTGCTGGTCGATGACCCCGCACTCTAAAAGTTCCGCGACAATGCTGATCAGCCCTGAGCCGCAGATGCCGCGGGGCTTTGTGTGGTTAATGGTTATGATCATGGGGTCTAAAGAGTCGGGATCAATATGAAAATTTTCAATGGCGCCGCTTGAGGCTCTCATGCCGTGTTTTATGCCGCCACCTTCAAAGGCGGGTCCGGCAGAACAGGCGGTACACATCATCCAGTCGTTATTGCCCACCACTATTTCCCCGTTGGTGCCAATGTCAATGAAAAGGGTAATCTCTGGACTTTTATGCATCTGGCAGGCATGCACGCCCGAGGTGATGTCGCCGCCAACATAGCTCGCCACAGAGGGATAGAGGAAAAGCCGCATGGAGGGGTGTGCATCTATGCCTAGGGCGGCGGCCCGGGTAAGCGGCATCTGGTTGCAAATTGGCACGTAGGGTGATTCCCGAATAAATTTGGGATCCAGGCCTAGCAGGAGATGGGCCATAATAGTATTTCCCGCAGCCATAATATATGAGATATCGCTGGGGCTAATAATCAGTTCTCTGCAAATTTTTTCAATAATCTGATTAATGGAATATACAACTTTTCCTTGTAAGGCTTTTAGGCCACCAGGTCTTTGGGAATAAACAACGCGTGAGATAACATCTTCGCCATAACCGATCTGACTGTTGTAGACGGAGGCTTCCGAAATGATTTCGCCAGTATGCAGGTTGAGCAGGACGCCGCCTATGGTTGTTGTGCCAATGTCCAGAGCAAGGCCGTAAAATTGGCCTGTGGTATCCCCTGGCTCGACAGCAATTATGCGGTCTGGCTCTTCGCTCCGTTTACCGCGCAGCATAATGACGGTTACCTCCCAGTTGGCTTCTCGCATGGTAAAGGGGAGATCTTGTAGCAGGGCCGGGTGGTCATAGGTAGGTTCGGCACACTCGTAACACCCTTTTTTTATGGCACGCATCAGGCGTTTTAAATCTGGGACATTGTCTTCCACGGTGGGCGGGTCAATCTTTAAAAAACGTTTTTCAATGGGTGGGTCCACGTCCCATTTACCCACCAGGCTGTCGAGACTGCGGGCCGAAATGGACCTTGTTGTTTTTGGCTTCCTCTTTAGAGCCGTGCCGTCTGCCTTGGTCTTGGAGGGTACCTGGATGGTGAGATCGCTGAGCACAGTAGATTTACAGGCCAAGACGATTTTTTTAGCCGCATCTTTTTCTGAAGTGGGCGCTGCCTGGCTGCTAGAGACTTCACCGGATGTCACTTCCACTTTACATTTGCCGCAGACCCCGTCACCACCACAAAAAGCATGGATATAGACACCGGCACGGGCGGCGGCATCAAGGAGGTTTTCACCCGTGTCTACGGTAATCTTCACATCATCTGGTAAAAAATGGATTGTCTTTTCCATGCTACTGCCTCTAAAATGATTAGTACCTTAGAAATCATTTTTGTGTTTTTTATGGCAAGAAATGAAAACAGTAGATTCATTTAAAGGTGTTGCATCTACTGTTAAGGTACTTATTTCCGGTTTATCTGGATTAGGAGGTTGTTCGAGAGTAATTATCTGCTTCGATATTTATTCTTGGACGGTCTCCTGGATAGTTATCTGTTAATAGAATTACGGACAAATCGAAGGCCCGAGTGTTTCTGAACTAGCTGGCAAAAAAAATTGTAATAAATTAGGTTAAGTTAAATCTAAAATTGATTATTTTTCAATACGGAAGAAATATCTTCGTGGAATACAGACAGATAAAGGACGTACATTGAAACAATTAGCGAACTCTATAGGCTTTATCCAGTTTGATGTAAAGCATGGAAAATGGGCTGAAAACCTGGCTGCCGTTAAGAAAGGCTTAGGTGACCTGGCTCCTGAAAAGGGGACAGTGGTTGTTTTGCCTGAACTGTGGGGAGCAGGATTTGATTATGCAAATCTTGGCGAACATGCCAGGCGTACGCCTGAACTCCTTGGGGCCCTGCAAGAAGAGGCTGGGAAATATGGTATTGTCTTAGCCGGATCTCTGCCCGAGGCTGTAGAGTCAGAGGCTGATACTTTTTTTCACAACACCCTTTATTTCTCTGATGCTTCAGGAGTCTTGGGACGATACAGAAAGCAGCATCTTTTTGCACCAATGGCCGAGACAAAATATTTCAGGGCCGGGCGCAACCCTGGACCGGTAGGTCTCCCCTTTGGCTTGGCGGCCGGACTTGTCTGCTTTGATTTACGTTTTCCAGAACTGGTTAAGGCTCAAATGGGGGTCGGGGTGAATCTGCTGGTTGTCTCTGCTCAGTGGCCAGCCATCAGGACAGAACATTGGCGCACATTGCTGCAGGCGCGTGCCATTGAAAACCAAACATTTGTTGCGGCGTCTAATAGGTGTGGTATAACCGGTGAGGTTTTATTTGCCGGTCATTCTATGCTCATTGCCCCTGATGGTAAGATTCTTGCCGAAGCCGGAGATGCTCCAGCTGTTGCAAAAAATGTCGTGGACCAGAAGAGTTGTGATGATCTGCGGGAATTGTTCAATACTATTGCCCCCAGGCCCTACTCCTTTGATGATCAGGATAAAATTTATGGGCTTAAAGCCCTGTCTGAGGAGATATTGCTCCAGAAACAACTGGGCCGCAAGGTGGTTTTTACCAATGGCTGTTTCGATCTTCTTCACCCTGGACACGTCTCGTACCTGGAAGAGGCTAGGAGGCAAGGAGATCTCCTGGTTGTAGGACTCAACAGCGATGCCTCTGTAAGTGCAATCAAAGGGCCGAGTCGTCCTGTTTCCAATCAAGAAAGCAGGGCCCGTGTACTTGCCGCACTTGCCGCAGTTGACCGAGTTGTTCTTTTCGATGAAGAGACACCTTTGCACCTGATTACGACACTTATGCCTGATGTCCTGGTTAAGGGGGCTGACTGGCCGATCGACAAGATTGTTGGTGCTTCGGAGGTCATTGCCGCCGGGGGTGCCGTCATAAATATTCCCATGCTTGCCTCTTTTTCCACGACTGGAATAATTGAAAAAGTTAAAAAAAGTTGAGAGGGCTGCTGATGTCTGTGATAAAACGAATTCTTTCTCCACTATTGGTTATGGCCTGGATAGCCGTTTATGCTGGGATGGCATATGCTGTCGGAGGCTTTGAGGTTGTTAGCGGAATTGCGCCATACACCTATCTGGCAGAAAGAATTGGCGGCAGCAATGTCCAAGCCCGAACACTCATAGAGCAAGGTCAGGATCCGCATACATTTGAGCCAAGTCCTAAACAGATTATGTCATTGGGGAGTGCACGCATATTTTTTCTCTCTGGGCTGGATTTTGAGGAGCGTATTTCCGGCAAGATACATAAAGGCTTTCCGGCCTTGACCTTTGTTGATTTGAGCAAGGATTTGGTTCATGGGCATGCTGCTGGAGAGGGTGGCCATGCTGATCACGACGAGGGTGACCACTATGATCATGGCGAGGGTTACTGTGATCAGCACCTTTGGCTCTCTCCGTCACTGTATAGAATACAGGCCGAAAGAGTGGCGATAGCTTTTGCTAAAGAGGATCCGGCCCATAAAGATGCCTATTATAGGAACTTGGACAAATTTCAAAAGGAGCTGGATCTGATTAGCGCCAGGATTGCAGTCCAGCTGAAACCATTTAAAGGGCGCTCGTTTTTTGTTTTCCACCCTGCTTTTGCCCATTTTGGTGAAGCGTTCGGGCTACATCAGAAGGCGGTTGAGGCCGGAGGGCGCAGGCCGACGCCAAAAAAAATTGCAAGCCTTATAACGGCCGCCAAAGAAGAGGGGGTGCAGATTATTTTCGTGCAGCCCCAATTTGATCAGGCCAGTGCCCAGATAGTTGCCGCATCTATTAGGGGTACTGTTGTGGAGCTCGATCCGCTTGCCAAGAATGTTTTGGGCAATTTTTCAGTTATAGCAGAGCAATTAGAGAGGGCCTTTCAGTGATTCCGGTAGTCGAAATAGAAAATCTTTATTTTTCCTATAACGGAATATCTGTGCTGAAAGATGTGAATTTGAGCATTGACCAGAAGGATTCCACCTGTGTTGTGGGGCCCAATGGCGGCGGTAAGAGTACCTTGATAAAAATCATTCTTGGCCTGCTTGAGCCAACTCGGGGCACGGTTAGGTTGCTGGGTGGAACACCTGACGAGAAGAGAAATAGGGTGGGGTATGTGCCGCAATATTCCAATTTTGATCCACTTTTTCCGGTAACGGTGATGGATGTCACCTTAATGGGAAGACTTGCTGCTCAGAACGGGGTTCGCTTCGGGTTCTCTTATTCAAAGAGTGATAAAGAAGCCGCCTTGCATGCCTTGGAAGAGATGGAATTGCTCCAGCTTGCAGGACGGAAATTTTCCGAGCTCTCGGGCGGCCAGAGGCAGCGGGTCCTGATTGCCAGAGCCCTTGTCTCTGCCTCAGAGATTCTTATCCTCGATGAGCCGACTGCCAATATAGATGCCCATGTGGAGGGAAGTCTTTTTGAGATAATGCTGGAGCTCAACAAAAGGATGGCCATTATCCTGGTGACCCATGATCTTGGTTTTACCTCTCAGTTTTTTGAATCGGTGATTTGCGTCAATCAGGTCGTCCATGTTCATCCAACCAGTGAAATATCCGGTGAACTTATTCAGGATCTCTACGGTGAAGATATTAAAATGATCCGCCATGATCACCGCTGTGCGGCAGGAGGGCATGTTGCTGATTGATTTTATCGAAGCGCTCTTAAATCCGCACATACCTTTTCTGCGTTACGCTTTTATGGTAGGACTCCTGGCCAGCGTTGCTTTTGGGGTTATCGGCTCTTATGTTGTTGTCCGCCGGATATCTTATATTGCCGGGGCGATTTCCCATTGCGTTCTAGGTGGTATAGGAGTCGGACTCTATTTGCAAAAAGGGGTGGGGTGGGCCTGGGTGGACCCTTTATATGGCGCAGTTATTGCGGCCCTTGCGGCAGCTGTTATCATAGGTTTTGTCAGTATTCACGCCAGTCAGCGTGAAGATACGGTTATTGGCGCACTTTGGGCGGTGGGAATGGCTATAGGACTTCTTTTTATTGCAAAAACTCCGGGGTATACCGACCCCATGAGTTATCTTTTTGGCAATATTCTTTTGGTTTCCCAAAATGACCTGCGTTTGGTGGCCGGCCTGGATATTCTTATTATTGGCGCTGGGTGTCTATTTTATCAGCGCTTTCTGGCGGTCTGTTTTGATGAAGAGTATGCCAGGATCAGGGGCATAAATGCCACGGCCTACTACCTCGGACTTCTCTGCCTAACCGCGATTACCGTTGTCCTGCTGGTGCGGATCGTAGGAATTGTAATGGTTGTTGCCTTGTTGACTCTGCCTGCGGCCATTGCCGGACATTTTGCCCGGGTTCTCTGGCAGATGATGTTGGCGGCTTCTCTCTTGTGCGCTGTTTTTATCAGCAGTGGTTTGGCAATAAGCTATACCTATGATATGCCTTCCGGTCCGGTGATAATAGTTATTGCCGGAACGGTTTATCTTGCGGTGCTCTTGACAAGGTGGGTGTTTAGGTGAGTTGAAAGTTGAAAGTTGAAAGTTGAAAGTTGAAAGTTGAAAGATGAAAGTCAATCGTCAACGGAAAATTGAATAACAATAAAATGAGGTGGTGTTTTTGAAGAGAGAAAATCGTACAAATAGGGAGTTACGTCCCCTTAGCATAGAAGAAAACTTTCAACCCCAGGCTGATGCCTCAATCTTGATAAAGATGGGCAATACCCATGTGATCTGTGCGGTGACCGTGGAAGAACAGGTGCCTCCTTTTTTAAGGGATACCGGCAAGGGCTGGATTACGGCGGAGTACGGCATGTTGCCCTGTTCCACAAATTCGAGAATGAAACGGGAGGCGGCGAAGGGTCGTTCGGGCCGGACCTATGAGATTCAACGACTCATCGGCCGTTCCTTAAGGATGATGGTGGATCTTTCTCTTCTTGGCGAGCGGACCTTTCGGGTTGACTGTGATGTACTTAATGCCGATGGCGGCACCAGAACGGCATCGATTACAGGGGCGGCCTTAGCTCTGCATGCAGCCATCAAAGATCTTGTGCAAAAGGGACTATTGGCGGAAATGCCCCCTGTCCTGCCGGTGGCGGCAATCAGTGTGGGAATGGTTGATGGTGAGGCGCGGCTTGATCTTGACTATCTTGAAGATTCAAGCGCTGAGGTGGATGCTAATTTTGTCATGGCCGGAGATGGTTGTTTGATCGAGGTGCAGGCCACTGCGGAAGGAAAACCGTTTAAAAGAGATGATTATAACGCCATGGCTGATCTTGCCTGGGAAGGTATTCAGGAACTTCTTGGCCATTGGCAGGAGAGCCCATGAGTTCACCTTTTACCCTACATAAAAAATCATCCCAATGCCCGGCCAGACTTGGTGAGGTGAAAACGGCCCATGGTGTTGTCCAGACCCCGGTTTTTATGCCGGTTGGTACCCAGGCCACTGTAAAGGGTATTCTGCCCAGGGATTTGCACGAGTTCGGTGCCGAAATCGTTCTGGCCAACACCTACCATCTCTACATTCGGCCGGGAGAAAGGCTTATAAAAGAGCTTGGCGGTCTGCATAAATTCATGAACTGGGATAAGGCTATCCTCACTGATTCCGGCGGCTTTCAGATCTTCAGTCTGCGGGATCTGGCAAAAATCACAGAAGAGGGCGCTGCCTTTAGATCTCACTTGGATGGTGCCAAGCTTTTCTTGAGCCCGGAAGATGCAGTGGCTGTTCAGGAGGATTTGGGAACGGATATTATGATGTGTCTGGACACCTGCATCCCCTATCCGGCCAGTCGCGAAGAGACCATTAAGTCAACAGAGCTCACCAGTCGCTGGGCCAAGCGTTGCAGATTGGCCCAGAAGAGGGAGACTGGACAACTTCTTTTCGGGATTATTCAGGGCGGTATGTTTGAAGATCTTAGGGCTAGGGCGGTGGAGGACTTACTGGAGATAGGTTTTGACGGATATGCCATGGGTGGCTTGAGTGTTGGTGAGCCCAAAGAGCTAATGTACGAGATGACCGAAAAGACCACCATCCTCATGCCGGATGAATTTCCCAAATACCTCATGGGGGTCGGTACCCCTGAGGACCTGGTAGAAGGGGTCTATCGCGGCGTTGATATGTTTGACTGTGTTATGCCTACCAGGAATGCCAGAAACGGAATGCTCTTTACATCAACTGGCAGGCTTGTTATAAGAAACTCCCGATATAAAGAGGACCCGGCTCCTTTAGATGAGGCATGTTCCTGCTACACCTGTCGCAACTATTCAAGGGCCTATTTGCGCCACCTCTTCATGGCTAAGGAGATTTTATCTTCCAACCTTAATACCATCCACAATTTGCATTATTACCTCGGTTTGATGGCAGATATTCGCAAAGCGATTTTCGAGGATCGTTTTGTGGAGTTCCGCAAAGAGTTTTATGCAAAGAGGGAAACTGGATAGGCCAGGTGTATTGATTTCAAGTTTTAAATTTCATGTGTCGATGTTATTGTTGATTTACATATGATGCTAACATGCTTATAAATATGCATGTTTATAATTTTGCTCAATCAGTAATTTTAACGAAGGAGAAAGTATTATGTTTGATGTAGGAGTTGCATACGCGGCCGCACCGGCTGCTGGCCCGGCAGCGGGAGGTTTTATGTCTTTTTTACCGCTTATTTTGATCTTTGCTGTTTTTTATTTCCTTTTGATTCGGCCACAGCAGAAAAAAGCAAAGGAACATCAGGGCTTTCTGTTAGCTCTTAAAAAAGGTGAAAATGTTGTTACCAGTGGAGGCTTACACGGTGTGATTACCGGCTTGACTGATACGGTAATTACCCTGGAAATTGCAGAGAAGATCCGGGTCAAAGTTTCCCGCCAGCACATTATAGGTGCTGCTTCAACTGGCAAGGGTGGCGAGGCAGAGGCTTGTAAGACAAGCGGCGGTTGAAAACTACCTAGGCTATAATCCATCGGAGATGGGTTTAATATTGGCGGCAGTGACCTTATTGGGTTGCTACCGCCTTTTCTTTACCTTTTTCGTTAGCGATTAATTAAGTACACCCAAGATTGCGTACCCCCTGAGTCCGTAAGCGTTTCAGGGGCACCCCGATGTGCGTGATCGAGCCACGCGATTATACCCCCTGTATATCACGGGGGTCGATCACGTGCAGCGGGGTGTTCATGGAGCGCTAACCCTTTTTTCTTCTATATCGCTTTTTCTTCTTAGTAAGCTGTTTACTTGCCAGACATCAAGCACGGGGTCTGTTTCAAGATAAATGAGGTTGCCGGGGTTAGCTCTGTCTAGAGACTTCCCTTTCTCCGTTGTTATTCCAACAACCCGCATGGTCCATTGGGCAAAATCTTGCCCCAGTAATTCTATGTTTTCCCCTACATTTAAAGGGTTTCTCATCTCGATGAGCGGTTTTTCTCCAAGCTTACGGACAATACCCACCGGGGCATGGGTCTGCTTAACCCTGATGCCGCCATAGAGCATATCGCCTGAATCTGGGGGGCCGTCGATAAAATTTTCTGTGTATCCCCGTGACCCTATTTTGGGGAGTTCGGCCGTAAATTCTTCTGGAAGTTGCAGTGTTTTCAGTACACCTTCACCTTGCTCCTCAATCTTTTGAGCCACGTAGTCTATGGCGGCGCGGTAGAGCCGGACGATTGCGCCAACGTAATAGACACTTTTCATGCGGCCTTCGATTTTCAAACTGTCTGCCCCTGCCAAGATCAGGTCGGGAATGCGTTGTAGAAGGCAGAGGTCCTTGCTGTTGAATATGTAAGTGCCGCGTGCATCTTCTTCAACGGGGAAATAGTGGCCAGGCCTTTTTTCTTCTTCCAAAACATATCTATAGCGGCATGGATGGGCACAGTTGCCGCAGTTAGCGTCCCGGCCTGTCATGTAAAGGCTAAGGGAGCAGCGTCCCGAATAGGAGATGCAGATGGCCCCGTGCACAAATATCTCAAGTTCTGTGGGGACATGTTCTCGAATCGTTTGGATCTCGGCAAGGCCAAGTTCACGGGCCAGGTTTATCCTTTTGACACCTTGTTCATGCCAGAAGAGGGCAGAGGAGTAATTGGTGCTGTTGGCTTGGGTGCTTAGATGAATAGGAATATTCGGGACTAGTTTTTTGGCCGCCCTGATGATGCCGGGGTCGGCAATGATTAGGCCATCTGCCCCAATCTCAGCAAGAAAGGGGAGGTAGTCTGTCAGCTCTTCTAAGTCCCGGTTATGGGCCATTATGTTGACGGTGATATAGGCTTTGACTCCATGTTCATGGGCATAGGCCACCGCCCTTGCCAGGTCTTCTCTGTTGAGGACGGCGTGGGCCCGCAAACTGAAATCCCCCCCTCCCAGATAAACTGCGTCAGCGCCGTAATGGATAGCAGCATAAAGCTTTTCCAGGCTACCCGCCGGAGCTAAAAGCTCCGGGATTTTGATGTTTTGTGGTTTTGACACGGTTGTTTTGTCCTGGGAGGTTTTTGCGCCGCTTAAGTCACATTGCCTCGATATGTTGGTGCGCAATGTGAGAAGAGTTAGCGGCGCAGGGTTAGGGTGCGATTGTGGTAGAAGGGACACCAAGCGGTGTTTTGCGTTGAAAAATGACAATCTTTAAGCATTTCCGCATAACAGTTTGAAATGTGTCCCAGTTTTTGGCGGTCAGAGCGCCTTGTTTTGCGTAGGCAAGTTCTTTTGAGTTCATGTTAAATCTCCTTACGAATGAAGGTCGGGTAAAAAAAAACCCCAAACCAGTTTAAAATAAACAGTTTGAGGATGTCCCTTATATCCGCAAAACCAGACAATTGCCCGTCTTTACCACGAGACGGCAACTTATTAATCAGGCAGGTATTCTGACTCCCTCTCCCTTCTGACAGCCTTCCCATCCTAAGGTCTCGCGCAAAAATAATTTCACATTTACACCTCAATTCTGCGAAGTTATTTATGAGCGACCCTAAAAGGACAGTGGCGTTTTGTCAAAAGTTCCTTTTTATAACAACCCACCCTGAGGGGGATAAGTGCTTTGGAAAATTGATTTACTGTTGAAAAAACAGATAAGCGCAAGACTTCAAGATTCAATTTCTAAGGCACTAAAAAGGAAAGAGGTTACAGCGGCGGGCCCGTTCCCGATTTTCACGGGATTCCCTATTTATGTCTGAGCGACACCTGATTAAATATCTTTTTCTATATGATAGAAAAGGGCCAAGAGGTCAACAGAAAAAATGAACTCAACCCGTTGGTTAGATGTGGAGGTTTTATTATTCCCCAGGTGCACGCATATTCTCATCTGTACCTTTTACCGGGCCAGAAGGGCCATCCCAGGCATATCCTTTTTTAACCGATAAATTTCCCTCTACATCCAGATCAATAAAATCTGTTTCAATATTGGATTTTGGTTTAATTTAAATGTTGATCCTGTAGCCCTCTGCCAACTGGTACTTATAGTCACTTCTATATCGTATATAACCTTCTGTAGTCATGTGAACCATTATAGATAGTTATCTGAATTTTCACAAAAAAAGGCAGTCTCAAGTTAATGAGTCTGCCTTTTTTTTGTGCCTTATAACTGAAATCCTGTCACAAAAACAGGTAAGCAAAGACTCCGAGGATTTAAGAAAAGAACAATATTCCCAATATGTTGCAGACCACTGTTAAGGCACTTATTCCCGGTTTCTCCGGATTAGACTGATAATCGTAATATATTTGGCTTTGTCAAAATCGTATATGGATAGGAGGTGTTCAGCAATTCAATATACGATCAAGTGAGTATCAGTATAACAATGCCAATTGTAATGGCGGTGGCAAAGATTGCATACAAGACGTCTCTTGACATAAAATAACCCTATCCTGAATAATTATTTTATCGATGCAAACTCATCCCAATCACAGTCATTTGCTTCAACATAAATATCATCATTCTCCTGAGCAGGACCAGCCGCCGGCATTGTGGCCAGGATTTGTTCCAGTCGTGATTCGCTGACTGCTGACTCAAATTCACCCCAGTCACAATCGATTGCGCTGACGTAAATATCATCTTTATTTTGACCGGCTTGGACAATAGCAACCATGCCGACCATGAATATCCCTGCAAACAAACAAATTAAACTTTTCTTTTTCATTTTTTCTCCTTTTTGTGGATGTAGATATTATTTTGTTTCATATTTTACTGTATATTTGCTGCCAATAAAGCACTGCTTTGTGTTGGTGTCAACATAAAAATATTATTAGTAAAATTAAGCATTTAAGTAATAAGCTAAATGCTTGTTGTTACCTTTGCCTAGCATTACTTTGAATTACTTTGTGTCAGGATGGTACAAATTCTTTAAGGTGATTGGTTGGAATTTTTAACCGAGTAATGCGACTTGGAAAAATATTCTCTAAATCAAGATTCAGGATGTGGAGGCTGCAAATATTCTGCTTCCAACAGGTGTGCTTTTCTCAAATTGAAAGGGGATATTTTACTAGGACTTTGGTTAATATATGTCCTACCATTCTCTTCAGATTTATCAATGAGGGTGCTAAAGAGAGACATTTGTGGTTTATTCTGTTTGTTGTGAGCTGGTCAATTTAAGCAGTTAAAAAAGGATTTATACACCTGCATAGATGAAACAGAATAACAAAAAAATAATGGTGGCAATGAGTGGCGGGGTGGACAGTTCTGTGACTGCGGCTCTCTTGATCCAACAAGGGTAAGAGGTGTCTGGAGTCTACATGGCTTTGGCCCAGCCGGATCTTGATGAGCAGATTGTCAGGGTCCAGAAAATTGCCGATTTTTTGAATATTTCCCTTGATGTGGTCGATCTGTCCGAGCCCTTTCAATCTGTCGTTTTAGACTAT
>JAQYVV010000028.1 GCA_030145275.1 Desulfurivibrionaceae bacterium | reverse complement strand
ATCAAGTCTGTTCGGCCCTTTGATAGCACCTCCACGATCCGTCACCTTGCCCCAACCATAACCGGGAATATACATCCTGGTTCCAAAACGATAATATTTGGTATCAGCAGCAATGGTTCCATCCTCGGAAAACCACAACCAGGGCAGGAGGAGGCGAAAAGGGATCTTCCAAGGCTTCTTGACACTATCCATAGAAAACAGGCCGTCTGAGACCTCTTGGGGCATTGTGCCGCTGGCAGTTTTACCGCTATAGCCCTTACCCTTATTTTTGCCATCACTGACATAACGATCCCAAAAATTCAATTTGAGATACTGCCAACTTCCACGCTGCCAATCGCAGCACTCCTTACACCCGCAATAGCCTGTGGCCTCCATAACACGCACCTCATGACGAGCACAACCAACCCCGCCAAGAAGAAGTGCCAGAGCAAAAACAGCGAGTAAAAATCCCTTAAGACCGTTCCCCATAACCCCACTCCATAGATGTTAATAATTCAAGAACAAGTATGGCCCATTATATTCGGACGGACAAGGCTTAGCTTAAACTGGAGAAAGAAATTACGACAAATCTATTGCGAAGAAAAACACGCTAATACACTAATTTGATTATTAAAAAAAGGGGAGTATACGCGCGCTTGCCGCCGGTTGCCTTAAGAGCGCAACCGGAAGACCTACCGAGAGAGAAAATACTGACACCTCATGACGTACCAAAAATTCTACGTCGAAGAGATCAAAGCAACGACCTGACACCAGACAACACTTAGTTAGGCAGCCACATCACCGTCAGATCGAGCAATCTTTTGAGGATGTTCAATCTCAATTTTTCTGGGCACAAGACCACTGGACATAAAAGCTGTGCACAGCTTACGTTTGTCAAATGAGCAGTCGGTAATATTCCAACAGGGGGTATATATGAGCAGCTTTTTAATAGCGGCGATGGAAATACCCTGCTCATGAATCATACTCCGCAGACACTCAACCCATTTGATATCATCCATGTTAAAATAACGCCATTTCCCTTTTCGTATAGGCCTGATTAAACCTTCCTGCTCGTATATTCGAAGTGTCCTGGGGTGTACCTCCAGCATCTTTGCAGCAACACCGATTGTAAAGATTGCCTTATCGTCTGAGAACATGATGCTTCACCTTTTCGATTTGATTAAGCCGGAGAACCTGCCTTAAGGCAAGTCCTCCGGTTTTTCGTGGCAAGAGAACTTTATCACCAAACCTCCACATCCTTAATGGGAGCCATGATCGTCAAAGGCGCGGCCAAAGAAACGCTCTCCAAGTAAGAAGGTTGCACCAACTACGCCGATGCCGCCGAAGGTAACCATCAGCTCAGAGGCAGAAGGTACGTAGCTAAAGTAGGTGGGCAGGTTATCCCATCCTGAAAAATGGGGGACAATCTGACCGGCAACAACCAGGTCATAGCGAGAGAAGAACTGACCAACCAAGGTCATAAAGGCTGCCAATGTCATGGCAGGTGCACTCTTGAGCTTGGTCATGGCAAGAAGGCCAAGTGGAAAAGCTAAACCGATACAAATCTCAAAAATCCAGAAGTTAAAGGACAGAGGACCGGAAACCAGAGCCATGGCAGCAACACGTCCACCCTCGGCACCACCCACGAAGAAGGAGATATACCTCCAGCCCGTGGCTACACAGATCAAAAACAGAGTAAGGGTGAGGACCTTACCGGCAGACTGCATGCCAGCCATGGTAACGCTATCAATTTCACGATCACGGATTTTAAAAGCCATATTGGTAAAGAGGATGGCTGCTGCGGCACCAGACATAAAGGCACTGCAAAGAAAGTAAACAGGAAGCTGAGAACCATACCAAAAAGGATGGCCGGAAAGGGTCGCAAAGACAGCGCCAAGGTTGGTGTTTGCGGCAACTTCGGCAAGAGCACCAAGAACCCCAAGGGTAACCGCAAGCTTATACTGCTTATTAAGGATCAAGAAAAACTCAAGAAGCATAAAGCCTACTGCCATACCATACAGGGTACCCATCCACCAGATATTGGAGGTCAGGTTTGGGCTCAGAATATTATAGATGAGCATACGATGGGGATTTTCTATCTCAACACCGATAATAGTGAAAGCACCTATAATAGTAATGATAGAGAGCCAAACCATTCGGTTTGCGAGAGGGGCCAGCTTATTGCCACCAAAGATGTGACTAACAGCGGCCAGGAGACAAAGACCTGTAGAGGTAATAGCAAAAAACGCATAGGATGAAATCAATATACCCCAAGGCATTTGCCGGGTGTTGTTGTACATTGTATGGTGGCCAGCGTAGAAGGCATAAAGACCAGCTGAGACACCGACAATAGCAAGCAGAGCAAAAAGGCCTGTTGCCAGATTTATTTTAGGTGTTGCCACCCTCGGTTCCGCTACTGCGGCAAGTGAAAATCCGTTAACCATTTTCCTTCCTCCTATAAATTATAATAGACAACTTATTTCGGTAGCCATTGAGGCCACTTTGTTTCTTTGGACTCTTAAGAGGTAATGACGAACAGGCCGCCACCTACCCGTCATTCCTCTTAAAGAACATCAAACTTTGGCCGGACTCTGTAAATGCTTGGTCTCACCCTTAGTAGCCAAAGAGCCTAAAGCAATCAGGGCTACAACGGCTGAAAAAGGTCCAAGAACAACAAACAGCACCAGGGAGGTACCAAACCAAAAAGCCTCACTTAAGTGAGCAAAACGCTTGCCAATAGCTGCAAGCCAAGATGCTGATCCTCTTAACCCCTGATTTTTACTGAGCATATGAATTAAGGCACTCATAACCGGCCTCCTGTTGTTTCACTTGAGATTTTGGTAGGAAATCTCAAGCCCATTTGAAAATGGATGGGCGTTTCTCGTTTCAGGCTTATACCTGTTTCTTAGTTACTAAGTCTTAATAGCAACGGGTGTGCCAAACTCAGCCAGAAGCAGCCATCTTTTCGTCTAAAAAAACATAAGTCCCCATATTTTCGTCGAAACAAAACCATACAAATATCTATATCCAACCCTTCCTACCCCTTCCCATGTCCATATTAATTGCAACACTGGGCGCACTTTGCGCCACATGCCCCTTGGGCAAGGTGCGCAAAGTGCGCCCAGTTTACACCAAGAAACCAATTCCATTAGCCAATCAAGGCCTGCAAACGCAGACATCCCGCCTGCGACACACAGAGAGAAACTCCACAAAAACAGCATGTTAACCCTGAAACCCCGAAATAGTGGCGCACTTTGCGCCACTATTGTCCAGAAAAGTTTACAGAGCTAACAGTAAGCAACGAGGAAAAAAACGAGAGAAAGAAGCCTTGAAGGGAGATTTTCATCAACAATCTCCAAGCCATGGCAAAAACAGAGAGAACGCTAAGGGCAATACCCCGTGCCCCAGCTAAAAGAACGCTCTCGCCCTACAGGCGAGAGACAAGGAACAACCAAACCATGCCTAGGCCCACAAGAGCATACTTATCAAAAACACGAGTAGCGCGCCTCCTACCCCACCTCTTGACAGAAGAACTTGAACAAAGTGATTTACAAGATAAAGGAAGGAAAAGAGTAACAAGGGCAATATCTTAGAACGACCAGAGAACCATCGCACAGAAAGGAGATGACAAAGAGCAAACAAAAAAACGGCATGGCGATTAAATATCGCCATGCCGTTTCACAAACTACACCTGGGGTCAATAATTACTTAATGACCACCACCGTGACCGTCAGCTGGAGCTTCATCACCACTATGAAGACGTTCAAAACCCTTTACGCCGATATGACAGATGGTACAGCGCTTATTAGAGGCAAAAGCCATGTCGCCATCATGACAGGCACCACAATACT
Source organism: Desulfurivibrionaceae bacterium (assembly GCA_030145275.1). Classification (GTDB taxonomy): domain Bacteria; phylum Desulfobacterota; class Desulfobulbia; order Desulfobulbales; family VMSU01; genus JAQYVV01. Next base: position 33,017 of record JAQYVV010000028.1, on the reverse strand, counting down.
TACCAGCATAGAGAGATTCCATGGTGAAATCATCATTCTGCTCAGCTGTACCCGCCTCCATCTGAAAAAGCTCATCATGACAACTGTCACACTCAAGACCAGCACCCATGGTATGGATCTTATGAGAAAAATCAACAGCCTTAACAGGTTTTACAAAAACGATTGGCTCCTCAGGCCCATAGGCCTCCTCATCATACTCTTCTTCGGCAACGGCCTGGCCGACGCAGAAGAAGACAACTGTCAATAATAACAAAAAAGGTAACAAGCCTGGAGCGCTCTTATCATTCAATTTCATTGCATCCCTCATGTATGTATTAGCGCGACGCCCTCCTTGGAAGCCTCGCTAAGCAAATCGATCTTGGTAAAAAAGATCGAAAATATCAGCTACGTTCTAAAAACAATAGCCCTGGACAATTACCGGACCACGATTACCTAGTCATTCATATAGAAAACATTTGGCAGTGCACCAGTCTCAGGACGGAGAACCCAAACCACCTTTTCAGGGGCGTGAATCAATTTATAGGCCCTGCTCTCAGGATCGGTGAGATCACCAAAAACACGAACCTTGGCCGGGCAGGCCTCAGCACAGGCTGTGATCCTGCCATTTGTCTCCTTAAGCTTGGTGTCATAACAAAAGTTACACTTATCAATGGCACGAACCCCCCAGGTCTCTATAAAGTATCGGGCATTATAAGGACAGGCAGCCATACAGGTTTTACAACCAATACAACGCTTTCTATCCATCATAACAATACCGGTCACCTTATCCTTATACGTTGCAGAAGTCGGACAAACACGAACGCAAGGAGGACGATTACAGTGGTTACAGAGGACAGGCATGAAAATCCTTTCCTTCTTACCAGATCCAAGGTCACGCTCTTGCTCTAAAATAGTGGTACGGTAACCATGGGCAGGAACGTTATTTGTGGTTGCACAAGCCTCCTTACAACGCTCGCAGTCCACGCAACGATTCTGACGTATAACCATCGTATAATGTGGGCTATAGGGATATTTCTTAGCAGGGCTCATGCCACCCAAGGCTCCCTGAGCATCTTTAGCAGAGCTTAGAGACAGTACAGTACCACCTAAAAAGACTCCGGTGACAGAAAGGCCGAATTGCAAAAAACGCCGACGCTCTTCTGAAGGCAAAGACTCTGTTCCCTCATTTTCGAGCTTTTCCAAATCTTTAACTTTCATTCGTTACTCCTCAAGTAAGATAACTTCAAATTTACCAGCCCCACAAAAACAGCCAGCTGCCCTTACCAAAAGCAGATGAACCATATGAGACACATTGGGTTTCTCATTTTAGTCGTATAATTCTGCTCGCCACTTTTTGTTCCTTAATGACGCGCCGCTCAATCTAACAAAAAAATCTACAGACAACAACTTGCCAAACTGAAGATGTGAAGATTGTATAAATCTACACTGTAAAGTTTACGCAAAATCCAGCCTCCAGTAACGCCATGCATGCAAGCATGAAATCCTGCCACTGTCAAGAATATTTTCCCTTCAAGACAGAGCATCTCAAACGATAAAAAGAATCACAGATCTTTCCTCCCGCCCCAACATACTGGCATGAAGTCCGACCATAACACTAAAGAAATAGAAAATTTTACTTTGACTTTTCCGTCTTGCAAAACCTATCATTAGTCATGCAAAAAAACTAACCACAATTCTTTTTTTTGCATATGAGTGGAAGGGGGAGAATTCCATGAATAAAATATCAGAAAGTCGTCTCGAAGAGAGGATTGAAATTAATGATCAATCCCTCCTTTATTGCTCTGACGGATCAGGAGAAATAGTCGACATCAGCATGAAGGGGTTATCCTTTCGCCACCTCACCGGTAATAACTGGCCCCTGGGTGTCTTTACCATTGACCTTCTCCTAGACAATTCGACCTTACTTATTGAAGAAGTCAGCTGTTCGCTCATCTACCCCAACATCGTGACCCCAGACAAGACCGGCCCGTACCGTCACGCCCTAGAATTCGGCTCCCTCTCAGCACACCAAGAACTGCAACTTGAGGAATTCATTGCCAACCAGCATGGACTCCTTTCCACACTTACAATGATTTAATCCAACCACTCCCCTATCAAACATCGATCTTCTTTTAAGCAAAGATCGTTGACCCTGTGCCCATGACAGGCTAAAGTGCCTTTCAACAATCAGTTGATACATTCTCTTCTTCCCCCCCTGTTATCCTGATTCTCACCTAAACTTTTTTTAAAAAAAATTGCCTCACGGCACCTTTGTTGAAAACAAGGAACAGCATGGACGATAGCAACAAGCAACCTATTCCCAACAAAATTACTGACGCTATATTTACAGTTAACAATAACTGGGAAATAACCTCGTTTAGCAGGAGTGCCGAAACCCTCCTTGGCCTAAAAAAGGAAGACATGATTGGCAAAAATTGCCGCGATGCCTTCAGCCAATATGAGCGTTTCACCAATCTTTGCAGCCTCTATGGCCCGCTTGCCTCTGGCCGTGCCATGACCAACTTCAGAATGGTCATCGACAACATCGACACTGATACGCCTATCGCTGTATCCATTTCAGCCATTCCACTTCCAGACGAAAGCGGCAATATAAACGGAGCGGCAATAACGTTTACCGAGATTGAAGACACAAGCCACACCAATGACCTGGCTATGGACTCAGTTGCCGATGGTGTCTTCACAGTGGACAAGGATAGCCATATTACATCCTTTAACAAGGCAGCTGAAACTATCACCGGCTGGACCCGCAAAGAGGTTCTCGGCCATAATTGTTACGACATTTTCAAGTCAAGCACCCCTCGCGAACAATGCCTCCTGGCCAAATCAATTCAAGAAAAAAATAGCATAGTCGACCACAACCTCACCATCACCACCAAGGCGGGGAACAAAAAGCCTATATCCATCAGTGCCGCCCCCCTCCTCGATCCTGGCGGCAATATTATTGGCGGCGTAGAAACCTTTCGCGACATAACAGCCACCTTAAAAAACGATCTCATCCTTGACTCGGTCGCCGATGGCGTCTTCACAGTAGACGATAATTGGCACATTACATCCTTCAACCGGGCAGCCGAGGCTATTACTGGCTGGAAACGCGAAGATGTCATAGGTAAGCGGTGCAGTGGAATCTTTCAATCTTCTGTCTGCGGCAAAGAATGCATCCTCAACCAGGCCATTGACCTGGGCAAAGAAATCGTTGATCGCTCCATCTTTGTCAAGAACAAGGATGGGGCCACCCTCCCCATCTCAATCAGTGCTGCTCCGCTGCTTGACCTTGAAGGCAATGTCATCGGCGGTGTGGAAACCTTTCGTGACATTACCGCCAGCATCAAGAATGACCTGATTATTGACTCGGTTGCCGATGGCGTTTTCACCGTCGACCGCAACTGGCAGATCACCTCTTTTAACCGGGCTGCCGAACAAATTACGGGCTGGCATCGCGATGACGCCATCGGCAGATACTGTAGCGACGTCTTTCATTCCTCCATCTGTGGCAAATCATGCGCCATAGCCCAAGCGTTGTACAGTGGCAAACCAGTAACAAATCGTTCCATTTCTATAGAGACCAAGGCTGGGAAAAGGGTTCCCATATCGATCAGCGCCTCTCCCCTTTTGGACCATGAGGGCAATGTTCTTGGCGGTGTGGAAACGTTTCGCGACCTCTCCATCCTTGACAGCCTGCGCAAACAGCTCACCATGCGCTACACCTTTGATGAAATCATCTCAAAGAGTCCATCCATGCAGCGCATCTTCAATATCCTGCCGGAGATTGCCCGCAGCCCCAGCAATGTTCTCATCCTTGGTGAGAGCGGCACAGGAAAAGAGCTTGTGGCCCGGGCCATCTATAATGCCTCGTCTCGCAGCAACAAAGCCTTTGTCACGGTTAACTGCGGCGCCCTACCAGACACCCTATTAGAGTCAGAACTCTTTGGTTACAAGGCTGGAGCTTTTACAGATGCCAAAAAGGACAAACAAGGGCGCTTTGCCGCAGCTGAAGAGGGCACCATCTTTCTTGATGAGATTGGCGACATCCCCCAATCTCTTCAGGTAAAACTTCTCAGGGTGCTGCAACAAAAGACATATGAGTCCCTTGGTTCAAATGACCCAATACAAGCAGATGTTCGCATCATCACCGCCACCAACCGCGACCTCCAGGCCCTGGTCAAGGAAGATGCCTTCCGCGAGGATCTCTTTTATCGCCTTAACGTGGTAAAAATACAGCTGCCACCCCTGCGTGAACGAATGGAGGATATCCCTCTCCTTATTGAGCATTTCACCTCAAAATTCAGTGCCCAGCAAGGAAAGGACATAGTCGGCATTTCCGACAACGCCCTTTCCCTTCTTATGCATTATAACTTCCCAGGCAACATTCGCGAACTCGAAAACATTATCGAATATGCCTTTATTCTATGCCCTGGAGGCTTTATCCAGCCAGAACATCTGCCCGAACCTTTTGCACCCGATACCGGCCAAAAAGAAAATCCTGCCGGTGCTATTTTCACCCCCGGAATGTGTCAATCCCTCGAAGAGATTGAGAAAACGGCAATTGCCGCCTCACTGACCAAAAACAAATGGAAGAAGATGACAACCTGTCGCGAGCTTGGCATCTCAAAGGACACGTTGCGCCGGAAAATAAACAAATATAAGTTGTCACGCGACGACGCAAACTGACAATCCCTGCGTGTAGACCAAAAGAAAGGGGATTACGCCTTAACGCGTAATCCCCTTTTTTTTAGCTTTTCACCTGAACAAACAGAAGCTCGGCATCAACAGCAAGCTTTTTGAGCCGCAGCGTCAACAGACTGTTTACCACCAAAAATCACCCAGGTGATACTTGCTTTTTTCCAGGAACAACCTTCTTTCCCTTTTGCTTATCTGCCGCTTTCGCCCGCTTACGATCTTCTTCATCACCGACACGGTGCAACGTCCTTGGCACAGCCCAGTCCACCTTGGCCTCGCAAGACTCATGAACATCCTTTGAACACTCTGCGACATCCCAACAGGGCACCAGGGTCAACAACTTCTTTAAACCTGGGATCGAGATACCCTGATCATGAATAATTGAGCGCAAACATTCGACCCATTGAATGTCATTCGGTGAATACAATCGCCGTGCACCACTCTGCTGAGTCGGTTTAACAAGTCCCTCTGCCTCATAAATACGAAGAGTACGAGGATGAACCCCAAGAAGTTTTGCCGCTACCCCGATGGGATATATTGGCAAATCAGACCTTAAGGGTTTCACTTCAACTTTCTTTCGCGCCATAATATCCTCCTTAAAAAAATCCTTCTTACTGTGCAGTGTATGGGTGGCAAAAAACTGCCACCCATACCCGTACCAGATTTCCAAGAAGTATTAGTGGTCTTCTGACAAATGCCCCTTAAAGAGCTTCTCGCCCATCAGGAACATCATACCACAAAGACCCATGGCACCAGCCACAACGGCAATCTCGTGAAAGGTAGGTGTGTAAGGAAAGAGATGAGGCAGGTCTATAATATTTAAGCCATGAAAATGGGGGACAATCATACCAACAACAACCAGGTCATAACGCATAAAGAAGATACCAATAACACTGGAGACAGAGGCGATAAAAAGGCCTGTCATGGACTTGGCGCGAACAGCAAGGATTATAACGAAAGGAATAACAAGTCCCATCATGACCTCGCCAACCCAAAAATTAGTTGCATAAGGACCAGAAATGAGGCTCATCATAGCTTCATATTTTCCAGGAGGCTGACCACTTACACCAGAAATCATCTTCCAGCAGGTAAAGAACATAATAACAGTAATCAAAAGAGCGCCCAATTTTGCAGTAGAGCCAAGAGAAGCTTTAAGCTCATCACTCATCTCCCAACCATTGGCCTTATAGCCGATCCAGGTAAAGAAAACCACGGCAGCACAACCAGACATCATCGCAGAGGTAATGAAATAGATGGGCATATAGGGTCCATGCCAGAACTCACGGCCATTGAGAAGGCCGAAAACTGCACCAAGATTTGAATGGGCAGCAATACCTGACACAACGCCGAGCAGACCTAACATACCGGCCTCTTTATGCTTACCCATCTGCAACAGGGCGAACTCAATAAGCATAAAAAAGAGATAGGCGCCATAAAGGGTGCCCATCCACCAGATATTAGAGGTCAGGTTAGGAGATGTCATATTATAGATAGCCATGCGCCATGGATTCTCAATTTCAAACCCGATAACAACAAAACCAGCAATAATAGTGGAGATTGCCATAAAAACAGAACGCTTTGCGATGGGCTTAAATTGCTCCACACCAAAGACATGACCAATTGAAGAAACCAGACAAAGGCCTGTAGATGTTACAACAAAGAAAACATAGGCGGCAATAAGCAGCCCCCATGGCACCTCGCGGGTATTACCATAGGCATGCTCATGGCCGATATAAAAAGCGTGTCCACCAGCAGCCAGACCAACAAGAAACAAAAGACCAAAGATACCTATTGCGGCGTTGTACTTACCAGAAGCCGAAACTTCGAGCCCCTGATCCTGGGGCAACACTTTCGCAAGAATATTATTCATCACACTCTCTCCTCACAATTTTTTTCCATCAGCAGGAGGCCTACAAGCGACCCACTATATTAAACAAAAAATCTGGTCATCTCAAAAATGTCGGAAATTCTCTTCATCCTCACGACATCCAAGAATCACAGGCTTGACCTTCAGATCAAACAAGGTGTGGAGTGCAGCGCAACCAATCCAAAAAACGAGAAAAAATACGCCTTCCATTTGCTCCTCCTTGAAAATTTGTGCCCATGAACTTTTAAGCTCAGACGCCCTCCTACCAGGACAGGTGCTCAGCTACGCAAAAAGACATGATGCTTTTACTAGGGCCGAAATGCCATAAGCACCTCTACCGAACTGACAATTGGCGGATCGCCTCTTCGGTTTCCCTGGTTTTATTTATTTGCCCGAAGCCCTCCTTTGTTAAGATCCATCATTGACACAACCAAAACATACTTGCCATCTTTAAAATTAGTCTAAACTTGCAAATTGGCATTGTCAAGCTTTCCGCCATTTTTTTTGCAACATAGACGCAAAACTACAACTTCCCCTTAACGAAACAATGTCATTTCAAAACTGATTACAAATCACAATTTAATATTTTTTATCAAAACTACAGGGGTTTAATAAATAATAACCTTATTTTTTTCAACCATTTTCTGCTTAGCCTACACCGCGTAGCAACCTTCCGCCAACAACGCAGATTGCGTCTTCGGGAAGAATAATTGGCGCATATTTATCCCAAAAAAATTTTACCCACCCATCCACCGCTATGCCTAGGAGACAACGACAACATAGACTAACCCCCTGGCTCAACGTTCTTTTCCCTCAAAGCAAAGACTGACGAGTTGTGGCGGCACACAAAATGCTTTTGTAATAACAAGTAACTTACTCCTTACTTCTAAAAACGAGAAAGTTTCTCCTTGTACTTAACCCCTGGGTGGCGGCCCGGGGGTTTCTTTTTTCCACCTTCTTACCATCTCCCACCTCCCACCTTCCTTTACCTTTCCAGCCTTTTATGTTTTATTATACTCGCTGTAGCATGCACTTTTATTGTATTGTCTTTAGCCACTTATAAGCTGACGCCCTAACATGCCTGACATTATAATAGTACGCAGAATGTGCCCTTCCAATTAACACCGAGGAGAACTCACTTGAATCTTTTCTACAAGAACCTTACAATCTGGCTCATCATCGCACTCACCGCCATCCTTGTTCTCAATATTTTTAAGGGGCAACCAGAAACGGTAACCGTCCTTACCTATAGCGATTTTGTTCATAAGGTAAAAGATGGGATAGTCGCAAACTTCTCTCTCAACAAGAATATAGCAACCTGGCAAGACTCAAACGGGGCGCATTTTCGCTCTGTTATCCCTGAAAACCCAGCCTCTGTTCAAAATTTCCTGGATGCCGGGGCCAAAATTGAGATCATCCCTAACCGCGAACCAAACTGGTTTTTGCGCAGCCTTCTCTCCTGGATGCCAATTCTCCTCCTTGCAGGCATCTGGTTCTTTTTTATCCGAAAGGGCAGCGGCCAGGGAGGCGGAGGCAAGGCCATGGCCTTTGGGAAAAGTAAGGCCCAGCTCGTTGACGCCCAAGAGTCCAAGGTGCGCTTTAAAGATGTAGCCGGCATAGACGAGGCAAAGGAAGAACTTGTCGAAATTGTCGAGTTCCTTAAAGACCCTACCAAATTCACAGATGCCGGGGCCCGCATCCCCACAGGAGTACTCCTCCATGGAGAACCAGGAACGGGCAAAACCCTTCTCGCCAAGGCCATTGCCGGTGAGGCAGGAGTGACCTTTTTTTCCATAAGTGGCTCAAACTTTGTTGAGATGTATGTGGGAATCGGCGCCAGTCGCGTCCGTGATCTTTTTGAAGAGGGGAAGAAAAAAGCCCCCTGTATCATCTTTATTGATGAGATAGACGCAGTTGGACGCCACCGCAGCTCCGGGGCCGCAGGCGGCAATGACGAGCGGGAGCAGACGTTAAACCAGCTCCTCGTTGAGATGGACGGTTTTGAAGTCAATGACAAGGTCATTATTGTCGCGGCCACAAACCGCCTTGATATCCTTGACCAGGCCTTGCTTAGACCTGGCAGATTTGACCGCCAGGTTCTGGTCCCTCTCCCAGATGTCCTGGGCCGTGAACAAATACTTAAGGTCCATGCTGAGAAAGTAAAAACATCTTCAGACATTGACTGGAATACGATCGCCAAAGCCACCCCAGGTTTCTCTGGGGCTGAACTTTCCAACATGATCAACGAGGCTGCCCTGATGGTGGCCCGGCGCGGCGGCAGTGTCACAATGAGCGACTTGGACGCTGCCAAAGACAAGGTAATGATGGGAGCAGAACGGCGCTCCTTGATAATAACTGAAGACGAAAAGAAAATTACCGCCTACCACGAAGTCGGCCATGCCTTGGTGGCCTGGATGCTTCCTGGCTCCGACCCGGTCCATAAGGTAACCATTGTGCCGCGCGGCAAGGCCCTTGGCCTCACCATGCAGCTCCCAGAAACCGAAAAACACTCCCACTCTTACAGCTATCTTTTTAACAATCTCTGTATCCTGCTCGGTGGTCGTATTGCTGAAGAACTTATCTTCAATGAGATTACGACCGGATCAGGTAACGATATTGAGAGAGTAAGCGATTTGGCCCGCAAGATGGTTTGCGAATGGGGGATGAGCAAGAATATCGGCCCCATCGTCATCAAGGCAGCCGATCAACCCGGCACCTCAAACCCACTTGTCAGCGATGAGTTCATTCAGAAAATAAACTCTGAGATCTCCAACCTTATTAACACGGCCCATGACACGGCCCGAAAAATCTTAACGGACAATAAGGACACCATGGAAGCCATTACCCTTGAGCTTCTTGAAAAAGAAACAATTTCAAACAAGGATATTCAGGCTGTTATTGATCAGCAGAAGAGCTGAGCAATATTAAGGGCTGCCGTTTCCTGGCAATGCCCTTAAATTATTCAAAAAAAGCCGTTGTTACTGCATTACAACCTGCAGAAACAACGGCTTTTTTTGTGGCTCTCTTATTTCAGATAGGAACAGCAATAATCTGTTACGCTTTTAACTTTCAACTTGAATTTGGCCTGGGCAGGAACCTCGAAAGACTGCCCCCTCTCAATACTCTGCCATGAAGTTTCGCCTGGCAGAAGGACATCAAGGCTTCCCTCCAGTATCTCCATAATCTCTTTATCGTCGGTGCCAAACTCGTAATCCCCCGGCAACATAATCCCCAAGGTCTTCTGGGCCCCATCAGCAAAAAGAACCATGCGGCTCGTCACCTTACCGTCAAAATATATGTTCGCCTCTCGAACAACCGTAACATCTGTAAATTCGGACATAGCACAACTCTCCCAAAAGCTAATATTTAATTTCCATTACATCTTCATAACGAGAGCCAACCATTAATAAACTGACGTGGCGGCCCCTTCCAAATCTTTCGACACTGTGCAGATCGAGCTGAGTTCACCAAACAAACCGCTTTCAAACCACAGTATACAAAAAAAGGGCTTACGGAAAAAACCGTAAGCCCTTACTATAACTGGTCGGGATGAGAAGATTCGAACTTCCGACCACCTGAACCCCATTCAGCACAAAACTCTTTTCAAGCAATTCGTTATATTTCACAAAAGCTTGACTAGTGGGCCATTAACACATTATTAATGTTTCATATTATTTCAATTACGTCACTATATTTCACTTCAATTTGTATCATTTTCTGCTCACAAATAAGATATGGGTCTCAGCGACATTCAAGTACGGAAAGTAAAAGCCAGAGAGAAACGTTTTGAGTTATCTGACGGTAAGGGTCTCACGCTGCTAGTTTTACCCAGCGGGACAAAATCGTGGGTATTACGTTATCAATTTGAGGGCAACCCCAGACGTCTCACATTGGGTCAATATCCTGTCCTCAGCTTAGCCGACGCACGAAACAAAACAATAGAAGCTCGAAACGACATACAGCGCTACATTGATCCTGCATTAAAAAAAGCTGAGGAGAAGAAGGCCCGTATTAGTGCTCCAACCTTTTATATCATTATAAAAGAGTTATGGGACAGAGAGCTTCGTCACAAAAAAAGTGGCCCTGAAACAAAAAGATTACTTGATCGCGACATTTTGCCCACCTGGGGCCAACGAAAGGTACATGATATAAAAAGAAGAGACATTGTACTTCTCCTAGATGAAATAGAGAAAAGAGCACCTATAACCAGAAACCGGGTACACGGTGCCCTATCTCGCCTTTTTAATTTTGCTGCTGAGCGCGGTATTATTGAGGATTCACCCTGCACCAGAATTCGTAAACTGCCCGAAAAAGGGCGACAGAGGGTTCTTACCGATAAGGAAATCAAGCAACTTTGGAAAGCCTTAGACTTAGACAACAAACAGATGGATGCCTATAGACTAACCAAATTAGCCCTCAAAACTATCTTGCTTACTGGTCAGCGCCCAGGTGAGGTTTGCGGGATGTGTTGGGATGAAATTGACAACGATGGATTCTGGAACATTCCTTCTGAACGTATGAAAAACAATGAGAACCATCGCCTGCCGCTAACTGAAGCTGTCTTGGAAATCCTAAAACAGGCCAAGACACTTTCAGTTGACAGTGCTTATGTTTTCAGGTCGACCCATAAACAGGCTGATGCACCAATGACAGCCAGCGCATTGTCACGCACGATTAGAAGGCACTGGGAACACATTGGTGTGACAGCGGATCGTTTTACTCCCCACGACCTCCGTCGCACAGTCCGGACCAGGCTCGCAGAGTTGGGAGTCAGCGATGTTGTTGCAGAAAGGATACTCGCTCACAGGCTTCAGGGGATCATGGCAGTATATAACCAGCACTCTTACGATGCTGAGAAACGTCAAGCTTTGGACTTGTGGGCAAAAAAACTCAAAGAAATTACCTCTAGCTACAAATAGCGTATTTTTACGCTTATTCGGTCACTTAACTACACCCTCCCCCTCCCTCCCCAAAAAAAAAATTAAATAAAAGTACTTTTCTCACAACCATCCGTTGTTACGTCCTTTTTTATCATTATTACTATTTAAGCATTCCCTACTACGCCCCTATCCGCCAAATGGAGCTAAAATTACGCCCTTAAACTAGGCGTAAGGGTGTAGTGCCGCAAACTGAAATCCTCGCAATTCAATTCAGTAATAAGTAAGGAAATTCGCCCCTTTGGCTCGCTTGCAAAACTCTCATAATCCAGTAACATTTTCTCAAATGCAGCCAAATCCTTTCAGGTTAGTTCAGGAGCATTATGAAATCAAAAGAGAACAAATACCGTTACCGTATACTACGCATACGTGACGTTGTGTCCATATGCGGACTCTCGCCCACCTCACTCTGGCGCAGGGAGCGAGCCGGACACTTCCCAAAAAAAATCGATCTTGGAGGTGGGAGTAAGGGGTGGCTTGAAAACGAGATTTATCAATGGGTGGAGGACCGTGTTGCTGCTCGAGACGAAAACCAAACGCCTAATTCAGACCAGCAGACACTCTCAGTAATCCAGGATTATTGATGACCAAAACAATACACGACAAAATTACCAACGTTACAGCGACCGAGCTGTATGCTTTCGGGGAAGCATTATCATGTATCAAATCCGAGATGCAAGAAAATGGGAAAAAAAACGAGTACGATATATGGTTCGGCAATATCGTTCTGGGGCAAGTCACAGAAAAATATGCGGTTGTGCTCTGCAGCGATACTTATGCGCGAAATTGGTTTATCGAGAAAGGTTATAGCCGCATCCTTACTAGCGCTCTCGCCAAAAGTGAACTAGGCAATCTCGATGTAAAATTTCACGTTATTAACACTAACGATGTTGATCAAATCAATAGTGCTGCCACAGATCAAAGACTTGTTTTTAAAAAAATGAAAAGGGTTTTGGCACGTTTGGCAGGTAATCCTCACCAACCCAAATTACCATTTCCCTGTCCGACAGAGCTTTGTCGTACAACATTTTTTAGGCCAGTTTTTCAGGGCGATTTGCCGGGAACCCTTGCTGAGCTAACCGACAACAAAAAAAAGAAAAAGGAAATCATCCGAGATTATTACGTTGAGGAGCGGCACGAGACTTCGTGGGCAAAACTGGACTACCTCGGTTTACAGTGCGGCGTAGTCGAAGAATCTGTACTTTTAACATTGTTGTGGCAGTGGGTGGAGAGGGGATACAGAAACTACTCAGCGACCAACAATGAGATCCTGGAATGGAAAGGTCATGCCAAAAGCGCCAGCAAAGATAATCCATCACCACGTTACACTCAAAGGCATACAAATATGATTAAAGAGGCAATGCTGCGCCTCTCGTCAGTAACTTTTTATTATTATCAGCCTGGTGAGGATACCGGAGATGATATGGTGCAACGATTTAGCATATTTAATGATTTTGCGTATGACGGTGGCTCCTGTTATGACATCTGTTTTTCTGAGTATTTCTTGAAAAAGTTACAATTTGGCATCGTTACAGGTGTTGATCCACGCCACAGAGCCCTGCTCGGTCGCAGTGCCAACGCAATTGCGGTACACCGATTTTTATCGACACATCGCAGAAATGGGCATCATACATGGAAGCAGGTGTGTGCTAGTCAACGTTTGGACAATGTTCTTACTTTACCCAGAAACGATCGCAATAAAACGTACACTAGGATCATCAAAAAGTTGGTAGATATTGGATATCTTGCCCCAAAAAGCTACACTGACAAAAATGGTGTATTACATTGGTCGAAAAAGACAGGGGACTTTTCCGGCGATAAGCTCGTAAAGGTGATCCTTAAGCAATTTAAAAAAAAGGTAAAACAGTCATGATTGTCGGGAAAGATATGTACGAAGTTTTTCACAACAAAACCATCTTAACCATATACTATGATTAGAACCAGTAACAAAAAGGCCATGATTATTTTTTATAATTTCCTAGACACCTTCGTACATATCTTTCTTGACAATCGCTTTGTTTCGTACACAACTTTCCCGTTGGTGTAACGGCCCGTTTTTAAAGAGTTTACTGTGGGTTCGTACATATCTTTCCACGTTTAGGGATTCGTACATATCTTTCCCGCCACCAAATATACACGAACATTACTCATCCTATTGCTTTCAGGTGCTTTTTAAGGGACACGGGCTGTTTTCAGTTTTCGTACTTATCTTTCCCGCCACCAAATATCCACAAACAATAAGCATCTTATTGTTTCCAGGTGTTTTTTATGGTCATCACCTGTTTTCAGTTTTCGTACTTATCTTTCCCTTTGCCGCCCGCGAAGCCACGTCTGTAACTGCCTAGAGGCCCTTCCAAAGGGTTTTGTATAAAGGGTTTTTATTTAAAGTGAGTTTTTCGAGTGAGTTTTTCGCAAGTCTCGATATCACCCCCTTAATAATATCAAGTAATTACAGCCCGCTAAAAAGAGTACGATTACCAAACGGATAGAGTATTTTGTTTGAGGGGGTGAGGGTAGCCGCCGCCCTCCGGCCTCCGGCCTCCGCCCAGCACCCGCCAGGAAAAAAGAAGGTTTGCCTGGCGGCATTCTATCTCATTTTAGGCGGTTTTGCTTCGTCTTTCTAGGCACTTACCTACCGCCTCGTTAATACTCCCACTCGATTGACCTCCGCAAAAAACACTCAGAAAAGGAATTAAAAAGAAGCTCGAGAGCAGCTTTAACGGCTCCTCAAAGTCTTTCCCGTACTCTACCCAATATTTTTACCAAATCTCTCTTAAAGCGTAATATTGCCCCCTTCTTGGGCATGTTTACCACACTTGTGTGTCTACGGCTACGCCTACCTATCGGTTTGCATCGGTTTGCAGTGCGATTTTTTTATACCTTCCTATAGAAAATTGCACCTTAATGAAAAGCAAATACCCGAAACAGCGTCTTTTTTCTTGCAGATTAGCGTAGAGGACCTGAAGGTGACCTGAGCACTCTGGGTCAAGTGCCCCCGTTATTGATTCGCCAATAATCTCAGCACCACCACTCTCTTAGATTTTTTTTGTAAATTATCCCCCTTACGCTACGCGAGGCCGACGCTAAGGGCGTAAGGGGGTTGTTACGCCCCTAACCTATAAATACCCTAGTGCGGAACATTCAGTGCGTTCTTCAAATGCCGTTTTTCCCTTGCTATAGCACATCATCGCTCAAGTGATTACACACATTACACAATGTTACGCGGGAGAAACCCAAGTTACGCTACGCGAGACAACAGGGCGTAACGCGTTGTATTCCGGTCTTTTTTTGATATTTTACCATTGACATAATGGAGGGAAAAAATGCATACTAATCTTGGCAAGCGAACAGTCCCGTTTACAAAATTTTCTGCGAAATTTTGAACGGAGTTCGCGGGGGGTGCTAGCGCCCCCCGACCCCCCCAAAAAACAAAAAAAGGAGAAAGTACGATGCGAAAAATGATGTGTGCACTTTTCCTCGTCATAATGTGTTTTGCCCCGGGCATGGCTATGGCCATTACGGCGAGTGATTATGTGATAAGCGTGATACGCAATTTAAAAGTAGAGGTGATTCGCGACGATTTATTGGGCCGGGGCCAAACCACGAGAAGGTTAAGGCTCGGATCGCCGCAAGGAGTGATGTATATGCCGCCCTGGGCCCATAGTATAGATATGGGCCATGCTTATACCGTCAGCGGTGCTCCCGGTTACAAATTGACGATGCAGGCCGTGCCCATAGGGGTGTGCCGTCATATCGCCGCCGAGCTTGCCGCTGATTATGAGATATTGGTCGACGATATTGCCTATGTCGACACCAGCAACTGCAAAAAAACGCAATCCACCATCACTTTTATTTTCAATAAAAAAAAGGAAAGGGGGAGTCAAAATGAAAAGCAAGCTGAGTAATGTTGTGAGCTTGAGGCTGCCAGACTCGATTTATCATCTTTGGATGACTTGGATGGCGACGGGTCATTATAAAAATATGGGCGATATGATCAGACATCAAATGGCGAAAATACATGGCGTGGAGCCCATAACCACCTATGCGCCCCGCCCGGGTAAGGCACCAAAAAGACGACCATATAAGGATGTAGACCCATCGTTAACACAGCAATTACAGAGGGTTGGAAATAATTTGAACCAACTGGCTTATGAGGCCAACAGGGACAAATCGCCAAACGATGCGGACGCGATATGCGCTCGGTTGGATGTGATACAATCCGACATTATTTTAATCCGTGAGGCGTGGACGGGATTAAAAAAATGCACATAAAATTTACCAGCCACGGTAAGGGCTCTGCCCGTCGCGCAGCTGATTATCTGACGCAAAAAAAGGATAGTAAGGGCGATGAGCGACCAGGCATCGAGGTGCTGCGTGGTGATCCATACGACGTCGCATATGTCAGTGATAACTTGAGCTTTTTAAACAGATATAGGATGGGGGTGATCGGGTGGGCGTCGGAGGATCAGCCAACAGAGACGCAAATTAACGAGGTGCTGGATGAGTTTGAACTAACCGCTTTTGCCGGGCTTGATCTTGATCGGTTTACCTGGTCTGCGGTGCTCCATAAAGAGGCCGGCGGTGGGTGCCATGTCCACGTTTTTTTTTCGAGTGTGGACTTGCTTACGGGCAAAAGTCACAACGTTGCCCCGCCGGGATGGATCCAGACTTACCAACCGCTACGAGACTATTTTAACGCCAAATACGGCTGGGCACGTCCAGACGATCCGTCTCGGCGGCAGGTCTCGCAAAAACCTCGCCACGAGCTTTATATCGAGGCAGAGCAATTGAGATCTGGATTAGAAGTTGAAGAAAATCCACGGGATTTGATTCGTGATTATTTGCTCCAGCGCATAATAAGTGGCTCGGTGGTGGATCGACCATCTATGGTTGTGGCGTTACATCAGGCTGGGCTGGAGACGCCTCGCCTCGGCAAAAATTACATTACTGCATATGATCCGGGTACCGGTGGCAAATGGAGACTCAAGGGAGCAATTTACGATGAAAAATGGACAGCAGCTGAGCAAGAGATTGCGGCGGATATCCGAGACGGAGCGGGAGTTAGTGACAGACCAAATGCTGGAAGAGCTGCAAGAGCTTGGCTTAAAATTGAAGCAAAGCGTCACGCAAGAGCTGAGTACAACCAGCAACGCTATAAACTCCGAGATCCGTCGCCAACGGAGCCGGATAAAAACGCTGATAATGGTGGGCTGGATACCGCCCCTACTGGTAGGTCTGGCGCTGACGACGGGGCTGGCACTGGGCAGTTGGGGCCTCATCACATATTACTCACACCAGATCGACGAAAAATCTTCCCAGGCAGATCAGGCCAGAGAGACTCTCTCTCTGCTGGAGACCAGAGGCATATCGATCGTAGAAGACAGCCAGGGGAGATTTATGGTGTTGCGCGAGGGACTGACTATTGCCGCCGGGTGGAAAATGAATGGACAACCGGCCTACAAAATAGAGAGTCGGTGAGGCGGTACGATCCAGATTGGCATAAACGCACCACTTTGCAGCGCCAATATTATGTTTTGTATAAATTTAATATTGAACAGGAGCTGGTAGAGGATTTCCGGCTTTGGGAAAATGATAATGGGCGGTTTTTGATCAACAACCACAAAAATTATCACGTGTGGGACAAAGGTGACAAGTTGATTTTGCGCAGGGCCAGCGGCACAGATATCCAGGTTGCGGTGGCTCTAATGTTACGCTTGGGTGAGGATAAGGGTTGGGATTTGCGTGAGCGTGCGGAGCTAGCCACCGGCACGCCAGAGTTTTTAGTCGAGCTGCGGCGACAGGTGGCGGAGCGATTAAGCGACGGCAAGTCTACCTCGCCTCACCCGAGACCAGGCAATAAATTAAGGTGATTTTAATTCTAATCAAAAAGGGGGATCCGCAATGATTTTTCCAGAAAATGGCATCGAAAAAAAATACTGCCCTGAAGGTGCAGCCTTTCTGTTTATTGCAAAATTTGGCGAGCGGATCGTAGCAGTACGAGATCAGTTTCCCCGTGCTGTGTCCATCGATCGTCGCTGGGAGGAAAACGCCGCCTGGCTATGGTTAATGGAGACCATGGGCTGTCATATCGTGACTGGAGTTTTGGTCGCGGAAAATCCTGATAAATTTAGCGTTTGGGAGAGGAAAAATGAAAAAAAAGTTGAATCAAAACGATAGCATCCTTGTCAATTTTGGGAAGCTGGGAGACGAAAATTGCACGAGAGAAGATCTTATCGTCCGGAGGCCCGAAACTCCAGACGAAAAAACAAAAAGAAAACGTGCTGAAGAAGTTAAAGATATGGTTAAGCAGTTGGAGCAGTATAAACCCAACCACTAATGGAAATGAAATGATACGTTTTTTGGTTTACATGGAGAAGCACAAGGACAAACTTTGGATACCGACAGGTAAGCAAGCGCATTGGTTTTTTCGTGCGTTGGCCACGTTAGCAATTGTCGGCAACATTATTATTTTCAATATTTATTCGAACTAACGGATTGAATTATGTCTGATAAAACCGCATCCAAAGATAGAACTGAAGGAACCATCAATAAAGCTCCGAAAAAACCCTCCCGGTCCAAGCTCCAAAAAACCAGAGCCGTACTTGGTTGGTGGACAGGGGTTACTGTTTGCTCCAAGGTCGGTTTCTTTTTGTTGGATGTGGTCAAACGTCAAGGGCAGTATGTCGTCAAAGGTTACAAGGACCACTGGGACGATGCGTCGGGGGACAAGGTGATTCCCGATGATACGTTCGCGAAAACTGTTAAAAGACATAAGTTAACTAAGGCTAAGCTTGTAAAAATAAGAGCGGAGTTGTTGCTGAAGAAAAGAATTTTTACTTTGAGTTTATTGTTGGGGCTTTGGTGTTTAGGTATGGGGATGTTTTTCGCCCATTTTCAGACAGTATTAGTATCCATGTTTGCGGTTTCGTATTTTGCGTTCCAAGTATTACAAAACAGCTTTCGCGTATGGCAAATCGACAAGAGAGAGCTTGCTAGTCTCGGTGATTTTGGCAATGACGGTGGCTGGATAAGGGCTCTCCATTTTTTCAATGGACGCACGGTAAGCCCAAACACAATACGTTTTCTGGGCTTCTTGACTGTTGCTGTTGGATGGAGTGCAACCCTAGGACAGGCCTGGGCCAATACTGCATCTGTGAGTTACTACATTGACTTGGCTCGAAATGACCAATCAATGAAGATGTTGGGGCAGCTCTTCGGTTCAATCGGTGGGTTGTGGTTTGGTGAGTCCACCCCTCTCGCTGTTGTCTTTTTGGGTTACAACACTGCGGTAATGTCAGCTGGTATTCTTTTCCTGCTTTATACTGCAAGCTCCGGTTTCATTCAAACCTCGCAAGAGGGTGAGGTCTTCGGTAAACGGTTTTCTACGATTTGGCTTCCGATTAGGTTAACAGTCGGCACGGTAGGTATTTTGCCTATGTTCGGTGGCTGGTCGGGAGCGCAAGCCATAATGTTTTTTGGTACAGCTTTGGGGATTGGTTTTGCCAACGCTGGGTGGCAGGTTGGCGCACCTGCCATGGTCTCTCATATAGGTAGCTTGAAAACCCCTGGCACATACAAAATCCAAGCAGCCGACATTACGTCCCACAAAGAAGTGATGAAGGCTATCATTGAGAGCCAGTTGTGCGTGATCGGCTACAACAATGAATCTGGTTATTACAATGATCGGCCTAAGGGAGCGCATATCGATCCGCCTAATCGGAAAAAGCTTGTCGAAGAGGGTACGCTTAAAAAGACTGATTCTCGTCAATATCTTTCATTCGGTGGGCCAGGTGGTGATGTGCCAGAGAATCTCTGTGGGAAAATTGAGTTCCCCGGCAGTTATAATAATGGCAACACCGGAGCGGCCCCAAAAGGCGCTTCAATCACCCAATTTAAGGAAGCGAGAGAGGCACTTAACTCTAAATCATTTGATCCCTCAAATGTTGTTGATGCTCACATGAGTGCCATGTCCGCTGTCTCCCAAAGTTTAGTTGAATCTTCGCGTGAATATTTCTTTAAAGGTACTCCGATTAAAAAAGAAGTTTTGAGGCAAATAGGCCAAGAGTATTCAAGCAATGTTGCTACAAAATTGGGCAACATTGCGGTTAATTCTGGCAAGACAGATTTTTCGAAGTACATGAAGGGGGACGGTAAGAGTTGGCTCACTGCTGGCGCTGTTTTTTTTAAATTGATGCAGGTTAACAGTGATATCGTCGCGGCAACGACACTCCCTGCCGAATATCTCCCTCCGGAGGTTCATAAGAATTATTTTCAAGCTGAATATCCTGGGTTAAAAAGGGGTGCATTACGGTATGAAGGTTTCGCGAAGGAGACAATGAGAGAGCACGAGGACACCGACCACCCTAAAAAAACTGGTAAGTCAAAGTTTACGTCGATGCTTGCTGAGATTGCTGATGGGCCATCCCTCACTACTATCATCAATGGCCTTAGCAACCATGATGAGGGATTTTTGTTCAAAATAATTGCTATCGGGACCAAAATCTTTGCGCTCGCGATTGCTTCCATCGGGGCCGTAATGGCCGGTGGTGCAATGCCGCTGGTCGGGGACGGGGTGCTCGCCTTTGGCCTGGTCATGGTCGTGGTGCCGCTGCTTTATATCGGCATGACAATGATGATTTTTATCCCCATGGTTCCGGCTATCATGTGGTTTGGCGGTGTTGTAACGTATTTTGTTATTGTAGTGGAAGCTTTTGCGGCTTCTCCCTTGTGGATGATTACCCATTTCCATGGAGAGGGTGATGGTATGGGCCATAAATCAGCTCATGGATACATGTTCTTACTGAACCTTGTTTTTCGGCCCATCCTGATGATAATAGGCTTTCTGGCTGCATGGCTTTTGCTCGATATTCTAGGTAGCTTCTTGATTTCAACCTTTGAAACTTTCTGGCAGTCGTTTGAGTCGGCTAATTTTCTTGTTCAATTTTTTCAATTTTTAGGCGTATTGGTTGCCGTCTCAACTGTCGCCAACGGCCTTGTGCAGAAGCTATTCAGCATGGTGACATTCCTCCCTGATCAGGTCATTACCTGGGTAGGCGGTCATGCGGCGAAATTTGGCCAGAGTGACGATGATGCTGTTAAGAGCAATATCGGGGCTGTTGCTGCGCAAATACGTGGCAGCGCAGGACCCCCTACTAAAAAACCTAAAAGTAAGGCCAAGGGTAGCTCCGATCACCCAGAAAGTGATGGGGGCGTGAAAGATGTGGGAGAGTTCTAGGTCCGGAAATTTGCGTTGTAAATTTTCTCCCTATTTTCTGTTATGGTCAAAGGATGTTTTGGATCTAATTGGGACAAGGCATCACGCACAGCGCAGGCGACTGCCTTCAAAGCATTGCGGCTTTTGTCACGCTCTTGCAGGGCCTCCTCGAGTCTCACAATTCGCTGCTGGGCAGCGGCGAGATCGCTCCTGGCCTGCTGAACCCATATGTTATTCTGCGCCTCCCAACTATTGTCATATTGGCTGTTCATTTTATTCTCCTCGTAACGGTAACGCGCTGATCTTGTAACGCTTTTTTTTTGCCCTTATGTGTCCCTGGTCAAGAGTAACAAGTACCTCTTGGCGGCCATCAGCGTACTGTTTTACGATTTTCTTGCCGACCTGATATGTGAGCGGCCCACCCGCAAGCCTGGTTTTCCTTATGGCTTTCTTCGAGGCTAAACGGGCCAGCTTGACCAGGTCTTTTGTTATGATTTCACTTTTCATTTTCCCTCAAACGGGGGCTTTTACCCCTTAACTAGTTGATTTACCGAAAAATACGACCCCTCCCGCGAACTGTGACCTTATCTCCCGCAAACTGTGATCTTAAGCTGTAAATGCCTGTTTTGCCGAACATAAACCTACTGATTCAAACCGTGCCCCGAGACTTTTTGAAGAATCTCCAGGGCAACTCGCTCAAGCTCACGATCTTCTTCACCCTGCGCAAAAAAAGTTTCGATTTGTATCCATCGATCTTTTTGGTGGACGCAAACATAACCTTCATAATCATCAACAAGCCAACATGATTGTGGATCCGCACCAACAATAAAACTTAGGTCTTTACAGGGTCGCTCCCAAGATACATATTCAACATCTTCAAGCCACGCAGGCGCTGCGCCCAGGTTAACTAGCCCTTTGGCCACAACTCGAAATATTGCTTCCTCGACGGTGGTCATCATCACAATTCTGGCACCGAGGTCGTGCAACTCATCCAAAAAGCGATGGAGCCCTGGTCGAGGCCTCGGCTCTCTATGGTCTTGAATTAATGTACCCTCTAGGTCGAGGGCTATAGTTAGGTTCTTCAAAAAAAAATCCCCGCAAACTGTGACCTTTAGGGCTAAATTACTGTTTTTACAAACTTTGTCTTTCCCTTAAACTGTGACCTTTAGATTGAGTGGCTCGGCTGATGACGAAATGAAGTGCTTCTGTGGATCTTTCATCAGATCCCCCTTAATCACGTCGAGTTGGACCAATGTTTTCGCCGCCTTTATCGCCAACTTCGCGTCGGGAACCATCGTCAATGTTTTCAGCAGTTCCTCCTGAGTCCCCACCCTCGAAAGATCCCATTTCTGTATCGCGTCCAATTGCCACTGCGGGAGTTCGACCACCCTCCCCCCTAGCCACATCTGCATTTCGATCCCTTCTGTGTTGACCATGATCAACCTCCTCACATTAAACAGCGATCAATTTTTCGCCTTCCATTTCAACTGGATCCCCCAAAGCAACAATCTCCCGGGAGATATATTTTATAAAATCTTCTGGGGCTAAACCGTTAAGCTCTGACACTTCCGCGAAGATTGAACATGATGCCAGAATTTGGTTGATCTCAATCTCAGCGACCCTTTGCCCGAAAATGGCCTTCTCATTGTGCCGGTGCCTGATCGAAACCGTGACGACATGTCCTTTAATATGCAGATACCCCAAAACAAAATTCGCATCGTCAGCCCAAACCGCGGAACTGTAGTGGTCAACCGAATATGGATAGTTTATGTTGGCGAGCAGGGTGTCAACCAGTTCCACACTGTTAATCTTTAAATAATCAGGCATCGTTTCCTCCTTCCCGAGACTGGCTCATTTATCATCCTTTACGAGGTATCCGGATTTTCCTGGATTTAATAAATTTTGCCAGAGTGTTGGGGTGGCATTCTACAATCTTGGCGATGGAGGCCTTGGGCACCTTTTTCGCTAACAACTCCTCAATGACAATCTTTTTCCCATCGAGTTTACTGTTGCCCAGGCTCCCCTTTGGCCTGCCAAGTTTTTGTCCAGCCGCCTTTCGTGCGGCCAGGGCATCTTTTGTGCGTCGTGAGACAAAGTCTCGCTCTAGTTCCGCGACCATCGAAAAAGTGTAGATGATAATTTTGCTGGTCATATCCAGCTCTGCATCCTCGATCTTCAGGTTTTGCCGGATAGCAACAAAGCCAACACTACGCGCGGCCAGATCGGTAATGATCAGGGAAACCTCTGGGACAGAACGCCCTATTCTTGATAGCTCAGAGACAACAAGCAGGTCCCCAGGCTGGAGCTTGTCCAGGTCATCTAGCTTCCGTACCTGCTTACTCTTCCTGCTGGAGGCTGTGGCCTTAATCCATTTATCTACCTTCAGGTCGTTCTTGTCGCAGTATTGCAGGATCTCATAATGCTGATTCTCCAAATCCTGCTTGTCGGTTGAGACGCGCATGTAAGCGTAAATCATGCGGCCTTACACTGCCCTAAAAGAGTATCAATCTCTGCAATCCTGGTGAGCAACCTTTTCTTTTCGGCTTGCAAGGCTGCATTGTCTAGATCGCTGACAATCTCAACAAGCCAGTCTTTCGAGAGTTTATCGTTGTTTGCAGCGATTACAGTCATAGGGATATCTTTAATTTCTATGGTTGTGCCCTCAGGGGTTTTGATCCCAAAAATAGGACGCCCTTTTGGTATAAAATCACCTTCGACTAAAGTTACACCCTTACCCAGGGTAACCCCAGCATGATACAAGATGTTGCACACTGTCACATCTCCCTCGTTGCCATAACCATGGCGCTTATAGGTTTCACGCGGGAGCGATACAACCATGTAGCCTCCCACAAAAAAACCACCCTCATTCAGGTAAAGATCTTTGTTGGCTCTCATTCTGACAATGACAGCATCTGATAAGGTTGCATCCTCATTGCCCCACGTGCCATATACGCTCTGGTACAACTCGGCAACCCGCTCCTCGTCTCGGATGTCAAAAACCCAGCGGCGACTCCTGGCATTCCATTTACCTCCAATTTTTTTCGCCTTTGAAGGCAACTCGGGAGTATACGCAGAAGCTACTTCGATCGTTTTTTCAGTTTTTTTTATTTCCATAATTTTATACCTCACACCCAAAACCCTTTTACTTAATTAAATTCAACCAAATCTTAATACTACAATATCATGTTTTAAGGAGTGAAATCAACACATATAAAACGTTCGTTTATAGTGTGAGGTGGGATTACAACCCTCCCTCATTTAGTACTGCAGCAGAATAGAGGTTTCCGGTTGTTCTTCCATTATTCCCCTCTGTTCTTCAGGCGCTGGATCTTCACCAGTTCTTCTATAGCCTCATTGCGCTCGTTGTTGGTTAAAGAGCGAGAAGTTTGACCTCTCTTCCCTTCTGGTGTTTTCCACACGGCTATGATCCTGTTTTGTGTCTTTAATTCATAAATCCCTAGGAAACCTGTTGTGTTTGTGTTTTCGCCATACTTTAAACCTAAAACCTTCATGGTTTCAGAAACCCATTTTTGGGCCGCGACAAATGCCTGATCTTTGCCTCCGTTCTTTTTATCGCTAAACAGTTTAGAGTATTTCTCTTGTCCATGGAGGAACCGCGCATACCAACCAAATGTTTTCTTGGCCGGTTGGTCTATACGTGTGATGTGTTGAGGGCTTGTTTTCACTACTCAGACTGCCTAGATTTCAGGTGAATATTCGGGGAAGCTAATTCACACACTGGCTATGGGGTCTATAGCCAGCGTTTTGGGCTTCGGATTTTGACGAGAAGGATTTTCTGCAGTTTTTGCAATTGTAATGTCTACATCCAAGGCCATGGAAGACATGGCTTTTTAGATTACCATGATAAGCACCTGTAGATGCTGTAGGTGATCCTTTGGGTGAGCTGATAGGGGTATCGGTCCCCACCCCTCTTCTGTAATCCCAAGGGGCTGTTGGTGTATTTTCAGACCATAAGCCGCTCCGCTGTTGGCGTGCTTGTTTTTCATAGTTCTTAAACTCATCACAGAACGACTTTTTGCAATACCTATCATAAGTCCAAGCGAAACCTTTTTTTACGAGCATTTCATTTAGATTGAAACTGCCCTGTTTGACTACCGCTACACTACGACCATAGCGATCTGTGTCTATTACCTGGACATCAACAATCTTATCAAGGACAGCCTGCCTGGTGTATTGCGTAGCCTCTTGCCCAAAGCTCTGTTTCTTTTCTGGGGTATCAATACCGTAAAGGCGGATTTTAACAACCTTGAGGTCATTGCAAATAGCGTTGACTGTGTCACCGTCGGAAACATGAGCAATCGTGCATTGTTCAGCGTGGGCGAATGTAATACTTAGGATGGTTAGAAGAATGGTGCAGGCTATTGTTTTCAAAGGAATTTTGTTATTCATTTTTTCCATAGCAGCGTAGGGGGCGCTATAATAATGACCAAAGGTCATGACTAGAACAGGCATTATTAAATCTGACACTCACAGTAGATATCTCTACCTGGGGTGAGTTGAGAAATTCCTGCGGTTGGATGTGGCAATGCTAACACCTTGCTCACCGGAAAATTGGAAGCGCAGCGAGTAATTTATCCGAGTGCAGCAACTTGTTGGCATGCTTCTACTACTCGTTGAATAACATGAAGGCGGGCCTAAATCTGCCCACCAACGCCCTTGAATTTCTCAACA
Organism: Desulfurivibrionaceae bacterium; assembly: GCA_030145275.1. GTDB lineage: Bacteria > Desulfobacterota > Desulfobulbia > Desulfobulbales > VMSU01 > JAQYVV01. The sequence goes on along the minus strand of JAQYVV010000028.1, from coordinate 7,630 downwards.
AACATGGCGATTTTCTGAAAAACACTCTGCTTCTTGGTTTTGTACTTTGGGTTAAGCGGACTCATTTGGGGTAGTGTTGAATTGAGCTCAGTACCGTTTTCGCTGGCGTACTCTCGTTTCAGCGAGGAAATGATATAGCGCTTGGCTGCAGCTTCATTCAAGCCCTCTGAACGAATCAGCTCTTCTGCTTCTCGGGCTTGCTCCGCTTGCGCAAAGCTGAAGAATTCATCAATGATACCGGCTTTATCAACCATCTCATCCAGGTTGGTTTGGTTAATGAAATCAACAATCAGGCTTTCTTTCGCCCGGTTACCGAGGCTTGCACGAATCAAGCGGCGCACTTCTTCGATCAATTCGCCCTTGGTTTTATTCTTCTTGTTTTGCTCAAAAATCAATTCAAGAATGTAATCTAGGGTTATCTCTTGCGATTTAAGCAAGTCCACCTCAAACACGACATCGTCCCAATCAATGGAGGATTGCTCTTTTTCTTCTGCGGACTTTTCACGGCGCAGCCAATCACGAATATCGTTATAGGTTGAGCGGTAATCCTGAATCTTCCGCTCGGCAGGGACTCTGATGGTTTGCAATGCCGCCAGGCCATCATCAGTTAAATAGTGTTCAGCCTTGAAGGCCTCAACTGCCTCCGGATCGCTTGTGTCAACGCCTTGCAAGGCCTTCAGACTGGCAAATTCATCGTAGTTTTGTAGCACGTTCTCTACACGCAAATACTCACCAAACAACTTCGCGAAGTCTTTTTTGTCCTTTTCCAATACAATTTCATCAGGTTTAGGAAAGCGTTGCTCTAATTCCGCAACCACATCCATGAAACCACGTCGGGCTTCACCGGTAACCACATCGGTAAAGCCTTCCATGTATTCCTTGTAGCTTTTTTCCAGCACCACGTTTTTGGTGTTATTATCACCAAACAGGGTAATGGCATCGACTGTCGCCTTCTCCAGATCGCGGAAGGTAACGATATTGCCGAAGGTTTTGGTGGCATCATAGATGCGGTTGGTGCGTGAATAGGCCTGGATTAAACCGTGATAGCGCAGGTTTTTATCGACAAATAAGGTGTTCAGCGCGGGGGCATCAAAGCCTGTCAGAAACATGCCTACCACGATCAGCAAGTCTATGTCCTGGCTTATTACGCGCTTGGCCAGGTCGCGGTAATAGTTTTGAAAGCCATTGCTGTCCACACCAAAATTGGTTTTAAACGCCGCATTATAGTCGGCAATGGCGGCGCTTAAAAACTCCTTGGCGCTGGAGTTCATGGCCGATACATCAAAGCTTTCATCTGGAATCTCGCCCACGGCATCCTGTTCTTCATTGGCCGCAAACGAAAAGATGGTGGCAACCATTAGCGGCTTGTCCATGCCCTGCTGCAACTGCCTGAACGTCTCGTAATACAGCTTGGCCGCATCCACACTGCTCACCGCAAACATGGCATTAAAGGTCTTGCCACCCGCTTGCAGGCGATGGGTTTTTTGCCGGAAGTTATTCAGAATATACTGCGATACTTCCCGAATCCGGTCGGGATGCAACAAGGCCTGCTTGTTTTCCGCCGCTGTTAATTTTTTCTCATCCTGCTCGGTTTCAAGCGCCTTGAATTGCGGGCGTACATCGTTGTAGTCCACCTTGAACTTGAGCACCTTTTCATCGCGAATGGCATCGGTAATCACATAGGAATGCAATTCGCGGCCAAATACGCTGGCGGTGGTCTCTGCGCCCAGGGCGTTTTGCGGGAAGATGGGCGTACCGGTAAAACCAAACTGATAGTACCTTTTAAACTTACGCTGCAGGTTTTTCTGCGCCTCACCAAACTGGCTGCGATGGCATTCATCAAAAATAAACACCACCTGCTTGTTGTAAACCGGCATGTCGCCTTCACTTTTCATCAGGTTGTTGAGCTTCTGGATGGTGGTGACAATGATTTTATTGTCATCTTTATCCAGATTACGCTTAAGCCCGGCGGTACTGTCGGAGCCATTCACGCTATCGGGTGAAAAGCGCTGGTATTCTTTCATGGTCTGGTAGTCCAGGTCTTTCCTGTCCACCACAAAGAACACCTTATCGATAAAATCCAGCTCAGTCGCTAGGCGTGCCGCCTTAAAGCTGGTGAGGGTTTTACCGGAGCCGGTGGTATGCCAGATAAAGCCGCCGCTTTCTGGCTTGCTCCAACTTTTAGCTTGATAAGCGCTGTTGATTTTCCACAACATACGCTCGGTGGCGGCAATCTGGTAAGGGCGCATCACCAGCAGGATATCGCTCACATCAAATACCGAATAATGCAGCAGCACATTGAGCAGGGTGTTTTTCTGGAAAAAGGTCGCAGTGAAGTCTTTTATGTCTTTGATCAGGCTGTTATCGGCCTTCGCCCAGTTCGTCGTGAAATCGAAACTGTTTTTGTTGCGCGCCGTGGTGTTGGCAAAATAGCGGCTGTCGGTGCCATTGGAAATCACAAACAGCTGCAAATATTTAAACAGTGAGTGTTCCACATTAAAACTTTCTTTACTGTAGCGATGTACCTGGTTAAAGGCTTCGCGAATCGCCACGCCGCGTTTTTTCAGCTCAATTTGTACCAGTGGCAAGCCGTTGACCAAAATCGTGACATCGTAGCGGTTGGCGTGAGTGCCGCTTTGTTCAAACTGCTTGATCACCTGCAGTTTATTGCGAGTAATATTCTTTTTATCGAGCAGGTAAATGTTCTGAATACGGCCATCGTCAAAGACAAAATCATGGATATAGTCATCATGCACTTTACGAGTTTTGTCGGTAATGCCATCACTGGGCTTATCAAGATAAGTTTCCACAAAGCGCAACCATTCACCGTTCGAAAACTGCACATTATTCAACACTTGCAACTGCTCACGCACATTGACCAGCATGGCCTCCGGGTTATTCAGGTCGGGCAGGTATTCATAGCCTTGGTTGATCAAATCCTGAACCAACTCGCGCTCCAGATCGCCTTCGCTCTGGTAGCTTTCTGACCCCTGCCATTCCTTGGTGTATTTATCGAGTACGATAAAATTGTTCGATTCAGCGATGGCTTTATATTCTGTCATTTCTCTACCTACTAATAAGCTCGCTTATCTAGCTAACGTTCAAACCAAAGCGATACATTTCATTAATTTTACCCACCAAGTAACCTAACACGCGCTTATCGTCCTCCGTAAGCTTAGTCACTTCTTCGCTGGAGTGTTTTGAATGGCTAGAGATGTTTATAATTCTAGTCTCATAGGGATTGACCCTCCCTTCACTATCTCTAGGTAGTAAATCACCCCAGTTTCTATACCCGAGAAACGTCGAGGTTTTTTCTAGAATATTTCGAAGAAAATTGAAGTGATACTTATGTAGATGGCCTGTTTCTATGGCTTTCTCAAGTTCAGCTTTGAGATAAAGGTGATATGAAAATGGCGAATCATTAGGCTGCTCTATTAACTGGTACATGCCATCTTCTAGCACTTCTAGTCTGTATTTTTCAAAGTGCTTTTTCTTATAACTTTTGTTGCCTCTACTTAGTTCATTGTGTAGCACGTTATAAAATAGCGGGTTATGAGTTGTAACTATAAATCTAACATCTGATTCGTTGTACTTTATGAGTTGCGCCAGGTCTACTGCGAGTTCAATCAAATGGTTTTCATCCAGCGAACTCACAGGGTCATCAATAAATACATATTCCAACTGGTCAAACTGATTCGTTTCACGCTCGCTTGGCTCGGCAACATTCAAAATGCCAATCACTTGTTCAAGCAGGGTGTAAAAAATACTCCAAACAAAGTTGCTTTCTTCACCTTTTGAGATTTTCAGGTTGCCTGAGCGTTCATCATCGCCGCGCTCAAGAGAGAAAGTCACCTCCGAAAAGGCCTTAACAGCAATCTCTTTGTCGTCCTTGTCTTTGACTTTATATTCTTCGTTAAACCGTGGCGTTAATTTGTCATTAGCGTAACGCTGGAAGTTTGTAATGATATTCCGATCCTGCCCTTGCTCCTGCAGAATCCAGCCCGTGAACGAGTTGGGCTGGATTTTCAGCTTTGGCTCGGCATCACTTTCCAAATCGTTATCCCAGTAAAACAGGTCTTCGGTAAAAGCGTTGTAATACAGGATTTTAGTGCGCGACAGTAATAGCTCAGTATCATCGGCACCTTCACCCTTATCATTCTTGGGAGCAATCAGCTGTTTAAACTCACGCGACAGCCGTGTTTTGCCTACGCCGTTAAAGGCATAGATTAACTGCACTTTTTTATTGGCATCTTTTAGCTGCTGAGCTATTTCCGTTAGCGTCTTGCTCATGTCAGGCCGCTGCCTCTTCAGGCTTGGGGAAGCTCAACAGCAAATCGCGGTAGTATTCATATTGCTTTTGGCGCAATGCAATTTCGCGGGGCAAGCCGTCGCTGATGGAGGTGGTTAGGGTCTCGAATTTGTCTAGAATGGAAACGATGCGGGCTTGTTCTTCCTGCGAAGGTATAGGGATTAATATCTTCGCCAAATTATCAGCATTCACGCGCCGTACTTTTGCACCAGTAATGTATTGCCTTTTTTGTTTTTGAAATTGCTCTGTCTGAAAGAAGTAAGAAACGTATTTCGGGTTTAAATTGTGCCTATAAATGCAAGCATCGTTGCTTACTGCAATCTCTTCACCCCCTAGCCATGCAACAGTCTTGCAGACATCTTCATCGTTCTCACTTGTTGTAGCTATAACTAAATCGCCTGATTTAGCTTTACGAGCTTTCTTGGCAAACTCTTTTGAAACACAAGTTTTAGTCTTGTCCGCGTATGTGCCATAGTGCGTGTAGATTTGCCCATAGTGAATGCAACCAACACCAGTTTCCGTAAAATCTTTTTTCTGTAACCCTCCGCCACGAATGAATTCACCAACTCCTTCCTGCCCCATAGGTAAGTGGTCCACTTCCCCTTCCTCAAAACTCAACAACTGGTCGCGATAGTAGTTGTATTGTTTTTTGCGGGCGGTCAGCTCGGCGGTCAGCTCGGCGGTCAGCTCGGCGGTCAGCTCGGTAAAGGTGTCCAGAATGCGGACGATTTCGGCTTGGATGGCAAGCGATTTTTCTGGGTTATCTGGGCATGGGATGGGGATGGGAAACTTATCAGTAACAGGTGTTGCTATTTGTGGCATTTGCATTTTGCTGCCAATATTCTGAAAGTGAGGCTCATTCAATTTCAAGAAATGGTAAATATACTTGATACTGATTTCGTTTTTATTTGAGTGATACGACCACATTTCATTCTTATGAGTAAACGGTTTGTCGTAATACTCAAATTCAATTACGCCGCGTGACTTTACAATAACGGAAGGTTCTCTGTTTACATCCTTTGCAGGTATATCTTCATAATTGACGAATGCAACAGTTCTGCCACCCGCAAAAACTTTCAAAGGCGCGCCATCCTTATGTAATTGTTTCATCTGGCCAGCAGTTATCTTTGTACCCTTGGTACGTACAAGCACTTCCCCCAGTGCCTTCCACTCCACCGCAACGCCATCCAGCAGTTTTTCCATAAAGTTCATATTGCTCATGCCTCAAGTTCCTCGCCTTCAATCTGGGCCACAATGGCATCAATATCCGATCGAAGCTTGTCGATCCTGGCGACGGTGGTTTTAAGCTCGGCATTCAACTCGGCAATATCAACTACTTCGCGATTGTCTTTGGCTTCCACGTAACTGCTGACCGACAGGTTGTAGTCGTTGGCGGCTACCTGCTCAAAGGACACTGATTTGGCGAGGTGATCAACATTCTCTTTGCTGTCGAACGCCTGCATGATCTGTTCGATGTGCTTGTCGGTGAGGATGTTGGTATTGGTTTCCTTTTTAAACAGGCCACTGGCATCAATAAACTGGGTGGTGGTGTCAGTCTTGTGTTTGGACAGCACCAGTATGGTCACGGCGATGGTGGTGCCAAAAAACAGGTTGGGGGCGAGGGAAATCACCGTTTCCACATAGTTGTTATCCACCAGATATTGGCGGATTTTCTGCTCGGCGCCGCCACGGTAAAAAATGCCGGGAAAGCAGACAATGGCGGCGCGGCCTTTGCTAGAAAGATAACTCAGCGCATGCAGCACAAAGCCAAAGTCGGCTTTGGATTTGGGCGCTAATACGCCTGCGGGGGCAAAGCGTTCGTCGTTAATCAGGGTTGGGTCATCTGCGCCTATCCACTTTACCGAGTAAGGTGGGTTGGAGACGATGGCATCAAAGGGTTTGTCGTCGCCAAAGTGCGGGTCGATCAGGGTGTTGCCCAGCTGGATATTGAACTTGTCGTAGTTGATGTTGTGCAAGAACATGTTCATCCGCGCCAGGTTGTAGGTGGTGTGGTTGATCTCCTGCCCCCAAAAGCCGTCTTCAATAATATGGGCGTCAAAGTGTTTTTTGGCTTGTAGAAGTAGCGAGCCGGAGCCACAGGCCGGGTCATAAATCTTGTTGACGCTGGTTTGCTTGTGCATGGCGAGCTGGGCAATCAGCCTGGACACATGCTGCGGAGTGAAGAACTCACCACCCGATTTACCGGCATTGGCGGCATAGTTGGAGATGAGAAATTCGTAGGCATCGCCAAAAAGGTCGATCTGGTTGCCTGCAAAATCGCCGCCAGGAGAATCACCAAAGTCCAGCCCGGCCACGCCTTTGAGCACAGCAGCCAAACGCAGGTTTTTATCCTTTACTGTATTGCCCAGGCGGTTGCTGGTGGTGTCAAAATCGGCAAACAGGCCTTTGATGTCCGGCTCAGAGGGGTAGCCGTTGGCGGAGCTTTCAATGGCGGCAAAGATCCTGGCCAGATCCGTATTCAAACTTTCATTGGTGTTAGCGCCTTTGGCGATGTTGGCAAACAGCTGGCTGGGGTAGATAAAGTAGCCCTTGGTTTTGATGGCATCGTCTTTAATGTCGTCGGTAATCACCTCATCGCCAAGAGTTGCGTAATTGATGCTGTCATCACCACCTTCAATGTAATCGGCAAAGTTTTCGCTGATAAAGCGGTAAAACAGGGTGCCAAGTACGTACTGCTTGAAATCCCAGCCATCCACTGAGCCGCGCACATCGTTGGCGATTTGCCAGATTTGGCGTTGCAGGGCGGCGCGTTGTTGGGTGCTTGTCATTGAGTTTTCCTGTTTAAAATTGCCAATAGCTCGAAATCGAGCACAGTATTATAAGGGCTAAGGTATGCTAATCTAATCGTTTGTTGCTAGGTTCCTCTGCTCGCTTTACTGCTTCTCTAAGGTATTCTTCAGTAAAGGCAGGTCTTCTTTTACGGGTCATATAAAACACCTCACTATAGGGTTTTCTAACTATAAATCTGAGTGTTTTTTCAATTTTCAAGAACTCTCTCCCTATTTGAAACCAGGCATAACGCTAACCTGGGCAATATTTTCCGTCAATCAAAATAGGCCGTTTGAATGCCAGGAAAATGGCGGTTACAAGGGGACGCAAGGGGAATATTGTTAGTGGCAGGCTTAATGGCTTACCCAAAAATGAAAGTTAAGATGTTTCCTGATGCTCATAGCCCACCATTCATCTCCAATCTTGTTCTCTGCTATCATGTAAACAAGGTGGTTCCACATTAACCCAACTCTCAGGAGGTTCGTCATGAAAGTTCAACAAGCTGTCGATTTTCATCTGCAATACCACAGG
>JAQYVV010000049.1 GCA_030145275.1 Desulfurivibrionaceae bacterium | reverse complement strand
GGGATATATAAGCTTGGGTTGCATGTCGAGAATTCTATCTTTCTCGTAAACTTTGATAGAATTATTAAAATAGTCGCTGACGACTATCAATATGCCGTTGCAGCATAAATAAGCAACTGCTCTTCCTCGTTATTTCTGCGGACGGGGTCTGAGCATCGACTAGCGGAATAGCCCCTGATCTATTAGGCGGGTCAATGGGCGAAATTAAATTCCTAATAGTGCAAACGGTTCTTAGTCCCGGTGGAACCAAAGCACGATAAGCTCTTAAGCGGGAATAAACATGTAGACACCTGTAGGGGAGTATTTTCGGACGGGGGTTCAACTCCCCCCACCTCCACCATTTTATGTAGTAAGATCAGGCAGTTATCGTCTGGTTGTCGGTTTGCAGAGTGGCCCATTGATGGCCCACTCTGTGGATTGGTAATTCTTGATTAGAAAGCCATCCCTTCTGGGGGTGGCTTTTTCTATTTTAGTCCTAAGTTGTTCTCGTAAAAAAGGTAAGAGCTTCTTCTTCACATCTTTGACTTGTTAATTGGGGGGCTTCCCCTTTCCAGAGAGTAGATCTGTGAGTTTGGGATCAAGTTCTGTAGCCTTCTCAAGGGCTACAATGGCTTCATCTGGGCGATTGAGATGGTGCAATATGATGCCTTTTTTACTCCAGGTTTCGGCTTGTTTGGGGTCAAACTCAATGGCCTTATCAAAAGATGCAAGGGCTTCTTCGTAGCGTTCGGAATCAGCTAGGGCATCACCCTTTCCGCTCCAGAGATAACTTGATTGGGGCTTAATCTCAATTCCTTTTTCAAAGGCTATAATGGCTTCTTCGTAGCGGTTGAGAATAGATAAGGCATAGCCTATTCCACCCCAGGCGGGGACGAGTTGTGGGTCAATCTCAATTGCCTTGTTAAAGCATGTCAGGGCTTTTTCAAAGAGATTTTTTTCACCAAAGACATTACCCATTCCATTCCAGGATGAGGCGGATTGAGGGTCAATCTGAATTGCTTTTTCAAAGGCTACAATGGCTTCATCTAGGCGATTGAGATGACGCAATGTGATGCCCTTTTTATTCCAGTTTTCGGCTTGTTTGGGGCCAAGCTCAATTGCCTTATTGAAAGATGAAAGGGCTTCTTCATAGCGCTTGAGGCGAAGACAGGCCTCGCCTCGTCCATACCAAGGAAAATCGATTTTGGGGTCAAGCTCAATTGCCTTATCGAAGGCTGCAAAAGCTTCATCTAGGCGATTGAGAGCGGATAGCGCAGTACCCTTTCCGTACCAAAGTATAGCGAGTTGTGGGTCAAGCTCTATTGCCTTTTCAAAAGCTGCAAGAGATTCTTGATAGCGGTTGAGGTGAATTAATGCATTGCCCTTTCCATTCCAGACGCTGGCGAGTTGTGGGTCAAGCTCAATTGCTTTTTCAAAAGCTGCAAGAGATTCTTCATAGCGTTTGAGTTCGACTAGTGCATTGCCTTTTCCATTCCAAGGAGGGGAGAGTAGGGGGTCCATCTCAATTGATTTGTCAAAGGCTACAATGGCCTCTTCATATTTATTGAGTTTGGAGAAAGATACTCCAATATTATAATAAACAAATGCGTTGGGTTCAATTTCAACAGATTTGTTCCAATGCAAAATTGCTTTGATAAAATTATTCTCTTTGTGAGCCAATAAACCACTAAAGAACCAATCGTCAGCCGTGTAGTCACTTTCGTTTTTAAGCTGAAGGTGTTTGGTTTGTTTCGAGATCTCTAGTTCTTCTTCTTCTTGGGTAAATGTGCCATCCAACCCTTTAGCGACAATGCGTGCTAGAACATTATCCGCTTTTTTCTTAAAAAGGACAAACTGATCTTGACTTTGACTTTCAAATTCTCGAACAATACGTTCTATTTCAGGGGTACCGTGGTCACGAATTTCTTTTCGGATAAATTCATCAGTGAAGATTTTAGCTATAATGTCAGAAATATTTTTTGTTGCTTTTTCATTGACGGCATCTTGTATCCATTGCTGAATTCTTTTAAATCCCAAAAAAGCAAAAAGTGTAGCAAACAGACTCAAAATAGCTAAGAAAATACCAAAAAGAGCTAAAAGTAAGGTTGCTGTTTGACGGATAGATTCAATTTTATCATCAAATATCTTTTCCTGGCTGGCTAGTTGTTTCTGTATGGATTCGTAATGAAGGGTGTCTTGGCTGCGAATTTGGTCTGTGCGTTCATGGAGAATTTTTGTTAGATATTTGTCTAAATATTCTAAATCTTGTTCAATATGTTTGGAGTTTTCCTGTAACTTAACAATCTCTAATTCGATACTGGAAGTTGCTGATTGGACGCGGGTTGTGTTTTCTTTAGCTATTAAGATTGAAGAGTGAAAAAAACATAAATGTTATTGAGTAAATTATTGTTTGCTTCAAGTTTGTATCCTTTAATACAATTTTTGCCCAAATTTGGGGCTAGCCTGTCAAACTGTGTGATCCTAGGACAGTATGGGAATGATACAATCTCGTCAATAAAAAAAGCTAACATATCTGTAGGTTATATGGTTATACGCAATTAGATTATCGATAATCATTGAGAGAGACCACCTTTTTAGGTGGTTTTTCTGTTTTAGGACTCACGTCTGCCGCTTCAAAAATAACCCGACTCACTTTAGCTTCAGCTTGAAAATATCGTTCAAAGGCCTTGCTAGTATCATGTCCAGTGCCATGTTCTTTAATTTCTTCAGCACTGAATTGCTGGCTTAATGCCGTTACCGAACTGTGACGAGTTCCTCCATAGAGATCAATGCCCTTAATCCCTAGATTTTCACAAGCCTTAACCCACCATTTGTATAAATACCGTGGCCCATATTGTGAACCAATTTTTGCCTGACCAGCCCCTTTTTCATGACGGAAAAAATATTGTTCGGGAAAACCCTTCGTGGTTCCAGCCAGTAAATTAATATCCTCTTTAATTAGAGGCACAAATTTCGGTTTTTTCTCTTTGGTCGTATTTGGGTGCAGGAGAAGCATCCCATCAATGATGTTCTTTTCTTTGATGCGAACCATTTCAATGGGGCGCATATTCACATAAATTGATAGCCAACGAATACCGAGCCACACTTTAAAAGGTGCAATGCGTTTAATTTCATCAAGTATTTTTGTCTGTACTTGTTTGCTAATAATATTCCGCATCCCAAGTGTAAATTTAACTTCTGGAAGTTCAGGTTTCTGATACTGGCTTTCTCTGGACTCAACCCACTCAAAAAATTGATTCAGACATGACCTCATATTATGCAGGGTTTTTTTCGAAATATTGGTTTGCTCATTAAAAAAATCTTCAATATCAGCGTATTGAACCGTCTTTATGTTGCGCTGTCCCCAGACATCCATAGCCTGACGCATATAGCACCGTAGCCCTTTGAATGTGCCGTATTTCACCGTTTGCTCTTTCATGGCCAGCCATTTTTCAGACAGGGTGGTGAACCCTAATGGGTTGTCTGATTTGTAATCACGAATATCAAAGGTGCCACGATCTGTTTCGTATCTAATTCCCGTTAAGAACCGTTCAGCTGCAACATAGTCATTGCCAAACCTCTTTTTCAGTTTTTTGATCTCTTAAAACTTATTCTTGCCCTTACGGTTAATTGTCGAAGCAATCAATAATACTAATTAGGCTAAGGGAGGTAAAGGCATCCCAGAGCATCATTAGTGCTTTACCTTTTTCCTAACCTACAGTAGATTGACATAGTCCATTAATCTTTTAAGAAAGGGGGAAGGTTATAGGTATAATATTAAAACTTAAAATATAATTTTGCGTTTACGCAGAAATCATTTCATTCAAAAAAATGCCATTTTTAAAACCACGAATTGATGCTGACGGAAATGCGTTCGCTTGGGCGCACCTTCTGTTATACTCGTAGTGGGTGTTTGGTGATTTCCGAATGGGTATGATATTAGTTGTGTCCTTTTTTTATGTCAAATCGCAGATGGCAATATAAAAGGACACGGAATTTAAGAGAACCTAAATAGAAGAGAGAGATCATGAACAAAAGAATTTTGACCATTACCTGTTGTGCCACGTTGCTTTTAACTCCAGTTATAGCGTATAGTGCAGAGTCATCAACCAACGATCCTTCAACCATAGATCCTTTTCAAGTTAATGATGTAACTCATAAGAATGATGGCATAAAAGGTATGTATGGTAGCGTGGGGGTAGGTTTTTCAGTTCCCGATGATTCAGATGTTGAAGACTCTGGGGGAGGAAGTTATACGTTTGATACAGGTTTTGCTCTTGGAGGTGCCGTTGGCTATAAATTTAACAATGTTATGAGGCTTGAGGGTGAGGTTACATACCAGAAAAGTGATTTAGATAACATTAAGCACCCACTTATAGGTTCAGTATCTATAGATGGAGATGTCGAAAGTACAGCCCTTTTGTTTAATGTTTATACTGACTTTATGGATGACGGGCCGGTTTTTACATTCTTAAGCGTGGGTGCTGGAATGGCCAAAGTTGAAGCTGATTTTGATTCGGTATTAGGGGTCGATTTAGACCTTAGTGACGATGATACTGTTTTTGCTTATCAATTTGGAGCTGGTATAGGTTATGTCATGGCTGAAAATGTAGTCTTAGAGCTCAAATATCGTTATTTTGCCACTGAGGACCTTGATATAGATGGAGATGAGACAGAGTATTCAACACACAATGTGTATTTGGCTACAAGAATACATTTTTAATGTGGAAAAAAAGCTGGGTGTAATTATTTAGTAGAAAGTCTACAGAACTGGACGTGAGGTTTTATCCTCGCTAATACCACGGGGCAAGACGAGGCGTTATAGCTAAAGCCTCGCCCCTATAAGGGTCGAGGAAAACCTCCCTTCTTGTCATTGTAGTCCAACAAGGGAATACAAAGAAGTGATCCAACCTGTAGCCAGATTGAACTTTCTTGCTGTTATTCTAGCTACTTGTGAAGGGGTGGTTGTGGTGGGTTCAACTCCCCCCACCTCCACCATTTTAAATGATAAAGCCCGCCTTTCTGTGGTTCGTTACAGGGGGGCGGGTTTTTTTTAGGGTTTCCAAAAGCAAAAAGTTGCCTCTCGAGGAATTATATTGAATGTAATGTTATTTTTTCCTTGCATTATATTCAGGATAGAGTATTGTAGGCAATTAGTATCAAACATGTAGGCGAAAATTCCATTCACGTTCTCTTCATTTATCTTCAGTTATACTCGTTTCTTCCTCCTGTGGGCATATTCGTTGTTGTCGAAGTTTTTGCTGACCACTTAAATAGGATAAGTAGTTGTGAGCCTCTCTTAGTTACTATAATTTAATTTGTCTGGACATCCAGACTTTCAGTCAAGGTATCAAATGATCTCCTTGGCTCTAAAACAAAGTGATTCTTATTAGGATCACACATAATGGAGTATTACAAGATGGCAGAAGGAACAGTTAAATGGTTTAATGACGCAAAGGGTTTTGGTTTTATCGAGCAAGCTGATGGCGGAAAAGATGTATTTGTACATCACTCTGTAATCCAATCTGAAGGCTTCAAATCATTAGAAGAAGGCGCTAAAGTAACTTACGATGTTGTAGACGGAGCTAAAGGCCCATCTGCAGAGAACGTTGTTCAGTTATAATTCTCGCGCTTGACCAGTATAAAAACCCTGCACTTTGTGCAGGGTTTTTTTTTGCAGTGTATTCGACGCTGAATATGAATTCTTTAGAAGGACAACGTAATGGCCAGAACCAACTACTCATTTGAGAAGCGCCAGAAAGAATTGGCAAAGAAAAAGAAAAAAGAAGAGAAAAAAGAAGAGAAAAAGCAGCGCAAGCTCGAGCAACAGCAGGCTGTTGCTGGGGAACAGGAGACTCCTTCTCTTGACGAAGAAGAGTAACCCCTTTTCCTGCTGTTTTATATAACGATGTCGAGACAGAGAGTTCGGGTGCGATATGGCCTGTGTCTCCGGTCTTCAAAATATTTCAACACCTGATCAATGGCTCACTGTTGATCTTTTATTTCCTATATCTCCAGACAATTCATGTTTGGTGTGTTCAATCCCCCTGTGGCTCCCGTATTCGCCTTATTTTATAAAGGCTATTTTTTTAATACGAATTATTTGCCTGCCCTTCTCTCTTTAAATCGAATTTGATCTCTTGAAAAATAGAGGGCTTCATTGAAGTTTACCTCTTTGCTGACACAGAGATTCCATAGATTTTCCTCAAAATCCATCATGCCGAGACCCTTGCCTTTACGAATTTCATCTCCCACGAGATTTTCTTTTTCCTGGCGAATAAGACTGCTGACGGTTGAGGAGTTCATCAGAATTTCCATAACAGAGAGGACTCCTCTGTTGTCATAGGTTGGGACGAGGGCTTGATTGGTAATACCCAATAAGGCTTCAGAGAGTTGGGCGCGAATAAAGGACTGTTCTGCTGGCGGAAATTCTGAGACAATCCTGGTGATAGCGGAGGCGCAGGAGCGGGCATGGATGGTTCCCATGACCAGATGACCTGTGTCGGCAGCTTGGAGAGAGGTGCGGGCTGTTTCCTGGTCGCGAATTTCACCAACAACAATGACATCTGGATCTTGACGCATGGACCAGTGCAGTCCGCTAACAAATGAATTTACATCGGTGCCAATTTCCCGTTGGGTCATAATGGATTTTTTATGGGGGTGAACCAGCTCTACTGGATCCTCAATGGTAATAATATGCTTGCTCTGATTGATGTTAATCAGGTCAATCAGGCTGGCAATAGTGGTTGTTTTGCCACTGCTGGTCGGTCCACTGGCAAGAAAGAGGCCTTTGGCGTGGAGGATTTTATCGCAGACCTGCTGGGGAATACGTAACTCCTGCGGGGTAAAAAGAATATTACGGAAATGACGCATGACCATGCCCACCTTACCCTGTTGGCGAAAAACAGTGATGCGAAAGCGGTGGCCGTCATAGTCGTAGGCATAATCGGTGTTTCCTGTTTTGGCGAGCATCACCATACAGCTGGGTGGTGTCAGGCCCCGCATGACGTTTTCGATGTCTTTTATACTTAAGTCATCGGTTTTTAAGCGAACCAGTTTGCCGCCAACCCTGAGCGTTGGTGGGGCTCCTGCTGAAAGATGGATGTCATTGGCATTATGGCTGATTGCTGCCTGGAATAATTTTTCAAACATGATGATTTCCTGTGTGTTTTGTTTGCCCCCTTGTGTTGCTGAAGACAAATCAGAAAAAAATCAGCCCAAGGTATTAATAGGGTATAATTACAGAACGTTTCTGCACTGGCAATTAAAATCTTTCAAGGGGTTGTTAGAATGAAGACATTAGCTAAAAAAATAATAATGACCGGGGCCACAGGTTTTGTGGGTACCCAACTGGAACGGCAGCTTCAGGTCCATGGCTATGAGGTTCAGGCCTTATCTCGTCAGGATGTGATGTTGAATCCAGCGGACCTGGCCATCCTTATGGAGGGGTGCTATGGGGTCATTAATCTGGCCGGGGCACCCGTGGTGCATCGCTGGAATGAATCGTATAAGAGGATCATGCACGAGAGTCGTGTTGATTTGACCCGCAACCTGGTTGCCGCCTTCAAGCAGATGGTTGAGCCACCCAAGGTGTTTATTTCAACGTCGGCAACAGGAATTTATGCGGATGAGGGGGTGCATACCGAGGAAAAGCATCGGCTAGGGACAGGATTTTTAGCTGATTTAGCTCAGCGTTGGGAGGCCGAGGCCAAGAAGGGATCTGAGCTTGATATCCGCACCTTGATATTTCGCTTTGGTGTTGTTTTAGGT
>JAQYVV010000048.1 GCA_030145275.1 Desulfurivibrionaceae bacterium | reverse complement strand
AATTCCGTGGCCTACGGCATCATCACCTGGAACATCTTCTCCGGTTTTTACGATTATTACAATATTCGCTCCGCCCGCCTTCTGGAAAGAGCAGAACGTTATAAGTTGCAGTCTATCAAGCAGGATGTCCAACTCAACGTAGCCCTGCGCTACCTTGATATTTTTAATTACCGAAGCAGTCTTGAGGTGGCTGAAGAATCCCATGCCACTCTCAAAAAACTGTATGAGGATTCTCACAATCGTTATTCGGTTGGACTTATTGAAAAAAACGAACTCCTGCGTTTCAAAGTCGACCTCGACAATGCCGCCATTACGGTCAAAAAGGCCCAAGCCGAACTCTCAAAAAGCCTTCAGCGCCTGACCTTTGAAACCGATCAAAAGCTGAGCCTGGCTGATCTTGGTTTTAGTGAATTCGACCAACTCCCCTTTTTAGAAGACCAGGAGCAATATCGGATCAAGATGTTGGCCAACCGCAGCGAAATAAAGACCCTAGAAGAGGTGGGAAAGGCGGTTTCCCTGCAGATTAAGGCCGCCCATGCCAGTCGCTACCCGCGCTTGGATGTCAGCGGAAGCTACCGAAAATATGAGGACGACCATATCACCGGTGATGGCACCTACTATGAGGAAGAGTTGCGCGGCCAGGCCGTTCTCAGCCTGAACCTTTTTGATGGCTTTTCCCAACAGGCCGAAATCAGCAAAGCACAGAGTGAGAAACGTAGCGTCGCGGCCGAGCTCCATGAGTTGAAGAACGCCCTACAAACAGATCTCACCAATCTCTTTTTTGACTACGAGGTGAGTATCGACAATGCAGCAGTCTCCAAAACAAACATTGAACAGGCCGAGGAAAACCTACGTATTACCAGATTAAAATACAAGGAAGGAATTGAAAAGGAGTCTGATCTTCTTGATGCTATCTCCAATCTTTCACGGACAAAAGATACCCATGTCGCTGCCCGGACCAGGGTCTATGCAAACTATTTCAAAATCACCCGGGCCATTGAGAAATTTTAGATTTTTTTATCGGCGCTCTTAACGCTATTGCACAAGAACCGTTTTACATTTCTCATGAATATACTAAAGATGGCCCCTGTATTTTGAAGTGAGACTAGTGGATTCTGCAAAAAAAAAGCCCCGCATAATGCGGAGCTTTTGAAGTGGTCGGTTTAACAGTTTTTACTGTTGAACAACATTCTCTGCGGCTAGTCCTTTTGGACCGTCTACAAGATCGAAGGACACTCGTGCTCCTTCTTCAAGAGACTTGAAACCATCAGATTGAATTGCGGAATGATGCACAAATACATCACTACCACCATCCTGCTCAATAAAACCAAAACCTTTTGCATCATTAAACCATTTAACTGTTCCGTCTGCCATTTGTACAACTCCTTTGTGGTGTGTTCCCTTTGGAACCACTTTTTAAATAAGCCAGATAATCACTATGCTACCCGGCAACAGTTTTGTTCCCAAAACTGGATTGATATTGTTATGCCTTGCCCATAATTCTGAACATATAAGGCATTAAATTACTCAAGCTTCTGTATTTGGTTGTTGCTCTACCTTGGGTTTCTTGGTTCGAAAACCCGGTTTGACCAGAACTTCTAAATAAAACGATTCGAGCTGTTGTGATTCGGCCTCAGATATAGATTTATTTATGGCTGACAGGTGAATAACTTCACTACTCGCTTCATCGACACCGTACCGACAATCAAAATCCCAAAAATCAACTTTTTCTGGCAAAGTCTTTCTTCGTTCTCTTTTTATATATTTTTTAACTTCAGATTTGATGGCTTCAACAAGCCTTGGAAGTTTGATCTTTGGGTGACTCAATTTAAACGTTTTTTTCATTACAACTCCAAAAGGTGTAACCGGTATTGTTAAAATAAGATATTCATTGCCCCAGTGATTGATAGGTTTTAGTCATTAGACTAGCACCTTATCATTACTATCGACAAATGTTTTTCTAATAAATGGTGAATTCATAGCTGAGAGCAGAGCACCGTAATTCATGCTAAACCCCACTTCATCTCCAACTTGTACATTGTGATTTTCGCAGTCTAGAATAATATGGTCACTGCTTGCCCCCAGGATTTCCAGTTTATCATTTGATGTCAAACCTGAAACTTGAATATCCTGCCTTCCCAATGCAATAATAGCTCTCTTTCGGTCGCCACGGTCCTTGAAGCCATTGATGTTTCCAAAAGCATCTTGGCCAATCGTTCCAAATGGGAGGGATGGTTTCTTTTTGGACTCAATAACTTCGGCTATGAGTTTAAAAGCACCTGTATGGAGTCCTGGAATAGCTTTTCTGTTCAAAGTTTCGCAACCGAGGAGAATTGATTCTCCCACGCGAAGATTGTTAATTTTGCCGATATGCTTTGCCGATTTATACCACTCATAATTAGCCGAATTTCCGCCTGAAATCACATCTAAACTCATATTAAATTCTTTTTTAAGACCATCAGCGAGCATTGATAATGCGTGCATATTTTTATCATCTGGCTCAACGCCACCATAACACGCCAGATTACAGCCGATGCCAACAATTTCTATATGGGATAACGAAAGAGTTTCTCGGACAAATTGAAAAAGATCGTCAGGCAATATGCCTTCTCGCAAGTCACCCATTTCAATCATAAGAATGACCTTATGATTTTTATTTAGAGCTTTTGCATAAAAGGAGAGCTTCTTAACCGTTTCAATCTCAGTATTGAGACTAATGTCTACACTTTGGACAATGGCTTTCGCCTGACTCAAGGGTGTGCGGAGAAGCACAAACTTTGTTGTAATACCAGCTTCTCTCATTTTTTGAATGTTTTCAAGGCGCGAGTCAGCGATAAAACTGACTTCTCCTTGAATCATTGCCTCAGCAATAGCTGGTTCACCGAGCACTGCCTTGGAAACGCCCATTAAGGAAATACCTTTTTGCCCATAGAGCTGAGAGAGCATGCGGGCATTATAACGTATTTTAGACAGAGAGATTTCTATTCGGGGCAGCCCTTTCTTTTGACCAGTCAAAATGATTAAGCAACCATCGCATTAACTTCAGGAAGAGTTTCAACACTCGCGCGATTGATTATTTGATTCAGTTTTGGAATATTTTCGACACTCGTTTGTTTAATTATTTGATCCAGTTTTGGAAAATGATCGGCCAAGGATTGAACGAGTTTTTGGCAGCCATGGCTTAACACATCTGTTGTTGGCAACTGAAAATGATCCTCATAATCCTCTACTATTTCAAGCATTTCAGTGTCAGATACTTTTTCATGGCTCAATGCAATAGCCACGACCTTGGCTTGAGAAATCGCCTCAATCAGCTTGATTTCGCTTTCAATAATTGGCATTGCCAAATCAGGAAAATCGCACCTAAATTTTCTGCCAGGAGGGTGTTGAAGGATAATGCCATCAGGCATACTCCCTTTCAAAATACCGAAAGAACTCATAAAGGCGGGATGCCCAACAGCACTCTGTCCCTCAACTAAAATGATATCAGGTTTTTCGTTGTCAAAGGCGCGAACAACAGCGCTTTCTATTTCACCGATTACAAACTGTGAAGTTAGTGCATCCATTGACACACCATACTGAGCTCCCTGCATTAAGCCACTTTGACCTGTCGCAACCATCACCGACTTTATGCCAAGATTGTTGAGCGTTTTGTTAAGCTCCACTGCAGTGGTTCTTTTGCCGCAGGCACAATCAGTACCTAAAACGGCAATTACCGGAACATCCACTTTTGATATTTGACCAGTAAACACGTGCAAATCTTTTAATTCAGGCGATTTTCTGATGTCTGTAATCTGGATATCGTTCTTTGTCGCCATTTGGACAAACTCCGAATCCTCTGAGAAGAATTGATGGAGACCGTTAATGATATCCATTCCATTATCCATTGCTTCGATTATAAGAGACCGTTCTTCAGCTGATATGCATGCATCCAAAGGAGCTTTTCCGTAAATGTAACAATTTGGAACCACACAAAGTTCAGATAACGCGTCAGATAAATTTGCATAAATTGGGATACCACTTTTTGCATCACCAAGTTCTTCCCCCGCATCTTTACCAGCTAAGGAACTATCTATAATCCCTACTATTGTATACATTTCAGAGTGTCGCGCGAGTCCTGTGGCCGTTTTTCCGTCCACTAAACCAAATTGGTTTTCGCAGTAGACTAGCGCCGTTTTTTTGATGGTTTCCATTACAATTACTCCTCACAATCTATTCCCAGACATTTAAGAAGTATTTTAAAATGCTAAACTTCTATAAATTATTAGGGCGTTATATCTATGCGAAATATTTCGCATAAAGTTTATACTCACAATTGATTTTGCGATTGGCCATTAAGGGTGTTCACATTTGTTATTTAGGGTTTTAAGCCTTAAAGTTCTGTGAAAACTCTTGTTCTGTTGTTCCGTGCAGTGCTACTTTGGGAGAAAATGGTAACATTTTTTAGTTCCAGCTGCGGATAAGGCCTGTGTTGGTTTTGTGACAAGACACTCATCTCGCCAGTTATTTTTGCACTTTTGACAGAGAGGGGAAGTGCTTTGCTTCTTATATTTTTGCTCTGTTTTATTGTTATTCTGCATATACTTTTCCACCCTTTCGCTGCGTAATCTGGGACACTTGGCCTACGCGACTCAGAGTTGCACTGCAGTTCATGGTTTAGTTCCTCACGGAGTCTTTAAAGACTCTTCTGGCAAAGCGAAGAGTGTCAACATTCAAGACCGCGAAAAAGAACACCACTCTTTCGAGCCAAATGTTCGAAGAGCCCTCAAGGGGGTTTTGAGGAAATACAAAAAAAATTAGGACTTCGTATATGAAGTGTTCAAAAAACACGATACAGTTTTAGATTTTTTTACTTTCTTGATGATCAGCAGAAGCTTTAACGGCTCTAAGGCCTACAAAGCGCGGGGTATTTCGTGGAAGGAAAACGCTATAGGATATGCTTAACACAAAGGTTAACTTAGCATACAATACTCTATTTTGATTATTTTACGACTTAATAATTATTGGCCTGATGCGCAACAACACTTCAAGGGCACCATAAAAGGCCTTTGGATTAGTGAATAGGGATTATCATCAGGCCTCTTAGTCAGAGCAGCTGAGAAAATATTATCAAGCTTGCATCAGTTCAAAAAACACTAAAAAAGCTTATAGTATCCTACTATCCAGCACATCCCGGATAGTGTTAGCGAGCTCCCTCGTCTCAACTGGTTTCATAATAAAAGCACTGATACCAATTAAATTGGCTTTTTCGGCATCTATTTTCGAGCTATACCCGCTGCAGATAACAATCTGGATATCCGACCTAATCTCCGTTAACTTTTTTGCCAGCTGCACGCCTGTCAATCCTGGCATGGTCTGATCGCTGATAACAATGTCAAAGGCATCCGGTTGCGAGCGAAATAATTCAAGCGCTTCTATGCTGCTTGTTTTCGCTGTCACCCGATAGCCAAGACGCTCTAACCTCCGTTTATTCAAGTCAACCATGCTCTCTTCATCATCCACGACTAATATGTTTTCTTCACCCGTAGGAATGAGCTCAGCATTTTTAATTTCTTCCTGGACTGGCTCGTCAATTGTTGGGAAATAGACAGAAAAAGTCGTTCCTTCACCAACATTGCTTTCTACTGTAATCCTGCCATCATGGCTTTTGACAATACCATGGACTACAGCCAACCCCATCCCAGAGCCTTTACCGATTTCTTTAGTGGTGAAATAAGGATCAAAAATTCGCTCAATTACTTTAGGGGTAATACCTTCACCTGTATCATTAATAGCAAGCCTGACATACGATCCACCTTTTAGCCCTTCTGACATTTCATTTTCATGCAGTTCAACACAATCCAGAGAAACGTCTAAAATACCGCCATTCTCATCCATAGCTTGAGCGGCATTTGTGCAAATATTCATAAGTACTTGATGGATTTGAGTAGGGGCTGCCAGGATGTTTCCGCAGGAGGAATTAATATTCTGTTGAATTTTTACAGTGGTAGGAATTGAAGCTCGGAGGAGCTTAAGTGCCTCATTAACGACCAAATGCATTTGTACAGGTATCCTTTCTTGGGCTTCCTTGCGGCTGAAAGACAATATATGTTTCACAAGTTCTTTAGCGCGATAACCTGCTTTTAAAACTTGATCAATCTGATATTTTGCAGGGCTAGAGTCAGGGATATCATCATGGGCCATGTCAGCATATCCAAGGATAGCGGCAAGAATATTATTAAAATCATGAGCTATGCCACCTGCTAATGTGCCTATTGCCTCCATTTTATATGCTTGCCGCAGTTTACTCTCCATTTCCTTACGATCTGCTGTTTCTTTCGACAACTTTTCATACGACTCCTGCAATTCATGTGTTCGCTGCTTGACCTTCAACTCAAGCTCATCGTGAGCTTTTTGTAAAGCCTTCTCAGTCTCTTTGCGCACAGTGATATCATGCATTGAGACAACAGCACCGATCAAATTCTCACGGTCATCACGCAAAGGTTGACCAGATGCAATGACGATACGTTTTTCACCCTGTTTCGGGGCTATAACCATCTCAACATCTTTTACGTATTCACCTTGTAAAGCACAAAACAGCGGGATATCTTTTTTTTGCATAGGGGTGATGCCATCGGCAAGGTATAAATCATAATATTGTGACCAATCCTCTGCGGGTAAGGCTTTCACAGGGAGACTGTGAAATCTTTTTGTTGCCCCGTTGAATACTGACAGCACTCCATCTTGATCACAGGCAACAATGCCGTCTTCGATATTCTCAAGAACAGCGTTTGTGAATTCTTTCTCTTTCTTTAGTTTTGCATCTACTGCCTTGCGCTCCTCAATTTCTTGCGTGAGAGCTAGAGTTCTCTCGCTTACAAGTTGCTCTAGGCGCTCTTGATGTTGTTCCAGCTCCTGCTGCATCTCCTTTACCAGGGTGATGTCCCTAAACACAGCCATCCAAACCTCACCGTGGACAGGATGAGTGAACGTGGATACCGTTACCGCGCACCAGAATTTGGTGCCATCTTTTCTTAGGTTGTTGAGTTCACCTTGCCAAGAGCCATTCTGGTCCATGGTATTGCTGATCTGGTTGGCTGTTTCATCTGGGACTTGATCGGATGGCGCAATGAGCTGTGAGAACTTTTCACCAATCAGTTCCCCCTTGTGACAATGGAATAGCCTTTCTCCGCCAGCGTTGGCGTAAAGGATGTCCTTGTTATTGGTACTGAACAGAAACACCCCTTCAGACATCTGTTCGAGCATCCTGGCCTGTAGCCGAATATCTTCCTCAAGGGTGGCCTGGTGGCTTATGCGCTGATGACTATAACGTTCAGGGATGATCGGGGCTATCGAACCAAAGGTTTCGATGATTGGAAAATGGCCATCCGCCTGGCAACGGGCAAGATAGGTATTTACCTGAGCGTGATGTGTCTCAGGAGACATATACACCTCACCCTGAGGGCTTTTGATGTTAATCGTTTCCAGAGCCTCGACTAATGCCTCAGGGTCAAGACTGCCCGCTTTGTTGGCTGCTTTAGCAAACGCCTTGACGCAAAGAAAGGTACCTTCGCCGAAATTGGTCAGAATGCCGTTGCCCTTGGGCCAGATGCCGTTCACCTCTGGTAAGGCCGCCAACCGATTTAAATAGTTTTTGTTTTCAAGGCTATCCACCGACATAAAATAGGTGTTGCTGGAATAAAAGCCATCCCGCACTGCCGGCGACAATTTGCTCGCCATCATTTCATCGTAATGTCCCATGACCACGGCCATGTGGTCTTTCAAACCTCTTTCAGTAAAGCGGGTCAAGAGATGGACCTGGTCAGCCCCTGCGAAATAGGGAACGAATACATCTGGAGCCGCTCGTTTGATGTTATCCAGCAATTGATCAATCTCTTCGAGAGACACACCTATAGGACAATATTCTTCGCCGACGACCTCGCCATTGGCACTTAATAGGGCTCGTTTAGCCGCATCAATGGAGCCACGCGGCCACTC
>JAQYVV010000047.1 GCA_030145275.1 Desulfurivibrionaceae bacterium | reverse complement strand
TGTACGGGAGAACCGTATGCACGGTTTGATGAGGGAGCATTGAGGAAGAAAGGACTATGGAACACGTAGTAGCCGCGGGCGGCGAGGCGTCATTAAAAGGGCCAAAGGAAATCCTGCAGAATCAGTGCTCTACTCTACCCGGAATATGCCCTAGTATTTCCCGAACTCTTTATCATCCAGGGCAATAACTTCTTCCGGCTTCGGGGCTGAAGCTGCATTAGGATTCACATGCCCCCACTCTTGGGTAGTTGCTTGCGGCTGTGGCAGGGCCTGCTGCTGGATAGAGGAAACAGCGACACTCCCTCCTTTAATAGTAAAGGTCGACATAAGCGCTTTGAGATGAGCTGCCTGACTGGAAAGCTCTTCAGCGGCAGCAGCTCCCTCTTCGGCACTGGCTGTGTTCTGCTGGGTTACCTGGTCAACCTGTCCCAATCCTTGGTTTACCTGAGTTATGCCCTCAGCCTGTTCATTAGATGCCGCAGCAATCTCGCCAACCAGATCCGTTACCTTGGTCACCGCACTGACAATCTCTTGCAGTGATTCAGCGGTCTGGTTTGCGATTTCTGTACCGTTATTTGTCTTTTCAACGGAACCTTCAATCAACTCTGCTGTCTCTTTTGCAGCCTTTGCACTTCTGGCAGCAAGGTTTCTTACCTCTTCAGCCACAACAGCAAAACCTTTACCATGTCGGCCAGCTCGTGCTGCCTCAACTGCCGCATTCAAGGCAAGAAGATTGGTCTGAAAAGCGATCTCGTCAATAACCTTGATGATCTTAGAGATATTCTGGCCAGCATCATTTATCTCTCCCATGGCCTCAACCATGTTTTTCATCTGCTGGTTGCCGGTTTCTGCGGCCTTACGCGCATCACCGGAAAGCTGGTTCGCCTGGGAGGCATTCTCTGCATTGGTTTTGGTCTGAGAAGCCATCTCAGTCATGGAACTGGTAATCTGCTCCAGTGAGGCTGCCTGTTCAGTGGCACCTTGAGAGAGCGACTGGCTGCTATCTGAAACCTGGGCCGAACCGGATGTCATTTGTTCTGTGGCGCTATTGACCTCGGCAATAATTCTATTGAGGTTGTCAGACATCTCTTTTAAGGCATTACCAAGAATGTCTTTGTCTGATGCAAGTTTCACGTCATTGGTAAGATCACCTTTGGAAATCTGAATTGCCAGGTCTGCCTTTTCTCGAAGGGTGTTCATCATGTTCTTCATCTCGGCAAATACACCTTCATCCTGACCTTCGCTCTTCAAATCAATGTTAAGATCTCCGGCTGCAACATTTTTTGCTATATCGGCGATATAGGCAGGCTCACCACCAAGTTGCCCCACAATTCCTTTTGTCAGTAGGAGAGCTATTATAATTGACAAGCAGATCACAAAAACGACTGACGCAAAAAGGATTGTTGATGTTTTTTTACAGTTTGATTGAAGCGTGTCTAAAAGAGAGAGCAACTCCCCATTGTGGTCTTTGACAAGTTTTTCATTAACAGAAGCCAATTTTGCAGCAAAAGGGTCAAATTTTTCCATCATGGGATTCCCGTATGCTGGGCCCCCTTCAATGTATGCATTAGCCATTTTCTGCCCCAGAGCATAATACATATCGAGGCTGGAAAGCATGTCTTTCAATACAGCGACCATTTCTTCCTCGCCATATTCTTGATGATCTTCGATCGCTTTATTTATACGGACTACAGCATCATCATAATATTTTTTTGCTTCTGTAAATCCATCATCGTAGCCTGGTTCTGCCCTTGTCGCCGATATATCAGTCAGCCAGCTTTGAACCTGTTCAATGTCTCTTTGAATTTGGGTAAAATTAACAACATGTGGAATTACTTCCTCAGCAATTTTGTGTGAATTTTTTGTAGTAATCAGGTTGTAGCTAAAGATGAAATAACCAGAGATAATGAACATCAAACAAATTATTCCAAATGAAGCTAAAAGTTTAATTTTAATTGGCATGTTATGTAAATTCATAATCTATTACTCCTTTCAAAATACCATACAAGTTAGCGAAAATACCCGACATCATACTGATCGTATCATAACATGTTTGCTGCATAATATATAAATATCATTTTTTAGGGGTGAAACCGAACAAGTCTGTAGAAAAAGCTTCTTCCAGCACTCCCTTTAGCCAATTATGGCATTTTAAAAAAATTGTAAATTGCTAGATTTTTGAAATCTTTTGAAATTATTTTCTCAGACTTACATTTATTGGTTATCCGTCGTGGTTTTCCGCTTTTGATGACCTATTATTGACCTTTTTATTCCAATTTTCCTTTTTTTACTTATCAATCATGTGAGTTCTAAGCCGTATCGATGGATCTTTTTCATATTATGGACAATGGTAAATAGGTTCCACGGGGTGTTCACTTTCTTTTTGCCTCTGTGTGCGAATCGACTCAAACCCATTACCTGACAGATATGCGAAAATGGCGGTTCCACTACTCCCACTCGAAGGCTGTATATGAGGCGGCCTGCGGTGGAATCAATCTTCTTTTTCATCTTTTCAGAGAAGGTGGCTTTGCCTGCCTCGCTTCTGCCATGGAAAAAAGCAACCTGCCGTATTTCTGTTTTTTCTGGCTTTCTTAAACACTGGCTGCGCAATTCACATGGCACACAGGCTGATTTGGGAGCTTTGAATTTAGTGGCAACAAAATTTTTCATTTTCACCTTATACCCGCTACGATATAATTTTTTCCCAGCAGGGCAGATGCAATGCGAAAGATCTTCAGGGAAAGTAAAATCTTTGGTTGCAAACAGGCCTTTGCGGCCATGATATTTTGATCGTTCTTTTCTTGACCTCTCTTTGAAACGGTCATAGTCGGCAAAACGAGGGTCGCGCTTGCGGAATTGATTGTCTGCCACATAGGCATTTATTTCTTTCTCAGACAGCATTTTCATATTCGTTTCAGAATGGAAGCCAGAATCTGCCGACAATTTTGTTTCAGTAAAAATATCTTCTTCCTGCCCAATTTTATTAAAATTTCCCTTTGTTTCTTCGATCATGGCCTCTAGTAAATCTTGTTCATTGCCTTGGCCAAATGCTTCGGCGTGTACTACAACTTGATGCTTGGAGTCCACAGTTGTAACGCCATTATACCCTTGGTATGATCCCACGAGAAGTCTTCATCTTGGCGGATTCATTATCTGTAACATTGCTCTTAATCGGCTGACCACTCTTGCCTATTTTATCCTCACTTACTGCTAGCCACTTGCGAATCTTGGCCAGATGTTTTTGTATGGTTTTTACTTGCTTGGCTTCACGCTTCTGGAGGGTATCGTCAAGATTACGGCGGTCTGATTGATGGTGCTGACCTACCATTTTTTCTATGGCATGTTCCAGTTTAGCCACTTTCTTTTTGAAATCTTTTGTGGTGCCGCTCCATTCTTTGGATACGTTGGAAGGAAGCTTGCACCCGTCAATGGCAAACATCTCTTTACCTATCAAACCCATCTCATCACAGGTTAACAAGACTTCTCGAAAAAGCTTGATGGCCTCCTTGTCCATGGTAGCAATAAAATCAGCTATGGTGGTAAAGTGGGGCTGAGTGCTTGCTGCTAATGCCATAAACACCAGGTTCTCTTTACAACACTGTGCTATTTTTCGACTTGAGGTTATACCGCGAGAATACGCAAAAAGAATGATCTTAAGTAATATCTTGGGATCGTAGGCAGGGGCTCTGGCCGGTCTCATCGTTCCGGTACCGACTATCAAAAAAAGTGAGGTCTATTTCCTGGTTAATCAAATAATTTAGGGTGTGCTCAAAAGTTCCCGGCTGAAGTTGATCTTCCAGGAAAACTGCGGCAAAAATACCCTGTTTAGTGGTGTATGGTTTGTATTTAGCCATATCTGACAATATCCTCCACTTTTAACTTTGGCTGTTTTAATGCTCTAACTGTTTGTAATTATAACATTTTAACCAATTAAAGCGAAGGTGCTTTTGGTCTTTTTTTAGCTTTTCCTACAGCCTCAACGCCTTGATAACCTGCCCCAAGCAAAACAGAATTAGGCCTGGGGCAATTAAACACGAAACTTGGCAGAACCGAAGAAACGACGTGCTTGGGGTCTGCGTTAATTAAATTGTTGGGCGATTTTCATGGATGTGCTTCATTAAAACTTCGGCGAAAAGGTCTAATTGTTTTTAATTCATTAGCCTCTGTACGTTTTGCTTTGAATAAGTCCCACCTAAGTTGAATGTTCATCCAAAAGTCCTCTGTCATGCCAAAAAACTTTGCAAGACGAAGAGCAGTACTTGGCGTTATTCCTCGTTTTTTGTTGATGATTTCATTAACTCGCTGGTATGGGACGTGAATTGAGTTTGCTAGCTCTCTTTGGGTGATGCCCATTGGAACTAAAAATTCTTCCATTAGCATTTCCCCAGGATGAGTTGGTTCTCTGTGTGTAGGGACTCTAACCATTGCTCTTACCTCTATAATTTTATTTATGATAATCAGTTATTTCAACTGAATCTGGGCCTGCTTCGAACCATTTAAAGCAAATACGATATTGATCATTTATTCGAACACTATGTTCTTCCTTTCTGTTTCCTTTTAACCCCTCCAACATGTTGCCAGGAGGAACCTTCAGTTCTTTAATAATTTGGACAGAATCCAGTTGATCTAACTTTCTGACTGCAATTTTCCATAAAGAACGAGGGCAGATTTTTCTGGCTTCTTTTGTATTTTTGCCATTAAAAATATCTTCTGTTCCTTTGTTTCTGAATGACTGTACCATACGTACATAATAACACGGTATCCATGCTATTCCAAATTATATTTTTCCAAGCACCGGGTAGGTCAGGAGCCTTGCGGCTCCATTCCCCCCTCAGAACCGTGCGTGATAGTTTCCCATCACACGGCTCAAGCCCCTCAAAGGTTCCCCTTAGTGGGGTTCCCGCAATTAATAATTGCTTCACGATACTGACAAACTGTCAATGTGGCCAAGGCCTAAGGGTGAAATTAATGCTAATAATGGCCCTTTATATTGTCAAATCAAATCGTTATCTTGGCCCGACCCCAAACTGGTTACCAGCGAGCCTTGAATAGTAGCTCCAGCCATCTATTTCTATCTCTAGAAAATTTGAGCAGAAATTCCTTTTTATGACATCGGTGAGTTATATGCCAGACACACCCTGGTATGTAATATCGTTTTGCGCGTGGCATCTCTGCTGTTTTCCCTTAAACCCACTATTTCAACACCAAAAGTGCTGCCCTAAGCTCATCTTGAGTGCTTATATTTGTAATATTCTATGTTATTTCAGGCTATTGCGGCGGCCCGACCCCTTTTTATTCTTGGATCAGGAGAGAGAAATTTTTCATCTAAAGAAAGTGCTATTTTGTATAATATGAAGAATTCCCATAAAAACCTATAGGTTAACCACATTGATCCCTCAACGCTTTTGACTCTGTTTTTTATTATTGAGTGTATAGCAGGGAACTGAAGCTCTTCATCGATAGTAAGTATGATTTGCTGAGAATTTTTTGGATCATCAAAAGATAAAGTCCCTTCTGACATTAGACGAAATAATGCAGTTTTTCACGCCCCTCTATGACCAAGAACAATAGATTTGTTTCCTTTTAAAAATTCACGTATTGGCTGTATTTTACAAATGCATTGTTTATATCCCAACAAAGCATCATTACTTGCATCGACATCGCCAATCTCAAAACTATCTAAAACTTTCGAGGCATCAATTGTTTTTGGAAGATTTGTTATCACTTGATAGTTCCTTAATATTTATTTAGCCCAACGCTAGCATAAGCCGCAGCACATCTAAAGCATTGGGTTTGTGGACACGTGGCGAACGACAAATGAGATTCAGCAGGCACGGCTTCTAGCTGTCGGTCTTAATGCATTTGTTCGGCGATTTTTGCCGTTTGATTGGTTGACAGCCAGGAATTTAATAAATCAGTCTATTTTCCCTTAAACCCACTATTTTAACACCCAAAGTGCTGCTCTAAGCTCATTTTCAGTGCTAATATTTGTAACATTCTGTGTCGTTTCAAGCTATTGCGGCGGCCCGACCCCTTACCCACCCCTTACCCTTATCCTTATTCCTTATCCCGACCTTATTCCCGACCTTATCCCGAATAAGCATCATCATGTCCTCTTTGATCCATGGCTAGATTACTGCCTGGAACAGCCTTTGCCTTCTTCTTTAGTTCAGCGCAATGTGAAGAAACCTCGAGGAAATGTTTGAATTTATGTTGGTCCAGAGTTACACTCGCCATGCTGATAGCGATAATTGGGAACATCTGTTTGTTGCCTTGTCGGTCTTTTGCCTCAATAAAGCCGTTAGCTCTATCTTCTTGATTATAGAATTCCAAAATCCCCTGATCAAAACGGTTTATGATATTTTGAGAGGCTTTTTGTAAAAGTTCTCTAGGCACCATAAAAATAAAATCATCACCACCGATATGACCAATAAAAGAATTTGCACCACCCTGGCTCTTAATTGTTTCAGACAAAACCTGACCGGTAAACCGAAGCACTTGGTCTCCTTTTGAGAAACCGTATTTGTCGTTGAAAGCCTTGAAATTATCTAAGTCGCAGTAAACAACAACCCACGCCAGACGTTTCTGGATAGCCGCATTAACAGTTTCAGCTATGAATCTGTTCCCGGGCAATTTCGTTAAAGGATTCGCATCCATAGCCAAATTACGGAGACTGTCAATTTTTAGTAAGAGGAGGGTGAAAATAAGTAGTGTAAAGGCAAAAAGTATCATTACGACAAGAGAAATGGACTGGTATGTAGTGAAAGCCTCCTCAAAATCCAGTTCAGTTGTGATCCCGAACTTAAACTTATCACTCCATACACCGGCGCCAACGACTTTGACGCCTCTATAATCCCGATAACCATCAACTAAAACAATTGGTTGTTCAATAGTTGGATGCTTTTTTAGGATGCTCCCAATCATTCTCGTAAACGGGAGCTTCTTTTGTGAGAACATTTTTCCTTGGATAATTTTATAGTTTTCCTCCGGGTCCCGGATTTCAAGATTAAGAATTGCCCGTTGACCTGGCAAAATGATGCCGATTTCCTGTAGTTGCTCGTCAAAGCGACTTTCTGTAATTAAACGGCCTTTTCCATTAAAGGCGTAGCTCTCGCCGCTTTTTCCAAAACGTCCAACCTGGGATATTTTAGTAAATTCGCCAACGTCTATCCGCAATGCAAGAGCCGCAATAATATTTTGTTGGTCAGAGTCAAATATAGGGGTGCACACAAACATGGTTGGCTCTTTGTCTCGCATGGGTGTGATATCTTTTATTGAGACGTCTGACACCATTGGTCGTGTAAGTAAGGTTTCACCTTGAAATACTTTGGTTAAAATTTCTTTTTGATCCGCAAGAAAATTCATTGTTCCCAAGTTAGCATCACGCATGGAAGCAATACTGATGTAGTTTGGGCTGATAACAAACATTCCTAAGTAGCCATGATCCACAAGAAAAGGTTTAAAAAACTGACGGATCTCTTGTGTTTCTTGAGCATTTGCGAACTGCTTTTGGGAAAGATTTTTTTTTGTAAGACTGCTAATAAGGTCTCGTAAACGAGTAGAGCGGGCAATGGTGCGCGCATCTTCTTGGCGTTCTTCAATCCACAGATGCATCGTCTCTGCAGTTGATTGAACAATTGTCAACAGAGTCTCATGAAGTCCTGATTTGATGTTTGATTTGATTTGTCCTAAAGTAAACCATACAAATATTGCGGCTATACAGAGGGCCACTGATAACAACTTTGGTAAAACACTGTCTGGTTGTATATTTAATTTTTTAAAAATGTTCATTTTTGAGTGAGTTGGATGCAGTCATCAGCAAGATGTCCGCTGTCCATTTTAAATATTAATCTTTTTAATAAAAAAATCGAACATTTTACATCATATCAAATTACTTTGGGGCATCGGTATTATTTTCGCTGCCATCGAGATAGAACGGCCAGTTACCCGACCGCCCTCTCACAGATCCCTGCGTGCGGTTTTCCCGCACAGGGCTCCTCAGTATTGTTCGCCTCGTACAAGCGCAAAGGGTTCCTACCAATATCCGATAATTCGGGGCATCGG
>JAQYVV010000006.1 GCA_030145275.1 Desulfurivibrionaceae bacterium | reverse complement strand
GTGTTCCGGGTCATCGCTAATCTTGTCGTCCAGAGTCAGAATGTCTGGTTCAACCTCATCAATGAGATCCCTGGCTTCTGTGATGAACTCCAATAATATTTCTAGTTGGCCTGCATCTATTTCCATTTGTTCTGTCATTAGTTTGTCTTGCCAGTTAATTATTGGTAAGCGCTCCATGAACACCCCGCTGCACGTGATCGACCCCCGTGATATACAGGGGGTATAATCGCGTGGCTCGATCACGCACATCGGTGTGCCCCTGAAACGCTTACGGACTCGGGGTTATGCAATCTTGGGCGTACTTAATTGATCGCTAACAATTATTGTTATCTGGTTGTTTGAAACCGAATTTCTCCAAGTATTCATCAAGCTTGCCCTGGTCGTAAGGCTTGGTTAAATAGCCCTCGCAGGACCCCTTAATAAAGGCAGTCATGATGTCTTTGGGGCCGTCAAAGGCGGTGGTCATCATTACCTTTACCATCTCACTGCCGCCAATGCCTCTCTCTTGTTCAATCCTTCGGATCTCTTTCAAGGCTGCCTGGCCGTCCATTATGGGCATCATGATGTCCAGACAGATAAGGTCATAAGGATCCTGCTTGTCAAGGGCGTGAATAAAGGCCTCAACACCTTCGTGACCGTTTGCAGCTATATGACAGGTGTCAAAATGTTTCTTTAGTAGTTCCATCAAAAAATTACTGCTTATCAATTCATCTTCAACTATGAGCGCTTTTTGCATGTTTAGTATGTCCTGTATTTCTTAAAGGTTTGATCTTTTCTTTGGTATAATAGTTTTTCTGGATCCCCGATAAAAACCTTGCTCGTTATCCCAGCATGCTGTTAGCTGGGATCCAGATAAGTGCGGAGATTGTGCCGCCTTTTAC
Source organism: Desulfurivibrionaceae bacterium (assembly GCA_030145275.1). GTDB lineage: Bacteria > Desulfobacterota > Desulfobulbia > Desulfobulbales > VMSU01 > JAQYVV01. The sequence goes on along the minus strand of JAQYVV010000006.1, from coordinate 136,201 downwards.
GTATGCTTTACTGTAAAAATTAAAAAATCAGCAGGCAATACGAAAACTTCCGTATTGCCCCTGACTGTGGCAATGCCATCAATACTTGCCGAACTCCTTATCATCCAAGGCGATTATTTCGCTTGGCTTCGGTTTTGATTTGCCTGTTGTCTCATCCCAACCGTCATAGGAAGGATTTGATGTTCTTGTCCTAGGTGTTGGCAAAGAGGGTTGGGGCATAGAGGCCATTGAGCTACTTTTTTTCACGGTAAATGTGGACATTAACTCTTTTAAATGTGCGGCCTGGCTTGAAAGTTCTTCGGATGCGGCTGCGCCCTCTTCAGCGCTGGCCGTGTTTTGCTGGGTGACCTGGTCAATTTGGCCAAGGCCGCTGTTAACCTGGGATATGCCTTCGGCCTGCTCATTGGAGGCTGCGGCAATTTCTCCCACCAGGTCTGTTACCTTGGTGACGGAGGTGACGATTCCCGCCAAAGACTCGGCCGTTTGGTTGGCAATCTCGGTGCCGTTATTGGTCTTTGCAACTGATCCTTCAATCAGCTCTGCTGTTTCTTTGGCAGCTTTGGCACTTCTGGCGGCAAGATTTCTCACCTCTTCGGCAACCACGGCAAAGCCCTTGCCATGACGTCCGGCCCGGGCCGCTTCTACTGCGGCATTTAAGGCCAGCAGATTTGTCTGGAAGGCTATTTCGTCAATGACCTTGATGATTTTAGAAATATTTTGTCCCGCTTCATTGATATCACCCATGGCGGTGACCATGTTCTGCATCTGGCCGTTGCCGGTTTCGGCGGCATCCTTGGCTTGGGAGGCTAGTTGGTTGGCCTGGGTGGCATTTTCAGCGTTGGTTTTGGTTTGTGAGCCCATCTCGGTCATGGAGGAGGTGATTTGTTCTAAGGCTGCAGCCGATTCGGTGGCACCTTGGGATAAGGATTGACTGGAATCTGAAACCTCTCCTGAACCTGCAGCGATTTGTTCGGTGGCCGCCAAAATTTCACCCACCATGCGATTAAGGTCGGTTCCCGTTTTTGCAAGAGCAGAACCAATAGCATCCTCTTGATCTTTCGGTTTTGCATCAAAGGTTAAATCTCCGACTGCCAGCTTTTCAAGCGCTGCGACCATCTCATTTTGCAGGTCATCTGCAAAGTTGTCCATTGCCTCTGCCATCTTCCCTATTTCGTCACCCCTGTCCATTTTCAGGCGCATGCTGAGATGCCCTCTTGACATCTCAGAAATCATTAAAACTACTGCGGTAAGAGGGCCGGTGATGGAGCGGCTCATGATAAAGGCGAGCACAACACCAACTATAAGTGCGATAATGCTGCAGATGATCACTGCTGTATTTGTCTTGCTGGCAGCGGCAATCATCTGCTCGTCGGTCATGACATTGTTGGTAATCGTTTCGCTGGCTTTGCCCAGAATGGCCTGCACTTTTTTTAGGTTTGGCTGTGTCTGTGTGGCGAATATATTGTTGGCTTTATTTACACCATCCAGTGCCAGCTCGGCCTCATTTTTGAGTGCATCCAGTTCGCCCAGTATTTTATTAAGAAGCGGCGCAGTGATTTCTTCAAACAAAATTTCTGACTCATGTATCCTTTCCGCCAGACTTTTGTCTTTCTGAGAATATTTCACTATAAGCTCTTCTGCGCTGCGGTGGAGGTCTCTGTGCACGATTGTCATGTCGTCCCAGAGGCGTTTGAATTCGGGGCTCCCGTGTGTGTACGCATCGCGGGCCTGGTCGGTATTCATCCACTTGCCAAGTTGGCATTGCTCAGGATTAGTTTCAACCTCAAGTTTTTCCTTTTTTTGAAGAAAGGTGTCGCGAATCTTGTCGGCCCATTTCAGATGGTCGACTTCCCGCATAGCGAGCAGGCCTGGAAGGGCGCCGTCGGCAATATTGAAAACCTTGCAGATATTTATGGCCGAGGTGTGAAGTTTGGCATGGGGCTCCTCAATGTCTTTCAGCAGCCCCTTCAGGGATGGAAGTAAGCGTTCCGCCTTCTCCCGACCTTCTCCGTATAGCCAGAGGCCAAGGCCGCATTTTTTGTCATCGGTCTCTACATTCAGCTTGGTCACCGTCTCATCTGTAAGCAGGGCATTGACTTGGGCAACCCAGTTGAGATGATCCACTTCCTTCTGCACCATTTCGCCGCGCAACTGGTTTCCTTCGATGACCTCCTCTGCATTCCCTACGATCCCCTTAATGCCAAAGATTGACCATAGTGCTACAACGGCCAAAAGTCCGAGTACCGCGCCAAAACTTACAAAAAATTTAACCCCAATTGGAAAATTTTTCATGGTAAAACCTCCTTATGATATTACATTTAAAATGTGTTGTCTCGTGGCAACTACAAGATACGTTTCGTCTTATGTCGAGGTTGCAATCTGTTCGAGCTCCTCGTCATAGAGCAGCTTTTCAATATTGAGCAGGATCTTTACTTCATCGCCTATTTTCCCCAACCCTTTCAGGTAGCGGCTTGATTTTCCTTTGCCGGAGCGAGGGGGTGGTTCCACTTGCGCCTCCGGGATATCGGCGACCTCACTGACCTCATCGACAACCAGACCGACTGCGTTATCGTTGATATCCACCACCACAATACAGGTTCGCTCATCGTACTCTCTCTCTTCCAGTTTGAAACGCAGTCGTACATCCATTACCGGGATGACCTTGCCTCTCAGGTTAATAACCCCCCTGATACACTCCGGCATATCCGGCACTTCTGTTATTTTTTGAATGCCGATTATTTCAGTAACAAAGGCAATGTCAATGCCGTAGTCTTCGTTGGCGAGGTGAAAAGTGAGGTATTTGTCTTTTTGGGTGTCCTCATCTTCATCATACAGATCTTCGTCTTCTCGTCTGCTATTGTTGGTTTCAGTCATCACTTACCTCCTCCCAGAGATTGGTCATTTTATGAAAATAATTTTCTTGATAGCGTTTTTCTGTCAACTTTAGACAACATTTTTTGAAATGAATTTTATGAGGATATTTTCTGATACCTTGCCTAAAAGTCGTTCCTTTTCCACTCCATTTTTGAAAAGTATATAAATGGGTGTTCCCCAAAATTTGTATTTGTTTTGGAAAAAATCCCAATCTTCTTCAGGGACGATATAGGTCTGAAGGCTTTGGGGAAACTGCTCCTTGGCTTTTTTTATTGTCTTCAGTATTGGCGCATCTGTAGAAGACGAGGTTTGAAAGCAGAGAAGGAGGTAGTCTTTGGATTTTGGGGAAATTTTTTCGAATGTTGCCTTGTCGATTATGGCAGGAGACATATGTTGACCCTTCTAGTTTTAGATAATCATGCAGTTAATTTCAAAGAGTTATGCAGCAGTATTTGTGCCAGAAAAAACAGGGTATCCATGGAGGGAAAAATATTAGTCAGAATAAGAGGTTGGAAGGGTGTGGTACCTCTCTGTTGAAGATGTGGCTGGCGGTAGCTGTCCAAAATAGACAAAATGTAAAATAAGCAAAGTGTCTATTTTGGACAGAGAGGGCAAGGGTTAAGTTTCAGGGGGATTGCGGGGAGAGTCCAAACTCTTTGAGTTTGTTGTAGAGGGTGGCGCGACTAATTTTAAGAATTTTGGCAGTTTTTGTCCTATGCCATTGAGTGCTATTGAGGGTGGAGAGAAGACTCTCGCGTGTTAAAGTGCGGGATGCTTGTAAGCTGTGTGGCGCTTGTACATGCTGTTTAGAAAACATTTCTTTGGGGAAATGTTCAAGTTCCAGGGTGTCCCCCTGGCATAACAGAAAGGCGTGCTCAATGGCATGGTTGAGTTCTCGCACATTGCCTGACCATTCATGATTTATAAATAGGGCAAGGGTTTCGTCCGATACGCCTGACACCTGTTTGTTGAACTTTTTGTTGAAAAGAGCAATGAAATGCTCGATAAAAAGAGGTATGTCTTCTTGGCGTTGGCTCAGGGGCGGGACATGTATTTCCATTACCTTCAATCGATAGAATAAATCTTTTCGAAAAGAACCATCTTTGACTTTTTCGGAAAGATTGGCGTTGGTGGCCGCAAAAATGCGGACATCTGCTTTTCTTTTTTGAGACTCCCCGACTTTTTCGTACTCCTTCATCTCAAGGAATCGTAACAGTTGTAACTGAATCCTAGGTGAAATGTCGCCAATCTCATCGAGAAAGAGGATGCCGCCTTCCGCCATCTGAACACGGCCGATTCTATCTTTTGATGCCCCGGTGAACGCTCCCTTTACATGGCCAAACAGTTCGCTTTCTAATAAGTTTTCGGGTAAGGCGGAGCAGTTTACTTTTATGATTGGTTTTGAGGCTCTGTCTCCTCGAGTATGAAGAGTGTCAATCAAAAGTTCTTTGCCCACACCTGAGTCCCCTGTAATAAGAATCGTGGTATCTACTGAGGCAACTTGTCTGACTAGTTGATAGATTTCCTGCATCTTCTGACTTTCGCCAACCATATGGTGAAATGACCGTCTTTCATGGAGTTTATTTTCAAGAACAGCAACCTGTGAGATATCGTGAATTACAAGTAGAGCGCCTTTGGAGTCCCCATTTTTACCGGTCAAGACGGAAGTGCTCACTAGAAAAGCCTGATGGTTGCCTTCTCCTTTGTTAAATTCCAGGCGGTAGTCATTGACTGGTGCTTGGTTTTTTAAGGTGTTGGCTAATATTCTATGACACTCCAATTGGAATTTGCTGGTGCCTGGTTGAAAAACTTGGTCCTGTTCAACAGTGAGATTCCCCATGTACTGGTCATTTTTATGCAGAACTACCATGGTGGTGTCAACGGTGATAATTCCATCTGGTACACTTTTGAATACGGAGATTAACTCGGTTTGGGCATCATGCAGTTCTTTAGTCCTCTCAAGGACTTTCCGTTCAAGTTCCTGATGTGAAAGGCGCAACTCCTTAGTGGTTTCAAGCAGTTTTTTTTCTGCCCTTTTTCTGCGGGAAATTTCAATTCGTTCCTTATAAATACGAGTGATTTTGGCGCGAACAACATCTTTGTTTAAAGGTTTTTCAATGAAGTCGGTGGCTCCTTCATTGATGATATCCGTGATACTGTATTTCTCAGAAAAACCGGTTATCAGGATCACATCAGTTGCTGGGAAGTGTGCTTTGATGTATTGCAGGAGTTCTCTGCCATTAAAGACAGGCATTTCAATATCAGAAATGACAATACTGAAAGAATTTTTTTTTAAAATTTCAACTGCACGAGCTCCCCCAAGGGCAGTGATTGTGGTAATTCCTATGTCGGCGAGAATTAATTCCATTAAAGCCAGGAGCTCTTTGTCGTCATCAACAAGAAGAATTTTCTCTTCCATAATATTTACTCTTGGGTAGGAAAGTTTGTGGCTGAATAGTTGTAGCTCGGAGATTGTTCAGATATTACCAATTGGACGGGGACTTGGCGAGAAAAAAAGCATAAGGGCCTGTAAGGAAATAACCTGGCTGATATTACGCTTAGATTTGGGTCAGGTTTGGATGCGGCGATTGAATAAAACCGCAAGCGTAGCAGGGCTACGTTGAGGATTTTGTGATTGAGTCGCATTCAAAGATGACCCGAAGGTAAGATGTAAGATTGGCCATGTTATTTCTTTACAGGCCCTAGAGGTAGGATAGTCAGATATATTGAAGAAGTTTTGAGGTTGATGCCGGAGCCTTGTTGAATTGTTTTTTTGAGGTCAAAGATAGTTGTAAGCTCGGGCCTTTTGAGCCCGAGCTTTTATTGAGAGAAAGACAGACTTTAGTGCCTTAGCGCTGAATTCCTGCCACTCAGTTCAGTACCCCCTCGGAGTCTAACGCTTACCTGAGGGGTACTCTGTTCAGTCCCCCCTTGAGGGGGATAAAAAACACGAAATGCTAAAAAGTATTTTGAAATAAACATGTTACACTCTACTGTTAAGGCACTTATTTCCGGTTTATCCGGATTAGTCAAAAGCCATTGAAGTTTTCCATTCTTTCCATACTTTACCTACTAAATCCGGACCAGGCTTTAGGGTCATCTTGCCAGGTTTCCAGCCAGATGGAGTGGCTTGGGTTCCCTTTGATTCTCGGACGAGTTGAAAGGCTTGAACCTGCCTGAATGTTTCATTTATATTGCGGCCAACCGGAGGGGTTAACACTTCGTACCCTTGCACAATTCCATCCGGATCGATAATGAATCTTCCTCGTGTCTCAACACCAGCATCTTCGTCATACACGCCGTAAACCTTGCCCACTTTACCGCCAGCGTCAGAGAGCATGGGGAAAGGAACGCCTCCGTCTACCATTTTCGAAAGTTCATTGTCGTCCCACATCTTGTGTACGAAAACACTGTCAATACTCATGGACATAATTTCCACACCAAGTTTCTGGAATTCAGGGTGTTTTTCAGCAACTGCTGAAATTTCTGTTGCTCAGACAAAGGTGAAATCACCCGGATAAAAGCATAAAATAACCCATTTCCCGAGGTGTTCTGATAACTCCATATTAATGAATTTGCCCTTCTGGTATCCTGGTGCCGTGAAATTTGGCGCTTTCTTGCCGACTTGTATCATGCCCATGCTCTCCTTTTTCTCAATTTTTGTTTCATCTGTTTGCTCAGCTTCTGTTTCTCCCACCACACCACCTGTGGGTCGAGCACATCCTGCCTTTATTTCTTCCGCCATAAGCCCTCCTTTGGTTTGGATTTTTTATGTTTTTAATTAGTAACTTCAGGTAGGGCCCAAAAACGGGCATAACCACTGAATTGTAGTCTGTTTAGATGTGCCCCTGGTGTGTGTGAACAGGACTTTCAGCTATACATCGGTATGCTGGAAGTCCTGTTCGCGCGCAGATGGGGTGCAGCTGAACAGACTTTTGTTACAATTTCCAGCCGCCGCCAAGCGCTTTATACAAGCGAACCAGGTTTCTAGTTACCTCTGCATTACTATATGCTAATTGATCTTCCTGGGTAAAGAGATTTCGCTGGGCATCCAATATTCTACTAAAATCGGTGAGGCCGTCTTTGTACATGGACTCGGCCAGCCGCACACTCTCTTGTGAGGCCGATACTGCTTGGTTGATTTTTTGGCGCCGATCCAATTCTCGGGCATAGGCGACCATACCATTTTCAACTTCCTCAAGTGCCGTTAGAATAGATTTTTCATAATTGAGCAGAGCCTGTTTCTGGCGTTCATTTTGAACGGTTATATTGTTTCGGACGCTGCCGGCACTAAAAATATTCCATTGCAAAGAGGGGCCAAAAGATATTGCCCGGCTCAGTGTAGTAAATAGATTGGCGCTGTCAGTTGCTTGAAAAGACAAGGCCCCGCTTAGGCTGAAGCGAGGGTAGAGATCTGCCACTGCCACCCCGACCCGAGCAGTTTGGGCCGCAAGTTCTCGTTCTGCCATACGAATGTCAGGACGCCGGCGCAGTAGATTTGCTGGAATTCCTATGGGGATTTCAGGCGGGGCCAGCGGTATTATTCCTGGTTCTGCAAGGAATTTGTTCAAGGTGCCTGGTTTTTGCCCAACAAGGACGGCAATACGATGCATGGCCATGCTTAAGCCCGTCATTATTGGTGGAATTTGGGCGCTATTATTGGCCAGATTTGTTTCGGCCTCACGCAGGTCTAAGATTGTGGCAAGGCCAAGATCCAAACGGCTTGTCACCATATTGTAGGTTTCTTCTTGTAACTGCACATTGGCTTGGGCTAATCTAAACCTCTCCTGAAACGAACGGACATCAATGAAATTCAGAGCCAATTCAGAAAGCAGGCTCACCTGAACATCTCGAAAACTCTCCACCTTTGCATCCATGTCGGCAGATGAGGCCTCAACTGAACGTTTAACGCGCCCAAAAATATCAAGCTCCCAGGCGGCATCAAAGCCGGAACTGTACAGTGATCCACTTGGGGCCTCTCCGATTTCCTGTCTTTTTGCCGCAGCGCTGCTGCTAAGTGATGGTGCTCCAGATGCTTTGCTGATATTGCGCTGGGCCCTGGCTTCTCTGATTCGGGAGCGCCCCTGCTCCAGGTCAAGATTGTTCTCAATGGCCATGAGCACAAGTTGATTTAGTTTTGGGTCGCCAAGTTTTTTCCACCACTGAGTGAGGTCAATCTCTGAGGTTTTTAGGCCGGCCTCCAAAGATTGTTCCCACTGTGCCAGATTTTGCTCAACCTCCGGCGGGATATAATTCGGCCCTACGGCACAATTGGCAAGCAGGAAGAGGGCGGCGATGAGAGCAAATATGGTTTGGGGATTATATGTTAGGCGCATAAGTTTGGTCCTGAATGTTTGCTTTTAAGTCTTTTATTAAAAGTGTCTATTAACCAAACTCAGCTAAAAAAACATAACTACCCTGGATTCCTGATAAAAACATTCAGGGATGAGGAGTAAAGTGATTATGCCGTCTTCGGAGTCTGCGCTTACCTCCGGCATGTTTTTAGCCGGAATCCAGTTAACTAAGCTGAGTTTTCTATAGAGCCACTTTATTAAAAATCTGTGTTCATCTGTGGCAAAAAAATTAAGTTTTTTTCAATTCACCCGCACTGCCGTCCTTTTCATGCAAATTAAAGTCTCCAAGTATCTGATACAGACACGGGATAACCAGAAGAACCAGAAGGGTGGAGGCCATTAGCCCGAAAATGGTACTGACCACCAGCGGGATTAGAATCTGGGCCTGGAGACTTTTTTCAAAGAGCAGGGGGGTAAGTCCCGCAATTGTAGTGGCTGAGGTCAGGAGCACGGCCCTGAAACGCCTGCGGCTTGCCTGGCCCGCAGCCTTATGGATAGGCAGGCCGCTGTTTTTGGCATTTTTCAGAAAGAGGACCAGGAGGATGGAGTCATTAACCACTATCCCTGAGAGAGCAATAAAGCCAAGGATACTCGGCATACTGATTGGCACTCCCATAATCAGGTGGCCCCAGATCACCCCGATGAGGGAAAAAGGAATGGCAATCATTACGATAAATGGCTCGGTGTAACTTCTAAATTGAAAACTCAGGAGGATGTAAATGCCAACCATACCAATCAGGATGGCCCGCAGCATTGAAAGCTGGGTTTGCCCCGATTCCTTGGATTCACCGGCTATTTCAACCTTTAGATCAGGATATTTCTGGGAGAATTGCGGCACATACTTTTTCTTGAATAGAGAGATCAAGACCTTGGCATTGGCAACCCTGGTATCCAAGTCTCCCCTTAAGGTTACGGCTCTCATGCCGTTGTGGCGGGCTATGCGGGACCTGCCTCTCCCCTCCTGCCATTCCACAATAGTGGTAAGAGGGATTTGCCTGCCGTCAGCCAGGATAATATTGAAATTTTCCAGATCTGCCAGGCTGTTTTTGTCAGACTCTTGGAGACGAATATCTATTTCATAACTCTCAGTGCCAACCTGCACTGTGCTGGCAGTCACACCATAAAATCCGGCCCGCAGCTGCCGGGCAACGGTTGCGGCATCAATCCCTAAGCTGGTAGCGCCATCACGGAGGCGCATTTTGAACTCAGGTTTACCGGGGCGCAGGTCATCTGAAAGATCCAATACCCCTTCAAACTGTCCGAACCATTTTTTCATCTCGGTGACGGCAGCTTTCATCTGGTCAAGGTCGTTGCCTCGTATCCTGATTTCTATGGGTCTGCCAGCGGGGCCCCAGCCCACCTCACCGAGGGTCAGACTGATCACATCCGGCAGTGGTCCTGTTTTTTGACGCCAGACGGCAAGATAGTCAACAATGCGTCCCTGGCGCTTTTCTGCCGATAGTAGGTCCACCGATACCGTTGCCACATGGGGCCCATTTTCATAGGCGTCAATATTTTGATTAAATTGCACACTTGTATTGAGCACCAGATCTTGTCCACCTGGCTGGCTGGCTTTGAACTCATCATTCATAGCATTAAGACCTGTGAGAACACGATCCACCGTCTGCTCGGTTTTCTCTAAAGGAGTCCCCTGGGGCATGAGCAGTCGCGCTGTCACAACATCTCCTTCGATTGTCGGAAAGCCAACCATTTTGACCTTTCCGGCGGGAATCAGGCCTACCGTGAAGATAAACAGGCCCACGACACTGCCAAGGAGTAGGTAGCGCCATTGCAGGAGGAAATCCACACAGCGGCCAATGATATTTTCACGCAGCCACTCTAAAAAATTATCAAAAACACGCCGTAATCGATTGGGGTTGTTGGGATTATAGTTGTGCATTGCATGGCCAAGATGGGCGGGCATTATACAAAAGGCCTCTATAAGACTGACAGCCAGGACCAGGATTAAAATTATCGGTATCACCTTTAAGGCCTTGCCGATTTGGCCATCAATAAAGGAGAGTGGGGCCAAAACACAGATCGTGGTGATAAAAGAGGAAAAAACTCCAGCGGCCACCTCTTTGGTTCCATCAATTACGGAATCCAGAGGGTTTTTACCGCGCTTTCGATGCGATGCAATGTTTTCGGCAATGACAATGGCATCATCCATGAGCAATCCAAGGGAGAGCAAGAGGCCGACCATGGTCATCATATTGATGGTCTGATTCATGAGCGGCATAAAAAAGAAAGCGCCGAAAAATGAAACCGGCAGGCCAAGCACCACCCAGAGGGAGATTCTCAGGTTAAAAAAGAGCCACAGGGTCAAGAAAACAAGGGTCAACCCCTGCCAGCCATTGCTGATTAGCATCTGCAGGCGGTCGCCTAAAATAATTGAGCTATCTTGGGTGATGGTAAGATCCAGTTGGGGATGACGCTGCCGTTCATCTTCAACAAATGCCTTCACCTGGTCGGCAACCCGGATGGCATCTTCCTGTTTGGTTTTTCGAATATTGATTATGGCACTGCGTTTGCCATTTGCCATAATCTTGTCTTCTGCCAATTGAAAGGTGTCGTGGATTATAGCTACATCACCAAGCAGGATTGCAGCACCCTTGTCCCCAGCCTTGATCACCAATTTTTCCAGTTCGTCAACGGAGCGTTTCTGGTCAGCAAAACGCAATAAAATATCACGATCTTTTGCCTCAATGATTCCGGCGGGAAGATCGGTGTTTTGGGCAGAAATCATCTCAGCCAGCTGGGCGACACTCATGTTCAGCCGTCGCAAGGCAGAATCCGATACCTCCACTCGAAATTGGCGGTCCGAAAAGCCGGTTATGTCGATAAGGGAAATACCCGCCTCCTGCATCCGGTCTTTTAGGTTTTCACAATATTCCTTTAGCTCAGTGATAAAAATTGGCCCGGAGATAATCACGGATATAACCAGGTCGGTTTTGCCAAGTTCGGTGATAACCGCTTCTTCCACTTCCATGGGAAAATCGGTAATGGCTGCAATTTCTTTTTCGATATCGTCGATAAAAATGCCAAAATCACCAGCCGAATCTTTTTCGGCAACGATTATGGCGATTCCCTCACGGGCCTCGGAGCGAATCTCTTTAACAAAAGAAACTCCGTCAATGGCATCTTCAAGGCGTTGGCAGACAACTTCTTCCACCTCTTCTGCGGTGGCTCCGGGGTAGGGTACCTGGATTTGTACCTCACGTGGGGTGAATTCCGGGAATGTGTCGCGTCTGATATTGGGCAGCGCCAGCAGGCCGATGGCGATCAAGACCAGCATGAAAAGATTGGCAGCGGTGGGATGTTTTGCAAAAAAACGTATCATTTCAACTCCGTTTCTGCTTTGGCTTCGGCGAGCAGACGGGCCTCAAGGGATGTGTCTCTGGTCGGCGCAATCAACATGCCGGTAATTGCGGGGCTAGGATCGGATACGACAAGAATTTCCCCACCTGTTAGTCCTGAGTCTATGACCTGTAAGTCGCCCTGGGAAAAGGCGCTTTGCACTTTGAGAGGTTGCAATCGTTTATCCTTATCCATAATGAAAACCGTGCCATTATGGAGAGCCGCTCGGGGAATAATAACGCTATCGGGGCGGGCCTGCCCCTGTAGCTCAACCTCACAGAACAATCCACGGCTAAGGGGTGGTCGTTTACCGGGGATTACCTGTTCGTAGGGATTATCCACGGCCACAACAATATTGAAGGCCCGGGTCGCGGGATCGACGCTCTCGCGAATCCGATCGAATCTGGCCGCCCATTCAACCTTCCATTCGCCGCTCTTCAGGCGAACAATTGCCTTGATATTTATAAGCTTTCGCATGGCCGTAAGATCTGCGTCGGCAGGAGCCGAAATTCCTGGTCCTGGAGAGTGGTTGATGAGATGGCGCATCTGGTTGCCAATGATCTGTGCCTGGATTTCGGTAACCGCAGTGCCGTGTGCCTCGAAAAGTATCTGCCCTGTATTTACATGCTGACCAGGTTCCAGGCTGACCTCTCCAATGCGGCTATTGAAAGGGGCCTTGATTACAGTTTTAGATAGATCCAGCTGTGCCTGTTTTAGGTTTGTGATGCTGGATGCGACTCTGGCTTCAAGGGCTTTTTTTCGGGAAGGAAATACGATCAGGGTATTTTGGAGATTCTGGACATTTTGCAGCTGGCTGAGAACATTTCTTTCTTCCTTGTCAACATCATCAGCCGAGATGGTTCTGTTTTTTAGGGCATTTTTCTTACGGCCCAGTGATTGTTCTGCCAGGGCCAGAGAACGTTTTTCAATTTCGAGAGCAATGGTGGTATTTTCTTTTTGGGCCTGAAGTTCAGCAAGATCCGCTTTTACCTGGTCAATACCCGCAATAAGGCTGGCCACAACAAGTTCGTACTCGATTGGATCTATTTTGAGAAGAACAGTGCCCTCCTTCAATAAAGCGCCTGCCTTCAAATCAGGATGGACTTCCAGCACCCGACCCTTTACTTCGGCAACAGCCCGCCAGATATTGCCGGGTTCAGCCGTTCCGAAACCTATGACCCGGGGAATAAGATCAACGGTTGGTACTTGGATAACCCTCATGGCCTTAGAAGTCTCACGAACCTCTTTTTTTTGCGGCCCGCTCTTTGACTTGAACAACATAAATATGACAAGAACTGCCATAATAATAGGGATTACTCCCAACAACTTCTTCCATAAGGGTTGTTTTATAATTTCTTGTTCCATTATTGGGTTCCTTGTTCCTTTCAGCTTTCAACTTGCATCTTTCAACTCCGTAACAAGCGCCGATTCAGTTTGGAATTCACTTGAATAGTTTTCAGCAATACCAGAAGCAGTGGCAACAGTATTATAAAATATGCGGGGGAGAAAATTTCCAATAAGCTGGTATGGATCAGACCTTTATCAATGAAAAACATACCAAAAACCCAAAATGCAACTCCCGGACAGATAAGGGCATAGCTGGCAGGACTCTTGGCAGCAATATCAGAGGTGTGTTCCGGCAAAGCAACACCGTGGATGAATTCTTGAAAATAATTATTTCTCCTCATAATCAGGAAACCTAAAATCCCAAAAAAAATCTGTATTGAAACGATGATACTGCAAAAAATAAAATAAAAGGCGGTGCCTGAGTCACTGTGAAAAAGAAAATGAAAAGCATGATTTAATCTGATTGTCGTAATTCCCAGCAAAGTAAGAATAGGGATCAGTATCCAGATACTGGCACTGCCTTCTCTGCTGATCCCCTGAGCGAGCATGGCATGGAAGCCGATGACGAAATTATTTATGGCCAAAAGGATTGCTATGGAAAAGAAAAACAGGGAGCAAAAGGCAGATATGCCGACAATAAAACTATTGCTGCTCATGGCCGCTGGTGCGGCAAAACCCACTGCGTTCATGGCAAAGGCAAAGGAAGAGATCATCTGGCCAAGCGAGTTGTTGGCGCTATGTTTAAAGTTACCTTTAATAAGTACGCTGCTGAAGTAGCGGTAAAAGATCATCAGGCTACAGATACCCGTGCCCAAAAAAGCCAGAAAGGCAAATGGGAAAAGATATTCAATCACTGACCAAAGGCCGGGAACCAGCATGGCGCCAAGGACAAAGAAAACATTAATAGTCATGGTCAGGGTCAGCGGAATGGCCATGAGAGTAATTTCATTGTTGCTTCCCTTCAGGTCACTGTAGGCTTTCGTTGTTTTATATTGTCGATATTCCCGGATGTTCCAGGCAAGCATCTTTATATGCCTGAAGGCAAAAAAGAGCATGAAGGTATAACATAGTGCAGACAATACTCTTGTGGCAATTGGTCCACTGCTGAGGTAAGGCCATACCGAATCAAAAGTTGCAATTGGAGTGTCCGGATGAGGGGTCATGAACATAAAAAAAATAAAAAAAGCAACCGTTAACCCGCCGTTTCCCAACGCAGAAAGGAAAAAAAGAGGGGTGTATTCTTTTCCTATATTTTTCTTCATATTATTTCTCATTTGGTAGAATTTTTACTCAGCTCTAGGCCCTTTCTCGTGTGTTTTTTGTTTTCAATGTTGCTGGAAATTTTGCTTAGTCATTTAAGGTTACCATTAATTACTCCAACGTCCATAGGGAAAAAATTTATTGGCAATTTTTACTCTCATTTCCCACACGCATATTTTCATTTTCCCATTCCTTGACTTCAGTCAAAAATCTAATTTTTCAAGACACCTGCAGATGGTTAAGATTCACAGGTAACATCTTGTTTTTGAGCTTAGGAAAGACTTGCAACAGCGATTGCTCAGCTGAAATTAGCAATTCCGAGGGATTCAATGTTTTTGGCAACTGCCACAATGTGGCGTGGGTTTGGTTTTTTTAATTATTTTCTTTCTTTTTTAATTATTAATCTATATCCTGAAGTCAAGATTATGCCGGTAAATTAGGTGTTTATACCTAGCTGGTTTTTGTCAATTTTAAAAAGGAGGATATTCATGCAGCAAAAAATTTCGACCATTCTGGTGGCTGTAGCATTACTACTTTTTTCAGTTTCATTAAGTAGTGGAGAGCAGCTTTCTCCTGAACTCTGTAAAAGCAAAGCAATTGCTGCGGCAAAGCTTCTTGGTGCCGAAGGTGATGCTGGATTGGCAAAACTGAAAGATGCCAATGGGGAGTATCGATTTGCGGAAGGTAAGGGCTATATCTGGGTACATAATCTTGACGGCGATATGGTAATGCACCCAATTAAACCTTCTCTAGACGGCAAAGGCCTTCTGGATATGAGAGATGTAAAAGGCACATATCTTTTCGTCGCCATGAATGAAATTGTAGAAGACCACGGTCAGGGCTGGGTACCATATGCCTGGCCAAAACCAGGTGAAGAGAAAAGTTCCCCCAAAGTATCTTATGTTGTGCTAGCCAAACATGGTGACAAAGAATATGTCGCTGGTGCCGGCATGTATGATGTTACTGCGGATGATATCAAGAAACAGTTCCCGGGTGACAAGGTATACGAAGACTAATTTGATTTAGTGCCTTATAACTGAAATTCTGTCACAAAAAACAGGTAAGCAAAGACTCCGAGCATTCCAAAAAAGAAGAATGCTTCCAATCTGTTGCAGATCACTGTTAAGGCACTTATTTCCGGTTTATCCGGATTAGTTACTTAAAGTTTGGACCATGCGAATACCAAAAACATGGTCCGAACAGAAGTGTGCCTTGAAAAATCAGATTTTTCAAGGCACACTTCTGTTCGGTAGTTGTATTGTCCGCCGGCCTTGTTTTTTGACTCCACGCTTTCCGGTGGGAATTAACCAATAACCAACTAATATCTAAGGTTGAGGAGAAAATATGAGGATGACAATTGGCAAGAAATTGATCAGTAGCTATTTGGGGTTGTCTCTTTTTGTCTTAATCGCTGGAATAGTTGGTTTTTTTGAGCTTAATGAGGTGGCTAAATCCACCGACATTATAGCCAATGAGAAGGCCCCAGGCCAGTATGCCGTGATGAATGCGGCAGTTTCACTTGCCGATGCCCAGAAAATTCTGGAAAAATACATTAATGCCGAGTCTGGTCTCGGTGAACTGGAAGAGCAAATTAATAATAGTCTCGATGAGTTCGATATGTGGGTATCCATGCTGCGCTATGGAAGCAACTCCGACGAATTTATAAAGAGCAAATCGGGATCGCTGTACAAACAAAAAGGTTTAAATATTATCGTCTCTCAAGGATCTGAAGAGATGATATCTCTACTACGCAACATAACAAAAGAGAGTGAAAACTTAAGCGCCAATACTGCTGATCTAACCCAAACCCAGCAGACTTTTAATAGTTATCTGGTTAGGGTTGACGGTAAAATCTATCCCTTGCCTGCTTTTTTAAATCTTGCCCAGCGCAATCATTTAGAATGGGTCAAACAACTTAAGGACGCGGTAAACATTGAGACAATATTTACCGGAATTACCGATAGTGAAAAAGGCATCATGGGAGAGTGGCTAGCTACTTCTAAGGTAAATAATCCTGAGCTTGCCGAGCTTATGGATAAGACTGCTAAACAGCATAAAAAGTTATGTGACACTGCCGTCAAAATAAATAAAGAATCGGAGTATAAGAAAAAATCAAAGTTGTTAAGGCGGGGTATTGCTTCAACGTCAAAGATAGAAAAGTATTTCAACAAAATGCACAAACTTGGTGGTGAAATATACCAGGAATTGATAGTGTCAAAACAATCTAAACTTGCAGAGCTTAACAGCACTGCCTCTGACATTAATCAAGATTTAAATACTCTTATCGAAAAAGCTGATATAGAAATGAAAGCTGCTCTGCAAGACTCGATTACTAACAAGAAGAGTGGTCAAACATTCTTATTAGGAATTACCGTTGCTTCCATACTGATAGCCACTATTCTTGGCTTTTTTATCAGCCGGGCGGTCTCTTTACCCATCCTGGATTCAGTGAAAGGGCTGAGATCGGGGGCGGGTATGGTCACAAGCAGCGCCGCTGAGGTATCTTCTTCCAGCCAAACTTTGGCAGACGGGGCCTCCGAGCAGGCCGCAGCCATTGAACAGACAACGGCCTCAATGGAAGAAATGTCGGCCATGACCAAACAAAATGCTGACAACGCTGATCAGGCAGACACCTTAATGAAAACTGCTTTGGGAGTAATTGGTACAGCTGATACCTCCATGACTGAGATAAGTACATCCATGGAAGAAATTTCAGTTGCCAGTGAAGAAACATCCAAGATCGTTAAGACCATTGACGAAATTGCCTTCCAGACCAACCTGTTGGCCTTAAATGCTGCAGTGGAAGCGGCCAGAGCCGGTGAAGCTGGGGCGGGGTTTGCTGTAGTGGCAGATGAAGTTAGAAACTTGGCCATGCGGGCTGCCGAAGCGGCTAAGAATACCTCGGGATTGATTGAAAGTACCGTCCATAAGGTAAACAATGGTAAAGAGATAGTTGCCAGAGCCAACAAGGCATTTGGAGAGGTGACAGAAAGCAGTAACAAGGTGGGAGGTCTGATTGGCGAGATAGCAACAGCTTCCCAGGAGCAAGCCCAGGGGTTTGAGCAGGTCAGTAAAGCGATTATTCAAATGGATGGTATTACCCAGCAAAATTCTGCCAGTGCGGAAGAGTCAGCCGCCTCCTCTGAAGAGCTTAACTCTCAGGCCGCAATAATGATGCAGATGATCGCTAAGCTACAAAACGTTGTAGATGGTGGAAAATCAAATATGTCAAGTGGTATCACTAGAAAGTCTAAACCGGTCAAGAAAGTTGCTCAGGCACCCAAACAAGATAATCCCTCTGATTCTGATAAAAAGGTTAAGTCACTGCCTAGACAAATAGCTGCTGATAAAGACCCAGAGAAAGTAATTCCAATGGATGCAGACGATGATTTTGAGGATTTTTGATAATCAGTGAGTTTCCTGAGCTCACTGCTCAAGATTCACATAAATCACGGGTATTGCCTTCCCCCCTTGCTTCTGCTAACATGAGAAAAGTTACTTTTTCGAAAATTCCAGCATTACATGAAAAGCAAAGGTATGCCCCTTACATCACCCATCAAAGATCACTTTTCCCGATTAAACAATATTGCTGTATTATATATCGGCTGCACGGTTTTATTTACAGTTGCAGCTCTTTTTTTTCTGGTGGCACAATTACACGAAAAGGAAGAGTCCTACCTGAAAGATGCGACCCAGCAGCAGAAATTCCAGCTCCGGGCCCTTCTTTATTCCATGGAGCATGTTGCTGACGCCATTTTTCAGAATGGCATCGATAAAGAGGAAATCCTCAGCGTCTTTGCCGAGGCCCATGATGCCCCTGTCGAGGAACAAGGCAGGATACGGGAACTGCTCTACGAAAAATTGACTCCCGCCTATGCAAAGATGAGAGAGCAGGGGGTCAGGCAGCTGCATTTTCATCTGCCAACCAACATCAGCTTTCTTCGCTTTCACAGGCCTGATAAATTCGGGGATTCTTTGCAGGGAGTGCGCCATTCCATTGACCTGGTTAACCGTACCCACCAGCCGGTGAAGGGCTTTGAGGAGGGCCGGGTTTTCCCCGGCTTTAGGAATGTGTATCCCCTTAATTACCAGGGCAAATTCATCGGCACGGTTGAGGTATCCTTTTCCTTTCTCGCACTGCGAAACCTAGCCGTAGATCTTTTTCCAGGCATTTATACTCTGATTTTAAATCAGGACATCATAGCTGAAGCTGTATGGCAGGATGAACAATTCAGCTATGCCCCGTGCCTGATTTCAAATGCGCATGTAAAATACAAGGATATTTTGCTCCACATTCGTGAAGAGCTGCCAAAACTCAATATTGTCTCTTTTGAAACCCTACAACAAATCAACATAAACCTGATAGCCAAAGTCGAAAAAAGGCTGGAAGCCCAGGAAGAGTTTTCTATCTCCTACCGGCTTCCCAAGGAAAACAAACTTCTGTTGCTTACCTTCCTGCCGCTTAAAAATATTGCGGGTAAGCAGGTCGCCTACTTTATCAGCTTTCGGGGAGACACCTATCTTTACAGTTATTTTAAGCGTTTCAAGCGTATGTCTACTCTCATAGTTGCTGCTGGGATTTTCCTGCTTCTGGTCGGTTATCTCTTCCTGCATCAGGCAGTAAAAAGACGAAAGTATATGAACTTGGCCACTACGGACAGCCTGACTGGGCTGGCAAACCGCCTGCATTTCGATCTGGTTGCAGACCGTATGCTCAAGGAGGCAAAGCGTAAAAATGGCGTTTTTTCCCTTGCCATTCTGGATATTGACGATTTTAAACCTGTTAATGACACCTTTGGCCATGATGCCGGTGATAAAGTGCTGCGAGATGTAGCACTCTTACTGCAGCGCTGTCTGCGGGAACAGGATTTTGTGGCCAGATGGGGAGGTGAGGAATTTGTCGTCCTGTTGCCGGAAACCTACGGCGAGGATGCCTGCGTTGCCTGTGAAAAGATGCGTTTGAGCATAGAAGAGGCTGTCATCCAGACGAAAGATTCTACAGTCAAGATAACCTGTAGCTTCGGAGTTTCGGAATTTACACCCCCTTTGACCGCACATGATCTTGTCAAAAAAGCAGATATAGCTCTTTACAGGGCTAAAGAAAGTGGCAAAAACTGTGTTGTACGTAATTAAATCCGATGAAATAGATTGTCTTTCAGCTTTCTGCCTGAAGATTAGTGCTAATCACTTTTGTAAAAGAAGAATGGCATGTTGAAACTACTTTTTGCTAAACAGTGCAAAATTCTCCTCCCAACTTTAATTTTCTCAATTATTACCATCCTGCCAATAAAGGTTGAAGGCAAACAGCTCTTGCTTGCAACTACCACTAGTACAGACAATACCGGTCTTCTGGATTATCTTGCCCCTATGTTTACAAAAGTTGCCGGAATCGAACTGAAATGGGTTGCCACTGGCACAGGAAAGGCCCTTAAATTGGGGGAGAATTGTGACTGTGATGTCCTTATGGTGCATGCGCCGTCCTCCGAAAAGAATTATCTTGAGGCAGGATTTGGGGTAAACCGTCGTCATGTCATGTTCAACGATTTTGTCATCATTGGCCCTGATTCTGATCCTGCTGGAATAAGTAAGCAGGGACTCTGCTCAGCCTTAAAAAAAATTGCTGGGGAAAAATATATTTTTGCAAGCCGAGGTGATAATTCCGGCACCAATAAAAAAGAAATATCCTTATGGCAGCAGTGTACCGACCAAACTCCAGAGCTGCAGCAATGGTATCTTCAGACTGGCCAGGGAATGCTGGCAACCATAAATCTGGCCGTTGAACGTAAAGGCTATACCCTGACTGACCGTGGCACACTCATTAAGTTTGCAGCTAATAGTAAGGGGAGTGTGCCTCTTAAAATTATGGTTGAAGGTGATCAATCACTGCTTAATCAGTATAGCGTTATTGAAGTAAATAAAGCTCGCTGTCCAAAGGTAAAAAATGATTTGGCCCGTCAATTTGGAGATTGGTTGGTTAGCATGGAAGGTCAAAAAGCGATCGGTGATTTCCGTCTGCTGGACAAACAGCTCTTTATTCCCAATGCATCAGCTGAATAAGTTGAGCTACCTGGTAATTTATGGAATTTATACTTGAAGGCCTCGTTAAAGCCTGCCAACTTCTTGTTCAGGGTGATCGGGAGACCTATTCCGCTATTTTTGCCACAGTTAAGGTCTCTTCAATCTCCATGACCGTAAGCCTGTTGCTTGGGATCCCCCTTGGATATCTCCTCGGATATCTAAGCTTTCCTGGGAAGAAAGGAGTGCGAACGGTTGTTGACACTATGCTCGCCCTACCGACCGTTTTTATCGGCTTAGTTGTCTATGCTTTTATTTCCAGCCGTGGTCCGCTGGGCGAAGCGGGCCTGCTTTTTACTCTAACGGGCATAGCCATAGGCCAGTGTATTCTGGCCTTGCCTATTGTCATTGCCTTAACAGCCACCTCTGTCGAAAGTCTTGATCGTGTCCTGCGACTTACCCTCAAATCCTTAGGGGCATCACCTCTGCAAATATTTATGACTAGTATTTGGGAGGCGCGAATGGGGCTGCTTATTGCGGCCACTACAGCAACAGGAAGGGTCCTCACGGAAGTTGGCATATCTATGATGGTTGGGGGGAATATCAAGTGGCACACCAGGACTATTACCACGGCAATTGCTATGGAAACCAGCAAGGGACAGTTTGCCACTGGTATAGCCCTCGGACTGGTACTGTTGATAATGGCCTTTACCATCAATCTTGCCCTTTCTACCCTGCGACGGAGGGTCTAAATGGAAGACATTCTTCGTCTACATAAGGTGCGACATCAGTACAACGGCCGCACGGTTCTTGATATTCCCGATTTGAAAATAGGCCGCGGCAGTATTGTCGGGCTTGCAGGCCCAAATGGCAGCGGTAAAAGCACCATGCTCAAGATCCTGTCTCTGGTGGAAAAATGTTCACACGGTACTCTGTTTTTTGAAAACAAAGCGATCACGCCTTTTGCGAAAGGAGCACGCCATTTACTAACTTTTCTTCCCCAGGAGACATATTTATTAAAGCGTTCGGTGTTTGACAATATCTCTTATGGCTTAAAAATAAGGGGGCAGAAAAAAGAATTAAGCCTCTGTGTCGCCCAGGCTCTGGAGCTTGTGGGCCTTTCCTCTTCTTTTGCAGAGCGGCAGTGGAGTGAACTTTCCGGTGGAGAGGCTCAGCGGGTTGCCCTTGCCGCTAGACTGGCAATTAAGCCCGCCTGTCTAATGCTAGATGAACCAACAGTAAGTGTTGATATGGAGAGTGCTCGGAATATACGTCGGGCAATCTTGTTAGCCAGACAGGAATGGGGCACAACTCTGGTTATTAGCAGTCACCACCAATCATGGCTAAACGATATCAGTGACCGTATTGTCTATTTATACAATGGTCGCCTTCTCGACTATAGCTATAAAAATGTTCTTCTGGGTCCTTGGGAAAAGTTCAGCGATGAATTGTTTGTTGTGAAAATGACAGATGGGCAGCTCCTTTATGCGAGTAAACCACCTAAAGCTGGAAGCAGTGGCGTTATCGCACCGAAAGATATTCGCATAAGCTCTTCCCCGTCGTTTGGAAATGAAAAAAATATTTCTGGCTTTGTTACTGGCATCTTTGCTGATAACAACCCAGACAGTTTATGCATCCATGTGGTTTGCGGGGATCAGCAATTTATTGTCAATATAGCGGTCCATGCCTTCCAAATAGCAGAAATTCGCCCTAACCAGAAGGTTTCGCTAACGTATAATCCAAAGGATATAGTCTGGCTCGCTTAATTTTGATGTGACGCAGATAAGCGCAGACTTCGGATAAGCGTAGACTTGGAAAGGTTTTTATTATAATAAAAAAGAGGGTAGAATAGGGGATAGTTGGGTGCGTTTTTATAAAATTACGTGTATGTTTTCTTGCAAGATGCAAATATTTCCGAGCTAGGCGGTAAAATCTTGAGGGGTAAGTTGCTGCAATGATAACCAATTCAGTATTTCTTATGTACTTGGCTGGAAGCCTTATTGGACTTTTGGCTGGCTTCCTCATGCATCGATCTGATTACTGTGTTGCAGGGATGTTCCGGGACATTTTTTTATTCAGAAACATCTCCATGCTGCGGTATTTAGCTATACAAGTTATTGCAACAATGGTTTTATTTGAAATTTGCCGAACTTTAGGTTTGCTTCCTCTCTACCCCTTTCCTCTCCTTGGCTTTGCCTCTGCCGCTAATATAATTGGTGGTTTTATTTTTGGTGTTGGCATGGTGATGGCCGGTGGCTGTGTTGTGGGAACCCTCTATAAAATGGGGGCCGGCAGCGTTATCAGCGCTGTCGCCTTTGTCGGTTTAATTGTCGGCAGCGCTATCTATGCCGAATTACATCCATTATGGGCCCCTTTCGTTAAAGCAACAACGTTTTTTCAACCAGCTAAAACTCTGCCCGAACTCTTGGGAATAAACCCCGTACTCGTTTTATCTCCTGTAGTGGCTGTTTCCATAATTATTTTCATAAAATGGCATAAAGAAAATCAAATTATCAGACAGAGCGAAGCGAAAGGCTATATCCAACCCTGGAAAACAGCGGTAGCCATCGCTCTGCTCGGGGTTCTTTCCTATGTCCTTGTAGGTATGCCTCTTGGTATAACAACAACTTACGCGAAAATTGCGGCAATGCTTGAAACCTTGCTTATTCCTGAGCACGTCGGCACCGTTAACTTTTTTCAACTCACCCCTCTTAATGTTACCCACCCAGCCACCGGGGCGCTACTTCAGGGAGGTGCGGGGCCGCAGCTTGATTCCATCTGGGCGATTCAGTTTCCTCTTATTGCGGGTATTGTTCTCGGTAGTACATTCTCGGCATTGCTTTTAGGTGAATTTGCTATCCAATACAGGGTCCCTCTGGCGCAAGTGTTTATGGCTTTATCCGGGGGCCTCCTGTTAGGGGTTGCTTCAAGAATGGCTCCGGCTTGTAATGTGTGGCACTTAATGGGTGGACTCCCTATTTTAGCCTTGCAGAGTCTTCTGTTTATCCTTGGACTTCTTCCTGGCGCATGGGTCGGCAGTAAAATTGTTGCCTGTGTCATCTTAGGAACGCGGCAAGAAAAAACGAAACAATAAGCCCGGCTTACAGGAAAGATATGATGAGTGATCAGAAAATACCAGAAAACATCGACATCGACATGCGTGGCCAGGTTTGTCCTGCGACCCTTCTTGTGGCAATGGACAAGCTGAACAAACACAGGGATGCCATTAAAAAAGGCCTGGAGGAGCTGTGTATTAAAACCGATAACCGTGAAGCGATTACCACTATTCCCACAACGGCCAGGAATATGGGATACTCGGTTAATGTCACTCAAATGGACTCTTTTTATCAGATTGTTGTAAGAAATTTTACCCCGGAAAGTAAAAAATAATGAGCTTAGAAAGAATTATTCAAGATGCAAAGCGCATAAAAGAAAATCCATCCTCTGCTTTATTGCAGATTGGCGCTGACGATGAATTAGCTCCTGTCGCAGATTTTTTAAATGAACTGCTGCAAGAAAATAGGGTTC
The DNA here is from genome assembly GCA_030145275.1 of Desulfurivibrionaceae bacterium. GTDB lineage: Bacteria > Desulfobacterota > Desulfobulbia > Desulfobulbales > VMSU01 > JAQYVV01. The sequence goes on along the minus strand of JAQYVV010000006.1, from coordinate 112,466 downwards.
TTCGCCAAAACAACGAGGCATCCATCAACTATATTCGCCAGAAAATTGATCAGCTTCTCCTGGTCATCGGGACAATTCCGCTGCGTCCGGAAGAGCTCGACGATGCGACTCTTATAAATCTTGACCCCATCGGCATAATAGCAGAATCCTTCACCCAGATACTTGAGCACCTGCGCCAGACAAATGAGCAGCTTGAGCTGGCAATGGATGAGATAAAGGCAATTTTCGAGTCAGTGGGCGGCGGAATTCTTGTACTGGACGCAGACAAGAAAATTGTTTCCTGCAATCATAAACTCCAAGAGATGTTTGATGTCCAAGGAAATCAAGTTTGTGGCTTATCATGCTCGGAGGTTATTTGTCTCGGGCAAAAAATTAAACCATGTCCTTTCGATGAGATGCTCAGAACAGGGCAGGCAGTTTCAATGTCTGCTATTTACCCCAGGAATATGCTGCACTACAACATCGTCTCTGCACCGGTTAGAGATAGGGATGATAAAATTGTTCGTACGGTCATGCTTTATACTGATATAACCGAGTTGATGGAGGCCAAAGAGGCTGTTGCCAATGAAAAAGAAAGACTATCTTTAACCCTGAAAAGTATCGCTGAGGGAGTCGTGGTAACTAATTCTGCAGGGGACGTAACCATGATGAACGAAGTGGCAGAGACACTGACAGGCTGGTCTCTGGGGGAGGCTATGGGAAAGGGTGTCTGTCAGGTCATTAATATCCAAAAGGAAAGGAAACCGCATTCGTGCTCGGATACTTTTAGTGACATCCTGAGCAAGTGTTCAACCTTCAAACATATAAGTCAGACTCCTCTGATAGCTAAAGATGGCGAAGAAAAAATAATTGCTCTCAGTATCGCTCCGATAAAAAGTGGGGAGAATTCTGCACCAGCTGGAGCCATTCTTGTTTTCCGGGACATTACCCAGGAAAAAAACATGGAAATGGAAATTATGCGCACCAAAAAGATAGAATCTCTAGGTGTTCTGGCAGGAGGGATTGCCCATGATTTTAACAACCTGCTGACTTCAATTGTTGGAAATATATCCCTGGCAAGAATCATGGCAAAAGACAATACTAAGATTGCCACCCTTCTTGCTGAGACGGAAAATGCCTCTTTTCGAGCCAAAAACCTGACCGGCCAATTATTGACTTTCGCCAAAGGTGGAGCCCCTGTTACAACGATTACTTGCAGCAAAAAATTGATAAAAGAATCTGCTCAATTTTCCTTCAGCGGCTCAAAGATAAAATGCCTTTTTAATATTTCCGATAACTTATGGCCGGTAGAGGTAGATGAGGGGCAGATTGGCCAGGTTATCCATAACCTTGTTATTAATGCTGACCATACCATGAAAGAGGGAGGCACTGTTGACATCTGTGCCGAAAATATCCTTATTGATAAAAATGATGCGAGATCATTGACACCCGGTAAATATATTAAAATAGATGTCATAGACAGGGGGGAGGGAATAGAGAAACAACACATTGATAAAATTTTTGACCCATATTTCACCACAAAAGAAAAAGGACATGGCCTTGGGTTGTCAATCTGCTATTCAATAATCAAAAAGCATGCAGGTTTGGTCACAGTGGAATCAGAGAAGGGTGTTGGGACAACTTTTTTTCTCTATCTGCCGGCAGCAGACCAGCAACTGCCAGAACTAGCGACGCAAAGCCTACATCCTGAAAAAGGAGAAGAAATATTCCTGGGACATGGCAGGATACTTGTTATGGATGATGAAGAGTTGATCCGAGACGTTAGCTCACAAACGCTTAGTTATCTTGGCTACAGTGTTGAACTGGCAGCCGATGGGCAGGAGGCTATAGAAATGTACAGCCTGGCTGTTAATCAAGGCAAACCCTTTGATGCCGTGATTGTGGACCTGACTATTCCTGGCGGGATGGGAGGTAAAGAGGCAACGGAACATCTTCTTCAGATTAATCCCAAGGCCAAGATTGTTGTCTCCAGTGGTTACGCCAATGATCCAATAATGGCTAATTTCAGAGAGCATGGATTTAGTGGCGTTATTCCCAAACCTTTCAGCATGGAAAAATTAAGTGATATTCTGAAAACAGTATTAAGCGAGAGCGATGCCTGATCTTGTCCGGCATGACGGACTTACGAGGAGTTACGATCGTCATCCTGAGGTAAGCGCAGACTCCGATGTTTTTATCAGGGATCCATGTTACTGTTAAAATAGAGGCCGAGCCTTGGTTAGTACGCTGAATAATTACAAAATCTTTTTATCTACATCGTTTGTTGTCGCAGGAATTGGCAGAATTTCAAATAATGACTAGGAAGAGTCCTGTCCTTGTGGTAGGCGAGATAAAAATATCTCTCCAATTTTTCTTTTTGAAGTGAAATTTCACACAAAGTCCCATTTCTTAGCTCGTCAAGCACAGCTATCTGCGAGATAATCGCAACTCCAATCCCATGTTTGGCGGCTTCCTTGATGGAGGCTGTTGAGCTGAATTCTGCAGCGACCTGTTTTTTTCTGAGGCTAAAACCGATTCTCTGTAGATTTTCTTCCATTGCCTTTCTGGTCCCTGATCCTTTTTCTCTTAGCACAAAAGGGAGTCCGCTTAATTCTTTAAGTTTTATAGTCTTCTTTTTAATGAGTCCTGGTGAGGCAACCAGACTTAGTTGGTCTTTGAAAAAGGGCTCATAGCAGAGAGCCTTTCCCGCCATCTTTGCTCCGACAATTCCACAAGCAAGTTCATTTTCAATTATCAGCTGATTTATTTTCAAAGAGTCTTCTATCCGCACCTGAAAAAAAATGTCTGGGTAGATCTCCTGGAAGTGTTTGATGCTCGCAGGGATGAGATATGTGCTGGGAATAGTGCTCGCACCTAAAATTATCTCTCCTTTAAGTGTATCCTCGCCGCCAAGAATATCTGCTTTTAGCCGAGAGAGCTCTTCAATAATTTGCAGAGCTTTTGGAAATAGTTTTTTTGCAGATGCTGTTGCTTCAATGCTTTTGCCGATTCTGTCAAATAGTCTGCAGTCGAGCTCATTTTCAAGATTTTTAATGTGTTCACTGACGGTTGGCTGTGAGATGTTGATCTGCCGGGCGGCCTTTGTGAAACTTTTGCAGCGGTACACTGCTGTGAAAATGCGAAGATGATGAATATCCATGATAGGTCACCTCTTTGTGATAGTAATTACCGATTTGACTAATATGTATTTCCTTTTACATTAGCATGCTTGAACTGAAAGAAAAAGACTCAATAATGTAAATTAAGGGCCTTACAGGCCCAAAAGGAGATTGATAGGATGAAAATAAACAGATTATGCACGGCGGTATTTTTTTTAATTTGTATGGGATATGCAGTCTCTTTACAGGCCGCAGAGTCGAATTATCATCTGACTAGTACCGATGAGTTGAAAGAGATGCTGGACGAAAATGTCGAAATGCTTGTTGTTGATGCCCGCAATCCGGAAGAATATCAGGAGGTGCACATAAGAGGGGCGATCAATATCCCAGAAAAAAAATTCTCTAAGTATCTTGAACTCCTTCCTGTCGACAAAATGAGTAGAATTATCTTTTACTGCAACGGGGTCAAGTGTGGAAAAAGTAAAAAGGCAGCAAAAAAGGCCATGGATCTTGGTTATGCTAATGTCTCTATTTATAACGAAGGTATGCCAGTCTGGGAGGAAAAGGGGCTGCCCATATATGCAGGACCAGATTACGAGAAGCGTGTTGCAACGACAAAAATATCCCCAAGTGACCTTTTCGAGTTGAGTAAGAGCAATGCCGCTGCCTTCACTTTAGTCGATGTCAGAGATATGGAAGAGTTTGGCGAAGGTCACATGCCGGGGGCCATAAACATCCCGGTTGCCGATTTTGCTGTGCAATCAGGCATCCTTGATAAGAAGAAAAAAATCATTGTCTACTGCAACTCCGGCGGACGTAGTTACAACGCTTACCGTAAATTGATGAAACTCAGCTACAAGGATATAAATCAGGCCATTTTCGCTGATTGGAAAGAGGCAGGTTTGCCGGTTGAGAATTAATAATTTTCGGTTACACAGAAAATATTTTTTAGTGCCCTAGAAACAGTTGTCTCGTTTTTTCAACAAGAAAACAATTTCGTGAAGGCACTTATACTCCTCAAGGGGGCTACGGAACAAAATCACCGCATGGGGGTGAGATATTAAAAGGAGACGATAATGAGCATAGAAAATTTTGAGGTGAAAGCCTATCCCGAAATGTGGGAAAGCCTGGGTATGGACGTGGCCAGATTTGACAAATCCCGCCAGATGCTTGGCGAAGTATTTAGCAAAACATATCTTAGCCAGAAAAATAGACCAGCCAAAATGAAATATTTTGATGGGCTTATTGCCGAAATTTTTGGTGGGCGCATTAAAGAAATGTTGGAAGTCAAGAAAACTGGCAAGCCTATTGTCGGCACGTTTTGTGTTTATATCCCGGAAGAGGTGGTCGTTGCCGCCGGGGGCGTTTGTGTCGGTCTGTGCGGGGGCTCTCAGGGATCAATCCCTGATGCGGAGAAAATCTTGCCAAGAAATATATGCCCAATGGTTAAGTCTGCCTATGGCTTTAAGGCCGGCAGGATATGTCCATACTTTCAGGTTGTTGATTTTGTCTATGGGGAAACCACCTGTGACGCCAAGAAAAAGACATGGGAAATTCTTGATCGGCTTGTTCCCACCCACGTGATGGAAATTCCGCAAATGAAAAAGAAACGGGATAAACAACTGTGGCTTGAAGAGGTAAAAGATTTCAAGACGAGGGTCGAGGAAGTCTGCAACAAAACCATCACCCCTGAAGACCTTGGGGATGCCATAAAAATAATCAATAACAAAAGAAAAGCTCTGCAGCGCCTAACCAGGCTAAGGGCGAACCATCCTGCCCCGATCAGCGGTAAAGATGGTCTGCTTATTGAACAGATTGCCTTTTATGATGAACCCGTGCGTTTTGCCGAGAAAGTAAACGAGTTGTGCGATGAACTTGAGCAGCGGTTGCAAAATGAATCCGGTGTTGTAGAAAAGAGCGCCCCCAGGATCATGGTTTCAGGCACCCCAATGGCCTTGCCAAACTGGAAAGTTCACAACCTGATCGAAACGGCAGGCGCGGTTGTGGTCAATGAGGAATCCTGCATTGGCAGCCGCTATTTTAAAGACCTTATTGATGAGAGCAAGGTTGATGTAGATGCGCAACTTGATGTGCTTACCGATCGTTATATGCAGATTGACTGCTCCTGCTTTACACCAAATGATGACCGGGTAGACCAAGTGCTTAAAGAGTACAAAGATTCAAACGCTCAGGGCATCCTGCATTACTCCCTACAGTTCTGCCATACCTATAACATTGAAGAGATAAAAATTCGCGAAGCCTGTGAAAAATATGAAATTCCTTATCTTTCAATCGAGTCCGATTACTCCCCAGAAGACGTTGGGCAATTACAGACAAGAATTGAAGCATTTCTTGAACAGATAAGGGAGCAGTAATGCAACTCGGCGTTGATCTTGGTTCAAGAACGATTAAAGTTGCAGCTATTGTTGATGACATTCTGCTTTGTCATACAAAGCAGGAAAGCGGTTTTGAGCCTCACCAGCAGGCCCAGGACATGTTGAAGCAGTTTCAATCTGGAACGATAATAGCCACCGGATACGGCAGGCACCTGGCCCAGAAGCACTTTGCTGACGAGGTGATAACCGAGATTAAGGCCCATGCCCTTGGGGCCCGACATTTTTTCCCTGATTGCCGGACCATTCTCGATGTCGGAGGACAGGATTGCAAGGTTATCTCTTTGACTCAGGCCGGCAAGGTCAGCAATTTTCAGATGAACGATAAATGCGCTGCCGGGACGGGTAGGTTTCTCGAAATAATGGCCGTTTCGCTCGGGTATACGATTAGTGAATTCGGCTCTGCTGCTCTGGAATCAGGTCAGGATGTTGCTATCAACAGCATGTGTACCGTTTTTGCCGAGTCGGAAGTCATTTCCATGAAAAACTCCGGAATCCCTGCAGCTGATATTGCCAGGGCCGTGCATCTGTCGGTTGTCAGCCGATTAGGAGGCATGCTAAATCGAATCGGCCATGGTGATGAAATCGTCTTTTCCGGCGGAGTTGCCAATAACTCCTGTATCGTACAATTGTTGGAATCAAAAATCGGGGCTCGGGTCTGCGTTCCCTCTTCGCCTGACCTTGTCGGCGCAATAGGCGCCGCGATTCACGCCGGAAAAAGTGCCGTAAATTGCGGGTGATGAGTCATGCCGACCTGGAAGCTTGCAACAGACGATGAGACCCTTTTTTACCACATCTGTGCCGAATGTGACAAAACATCTGCCGAGAGCCTCCGTAGAGGAGGATGGGTTTTAATTCGGGATGGAGAGCCTGTGTCATGCAATGAATGCACAAGGAAATGTGCCCTCACAGCACAAGGGTTGTGGGGTGCAGAAGATGGGGGGAGATACGCGGTTTGCGCTTCCTGCCCTGGACTTGCGAGCTGTCCCCTGAAGGGACGATATTATTGTTAATGTTCTGGGATTTCTCAGTGCAGTCCGAGCAAGTGCATTTTTTCAGATAATAAGGAGAATATAATGAACACAAATAAAAGAGAGAACCAAATGGTTATCTACATAAATTCGGAGCTGATGGGTAGTGGTGAGGATGGGCTTGGTAAGAAGCTGATGGGCAACTTTATAGCCACACTGGGAGATTTTGTCCAGGAAGTGTCGCATATCGCCCTGGTTAATTCTGGCGTCAAACTCGTGTGCCGCAATTCTCCGGTGCTTGAAAATATGAAGATGCTGGAGGAAAGCGGCATCGAAATTCTTTCTTGTGGAACCTGCCTCACACATTTTGCTTTAAAAGAAGAACTGAGAGTCGGTGGGGCCTCAAATATGTTTTCAATACTTGAGGTTATCTCTAAAGCGGAGAAAGTGCTGACTCCATAGAGATGTCCTTCAACCACCTTGTCCCAGTTCTTATATATGAACGTGTGCAGCCGTAAATCATCCCCGGCTTAGGCGCATTCTGAGTATCCGCAGGAGTGGCATACGCAACAGCCGCCTTCGTGTTCAATGGCTCCGCCGCATTCGGGGCAGGCGCCAAACTGCATGGTGGTTTGGTCCAGGGATGTGTCTCGTTCACCATTGTTGTTTCTTTCCATGTGCTGGCGAATGGCTTGGGCAATGGCGTCAGCACAGGACAGGACCCTGTTTTCGCCAAAACCGGCCTGTTTGTGGCAGGATATGCCGATCAACTGTTTGACGATGGGTTCCGGGGCCATGCCTGAGCGCCAGGCAAGTGATACCAAGCGGCCAATTGCCTCGCACTGACTGGCCGAGCAGCCCCCTGCCTTGCCGACAAAGTTGAAGAGCTCGAATTGCCGTGCTTTTTCGTCTTCGTTTATAGTTACATACATTTGGCCACAGCCGGTGGCCATTTGGTATGTTCTTCCCACCAGGCTAGTAGGCCTGTCTCGTTTAGTCAGTTTGGATGTTTCAGGTGCTGTAGCGCCTTGTGCGTCTGTTTCGGTTGCATTTGTGCTGAGCACCTGATTGTCACGACTGCCGTCTCTGTAGATTGTGATTCCCTTGCAGTCAAGTTCGTAGGCCATCATGAAAGTATCTTTGACATCCTCTTCAGTGGCTTTGTTGCCAAAATTGATGGTTTTGCTCACTGCGTTGTTGACATTTTTCTGGAATGCGGCCTGGATGCTGATGTGTTCTTTCGGGGTGATGTCGTGGGCGGTTTCGAAAATCTGTCGATATTTGAGGGGAATTTGTTCGACTCCCTGCGCTCCTCCGGTTTTAGCAACTTCGGCAAGTAGATCATCAGAGAAAAAGTCGTTTTCTTTGGCAACTTTTTCAAAGAATTGATTTACCTCAAACATCTCCGTGTTGTCCATAACTCTGCGCACATAGGCGACGGCAAAGATCGGTTCCACGCCGCTGGAGCAGTTGGCCAGAATGCTCAAGGTGCCGGTTGGGGCTATTGTGGTGCGGGTTGCATTTCGCACCGGTGCAGCAGGGTTTTGCTGACCGTAGATTGATTCTGGAAAGTTGGGGAAGGCCCCTCTTTTCTCGCCAAGCTTGATGGAGGCATCTAGTGCTTTTTTGTCTATAAAATGCATAACCTCTTCGGCCATTTCAACGGCTTCCGGGGATGAGTAGGGGGTGTCAAGCAGGATGAGCATGTCTGCAAAACCCATGACTCCGAGGCCGATTTTTCTGTTTTTCTTGGTGACTCGGTCAATCTCAGGAATCGGATAGCGGTTGATATCTATAACATTGTCTAAAAAGTGGACGGCTGTATCAACGGTTTTAGCAAGTTTGTTGTAGTTGATTTTTCCCTCTTCCACCATATTGGCAAGATTGATGGAGCCAAGGTTACATGACTCATGTGGAAGTAAAGGCTGTTCGCCGCACGGGTTTGTGCTTTCAATCATGCCGGCATTTGGAGTCGGGTTTTTGGCATTCATTTTATCGATGAAGACAACGCCTGGTTCCCCTGACTGCCAACTTTGTTTGACGATTTGCCGAAAAATCTTTGTGGCGCTCTGTTTTCTGACAATTTCTCCGTCTCTAGGGTTGATCAGGTTGTATTCCTGGTCGGCTTTTACGGCCTCCATGAAATCGTCGGTAATGGCGACTGAGAGATTGAAGTTGTTTAAAACTTTCAGGTCCGATTTGACCTTGATAAAGTCCATAATGTCTGGATGATCCACCCTGAGCATGGCCATATTTGCGCCACGGCGAGTTCCGCCCTGTTTGATGGTTTCGGTGGCACAATCGAATACGGACATGAAGGACAAGGGGCCGCTGGAAACTCCTTTGGTTGAATGGACTGTGTCGTTTTTCGGCCTGATTTTTGAGAAAGAAAAGCCAGTGCCGCCGCCACTCTTATGGATCAAGGCTGTTTGTTTGACAGCTTCAAAAATACTTTCCATTGAGTCTTCTACTGGTAGGACAAAACAGGCTGACAACTGGCCTAATTCGCGCCCTGCATTCATCAGGGTTGGTGAGTTTGGCAGGAAATCGAAATTTGCCATAGTCTCGTAAAATTCTGCTGCTAACTTACTAACGAGTGCTTGCGGGTCGTATGCCAAATCTCCGGAAGCCACGGTTTTAGCAACCCTCCAGAGCATATCTTCAGGAGTTTCAAGGACAGTTCCCTCTTTATCTTTAATCAGATAACGCTTTTCAAGGACAGTAAGAGCGTTTTCCTTGAAGGCAGGTTTTGTGGCGTCACTGGGCAGACTGATTTCGTTAAGATTGATTCTTTTTGTCATTGAGTTCTCCTGGTTTTTCATCCTTATTTGGTCGTCATTTTTCTTGTTTATAGTCTTTAATAAAATGTCGGGAAAATGACCGATATTTTGGAGTTTAAAGGTGTGAAACAGGCGAAAAATCTCGCTTTAAAAGGGTTTTGCTTAGATTGTGGCAAAAAAGGTAAGTGTGCGCTATATGGTGTGTCGGAGACTAAAATCGCACAATATGTTGTAAATGGCAAGGGAAAAATGAGCAGGGAAATAAAAAATATTTGGGCAAAAATTATGCCAGAAGGGGAGATGAGGGTGAAAAAAGAAAAACTGTGAAAGTGGTGGGGATATGGGAAATTACCTTGTTAAAGAGGACCTTTTTTTGAATGAAAAAATGGCCAAGAGGGCCACAGCCAAAACGCAACAGAGGAGTACGACAAAGGGGGACCAGCCATATTTTTCATAAATCAGACCAGGCAGGTACGAACCAAGAGTGCCGCCGGCGTAATATGAGGTAATGTAGAGGCCGTTGACAATACCTTTTTTACCGTCAGCCATTTGGTTGACTTTGTACGCATCAACGGTGTGAATAAGAAACATAGAGGCGGAGAGCACAAAAAGGGTCAGGAAAATAACCGAAATGTTGGGAGTCAGCAGAACAAGCAGAGAAGAGGCCATAATGATGATTCCGGCAATTATGCTATTTTCTTCACCTTTGAAACTTTTAATTATTTTCGAAGCAAATATGGCTGTAAAGATCCCGGCGATATAGCCGGTGTAGATAGTTCCTAGAAGTAGTTGGGAGGCATTGCTGTTTATTTGCAGAACTCGGAAAGGGATGAAGTTCATCACGGCTGCCAGGACGAAAAAGGAACAGAAGACAATCAGAAAAAGGGGGCGGTACGTACTGTTTCGCAGGGTTTTACCAATCTCTTTATACTTGGGGCGAATAGCGGCTTTTTCCTGGGTATCCTTTATGCGGCATAGGGCAATAAAACAGAGAAAGAGTGCGGCTGAGAGAAGAACGAAGAAAAGTCGCCAACTTAGAAAAGATGTGAAGAAACCTGCGGATAGACGCCCAAGCACACCGCCGGTAATGGTGGAAGCGATGTAGAAAGACATGAGCCGTTGCAGCTTTTCTTTGGGGGTGTATATGGAAATTCCGGTCATTATGGAGGTGAGAACGGCAGGAATGATTAACCCCTGTAAAACCCTGGCTGATAAAAGAAATGGAAAGGTATGGCATGCGGCGAAGATGAGCCCTGAAAGGGACAGTAAGAGCACAGAGATCCGCAGGAGTTTCAAGGCAGAAACTGACTCAAGGAAGAAACCGTAACAAAGCGGCGCAATACCGATGGGGGCCAGGGTCAAAGAAATGAGGAGGCCAGCGGTGGTCTCCTGCAATAAAAATTGTTCTTTGAAAAGAGGCAAAAGGGGCTGGGGCGCGTACAGCAATGCGGTGGTACACATTGTTGTTACAAGCATTAGAGCTGGGCGCATGGAGTGCCTTTGGGTCAGGGGGTAAGGTTATCAGGTCTTAAGAACTGTCGGTAAAAGTATACCATTGGCTGGAATTGTGCCAGGGAAAGAAGCAAAATAGTCTATCTGGAAAACCCTAAACTTTGAGTGCTTAGAAGCATACTTGTGCTATTCGAGAAGACTAGGTATGCGAGACTCCGAAATGGGCGAAGTAAGCGTAGACTCCGAGATGGGGTGCAGTTGAATGAGTTACTCATATTTTTGCATAGTTAGAGACATTCACTTGACATTTTTACTCGTTAAATAGACATTGGTTGGAATTATGTTTAGAGGGTAGGATGGGAAAATACGTCAGAAATGAAAGAAACGGTGCTTAATGGTGCAAAAAACAGATGATAGAAACAGCTTCTCTCTGCTTTACCGGAATACGATCCTTGTCGCTTTGGGTTGGCTTGCCATTGTATCTCTTTCATTTGCCTGGAACATTGCAACAGCAAATGATCGCACAATAGAGTTAGCAAGAAAGGAGGCATTTACTGTCTTTAATAAAGATGTGGCCCTGCGCTTGTGGGCCACAACCCACGGGGGTGTTTACGTTCCTGCCACGGAGCGGACCCCGCCCAATCCCCATTTAGCACATATTCCGGAGCGGGATCTTACTACCCCGTCAGGCAAAAAGCTTACCCTGGTAAACCCGGCCTATATGCTCCGTCAGATAATGGAAGATTTTTCGCAATCATATGGGGTAGATGGGCATATCACCAGCCTTAAAGTGTTTAATGAAAATAATAGGCCGGATGCTTGGGAACACCAAGCCTTGCAGCAGTTTGAAGAAGGGGGAGAAGAAGTTTATGAGCAAGTTTCCATGGACGGAGCCCCCTACCTGCGCTTGATGCGCCCGCTCCTTACAGAACAAGGCTGTCTGAAATGCCATGGAGCACAAGGGTACCAGGTGGGAGATGTCAGGGGGGGAATAGGAGTTTCCCTTCCCATGGACCATTATTTGGAAATGGAAAACCGTCTTCACACGGTAAATGCAACAACCCATATCATATTTTGGTTTTTGGGCACATTTCTTATCGGTTTTATAGCTGTTCGCAGCAAAAAACGGATTATTGAGCGTAATAAAGCCCAGGGTGAGATCATTACCTTGAACAAGGATTTAGAAAACTTGGTCAAGGAGCGTACTGAAGATCTTGAATATGCCAACGAACAACTAACCATGCTTATGGACTCGCTGCCAATCATTCCCTACAGCGCTACAATAGACAATACTTTGTGTTTCACCTACATCGGCAGCAGAGTTAAGATGATTACCGGTTTTTTTGCCAATGAATTAATTGTCGACCATAAGTTTTGGCTCAACCATATTCATCCCGATGATCAAGATAAGGCTCTGCAGGAAGTTGAGAAATTAAACGAGCGGATAAATATACAGCATGAGTACCGCTTTCAGAACAGAGATGGATCTTATCGCTGGATACGGGATACCCTGCGCTTGATAAAATCCTCTGATGGTTCCCCCAAACGTGTTGCAGGTACTTGGCAGGATATTTCAGAAGAAATCAGCCTGCGCCAGGATGCCGATTACCGTATGCAACAAGTCATTCAGGCTGACAAACTTGCCTCTCTGGGCCTAGTAGTGGCTGGAGTGGCCCATGAAATTAACAACCCCAACAGTTTTATAACCTATAACACGCCTCTTTTAGCCGATACATGGAAGACTTTTAAGCCCATGGTCGAAGAGTATGGTGCGATCCATCAAAATTGGCAAAAGAACGGACTTACCATTAATGAATTAAGCCAGGATATGGAGGAAATTATCCAGGCAATTGACATCGGCTCGGATCGCATAAATAAGGTCGTTCAAAACCTGAAAGATTTTTCCAGGTTAGACGAAAGTAGCCACTCTGAGAATGTTAATGTAAATGAGGTGATTAACAAAACACTGACCATTGTTGGGGCTCAGTTAAGAAAGCTGGCCGGTAAAATTGAGATAAACCAGACCCAAAATCTCCCGAAGATCAAGGGGCATTTTCAGAAACTCGAACAAGTCATAGCCAATATATTACTTAATGCCGCCCATGCTAGCACAGCAAAAGAGACAGGGGGCATAAAAATCACCAGCAGGTATCTTTCTGAAATTGATTATGTCCTAATTGAAATTGAGGACAACGGCAGGGGAATGGAGCCTGATGTGCTGCAAAAAATATTTGATCCTTTTTTCACAACCAAACGGGATAGCGGCGGTACAGGGCTGGGCCTGTCTGTTTCTGTAAGCCTGATTCAGGAGCATCAAGGGATGATCAGGGTCATTTCCCGCCCAGAGGTGGGGACTAAATTTTCAATTCTTCTGCCCCAAGATCGACGTCAGTCAGGTGCACATATTTTGTCCTCTGTGCTTTTTATTGACGATGATCCAACCTATACTGTCTATTTTGATGAGTTGTTTAGCAAGCGAGAGGGCCTGACTTTTCATACCTTAAATGATCCTACCCAGGTGCTGCCCTACCTTGAAGAGCATCCGGAGGTCATTTTAGTCTTTTCTGATATCCAGATGCCAAAATTGACCGGCTGGCAGCTTCTCGATATGGTGAAAGCCCGTTTCCCAAGGCTGCCGTTTATTATTTTCTCCATGGATATTCATTGCGTAGAAGAAAAATCAGAGGTTGAACCAGACCATATTCTGGAGAAGCCTCTCAGTCAAAGTAGCTTAACCGATATCATTTATAAATTTTCCAGGAACAGCACATGGATATCCTAATAGTTGATGATGAGCAGATTGCCCTGACCTCAGTACGAAGGGTACTCAAAAGGCATGGTTTCAGTAAGGTCAGATTATGTAGTAAAGGGGCCGAAGCAATTCAGCTGATCAAAGAACATGATTATGACCTAGTTTTGCTTGACCTGCTAATGCCGGAAGTAGATGGTATGCAGGTGTTAAAGGCTGCTAAGCCTTATCGGCCTGCTACAGAATTTATTATTCTGACCGCTGTTGATGATCTAAATAGTGCGGTTAAGGCAATCCGCCTGGGTGCCTATGATTATCTGATCAAGCCTGTTGATAACCAAAAACTTATTTTAACCATTGAACGCGCTTTTGAAAGAAGGGGGTTGTTGCACGGATTGGCTGGTGTTGCCTCAAGCCCAGTAGCAGTTGACAAAGAATTGCCAGAAGCATTTTCCCAGATTACAACTAAGTGTCCACGAATGAAAGAACTCCTCGCTTACACAGCGATTATGGCCGGTAGCGGCAACCCTATTATGATCACCGGTGAGTCAGGTACCGGCAAAGAGCTTTTAGCCAAGGCAGTCCATGATGCCGGACCGCAGCCCGACGGCCCTTTTGTCCCCGTTAATGTTTCTTCTATCCCTGACTCGATGTTTGAAAGCCTTTTCTTTGGCCACAGCAAGGGTGCCTTTACCGGGGCAGACAAGGAGCATCGAGGTTTTTTTGAGCAGGCGAATGGTGGCACTCTGTTTCTAGATGAAATCGGCGAATTGCCAATCAATCTGCAGCCTGTTTTTTTGCGAGTCTTGGACGAAAAGATCATTACCCGCTTAGGGGAGACAACCCCTTGTCATTTGAATTTCCGCATTGTCTCAGCAACCAACATAGATATGGATGAAGCGTGCCGTAATAGGGCATTCAGACTTGATCTTTTATATAGATTGAAATCAGCCCATATAAATCTGCCCCCTTTGAGGGAAAGAGAAGGGGACATTGCTTTATTGGCTTCCTTTTTCCTTAAAGAATCAGGCCGGCGCCATAACAAATTTGTGGCAGAAATCAGTCCTGAGGCACTCAAGCTGCTGAGCAAAGAGAAGTTTCCCGGAAACATCAGAGAACTGGCACAAATTATTGAAAGGGCTGTGCTGCTTTGCAATTCCCCAGTGATCTTGCCGCATCATCTCGACCTCGCCCAGGTGGAAAAAACCAATTTCTCCCGGTCACTTTGCACCTTGAAAGAGAACACAGATATTCATTTTATCTACGTACTTACAGAAGTTAAAGGTGACCGTAATCAGGCCGCAGAGATACTTGATGTCTCCTTGCGCCACGTTCAGCGGAAACTTGTCGAGTTAAAGGAAAATCCCCAATTAAAGCTACTTCTGCGCGACATTTAGGACGTTATGGTGGTGACAAAAATGTCGCATTGGTTATTAGGTCATTATATCAAGAGATTGCGTAACTATTCAGCGAACTAACTGGGGGCCCGTCCTCTATTTTAAAAGTAACAATTCTCTCCGTCGTCATTCCGGCTAAAAACATGCCGGAATGACGAGCCCGAGGTTTTTATTTATCATGTTGATTTTACGATATTTACGCAAGTATTCAATATTTTGTTACTTAGAAGAAGCGTAATGCCAGAAGAATAGCTACAACCACAGAACTGTAATTGTAATTGTTTAGGAGTACCCATCTTTTCCCTGATCCGGATAAACCGGAAATAAGTACCTTAACAGTAGATGCAACATCTTTAAATAAATCTACTTTTTCATTTCTTGCCACTCAGTTCAGTAACCCCCCTGTGGGGTGTAAAAAACACGAGATAAGCGCAGACTTCGAAATGATTTCTAAGGTACTAAATGCCAGTGCGACATTTTTGTCACCTGGTTTCTTCTCAGTTAATTCATTTTTATTCGTTAAATCCTCTGATAGCAATCGTTTAGGTATTGAAATTTCTTGTTGTCCCCTTGGCATAGCTGTTGCAATTAAACTAGCAACAAACTGATATTGAGTGGTTTAGGTAATCACTCAAATCAGGGTTTACTTAAGCAAGAGGCCCTCGTTGATAAGTCATTCCAAGGTAGAACCAATAAATAAAATTCTGGTAGTTGATGACGAAATTGAAATGTCCAAGACATTTGTCCGTCATTTGAAAAGAGAAGGATATTTTCTGAAGACGGCCAGTTCAATTGAAGAAGCACGGGGGCAGATAAAAGATACGCTTGAGCCTGATAGCCAATTTGATTTAATAATCTTAGACATGATGATGCTAAGTCCAGATGCTTTGGAGCTTGTCGAATGGGTCAAGAGATTCAAAGCATATATTTCAATAATGGTGATCTCAGGTCTAGGGAATGCAGACTTTTTACAAAAAGCGATAAGGTCTGAGGTTGATACCTTTTGCCTGACACCATTGACCCCAGAAAAAATAATGGGATTGGTTCATGTCATTGAAAAAAAACGACAAGCTATGAGACAGAGTAATTTCTGTAGATGATAAATCTTAACAGGGGAGTTAATAAATGACCGGCTCACAGGTGGTAATTTTCGGACTTCTTATCAAATGCCCATTCAACAAGGCAAAGCACGATTGCCCTCTGGCACCCAAACGAACCATAACAAGTCTGGAGGGAAAATTCCATTATGCCAGAATGATCGACAAAAAAACTATCGGGCAAATTATTAAGATCCATACTCAATGTTTTGAAAACAGATGTAAAGGAGAGTGTTGATGACGGAAGCTAAAAGCAAAATAAAAAATGCGGAGTTTGATGAGCAGGATCTTTATGACGAAGATGAGGATACCCAGAAGGATAAATATCTCACTTTTCACCTAGCGGGAGAGGATTACGGCATTGATATTGAATTTGTTACTGAGATTATTGGCATCCAGAAGATCACTGAAGTTCCGGACATGCCGCAATTTATCAAAGGGGTAATAAATTTACGTGGCAAGGTGATTCCGGTGATGGATGTTCGGCTCAGATTTAAGATGGAAGAACGGCCATATGATGAAAGGACTTGCATAATAGTGGTGGATATAAACAGCACAGCCGTTGGACTGGTGGTTGATGAGGTTCAAGAGGTAGCCAACATACCGGAAGACCATGTTGAACCGCCACCCCAGGTGGGGAGAGGGGAAAGCAGCAGATATTTAAAGGGTATGGGTAAGATGGATGATAAGGTGAAAATTTTACTTAACGCTGACAAGCTTCTGTATGAAGAGGAGCTTGAATTGCTTAAAAAAGAAGCGAATTAATTTCGTTATAAAAATATTAACCGGAGGGGAGTAAATATGAAAATAGGTGCAAAACTCGCAGCAGGTTTTGGGGTTGTTGTTCTTTTGATGATAGTGCTTGGAGCGACGGGAATAATCGAGCTAAATGTCGTTAATACGGGCTACGGGGTTGATGTTAAAAATGAGGAAATGTCTAAGAGCCTGGCCCAGCGTATAAAAACGGACATACTGGAAGTGCGGCGCAATGAGAAAGATTTTATGGAGCGCCAGGATATGAAGTATTTTGAGCGGGCTAACAAAAATCTTGCTCTGGCAGTAAAAGATGCCAAAGAGTTGCAGGAACTGACCACCAACCATGACATACGCAGTGGACTTAATCAAGGCCTGCAAGGAATAGCAAGTTACCGAACCGCCTTTGCCAAGCTGGCTAAGGCCTCAGAAGAACGGGGTTTGAACGAAAAACTGGGACTACAGGCGGAGTTTAGGGGAAATGCTCATGATCTTGCCTCTTTTATGAACAATTATGATACGGAAGCTATCCGATATTGGGCTCTGATGTTGAGAAGATATGAAAAAGATATGCACATCAATTTAAATGATGCTGCGGTCAGTAAAAAGTATTTTGACAGATTTGAAAAGGCGCTGCAGAGTATCTTTGCTGCCATTAAGGACAGTGCTCTTGAAGATGGTTTTAAAAACAGATTAACAGAAGAGTTCAGCCAATACGGTGTAGCCGTGGCAGACTGGTTTAAAGGCAAAGCGGATTATCAGCAGGTCCGCGCCCTGGCTGCCACGAGTGAGAAACTTGTGAACGAGCATTATATCACGGCAGGTGAAGTCCTTGTTTTAACCCTCCGTAAGGAAGAAAAGGATTACATGCTGCGCCAAGATATAAAATATATGGAACGGCTTGATAAGGTGGCCGCTGTGCTGAAAAAAAATACTGAGGTATCCCAGATTGCGGCATCAGAAAAAAGGGTGATTATTGCCCTCGTGGATAGTTACGCAAAGGGTCTTGACGTTTTAGTGGAGAAAGATATTGAGATTGCCGGACTCCTTGGTGAAATGAAAAAAAGTGCTGACCCGGTGATGGTATTGGCAGAAGAGATTGTTGAAGCTGCCACCACCTCCGCTGAGGGACTTAGCGTTGAGATTGCAGCCGCTGCCAAAACGGCCATAAGCATAGTTTGGCTAATTGGTATCATAAGTGTGCTCATTGCCGTTGTTTTTGCCTATTTCTTTGCCCGCAGTCTGACTGTACCTTTAGGGAAGGCCGCTGATATGCTCACTGAAATGGGTAAAGGGCATCTTGACTTGCGCTTGAATATGGACCGCGCTGACGAGATAGGTGCCATGGCAAAAAGCATGGATTCGTTTGCTGATGATCTTCAACATGTGGTTGTAAAAGCACTTAATCAGCTGGCAGAGGGTGATCTTACCTTTGAAGCGGAACCAAAAGATGCTGAAGATAAAGTTGGCTCAGCTCTTAAAAAGACTGGCGATGACCTGAACCGTACTGTCGGTGAGATATTGTCAGCAACCGAGCAGATTGCTGCAGGTTCTGGCGAGGTTTCAGATTCAAGCCAGTCGCTTTCCCAAGGGGCTACGGAATCTGCTGCGGCCCTTGAGCAGATTACCAGTTCAATGACTGAAATGGCATCTCAAACGACAATAAATGCCGAAAATGCCAATCAGGCAAGCCAGTTGTCTGTCCAAGCTCGTGATGCAGCAGAAAAGGGCAATGAGCAGATGCAAAATATGGTTGCCGCCATGGGGGAAATTAATGAAGCCGGCCAGAATATTTCTAAAATTATCAAAGTTATTGATGAAATAGCATTCCAAACAAACTTGCTGGCCTTAAACGCCGCAGTTGAAGCAGCCAGAGCTGGACGGCATGGTAAGGGTTTTGCCGTGGTGGCCGAAGAAGTAAGGAATTTGGCGGCCAGAAGTGCAAAGGCTGCAAAAGAGACGTCAGAATTGATTGAAGGATCAGTTGATAAAACAAACAAGGGCGGCGAGATTGCCTCTCATACTGCGGAGTCATTAGGTGAAATAGTTAATTCCGTCACCAAGGTCACCGATTTGGTTGGTGAAATTGCCGCAGCTTCCAATGAACAGGCAGAGGGGATTTCCCAGGTTAACAGTGGTCTTGGCCAGATTGACCAGGTAACCCAGCAGAATACCGCTAGTGCTGAAGAAGGTGCCGCCGCAGCAGAGGAACTTTCAAGCCAGGCGTCTCACTTGAAAGGCCTTATGTCCCAATTTAAGGTTAAGGGGGGTGTGATCTCAACAGCTCAGCAGAACGCTTTGCCCGGGCCCCAAGCTGTAAGCATGGCAGCGCAGGAGCAAGAGTGGGGTGGCGAAAGCTAATCTTGCTGCTAAGCGTAAAGTTTAGGAGAGGTTAACCAGGCAACGCAATTTACGGTTCCGTAGTTGTTTTTGTCAGTCACTTTTTTCTGTGAGAAAAATAGGAACGGTGATTGCGTTGCTGGATCCACCCTATTAAATAATGCAATAATCATTTCGCTTGGATTAACTTATGGCCTCTTTGATAACTCTTCCCAGTTGTTCCATGGAGTAAGGTTTTTTTATAAATCCCCAAGCGCCAAGCTGTTGGGCTTTTTTCACGTCCTCGCTTTCCGAAAAACCACTTGCTATCACGGCCTTTTGCTTTGGATGAATTTTGATAATAGCCTCGTAGGTTTGGCGGCCATTGATCCCAGGCTCCATGAGCATATCAAGCAGCACCAGATCAACACGGTTATGCTTTAGGTAATCGATGGCTTCTTCACCTGAACAGACATCTATGGTATGGTAAGCAAATTTTTCTAAGATACGCTTTGCAAGGTTGCGTAGTTGCGGCTCGTCATCAACAATAAGAATTTTTTCGCCATTGCCCATGATGGCTTCTGCCTCTGTACTTTGCCCTTCTTCCTGACTTAACTCTGCTGTCACGGCTGGGAAGTAGAGGTGAAACGATGTCCCTTTTGAACTGCTTTCAACCAGGGTGATGCCGCCATGGTCCTGCATGCTGTTCCAGACAACCGCAAGTCCTAAGCCGGTACCGCTTCTACCCATGACTTTTTTTGTGTAGAATGGTTCGAAAATGTGCTCCAGATCTTGGGGGGAAATACCGCTGCCGGTATCAGTCACTTTGAGAACAACATATTCTCCGGCCTGCATGCCTTTTTCGATGGCCTGTTTCTCCTCAACCTGCTGGTTTGAGCTTGAGATAATAACACTCCCTACTGTGTCAATTGACTCCATGGCATTTGTCAATAAATTCATAATACATTTTTTAATGTGTACCGGAGAGCAGTAAATATTTTGTAGTTGCGGGTCGAGCTTTGTCTGGCATTTAATATGCTCATGTAAGGAGAGAAGTTTCAGGCCCTCTGGAGATTCCAGGTATTCTCCGACAAGAGTATTTATATTGGTATTTGTTTTGCTACTGGCTACACCGCGGGCAACAGTTAATAGGTCGGCAACTACTGCAGCGGCCCTTTTTCCTGACTCGTGGATCGCCGTGATTGGTCCCCTGAGCTTGCTCTCCTCTGGTAGTTCCATAAGAATAAGTTCAGGGTAACCGACAATCCCGGAAAGAATGTTGTTGAGGTCATGGGCTACGCCGCCGGCCAACAGGCCGATCGCCTCCATCTTCTTGGCCCGTTGCAGTTGTTTTTCCATATCGGTTTTTTGAATTTCTGCCTCTTTCTCGGCAGTTCTGTCATCGTAGACGGCAACAAGTTCTCCACTCGGCAACTTATACACGGAGTTTTCGCGCCATCCCTGTAACTTGCCATCATCATATAAGCGGATCGGGTGACTGGCTGACTGACCGGTCTGCATAACTTTACGAAAAACGTCAAGTAGACCGAACTCAATAACTCCTGGGAATATATCGGTTACTTTTCTACCCAGCACCTCACGACGTTTAACTCCTTCAAGTCTTTCCACTGCCTGGTTGATATCCTTGAAGATAAAATCTTCGCCATTGTCGATTGGTTCGTAAACGGCAACGCCGCTGCGTGAATGTTCAAAAAGCTGACGAAAACGCCTTTCACTTGTTGCAAGCTCAGCTGTGCGTTGTGCGACGTTATCTTCCAGATTCTCGATTAGTTCCTTGATTCTGACGGCCATAAAATTAAAGGTATGGCCTAGTTTCCCGACCTCGTCCATGGCGCCTTCATCAGCTACAACCTCAAGATTGCCTTTTCTGATCTCTTCGGCGTTGCTTGTCAGGCGAAGAACTCGACGGGTTATGTTGGTGTTGAGAATACGAAATATGAATCCTGCGGCGATCAATCCAGCAAAGGTAACAGCAAACACTACGATTTTTGCCCATTTATGGGTGTCAGTGATCACTTTCTGTGATCTTGTCACCTCTTTTCTTGCAAGTTCAACCAAGTTCCCAGAAACAGAACTAGCGGCCTGATCCTGAAGGATAAAATCATTAAATTTTGCCTTTATGGCCACATCAACTGCTAAAATTTTTTCAGCAGCGTTGCGGGATTGCGCAAGGAGGCTGAACACCCTTTCTTTCTGCCCTGTAGGCAATGAGGGCATTGCCTCAATTGTCTGGCGTAGTCTGAATGAAACGTTGAAGGCGGACTGCATTAAATGCCTTTCTCGGCTAAGCTGGTACTTTTTTATGAAAATATCCAGATCATGAAATGACCCATTCAGCGCACTGTTTTCTGCCGTCAGCTCGATGTTCAAGGCCGCCAGGTACTTATCCAGTTGGGCCTCAAGCCCCGTTTCTGGAGTTGCCAGTTGAGTAACCAGTTCAAATGCTTCTATGGAGGTATCGGCAAAACGTTTTGCGGAAGAAAGGTACAGGTTTAAATTTACAGTACTTGTGCCGATGGCATTACTGACCTCAGGTTGGGCCATCATGTTTTTTAATGATTTACTAATGGAAACAACCTCAGCGGCTTGCCGCACTGACGGTTGAGCGTAGTCCTCATGGGCTTGCTGGAGGCCGATTTTTGGATAATACAAGAAAAATCCAGCTTGAAGATGACGGGCCTTCTCCATTCCCCGGTCCATTTCAAGGACTAGGCGTTGCACTTCATTACTGATCCTGATCGAATTATCTGCCCCGCAGACGTACGCCAGAGAAACATAGCCAGTCGCAGCCACTAGCACCATGAGGAGCAACAGCAAACCAACACCCTGGCCAAACTTTATGGTAATAGATTGATTTTTCCAGCTTTTAAGAACTTTTTTCCAAAGGGCCATCTGTCAACTCCTGTTTTACTGCTTTTCTGGCGAGTAGGAAAAGATCACATTAGACTGTAAGGCTTCAATGCCGGCGGAGGGAGTATCAAGTCTCAGGACGTTGAAGTTCGGCAGGGCGCAGTCACCAAATTCATCACAGGTCAAATTTCCGGTAACCCCTTTGAAATTCTTTGTATCATAGAGAACATCACGCAAAGCCTGACGGCCAATATGTAATGATCCATCCGGACCAGGAACGGCAATCTTCTCAAGGGCTGAAAACAGCAAAATGGCTGCGTCATAGGCGCTAAGATAATAACTTGTGGAGGGAATGGATTTATATTTCAGCTTATACTTTTCCGCCAGAGCATCACAGTCTGGTCCGGCGGGTTTTGCTGGCCCGATAAAGTACATGCCCTTTGCTTTATCTCCTACAGCTTCAAGAAAAGAGCTGTCTATCAAGGCCCCATCGCTCATAAGAGTAATGTCTTTAAAACCCGGCATTTTACGGGCCTGTAAAAGAATGTAGTTCCCCTCTGGTTGAAAAAGAGGAAAAAATAAGAACTCAGCCTGGGAGTTAAGTACCGCTGTTAATACCGGCTGCATCTGCTTGTCCCCTTTGTTTATTGAGGTGTCCAGTACCACTTCTCCCCCAAGGTCTTGAAATGCCTTAATGAAACCATCGGTCAATCCTCTGGTGTAAATGTCACCGTCATTAATAGTTGCAGTTTTCCGAACATTAAGCTTTTCAAAGGCGTACAAGGCAGCGGCTTTCCCGGCATTTTCCTCATTAGGGGCAGTCCTGAAATAACCATGCTGCCAACTCGGAGCACGTTCATCGGCGATAGCTGTCAAGAATGGAGCACTATTGTTGCCGGAAATCATGGTCAGGCCGGTTTCTGACATAGCCTTTGATACCGCTGCTGCCGCACCTGAACAGGTTGTACCCAAGATCGCTATCTGTTCAGGGTCTGCCAGAGTTTTCAGAGCGGCATTGGCGCCTCCTTCTGCTGAACAACCGGTGTCCTCAGTCTGAAGGACAACTGAATGCCCTGCCACTTTTCCCTGCCGTTCATCTAAGGCTAACTCAATACCACGTACTTGCCCCTCCCCTATGGAAGCGACCTTGCCGGACAGGGCCTGTAATACGCCAATCTTAAGTGGTTCGTCAGGGGCTATGTCAACACAACCAATGCTGTCAGCACACTGAAAACCAGGAGCTGTTTTATCACATGCAGTATTAACTACTGTAAGGAGCACAACCATTGCTGCAACAGTTTTTGTTGTAAATTTTAATACAGACATTTGTTATCCTGTTTTTTTGAAAATTGTATTGTGATACTGCTATATATTCCCACAGCTTTTGCGACTTTTATGGTGCACCTCCGTTGTTTGGAGTAATAAAAGTTGTCTCTGCTTTCAAAGAGTCTATTACACTGCGGAATTGATATCAAGAAGTATAGTCAGAATGGTATGTGGAGGGGACGAAGCGCGAATCAAACCAACAACATTCTTTTTGACTTGATGACTTTCAGGATTGGTACGATACATAGAGATGAGAAATCGGAAAATCCTCAAATAATCTGCACATCCAGCACTTTCCTTACAACCTTGGCCATCTCCTGGCGGACAACTGGTTTCATGACATATTCTCGAATGCCAATAGCTTTAGCCTTATCCTCGTTTATTAATTCACTAAAACCAGTGCACATAATAATCGGAATATCAGGTCTAATGGCTAATATTTTTTGGGACAACTCTGCACCAGTCATATGGGGCATGGTCATGTCCGTTATTATAAGGTCAAAATCATCTGCTTGAGCAGTGAAAGCATGTAGGGCTTCCTCACAGTTTATCATCGCGGTTACTTTATAGCCTAAGTGTTCCAGCATTTGCTGTTCCATCCTTACAACCGTCTCTTCATCATCAACTATTAAAATCCGTTCCTTTCCTAATGGAATATCTTCCTTGAGTTTTGCTTCGAATTCGGTGCTGCTAGTGGCAATTCGGGGTAGATAGATCTGAAAGGAAGTTCCCTGTCCTGGTTCGCTGTATACAGTGATATGACCACCGTGGCTTTTGACAATACCATGCACTACTGACAGCCCCATGCCGGTCCCTTCCCCCTTCTTCTTAGTTGTAAAGTATGGATCGAATATTCTATCCACGGTTGTTCGATCCATGCCGGTGCCGGTGTCGCTTATTTTTAGTAATAAATATGAACCTGGGGCCAAATGAAGAGCTGTAACTTTTGTGTCAGCCCTTTCAATTTCAATTTGGGTCAACTCCACGGCCAAAATCCCTCCTGTCTCACGCATGGCATGATAGGCATTTGTGCAAAGATTCATCAAGATCTGGTGAATTTGAGTCGGATCAGCCAGAGCAGTTCCGCTCTTTGTGTCAATATCTTCACGAATTTCAATGGTTGTGGGAATTGAAGCCCGTAAAAGTTTAATGGCCTCTTTTACAATAAGATGGATTTGTAACGGTTTTCGCTCATGCTCAGACTGACGGCTGAAGGCAAGGATTTGTTTTACAAGGTTCTTGGCACGATCCGCAGCGTTAAGCACTTCTTGCTGATTAGCCCAAAGCTCACTCTCTTTGGGCAATCCATATTGGACCATTTCAGCATAGCCGAGAATAGGGGTTAGTATGTTGTTGAAATCATGGGCTATCCCACCGGCCAGGGTGCCGATTGCCTCCATTTTTTGGGCCTGAGTAAGCCTGACTTCAAGTTTTGTTCTTTCCAGTTCTCCTTGTTTTTGATCATTAATATCCAGATGGGTGCCGGCTGCCCTGATTGGCTTATTGTTCCGGTCATATTCCACGACCTTGCCGCGGCCAAGAATCCAGCGATAGGTGCCATCCTTTTGACGCAGACGGCATTCGATACTCCAATTGCTATCCTCTTGAGTCAGGCAGTCAAGAACAACCTTGTTCACCCATGCTTTATCGTCGGGATGTAGAAGGTTGTTCCAGGTTGCAAGGGTATTAGGCAGCTCGTTTAGCTCGTAGCCAAGCATGGAGAGATAACGAGGACTAAAATAGACTTTGTCAGTCGTCATGTCCCAATCCCACATGCCTAGATCCGCACCGTCAAGTGCCAGGTGGAGGCGTTCTTCACTTTTTCTCAAATCCTGGGTACGTTCTTTGCCCCGAACCTCCAAGCTCTGATTTGCTAAAACGGCACGGGAAAAATATTGCACGACCAGGGCAATAAGCCCCAGGGTCAACAGTAAATATAGGTGGGTATAAATGGTATCATGATAATGAAGAGCGGATATCCTGCCAATTTTGCTGCCCTTGTAATGAATATCCGTTTCCATATTGATGAGAGGTATTAGGCCTATACGTTTAAATGTTCTAGCAATTATGCCCGGTTTACGAGCTTCAATCTCAAAAAATGGTTTATCTGTAACCGCATAAACCGTTATTTTTGCATAATTATCCAGTTGGCAGGCAAGTTTAAGGTATTCAACTGGCCCATTGGCATCAAGATTCCATAGGGCTGGGGCAATAACAACAGCTGTCTGCTCAAGGGATTCTTGGTGGTCTGCGAGGTCTTTTCTTTCCCAAACAAAGACAAAGATACAAAAGGCGACAAGGAGGGTCACCCAGGTGATATTACGTATCTGCTTAATAGTCATTATCATGATTGCTCGTAGCCTTTCAGCATAATATTACCTTTAAAAAATACCTTGAAACGGCAAATGAAAACGGCCTAGCTAGGTCAATACCCACTGGGTAGTAATCGACTATATCAGAGGTTGGATTTTACATATAATATCACAAAAACAATAAAATATTGAAGATATATTATGCAAAACAGAACTGTTGTAGGGGGGAGGTTACTATTTTTCTTGGTAAGCTATGTGGTTGAAAGGCCCTCTCTTGCGCCCCAATAATTAGTTAGGCGCAAGGAGGGTTTAGGCGTTGAGTTTTATTTAGGGGCCGTTAAGGAATAACTTGACCGTTTATATCAATTTCTTTACGGCCCCTTATGCAGCTATGGACATCTCGTTGGCCATGTTATTTTTTTACAACTGCTTAGCAGCCTGCATCAGCTTTTCTTTTTACAACGGTCTTTACCTTGACTTTTGTACCTTCTTTTAATTTGTCTGCCTTGGAGCCACAGTTTAGAATTACCTTTTCTGCTTCGATTGTTTCAACGGTACATGTGACGCTTCTTGCGGCGCTGGCAATTCCTGAGAGACTAGCTGCGAAGATAAGGGCCATAATAAGTGCGGTTAGTTTTTTTGTCATGATTGTTCTCCTTTGTGGTTGGTTAAAAAATCTTAAAATTTGAAACAAGACTAGAATTTGGGCGCTTTTCTTAAGTATGGCAACCAGCACATTTTGTAGGTCCCGTTACTTTTCCTGCTTTGGCCTGCTCTTTATGGCAATCTTTGCAATTTAGGTGGGCCACCGTTTTGAAATTGTTCAACTTTTTGTTGGTCATGTCTTCACTGTTATGGCAAGAAACACATTTTCCTACCTCTTCTCCCTCCACGTACGCTTTTTTGGTGCCGTCCTCATTTTTGCCATGGTGGCAATCTGCGCAATCCATAAATTCTTGATGTTTTGCATGGGGAAATATAGACGGTTTTTTTGCCTGGGTTGTTTGCAAAACCATGTCTGCACTTCCCTTGTCCACTTCGGCAAGTGCGACTCCAGCCGACAGCAGAATAGCGCATGCTCCTGCTGTCGCTAATGAAAGAAACATTTTTGCTGTTTTGTTTGTTTTTTGTCTCATTGTCATTCTCCCGGGTTGAGTGTTAAACCTAAGTTGAGCGATTTTTTAACTCGATCTGCACTGATCTCTTGCACGCTAAGGCTTCCCGGAAATCCTCAACAGACCGACGGGTATGTCTGCGGTTTTCGGAAAACCTTAGCACACAAGATCTCAGCACATATCTTCGTCATAAAATCGCTCAATTTAGGTTAATGAAAATCTTTGTCTGCCAGCTTGGTCTTAGCCAGGGACTTTCCGAAGTCTACGCTTATCCGAAGTCTACGCTTATCTGCGGAAGTATCTGGCTTTGATTTAATAATACGGTTGCTTTTTGAAATATTATAGAGGACATAGGGTGAAATGGGGTTGTATGAGACTCGACATACCCTTATGTCTACTGGCTAAGATGCTGTAAATAAAGAGATAAACTGTTTGGGGTGATTTGTTGTGTTTGGCAAGGACGGAGTCGGAAAAAATAAGAAATCCTTGTAACTATTCAGCTGCACTCCATCTTCGCCCATTTCGGAGTCTCGCATACTCGCTTACCTGGTCTTCTCGAATAGCACTAGTATGCTACGAAGGCCCATTTGGGCGAAGATGGGGTGCTGTTGAATAGTTACACCTTTTGATGTCTGCCTTAATCTGTTATGTTGACTTACAAAGTTCTCAGGTTGAGCTAATGGTGGGCGGGTGTGGGTTTATTAATTTAACGGGTTGTATATAAATATGGCATCATTCTCCAGTGGCGTACCGATGGTTAAAATAGATGGGGGGAAGGTCAAGAATCTCCGGGAGGTCAAAGGGCTTACCCAACTGTATCTTGCCAGTGTCGTGGAAGTTACCACCGATACCATTTCACGCTGGGAGAATAAGCGTTATCCCCAGATAAAAAAAGAGAATGCGATCAAGCTTGCTGAGGCATTAGAGGTCTCCATTGAGGGGATACTGGATCTGTATGAAGATCAGGTTTTACAACCAGAATCTGATTCTGAGCCGGAAGCAGATCAAAAACCTGGACCAGAACCAGAAGCCACAGAAAAAACGCCAGAAAATACCAATTTCCAGGAAAAAAGCCCTGTCCCATCTTCCCGTATTTCTGTGATAGCCGTCTCGGTGGCTGTTGTTGCTGTTCTTTGTCTGCTTTTGTGGAACATCTTTTCTCCAGGCAATATGAATATCTCTGCTGTTCGAATGGCTCCGGCGCATATTGTGCCTGGTCAACCTTTTCCGGTTGTTGTGAAAATAGATACTGGCACAGAAGCCTCCTCTTTTATTCTTAAGGAGACCATTCCGCCTCAATGCATGCTGGTCGACGGCAGATCTCCCGGGTCGGTTGTTGACCCCAAAAGTGGTGAGATTAAGTGGATTACGAAGGCGAAAAGCCCCATTGTCAGGGTTGGTTATATGCTGCAAACCAAGGAGGATTTCAAAAAAAGGGACACAATCAGTTATTCCGGCAGTATAACCCAGAGAAAAGCGCAAGGTCATGGT
The DNA here is from genome assembly GCA_030145275.1 of Desulfurivibrionaceae bacterium. Taxonomy (GTDB): domain Bacteria; phylum Desulfobacterota; class Desulfobulbia; order Desulfobulbales; family VMSU01; genus JAQYVV01. Next base: position 84,342 of record JAQYVV010000006.1, on the reverse strand, counting down.
AATACAATAGAAGGTCAGGGAGCAAGCTCTGCTTCAACCTACCATTGGGCTGATATAGACAACAACGGCATGATAGATGATGAAGAGATTCTGGTCGTTTATGATGATTTTAATGGGATAGAAGGTTTGACTTTGGATATGGACGAGATTGAAGATATCTGGTTTGGCAGCGGCTATGAATGGGATAGTGTTAAAAGAGAGTTTGTGATTATCTATTGAGGTGGCTTTGCTGAGGGAAATACTTTTCTATCTGGGGATTTCAGGTGCTGCGGGCAACTCTGCAAAAAAGAGACGAAATGATTCACCGTGGAGTTTATACGCTTCGTTTAACAGCTCCTTTAAGCGGCTTTTTATAGATGAGAGAGGAGGGGGAGTGTTAAGGATAGCTTCCTGGGAAGATTTAAGCTCTGGAGGTTGAATCTGTAGTTTTTTCTGTAGGTTTTCTGCTATCCCTGCTTCCATCCCGCCTTGCATGGCTCCGTGGGAAGAGTGTCTGTCCAGGGAGCGTAAAAAACCCATTATGTTTCCTAGGTCATTGTTTCTCTGAAATATTTTAATCTCCTCCTGGATGGTTTCACCTAATTCTTCCAGCTCGCTGGCCATTTCACGGTACTGCTCAGTATGGACAACCAGCCTTTCGTATATGTCAAAAATCATATTTTTATATCGCCCTTTCCAAGTAAAGCCCCGAAGTTTTGTTCCCTGGAAAACACGTGTTTTTATATTTTGGGATTCTGCCAGATATGGGTCATAAAAGAGTTCTTCTTTAAAGCCTGTGAGGTGCAGAAAGTCCTGGATGATTTTTTTCTCCCTTAACAGGATGTATATTCTGATAAGATCAAAACTGATTCTTTTTTCAAGGATGAAGCTATGTTGTCGTGCTTTTTCTTTCAGGTCAAGGGTGTCTTCTTCTATGAGTTTGCGAAAACCGAAATAGCGATCGGCCATTTCTTTTTTTATCTCATAGGCTAAAACGTCTTGGATATTAGTTACCATAAGATTATTTTATACCTGCAACTTGAGGCAAGTCCAGTTAATAATGGATCTTGATGTTATTAAGATTGAAGATTGGGGCGTAAGCTGATGATCTTTAATCTTGTATTGCGGTAAAATGCGATATCTCAACGAGGGCAAGTAAATATTAGGTTTGAGCTAAAAAAGTTACATAAACCGAAAAATGCGTAAATGTTTGACAACGCTTCAGATATGTTTGATCAGGTTGGCGAAGCGTAGTAGTCACTACGTGAGTCAGCCTGGTCGGGCGTAGGTAAGCGAAACGTAGTGTAGACTCCGTCATGGAGTGTTGCCGAATATTTACGAGGGCAAGTAGATTTTTTGTTCCGAGACTGATGGGGGGGAGTCCATGCGCAGGCTTTTTGTGGCAGTTGATATTCCGCAGGATGTGAAAGAGGAACTTTCCCGATTCTGTTGTGGTTTGCCAGGAGCCAGGTGGGTTCCTGACGATCAATTTCATTTGACCCTTCATTTTATTGGGGAGGTCGATGGGACGCTCTATGCAGAAGTCCGTGAGCAGCTTGAAGATGTTCGGGGAGAGCTGCTGGAAATGAGGCTGGGCGGGGTTGGACTGTTCCCGCCCAGGAAAATACCCAAGGTGCTCTGGGTGGGCCTGCAAAAAAGCGAACAGCTCCAGTTGCTGCGCAATCGTATCGGTTCTTCTCTGAGGCGGGCAGGAGTCAAGGTTGAGAAGAGAAAGTTTGCGCCCCACATAACCCTGGCCCGCCTACGCAATACCCCTAGGGAGAAACTGATCCTGTTTGTGGCCGCCCATAACCTATATAGAAGTAGAATTATGAGCATTGACAATTTTAAATTATACTCAAGCGTTTTGACCTCAAAAGGTGCAGTTCATACTATTGAAGAGGTCTATCCTCTGGGGGAATAGGAAACAAAATCAGGGTAAATGTTTGGCATGACTCCATCTTCGCACGATCAGGCTGTCTCACATAGCCAACTATGCTACGCCAGCCTGATCGCACGAGGTAAGCGTAGACTCCGATATGAAGTCATGCCAAACATTTACAAATCAGGGAACTTATTCTCTTTTATACCTGTAGCTTGCCTTGTCGCAAGTGCTTGCCTCGCAAGGGTGTATAAAGAGTTTTAACATTTCGGATTGACACTCTATTTTAAAAGTAGCAAAGTAGCAAAGTAGCAAAGTAGCAAAGTAGCAAAGTAGTAGAGGGACAAAGGACAAAGAAAAAAGGGAAACCGAATGTGACTGAAGAAAATACTCCCTTGTTTACGAGTTGAAATTTAAAGACTTAATCCGGATAAACCGGAAATAAGTGCCTTAACAGTGCTCTGCAACATATTGGGAGCATTGTTCTTTTTTGGAATTCTTGTTTTTTGTGACAGGATTTCAGTTATAAGGCACTAAGCCTCTAATCATAAATCTTTCATCAATTAAATATTTTTCATGAATTCTCAAAAAAACACGAAACAGGATTTACTGCGGTTGATTCCCAATGTTGACGAAGTCCTAAAATGGCTAACAGAAAATGTTGATGGCGAAAACATCGCTTCTGCAGATGCTCCGAGAAGGCTTGTTCTGCAAGCGATCAGGGATAGCTTGGAAGAACAGCGTGCTGTTATTCTGGCGGGAGAAAAGATTGCTAGAGAAGCTCTGAGCAGAGAAGTGATTGTTGCAAGGTGCAGAGAAAAACTAGCCCAGATGTTGAGGCCCAATTTCAGGACAGTAATCAATGCCACGGGTGTGGTTATTCATACCAATCTAGGACGCTCGGTACTTCCAGAGCAGACCATGCAGACGTTGTTGAGGGCCGGGAGTTGTTATTCGAATCTGGAGATGGACTTAAGTACCGGTAAGCGGGGCAGTCGTTACAGTCTGGTTGAAGAGATACTTTGCGACCTTACCGGCGCCGAGGCCGGACTTGTGGTTAATAATAATGCTGCTGCGGTCTTGCTTGTTCTCGATACCCTGGCAAAAGAAAAGGAAGTCATTGTTTCCAGGGGACAATTGGTAGAGATTGGCGGTTCTTTCAGGATTCCGGATGTTATGGCCCGCAGCGGTGCCAAACTCGTGGAAGTAGGGGCCACAAACCGAACCCATTTGAAGGATTATGAAGATGTAATAAATGAAGAGACGTCGCTCTTGCTGAAGGTCCATACCAGTAATTATAAGATTATCGGTTTTACTTCGGAAGTCCCTTTGCCCGATCTGGTTGCATTGGGGGCAAAGCATGGACTGCCGGTTATGGAGGACTTGGGCAGCGGTTGTCTGCTTGATCTTTCCGCTTTTGGCCTGCAAAAAGAGCCTACGGTTGGTGAAGTGGTCGGGTCCGGTGTTGATGTCGTTACCTTCAGTGGAGATAAACTGTTGGGCGGGCCTCAAGCTGGTATTATCGTCGGGAAAAAGACAATTATCGACACAATCAAGAAAAATCCATTAAATCGGGCCTTGAGGATAGATAAATTTACCTTGGCTGGTCTGGAATCCATTCTGCGCTTCTATTATGATGAACAGCAAGCTCTGCAGAATGTTCCGACTCTTGCGATGCTTACAGCCACCAAGGAGGTTCTTAAACGCCGTGCCGAAAAACTGCTGCGCCGGGTTAGAAAAAAAATAGAAAAAAAATGCACGGCCTCTCTTGCGAAGACTGCATCAAAGGTGGGAGGTGGGGCCTTGCCGGAGCAGGATATTGCCTCATGGGCGGTGAGCTTGCTCCCAATTGACCGGACGGTTGCTGAACTTGAAAGAAATCTGCGTTTGGCCGAAAATCCTGTGATTGGCCGGATTGAAAATGATATTTTTATTCTTGATATGCGGACAATCCAAGATAGAGAGATTGCTTTGCTGTCCGAATCGCTTTGCGGCCTCTTGGGAGAAAATGGATAATGTTTCCTTTTAACTGGCCGGCAGAGGAACTGAGCGCCCGGGATTTTATGCTGCTTGAATTGCAGTTTTGCCGGACTATGTTCTATTTTTTGCCCTGCGAATCCGTACAATTTGTAACTGGAGAAGAGCTCTCCGGCAAAGATGCCGATCAAAATCTAGACAAGCTAGAGTATTCGGAAACCTGCAAGGCAGGAGTCCGGCTGGTCCGCAAAGAACGGCAACCTGTGGTGAATGAGGGCGGAACTGTTTTATTTTTGCCCATTTGGCAAAACGAAACAGTGATAGCAGTTGCTGTGCTCTTGGGTGGAAGTTCAGTCAAGTATGGCAGGTATTCGGCTGAATGGCTGTATGAAAGAAGCAGGCTGGTTTCTCGAGAGTTGCGTAAAATAAAACAGTGGGCTTTTGACCCTGAGTCAGGCCTGCTGGCAGGCAGACAATTAAGAGAGAATATTGAAACCCTGCTATATCTGGAGTCTAGAACTCCTGGCAGAGATGGGGATGATCTTGAGGGTGGGAAAGGTAAAGAAGATTCTCAGGGGGGCTGGTCTGTTTTTCTCTTGGAAATATTTCCTAAGGCAAGTAATTCCGGCCAGTCTTCTGGTGATATTGCCAGGGCTGCTGCCTGCCTGAACTCTTTTCTTGGGGATTTGCTGCCTTTGAACCATTTCGGTTCAGGCCTCTTCGGTATGTTGTGGAATAGTGAGAGCTCTGAGAAGTTTCGCAGCCTAGGATACGCTTTGCTTCGTAAACTCAAACGGCAAAATTTCTCCAGGGTGCATATTGGCATCGCAGCAGTCACGCTTCCTGAGGCTGAGGAGAGAGAATACGATTTTTCTGAAATTGCAGATGGGGTTATGACTGAAGCTTGGGCATCTCTAAAAGTGGCTAGAGGGCGTGGGCCTTTTGCGCTCTGCTCTGCGTCTGGTGAGCTTGCCTCTAAAATTTTTAGAAAACCTGTGCCACAGACAGTGAGATCTCTGCAAAAGCTTTGGCGGAGCAAGAAAAGATTTTCAGTTGTATTTGTGCAAAAAGATGGTGCTCGGGAGAGAGATGCGGATTTTTCTAAAAGATTATGCACCCTGGTCGGTGAGCAAGGTGTTGTTTTCCCTGAAAACAGTATTGAGGCCTATATTTACCTTGCTGATTTGGATGGACAGGAGAGTCTGGTTTGGCTTGACTCTTTACGGGGGAGAATTACGGAGCTTGGCGATTCGACCTACTCCATGGGGGTTGCAAGTTTTCCCTGCGCGAGGTTTTCAAAAGCTGACACCCTGATCAATGCGAGAAAAGCATTGGCTCACACGGCTTTTTATGGGCAGGGCACGGCAACAGTTTTTGATGGGGTTACTCTCAATATTAGCGGTGATGTTTACTATAACGAGGGTGATCTAACCAGCGCTATTAAGGAGTATAAACTAGGCATAAAACTAGACCCTGATAACATCAACTTGATGAACAGCCTGGCTGTGATTTATGCTCAGGTTAACCGCTATCACCTGGCCATTCCTCTTTTTGAAAAGGTGTTGATGCTTGATCCAAAGGATTTCATGGCTCTTTTTAATCTAGGCTTTGCCTATCTGCAGAGGAAAGACCTGGTCAATGCCTTGCATTATTTTGAAAAATCCCTTGCTGTTGATGATACCTATTTTGATCTGCTTCTCCAGCTTGGCCAGATTTACTGTTCATTAGAAAAATACCAAAAGGCGGTTGATATATTAACCAAGGCAGAAAATACCGTCCCTGTCAGTCCTGCTTCCGTTGAGGGGAAATCTTGGCAGACCAAAGGGGATGGCGATACCGGCAAGGATATTGGCCAGGGTTTGGTGTATACCTATCTTGGTCAGGCCTATGAGGGAATTGCTGAAAAAAAGGAGGCCATGGCCTATTTTCAAAGGGCTATTGGCTATAACCCTAAGGATGCTGAGTCATTGAGCCGTCTCGGCTCGTTGTATTTAGAGGAGAAGCAGGGTAACGATATCGCTCTCTCCCTCTGCAGGCAGGCTGTTAATGTTGAGGAGGCAAATTCACTGTTTTGGCTGCGATTAGCCAGGGCACATGTTGCTGTGAAAAACATGCCTGAGGCCGTGAAATCTCTGCAGCAATGTCTTATATTCGATAGAAGGAATACCGAGGCTCTGCTTATGTTGGCGGGATTGTATAAGAAAATGGGCCATAAACACAAGGCCGTTCTAGCCTATAAAAGAGTTTTGAGGTTGGACAAAAAGAATAAGCGAGCCCTTAGCGCTTTAAAATAATTGGAGATTACACAAAGTATGCATTCAAATCACTTTAATTCTGGGATGGAAAAACAGCAATACTGGTTGGATAATTTTAATGTTGGAGACTCATGGCGACTGTTTAAGATTATGTCCGAGTTTGTTGATGGCTTTGATTCTCTTTCAGAGGTAACGCAGCCAGGTGTTTCAATATTCGGATCTGCCCGCACCTCGCCTGATGATAAGTATTACAAATTAACTGAAGAAGTTTCGGCCCGTTTGGCAGAGGCTGGGTACGCAATTATCACAGGAGGGGGGCCTGGAATTATGGAGGCGGCAAACAAAGGGGCCAATTCCGTTAATGGAATATCAATTGGCCTGAATATCAGCCTCCCGTTTGAGCAGGAGCCAAATCATTTCGCCAATCTTCCCCTGAGCTTTAAATACTTCTTTATTCGCAAGGTTATGTTTATAAAATATGCCATGGCTTTTATCGGAATGCCTGGAGGCTTCGGGACCTTAGATGAGTTGTTCGAGGCCTTGACACTTATTCAGACTAGAAGAATAAAAGGATTTCCAATAATTATGGTTGGTAAGGATTATTGGGGCGGACTGATAGATTGGATAAACGAGAAGATGATCACCTCTGGGAATATTCATAAAGAAGACCTGCTTATTTATGATGTCATGGATGACCCGGACGAGATTGTTAATACTATTAAAAGGACGGTTATCCTCTAGGAGGCTGTCCAGTGTTCCAGAAATAATTTCTTTTTATGTTTCTTAGGACAATGACTTGAATCTGAATCTTTTTATGAAAAAACTTGTGTGGATAGTTGTTCTAGGCTTGATAGGCTTTGCCTTGTACCTTGGCAGCCAACACGACGTTGCGGTAAACTTTAAGTCAAGCGAGAAAGCACCAGCGCCAGAGACTTTTGAAACTGATTCTGGGATTTACGAGGCGGTGAATTTTGTCAAGAAGCCCTGACTGCCGCGCCTAGTTTTTTTTGTAACTGTTCAGCTGCACCCCATCCGGAGTCTACGCTTACCTGGGCCCTACCTGAAGAGTTCACATTTTTTACCCTTCACTTCTTACCTTTTGCGGATTCGGATGGATTCGGGGGTTACTTCAACCAGTTCATCGTCGTTGATGTAGGCGATGTAATCCTCCAGGGTCATTTTGACAGGGGGCGTTAGAATAACCGCTTCATCAGATCCAGAGGCCCTCATGTTGGTAAGTTTTTTCCCTTTAGCAGGGTTGACGACTAGATCGCTTGGGCGGCAATGTTCACCGACTATCTGCCCTTTGTAGACATCAACGCCTGGTTTCAGAAACATTTTACCTCTTTCCTGGAGGTTGAAAAGGGCAAAAGCGACGGTCTTGCAGGTATCTTTGGCGATAAGCACACCATTCTGGCGGTTTTTGATATCGCCGGCGTGGGGACCGTATTCAGCAAAAATATAGTTCATTACCCCCATACCTTTGGTGTCGGTCATGAATTCTGATCTGAAACCAAGAAGTCCTCGGGTTGGTATTTTAAAGACCAGCCTGGTCATGCTGTTCTCAGTTGCCATTTCGAGCATCTGTCCCTTTAGATTGCTGATTTTCTCAATGACCGCTCCCTGATAATTTTCATCAACATCAACCGTCAACTCCTCATATGGCTCCATCAATTTTCCATCAATCTCTTTGGTGATGACTTGGGGGCGGGTGACTTGAAATTCGTACCCCTCTCGGCGCATTTTTTCGATCAGAATGGATAAGTGCAGTTCACCTCGGCCGGAAACCTGAAAGCCTGTGCTTTCGGTAAGCGGAGCGTAGGTCAGAGCAACATCTGAGAGCACCTCTTTTCTTAGGCGCTCTTCAATGTGCCTGGATGTAACGAATTTACCCTCTTTGCCGGCAAAGGGTGAGTCGTTGGGGATAAAATGCATGGACAGGGTCGGTGGGTCTATTTCAATGATAGGCAGTGGCGCTGGATTAACTGGGTCTGTGAAGGTGACCCCTACAGTAACATCATCAAGCCCAGCCACCGCAATTATCTCTCCAACTCCTGCGGTATTGGTGGGGACTTTTTGATCTCCTTCAAAGCGGAAAATTTTAGAAATCCTTACCGGAGAGATACTCCCGTCTCTCCGGGCCACAGCGATGTCTTTGTTGACTTCAAATATGCCGTTGACCACCTTGCCGATTCCCATTCTTCCCAAATAGGGTGAGTAGTCGATACTGTTGACCTGCATTTGCAGGGGGGCATCAGCCGAGCCGCTTGGTGGTGGAATGTGGGCCACTATTTTCTCAGAGACCGGGGTCATGTCTGTATTTGTATCGCCTAGATTGTCTAAGGCATAGCCTTCTTTTGCGGAGGCGTAGACCACGGCAAAATCGAGAATATGATCCGGGGCGTTGAGCTTGACAAAGAGATCGAACACCTGGTCGATAACCCATTCGCAGCGTGCTGCCGGTTTGTCAATCTTGTTGATAACAACGATAATAGGAATTCCGGTGGCCAGAGCTTTTTTCAAAACGAAATAGGTCTGCGGCATTGGGCCTTCCTGGGCGTCGACTAGCAAAAGAGCGCCGTCCGCCATGCGCAATACCCTCTCTACCTGCCCACCAAAGTCAGCATGTCCGGGAGTATCAATAATGTTTATGAAGTGGTCTTTGTATTTGTAAGAACCGTTTTTGGAGGCAATGGTAATACCTCTTTCCCGCTCAAGGTCCATGGAGTCCATGAGTCTTTCAGATACATCCTGGTTTTCCCTGAACATGCCACTGTGTCTGAAAAGTTGATCGACAAGGGTTGTCTTGCCGTGATCGACATGGGCTATAATTGCAACGTTTCTTATTAGGTCCTGTTTCATATTCTAACTTTGTAATCCCTGGGGTTGCGGCAAGATGCGCCAAAAAAAGAGAAAACAGGCTATATAAAGGTATTTTTCAGGAAAGTCCAAGGAAAAATCGTATTGGGGCTGTTTTTTTTTATTTCGCCGGGGCCACTATATGGTGTGTCCTGCGCGGGGCGACCCACAACACTTGGTGTTGGCAGGGGGAAAACTAGTATAAAACATGCATTTTGTCTTAATGCGCTATGGGTAAATATTTTTTTTTGTGCTTGCACGGCGAGGCGGAAAACACTATATGGAGATATGTGGAGTAAAGTGGGTGTAAATGGTTTAAAAAGGATTTTTCGGGTAAGAAAAGGTTTATGAGGCTACCAGTTAATCATTTTAGAGGAAGGTCAGAACACGTCCTGGACGGGAAGGGGAGATTGAATATTCCCACCAGATTCAGGGATGTTTTGCGCCAGCAATATGATGAGAGACTGATGGTGACCCCGTGGCGCAAAAGTTTGAAGGCGTATCCTCTCCCTCAATGGGAAAGCATGGAAATGACCTTGCTTACACGTCTTAAAGAGCGGCCCGACATGAACAAGATGATCAAGTACATGATTGGTGGGGTTGTGGAGTGCCCACTTGATAAGCAGGGACGAATTCTCTTGCCCCCGAAGCTGCGTGAAGAGTGTGGTATCCAAAAAGAGGTGGTCGTTAGTGGGGTTATGACCTATTTCGAAATCCTGGATAAAGAGGGGTGGGAGCTTGATAATAAACCATCTGAAGACGATTTTGAAACCTTTGAACAAAGCCTGCTTAGTTCAGGTCTTTTGTAGCCCCCGCCAGTGAAAGGAGAAGCCGAGAAAATTCATCGTTCTGTTCTTTTGGATGACGTGCTTGATTATTTGAATCCACAGGACGGGAAAGTATATGCCGATTGTAATCTCGGAATGGGGGGACATTCCGAGGCAATCCTGGAGAGATCTGGGCCGCATGGTAATGTGATCGGTTTTGATTGGGATGCCGATGCCCTGAGCTTGGCTCGGGAGCGGTTGGCGGGGTTTGGCGAGAGAGTACGATTTGTTCATGATAATTTTGCCAATCTGAAGCTGTGGTTGGCAGAGTTTGAGGTAAGCGGCCTTGATGGCCTGCTTTTGGACCTTGGTTTATCCTCGTTTCAGCTGGACAAGAGTGATAGAGGCTTTTCGTTCCAGGGGAGTCAACCGCTTGATATGAGAATGGACGCGCGTGGTAAAGAGACGGCGGCCCATCTGGTTAACACGGCAAGCCAAGAGGAGTTGGCTGATATCTTCTACTATTATGGAGAGGAAAAACAGGCACGCAGGATTGCCTCTTATATTGTTGAGGGCCGCAAGGGAAAAGTAATAGAAAGAACGGATGAACTGGTTGGAATAGTCGAAAGGGCAGTGCCGAGAAGGTTTTGGCCTAAAAAGATTCATGTTGCAACCAAAGTGTTCCAGGGCCTGCGAATTGCGGTCAATCAGGAATTTGAAAATCTAGAAAAAATTTTACAGGATGGCGCCCAAATGCTGAATCCTGGTGCTGTTTTCTGTGTCATATCTTTTCATTCATTGGAAGATCGTCTTGTAAAGCGGGCATTTCAACAGAGCGATAATCTAGAAGTGCTGACCAAAAAGCCTGTTGTGCCTTCGAGTTTTGAGTGTACTGAAAATCCACGTGCCCGCAGTGCGAAGCTTCGTGCTGCCAGAAAAGTTAGAGACAATAGAGGTGAAAAATGAAGAAAGATTTTTCGAACATTCTTGACGGCAGAAGGCAGATAGTTAAAGGAAGGTCTCGGGGGATTGGCAGCGCTGGTTTCCTTGGCAAGACCTTTGGGGTTGCAATAACAGTTATTATGTTATGTGGTTTTTGCGGCAGCATCTTCATGGGCTGGATGATTAAATCGGGCCTGGATGAAATGGCTGAAAAAGAGATTGTAAAGAAAGAACTGGTGCAGCTAAAAGAGAGCCTTAAGGCAGAAAAAGAAGAGCTTCTGGCGAAGGGTAATCTTGAATTGGTCGCCAGTGGTATGGGGTTGTTCCCGGTCTCTTCTTCTCAGGTAAAACATTTTTAATGGTAACTGTTCAGGAGCACCCCCTAAACATTTGCACCATGGAGCTAAGGGTGATCTGCGCCCCCTGCCTGAACAGTTAATTTAAATGAATGAAAGCGAGAAAACGAACAGAAAATTTAAGGCTTTTATTTGTTTGTTTACTTGTGTGTCTTGTCCTGGGTTCCTTAGCAGTAGGTGTTAAAATCTGGTTGTTTCCGAATGCAGATATTTCACTTAGACAGGTTGAGCAGGTTTCAGAAAAAGAAGAGAATGAATTAGGCCCTGGGCAGGAGAATTCACCCCCCCCTGAGAATAGTTTTGTGAAAAGAAACAATATATACGATAGAAATTTAAGTGAGCTGGCCTTAAGTTTTTTGCTCGCCTCAGCCTATGTGAAACCTCTTGAGATTAGGAAGGAAGAGGGTGCGATAAAAAAATTGGCGGAGCTTCTGGATTTAAATGAGAAAGAGTTGTCACTTTCTGTCAATTCTGAAAGAGGGTTTGTCTGGCTTGAGAGAAATATCGACAGGGAGATGGTCGAAAAAATAAAAAAACTAAATATCTCAGGCCTATATCTTGTCAAGGAAGGGGTTAGGTTTTACCCAAAAGGAAAACATGCTTCGCATATAGTTGGTTTTTCGAGAGGTGAGCAGGGATTGGCAGGAGTTGAGTCGTATTATGATAATATCTTGGCAGGAAATGTAAGCGCTGAATCTACAAATATGGTGGCAGCGGGGATTCCTTCAGAGGCTTACCTGGAGAAAAATGGGATCTCTTTGATTCTGACGATAGATTCGCAGATTCAGGAATATTTAGAAAAAAAGCTTGTTAAGGTGATCAGAGAAAATGATGCACGATCTGGCATGGCCATGATAATGCACAGTAAAACGGGAGAGATTTTAGCCTTAACGAATTATCCTAGCTTTGACAGTAACCTTTTTTGGAAATATGACAGTTTTGAGCGCCGGAACCGCATGTTGACCGACCCTGTTAAGCTCGGGGCTTTTCAACACATAATCAGAATGGCAGCTGAAATGGAGCACGGCAATGTTCCTGAGTATATTTCCGAGCCCGAAGAGATTTCAAAAAATATTATTCATCCTAAGATATTGAAAAAAGTGATGAGTGAAAGGTTGAAAAGGCCTGTGAATCCTATTTGGAAGGAGTTGCATAAAGGCATTTATTGGCCGGTAGTAGACAAAGAATTTCATTTTATTCTCGATGAGAATGAGCTGCGAGATTTTGCTGTTTCTTACGGGTTGGCAGAAGAAGGAGTTGTTGATTTGCCGATGAAAGGAAAGTTTGAGAATACCTCAGCGGAACAGCCTCCAGTGGACTTGACAGATTTAAATGCCTCAGCCACGGGATTACAGACCCTGGTTGCTTTTAATCGACTCATTAACCAAGGCAAAAGAGTTGTTCCCCACGTACTGAAAGAAATTTGGTTTGAGCAACGGGGGGAGAAAATATCTGCCTCTTTTGAACAGGGATTAATTGAGCAAAAAGTAGATTCAAACAGAAACTTTATCAAGTTGATTCATGCCTTGTCAGCAGAGCCCCAAAAGAGTGAGGTGATATTTGAGACTCTTATCGTGGAAAAAGATGAGGCTCAAGAGCAGGGGCTTGAATTTAGTCAAGATAAAGCTCTGCCTGCGGAACAGGCAGAGCTTGTCGACATTCAGCAAACACCTCGAAGTCAAAATGTTATTCTTGGTGCTGTTCCTTCCTTGAACCCGGAGCTCTCCATGATAATGGTTGTTGACGGTATGCTGGCAGATTTAAGCAGTTATTCAAAACTGCAATCGACCACAAGCCAAATCCTTAAAAAAGGCTTGAAAGTATATGTCTCCAATAAGATTGATAAAGTTCCTGATATGCGCTTGCAGGAGAAGGAGCTGTACGAAAAATGGAGTAGGCTGTACGCCACGAGTGATACCAGGGAAATCTCAAAAAATAGTCAGGTCCAAGAGATGCCTTCGGTGTTGAATCTCAGTTTCAGGAAGGCCTTGCAGGTGTTGCAGAATTATAACCTGAGAATAAGGGTTGAGGGAAGTGGCCGTGTTGTATCCCAGCACCCGGCGCCTGGAACAACGTTGAAGGAGATGAGTGATTGTGTCCTTAAGTTGAAAGTTGATAATTAGTGCTTTAGGGATTTATTTCTCAATTTCTTCCATTGTTTTTTCGTAAAGGCACTTATCCTCCTCAGGTAAGCGATGGACTCCGAGGGGGGCTAAATAAAGTTGAGGGTTCCATATGCCTGAGATCACCGAAAGGGCCAAAAAGATTTCTACCTTACTGGCTGAAGTTAATTGCCGCTTGATAGGTGACATAGGTGATAGAGAAGTAACTGCAATAGAAACTGATTCCCGCAAGGTTGTGCCTGGGGCGTTATTTGTAGCTATTGCAGGTAGCAGTACTGATGGGCATAATTATATTCAAGAGGCCCTGAAAAAAGGTTGTGTTGCTGTTGTTGGAGAAAAAGGGTGCAGTTTTGAAAATGATGCCCTCTTTGTGGAAGTGCAAGACAGCCGAGAGGTCTTGTCAGAGATAGCTGCCGCCTTTTATGACAATCCTGCCAAAGAATTAATTCTCGTCGGCATAACCGGAACGAATGGCAAAACAACCACAACTTATCTGCTGGAATCCATTATCCGTTCCGGGGGGTACAATCCCGGGGTTATCGGCACAGTCAATTATCGATTCAATGGCAAGGAGCACCCTGCTCCGTTCACAACTCCAGAACCTGTAATTCTGCAAAAGTTGCTTAGGGAAATGGTTCAAGATGGTGTTACCCATCTTGTCATGGAGGTATCATCTCATTCGCTGGTCCAGAAACGCATATATGGCTTAAAATTTGATCTAGTACTGTTCACAAATCTAAGCAGAGATCATCTCGATTTTCACGGCACAATGAGGGATTACTTTGAAGCAAAAAAAGTGTTGTTTCAAAGCTATGTTAAGAAAAACGGCAAGGCCTTTATTTTTTGTGGCAGAAGTGATCATAAAGAGAGCGGGGAGGTTGACTGGGGCAGCACGATGATCCAGGAGTTGCAGGTAGAGCATGGAAAAGCAGAGTCAACTTTTGAGATTTTTTCCTGTGGTTTGGCCGCATCCAATGATCTGCATGTAACAGATTTTTCATGCGGTTTGATGGGAACTGCAGCGAGTGCTGTTTTTCAAGGGCAGGCGATTTCCATTAAAAGCAGTCTGGTGGGCGATTTCAATCTGAAAAATATTTTGGCAGCGGTTGGGGCTGGTTTAGGCTTGGGCATAGCAAGTGATTTAATAAGTAAAGGAATATCAGAACTGAAAGATGTCCCTGGCAGACTTGAAAGAGTCAGGCTTGCCACAGTTTGTGAAGAGAAAAAGCAGGATGGTTCAAAGCCTGGATGTTCTGTTTTTGTTGATTATGCTCATACTCCTGATGCCTTGAAAAACGTTCTGCAAACAATGCGTCAGCTTAGCGAAGGTAGAATTATAGTCGTTTTTGGCTGTGGCGGGGACCGGGATACTGGAAAAAGGTATACCATGGGAGAGGTTGCCGGCTATTTGGCTGATGTTGTTGTGCTAACCTCAGATAATTCAAGGACAGAATCTCCTGTTGAAATAATGGCTGCAATTGAAAAAGGTGTTGTTGCATCGGGAGTAGAAAAAATAGATGAATTGTCAAATAGTAGTAAAGGATATCTCCTGATTACTGACAGGGGGGAGGCCATAAAATATGCTGTGTCCATGGCGCTAAAAGATGACGTTGTCCTTTTGGCTGGCAAAGGGCATGAAAATTATCAGATAAGCGCCGAGGGCACAGTTTTTTTTGATGACAGGATAGAGGCCAGGAAGCAATTAGAGAGACTGTATCAACAGGCGGCGTGAGATGCCAGGAAGAACTTGTGATGGAAGCGGAAATGATTCAAAGATGCAAGATGCCGGAGGTAGCAATGTTTCCTGAGGGGGGAATCGGCTTGGGTTGTGCGGTTTTGCAAAGCCCATCCTGGACATTGGAAGAGCTGTTAAAGGCATGCCATGGACGACTTTTGTATGGTGAGAGTCAGGGTGCTTTTGGGTCAATCTCAACTGATACCAGGACAATAAAACCAGGAGATATATTTCTTGCCTTGAATGGTGAAACTTTTGATGGGGCTAATTATGTCCATGAGGCGATAAAAAAAGGGGCCGCCTGTATTATTACCGAAAAGGTACCTGAAAAAAAGATTTCCGCTCCATGTATAATCGTTTCCGATTCTCTGTATGCCTTGGGTGAACTGGCAAAATACAGACGCCGGCTGCTGAAAGATATTAAAGTTATAGGGATTACTGGAAGCTCAGGTAAAACCACGGTTAAAGAGATGACCGCAGCTATCTTGGAACACCAAGGTGAGGTCATTAAAACAAAAGGCAATTTTAACAATCTTATTGGTCTGCCGCTGTCCCTGCTTCCTGCCAATTATTGCCATGAATTTGCTCTTTTGGAAATGGGCATGAATAGGGAAGGTGAGATTGCCAGGCTGACGGAAATTGCAAACCCGGATGTCGCATGTATCTTGAATGTTCATAGTGCCCATATAGCTGGGCTAGGTAGCATTGAAGGGGTGGCGCGAGCAAAGGGGGAACTTTTCCGGGGCTGTTCTGCTGGCGCCAAAGTGATTGTTAACCTTGATGACAAAAGGGTGGCAGCTCTCTCTGAGGTAGCCCAGGGTACAAAGATTACATTCGGACTGAAGAAGGGATCCTTTGTCCGGGCAAGCAATATTGTCAATCAGGGTGTTAGGGGTATGCTTTTTAACCTGCATATCGGCGATGAAATGGGGCAGCTCTCAATAAAGGCGCTTGGTTTGCATAATGTCAGCAACTGTCTGGCTGCCGCCGCCATGGCTCATGCGGTTGGGGTGAGCTGTACAGATATAATCTCCGGATTGGAAAATTTTGAAGCAACCACTAAACGTCTTGAAATATGTACAAATTCAAGGGGCATTCTGTTGTTCAACGATTCCTATAATGCAAACCCGGCTTCAATGCGGGCTGCCATCGAAACTATAAGCGGCATGAGGGAAGGAGTTAAAGTCGTGGCTGTATTGGGTGATATGCTGGAGTTGGGGGACTATAGCTTGGAAGCTCATCAGGAAATAGGGGCGATGGTGGCCGGCAATGATTTTAATTATCTGCTTGCCATAGGTGAGTATTCAAAAATCATGGTAGAAGCTGCCAGGCTTGCCGGGATGCCTGAGGACAAGGCGCTTTCGTTTAGCGACAGAGATGCTTTGGCAGAGAGTTTGGAGCAGCTTGTCAGTGATCAACTTGTGCAAAAGGGAGATCTTATTTTGTTTAAGGGGTCACGTGGTATGCGGATGGAGACTTTTATGGAGCGCCTGCTGCTTTGAAGAAGTGGCAAAATGACATCGAGTCTGCAGTTGGTGAAATTAGGACCATTATTGGTAACTATTCAGAGAGAATTGCATAACATGGGTAAACTCCCAAGCGTAACTGTTCAGATGTGCCTTAGATGTGTTCGATCAGGCCGGTCAGCTATACATAAGTATGCTGGCCGTCCTGATCGGGCGCAGATGAGGCGCAGCTGAATAGTTACCATTATTGAACGTAAATAAACGAAGTTTAACCGGAACAGGACAAACTTAATCAATGTTTTATCATTTTCTTTTTCCACTTAACGACCTGTTTGGGGTTTTTAATGTCTTTCGATACATTACTTTTAGGTGTGTCGGGGCCATTGTAACCTCTTTCCTGCTCGTTGTTTTCCTGACGCCCTGGTTTATACGAAGGCTGCGGCAGTATAAAATAGGTCAGGTGATACGAGAAGATGGGCCGGAAAGCCATTTTAGCAAAGAGGGAGTTCCCACCATGGGTGGGGCGATGATTATCGGCGTCATGGTGCTGACTACCTTATTGTGGGTTAACCTTGTCAACATATATGTATGGATCTTGCTGGCAGTTGCTTTGTGGTTTGCTGCAATTGGCAGTTATGACGATTTTAGGAAAATAAAAAAGAATAATAGCAAAGGACTTAGTGCGCGCTGGAAATTATGTCTGCAAATTATTGGGGGCACAATTGCTGCGGTGTTTATCTATAATATATCCGATCTTGGCGGTCAGCTTAGCCTGCCTTTTTTTAAGGATTTCAGGCCTGATTTGGGAAGTGGCTATATTCTGTTTGCTCTACTGGTTATTGTCGGATCCTCGAATGCGGTCAATCTGACAGACGGGTTGGATGGACTGGCCACTGGTCCCACTGTGACCAGCAGTGCTGTTTATTTGGTTTTTTCATATCTGGCAGGCCACGCACTTCTTTCCTCGTACCTGCAGATCCCTTACGTTGCTGGAGCAGGTGAGGTGGCGATTTTTTGTGGGGCCATGGTTGGGGCGAGCCTGGGGTTTCTATGGTTTAATACCTTCCCGGCCCAGATCTTTATGGGAGATACGGGTTCTCTTGCTCTTGGCGCCTCAATTGGCACGGTGGCAATAATCATTAAACAGGAAATACTTCTTGCCCTGGTTGGAGGTATTTTTGTGATGGAGGCCTTGTCTGTCATTATGCAGGTTGGATTTTTCAAAGTAAGTGGCGGCAAGAGGATATTTTTGATGGCCCCATTTCATCACCATTATGAAAAGAAAGGCTGGCATGAACCTAAAATAGTAGTCAGGTTTTGGATTGTCTCCATAATCCTTGGACTGTCAGCTCTTGCTACTCTCAAACTGAGATAATGCTTGGTCAGTTATGAATTTTGAAAAACCAGCAAAAAATGTCGCAGTTTCTAGTTTGCGGCAGGTTGTCATTGGTGTAGATGAGCATGTCATTGTTGTGGGGCTTGGTAAATCAGGTTTGTCAGCCGCAAAATTCTGCCTACAGCTTGGGGCCAGAGTGTCGGTTTCAGATGCGGCCCCTTATGCTAAGTTGGATCAGGAGCGTTGCCAGGAACTAAAAAAAATAGGAGTTCATCTGGAATCGGGAGGGCATAGCAGAAAACTTTTTGATACAGCAGATTTGGTTCTGGTAAGTCCTGGTGTGCCGCTTGACTCAGAGGTGTTGATTGCAGTGCGAAGTAAGGGCGTGCCAGTGGTGGGGGAAATGAGCCTTGCCTCTAACTATTTGAAAACTCCAATGCTTGCAGTTACTGGTACAAATGGCAAGACAACGGTTACCACCCTTTTAGGGGATATATTTAGGTCCTGCGGCAAAAAGGTGTTTGTTGGCGGAAATATTGGCACACCGTTAACTGATTATCTGGCAGGAGCCCAAGATATGGATGCGGTTATTCTGGAAATTAGCAGTTTCCAGCTCGATACCGCAGGTAATTTAAAACCGGAAGTGGCTGTTCTCTTAAATATTAGCCAAGACCATCTTGACCGGTACGAATCTTTTCAAGAATATGCCCTGTCGAAATACAGCATATTCCAAAACCAGCAGGGAACAGATGTCTCAATCATCAATGCGGATGATTTTGAGGCCCAGAAATATATAGAAAATAAAACCAGTTTAAGGCACGGGTGGGAGGAGAGGAGTGTTCTTTTTTACGGAAGAAGTGGTGCTTTCCAAAAGGGCGCTGTGCTGCAGGATAAAAAAGTTAAACTGGTGTTTGCTGATACCTCCAGAGAGGAGGAGCTTGTAGATCTATCAACAACCAGGCTGAGAGAATCGCCAAATTTAGAAAACAGTGGTGCCGCAATTTTGGCTGCGGTATCAATGGGATGCGATCTGGATGGAATTAAAAAGGGGTTGGCCAGTTTCAACCCTCTGCCTCATCGGCTCACATTTGTGGATGAAATTGATGGAGTAACCTACATTGATGATTCCAAGGCTACCAACGTGGGTGCTGTACAAAGTGCATTGGAGTCAATCCAGGGGGAGGTTCTCCTAATTGCTGGAGGGCGAGACAAGGGTGGAGATTATTCTCCCTTGAAAAAGGAAGTGAAGCGGAAGGTGAAAGCGCTTTTTCTCATCGGTGAAGCAAAGGATAAAATGGCTGAATCATTTTCTGGATTAACACAAATTGAACTGTTTGATTCTTTGCAAGGCGCAGTTCGCAAAGCCCATAAAATTGCGGCACCTGGCGATACCGTTCTCTTGTCACCAGCATGTGCCAGTTTTGATATGTTTGAAAGTTACGCCGCACGTGGCAGATGCTTTGCAGATTGTGTGGGTGAGATGGCAAGGAGAGAGGGCTAAGAACCGCCAGCGCTTATTCCTAAATGAGACTATTTTGAAAACAAATATACCTAAAAAAGACAATTTGAAAATAATTGTTACTGGCGGAGGCACAGGAGGACATCTTTTCCCAGCTATTGCCGTTGCCGAGGAATTCAAGAGCCGCTTTGCAGGCTGCCGGATTCTTTTTATTGGTGCCGGCAGGACAATGGATAAGCGTGCCTTGTCTGGAAAAGGGTACGAAACAGAGATTATTAACTGCGGAGGTTTAAAGGGAGGGACTCTGCTTTCCAAGTTGAAAACCCTCATTTCGATGCCTTTTGCTTTGTTTGAGTCAATGAGAATTATTAAAAGATTTAAACCAGATTTGGTTTTTGGCGTAGGTGGTTATGTAACCGGACCGGTTGTGTTGACAGCTAAATATCTTGGCATTACAAGCTGTATCCATGAGCAAAATTCAGTGCCGGGCATGGCAAATCTAAAACTCGGCAAGTATGTAGATAGGGTGTTTTTATCTATTCCAGGAAGTGAGAAATATTTCAAGGCTGACTGTTCTTTGCTCGGAAATCCCATCCGAAAAGAGTTTCTGGCTCTGCGAAAATATAAAAAAGGTGATGTAGCTGAAGCTGGTAAGACGAAAATTATAACTTTGGCAGTCATTGGCGGCAGTCTTGGCGCCCACCAATTAAATTGTTTGCTCCCCGAAGCTTTGGCAGATTTAAAGAAAGACCACTCTTTTGAATTCGAAGTGATCCACCAGACTGGTTTAGCCGATCAGCAAATGGTTGTGGAAGCTTACAAAGAGGCTGGGATAGTTGCTCGTGCTGAAGCCTTTTTTGACAATATGGCAGAGATTATAAATAAGGCTGATTTATTGGTCTGCAGGGCTGGAGCAACTACCTTGGCCGAGCTCACCGCCCTAGGGAAACCTGCTGTTTTGGTCCCTTATCCATACGCCGCCGATGATCATCAGACGAAAAATGCTGAGTTTTTGGTGAAAGGTGGCGCAGCTCTGATGTTTAGCCAAAAGGAATTAGATCGAACAGTGCTTGCTGAGCATATAGCCGACCTTTGTGTGAATAGAAAGAAGCGGCAAGAGATGGCCGCAAATTCAGGCAGTTTGGCGCAACCTGAGGCAGCAAAACGTATTGTGGATGAATGCATCCAAATTTTAGAAGAGAGCAAAGGCGTGCAGCTTACCTAAGCAAACTTTGATAAATTAATATCCTGAGCAAACATGTATAAAAAAAATAAACATATTCATTTCGTTGGGATTGGCGGCATCGGCATGAGCGGTATTGCTGAACTGTTGTTGAATCTTGGGTACAAGATAAGCGGCTCTGACCTGAGAGAGACTGATATAACTAAAAAACTGGCTTCACTTGGGGGGGAGATTTACAAAGGTCATCATGGAGAGTGGGTAAAAGGGGCCGATGTGGTTGTCACCTCTACGGCGGTTAAAGATGATAACCCTGAGGTGCTGGCCGCTCGCGCCAATTTCATTCCTCTAATTCCCCGGGCCGAAATGCTTGCCGAACTTATGCGGCTCAAAAAATTTGGTATTGCTGTTGCTGGAAGTCATGGAAAAACATCGACAACTTCGCTTATTGGCTGGGTGATGGCCCAGGGCGGCTTAGATCCTACAGTGGTAATCGGTGGTAAGGTGAACAGTATTGGCAGTAATGCAAAACTGGGTGAGGGGGATTTCCTGGTTGCAGAGGCGGATGAAAGTGATGGCTCCTTTCTGCATCTTTCTCCGGTCATTGAGATTGTCACCAATATTGACTTGGAACACCTAGATTTTTATAAGGATATTGAAGAGATAAAAGCTGTTTTTCTGGAATTTATCAAGAAGATACCCTTCTACGGTGCTGCTGTCCTATGTATGGATGATCCAAA
Source organism: Desulfurivibrionaceae bacterium (assembly GCA_030145275.1). Classification (GTDB taxonomy): domain Bacteria; phylum Desulfobacterota; class Desulfobulbia; order Desulfobulbales; family VMSU01; genus JAQYVV01. Next base: position 63,286 of record JAQYVV010000006.1, on the reverse strand, counting down.
CATTATAGACCTGCTGCCAGAAATACAGAAGCGGGTTATCACCTATGGAATGACCTCCCAGGCAGATATCTACGCCAGAGAAATTAAAATAGAAGGGCTTGTCTCGCATTTTGATGTTTATTCAGGACGGGAGATTCTTGGGAGTATTGCCCTGCCTCTGGTTGGGATCCATAATATACAAAATTCCCTGGCAACAATCGCTGCTGCATTGGAACTTGATATACCTTTTAAAAAAATAGCCTCAGCATTGGAGTCTTTTTCGGGTGTACAAAGGCGGATGGAAATAAAGGGAGAGAAAAAAGGCATACTGGTCGTCGATGATTACGGACACCATCCCACTGAGATAAGGGCAACCTTGGCAGCAGTACGGTCGGCATGGCCCAAAAGAAGACTTATTGTCCTTTTTCAGCCCCATCGTTATACAAGAACACAAGGCCTGTTCAGGGAGTTTTGCACCGCATTTCATGAGGGGGATCTGTTGTTTGTCACAGAGATCTACTCTGCTGGAGAGGCCGAAATTGAAGGTGTGAGCTCTACGGCTCTGGTGGAGGGGATCAAGAAGTATGGACATCGTCATGTCTCCCTCGCCCCAGAGGTTGAAGAGATTCCTGCGCATCTCCTGCCAATGCTGGAAGAGGGGGATGTTGTTTTGACTCTCGGCGCCGGTAATATCTTATCTGCAGGTGAACAACTGTTGGAAAAGCTTTAACCTTGGACAATGCAACAAAAATAGCAAATTTATGGCCAGGGGAAATTAGATGGGATTGCCCCTTGGCAGATTTCTCAACTCTCAGGGTCGGCGGACCCGCTCAGGCATTGGTTCTGCCAAACAATGTCAAAGATTTGTCCTTGTTGGTGGCGGGGTTGGCAAAAGAAGGTATTCCTTGGCATGTTATAGGTAGGGGCAGCAATATTCTTGTCTCTGATCGCGGGCTATCTGGCGTTGTCATAGTTATGTCAGAGAAATTAGCGGCACTGAAATGTGTAGAGCTTGAGGCTGGATTAAAACAGGGGGCGGATGTGGTCTTTGAGGTGGAAGCGGGTTGCAGTATTGCAAAGCTGCTTAACTGGTGCCTTGAAAGGGAGTTGACGGGCTTGGAATTTCTCTCAGGCATACCCGCTTCAGTTGGTGGGGCAATCGCGATGAACGCCGGTGCCATGGGGGCTACGATCTGCTCATGTATTGACCAGGTACAGCTTTTGGATAAATCCGGAAAGGTTAATCTGAAACAAATGCGGGCAGAAGATATCAAGTATCGAAAATGGATGGGGGGGGAGGAGGGTATTATTCTTTCCAGCCGTTTCACTCTTTCAAGAGGGAACGGTACAGCAATAAGGCAAGATTGCCTGAAGACAATAACCTATCGAAAAGAAAGACAACCTCAGGCCGCAAGTGCCGGCTCCTTTTTTAAAAACCCGCCGGGTGATTTTGCCGGCAGATTGATTGAAGAGGCAGGGTTGAAAGGGATGAGCGTTGGAGGGGCAGAGGTATCCCATGCCCATGCAAATTTTATTGTGAACAAAGGTGGGGCAACAGCCTCAGATATTCTTGAGCTTAAAAAGAAAATTCAAGAAAAAGTCCAGGTGAGAGCAGGGGTGTGGCTTGAACCGGAAGTGAAAATACTTGGTGATTAAAAAAAAAATAACAGATTCTCGCTTCAAGCAAAAGAAGCAGCAAAGCGGCTGGGCAGCAAAGCAAAAGAAAGATTCAAAGCCAGATAAAAAAAGGTTTTTGTTTCTCTCCACCGGAGCTGCTGTTGGTTTGTTTGTTGGGATCGGTATATTTTCGATCTATAAATTGTTGGCGGTGTCGGATTTTTTTCAGATCACCTCCATCAAGATAGAGGGCGTGAGGCGTTTAGACAAACAGCAGATACTAGAGTTATCGGGTGTTACTATCCGGACAAATCTTTTGGCCATGAGTGCAGCTAGTGTCAAACAGAAAATTGAAGAGCATAAGTGGGTCAAAAAAGTGGTTGTGGAAAGGGATCTTCCCAGCGATCTTATCATAAAAATACAGGAGAGAGTTCCTGCGGCTCTAGTTAACACGGAAAATGGCCTCTTTTTTATGGATAAAAGCGGGGTGGTTTTTGCTGAGGCCAATCCGCCGGAAGATCTTGATTATCCAGTAATAACAGGAATTGAAAAAAAGCTCGATGCCCCTGTTGCTTCTGGTGCTAAAGCAGAGCAGGAAAGGGGTGAAGTTCTAGAAAAAGCACTCCTGTTTATAAGATATGCGGGGGCAGGAAGTTCCTCTCTTCCCAGGCAGAATATTTCAGAGATACATATAACTGAAAACGATGAATATATTTTGTTCCTAGCTGATCGCCCGTTTCCAATATACATAGGGAAAGAGGTCAGCTCAAAAAGGTATTATCGGTTGGCAAAAGTATTATATTGGTTGTATAAAAAAAGAGAGTTTTCTGATGTAAACTTTATCCGTATGGATTATATGAATAATAGGGTTTTAGTTGGAAAAAATGATACAAATTAAGTACGACAAAAGGGTAACTGTTCAGATGTGCCCCAGGTGTGTGTGAACAGGCCTTTCAGCTATACATCGGTATGCTGGAAGGCCTGTTCGCACCCCAAGGGTACTTCCGTTGGGCGCGCGCAGGTAGCGCAGACTCCGGATGGGGTGCAGCTGAACAGTTACACAAAAGGAAGCTTTAATGGGTCGTGATGACGCTGAGTTAATAGTTGGTCTTGATATAGGGACCACCAAGATTTGCGCGGTTGTAGGGGAGATCAAGGATGGCAATGTTGATATTGTCGGAATTGGGACGCACCCTTCTGTGGGGATGCGCAAAGGTGTTGTCGTAAACATTGAAAACACGGTGAAATCGATCTCTAAGGCCATTCACGAGGCTGAGATGATGGCCGGTTGTGATGTTTCAGTTGTCTATGTCGGTATTGCTGGCAGTCATATTAAGGGTTTCAACAGTCATGGTTTGATTGCCATAAATCAGAGGGAAATCCGGGCAGAGGATATTGAGCGTGTTGTTGAGGCCGCTCGAGCTGTGCCGATTCCTCCTGATCTTGAGGTTATCCACGTCTTGCCGCAGGAGTATACGGTGGATGATCATTCAGGCATCCAGGATCCCCAGGGTATGACCGGGGTCAGGCTTGAGGCGGATGTGCACATTGTTACGGGTTCCGCTTCTGCAGTCCACAATATTGTAAAATGCTGCAATTTGGCAGGGCTTGAAGTGGCGAGCGTGGTTATTGAACCTCTTGCTTCTGCTGGTGCTGTTTTGTCTCCTGAGGAAATGGATCTTGGTGTCGCTCTTATCGATATTGGCGGAGGCACATCTGATCTTGCTATATTTTCAGAAGGGGCGATCCGCCACACTTTTGTACTTGGAGTTGGTGGAAATAATTTGACAAATGATCTTTCCATTGGTTTGCGCACGCCTATGCAGGAAGCGCAGAGGTTGAAAGAGGAGTATGGCTGTGCCTTGTCTTCAATGATCGACAAAGATCAGGCCATTGATGTGCCAAGTGTCGGAGGCAGGACCCCAAGGCGTATGTCCAGGAAGGTTATGGGGGAAATTCTTGAACCGAGGGTCGAAGAGATGTTGACCCTGATTAATCAGGAGATGGATGAAAGATCCTATAATGATACAACACTTAAGGGTCTGGCTACTGCTGGAGTTGTTATTACCGGGGGTACGGCACTTCTTGAAAACATTCATGAGATTGCCGAGCAGATTTTTGATTTGCCGGTGAGGATAGGTATTCCACAAGGTATTGGTGGTGTGAGTGATATTGTAACTACTCCCCAGTGTGCTACTGGCGTGGGATTGGTAATTTATGGAATGGCTAATAAGCCGAGTCAATTTGTTGGAAGGAATAAAAACGTAATTAGACAAATTGGTTCTCGTTTCAAGGAGCTTTTCGGTAGAATAATGTAAACCGTACACTACTGAGTTGAGGGTAGTTTGCAACCCAACCTGAACAGTTAGAAAGGGAGATGAATATGACATTTGAATTTGCGGAAGTAGATTCAAGGGCGAAAATCCGGGTAGTAGGGGTTGGTGGTGGAGGCGGCAATGCTGTCAATACCATGGTTGAAAGTAAAATGGTGGGTGTTGATTTTATTTCTGGAAATACCGATCTTCAGGCATTGGAGTCATCCAAGGCAGATATTCGTATCCAGTTGGGACCCCATAAGACTAAGGGCCTGGGGGCAGGTGCAAACCCTGATCTAGGACGGGATTCCGCCGAAGAGAGCTTGGAAGAGATAAAAGAGACCCTTAGGGGGTCTGACATGGTTTTTGTTACTGCCGGTCTTGGCGGTGGTACTGGAACTGGGGCTGCGCCCGTCGTTGCAAGAATAAGCCGGGAGCTTGGCGCACTTACAGTTGCTGTTGTCACCAAACCGTTTGTTTTTGAAGGGCGGTCTCGGATGAAAAATGCTGAGAAAGGTTGGCTGGAACTTAAAAAACATGTTGATACAATTATCACTATTCCCAATGATCGTCTTATCTCATTGACCCAGAAAGGGACCACCTTTATTGATGGGATGAAAATGGCCGACAATGTTCTGGTTCAGGCAGTAAAAGGCATTACCGATCTTATTAATTTAAGAGGATATATTAACCCAGATTTTGCTGACGTTCGTGCGGTTATGAATGAAATGGGACCGGCACTGATGGGGGCAGGGCAGGGAGTTGGTGAAAACCGTGCCTCCGAGGCTGTCAATAATGCCATTGCCAGCCCTCTTTTACAGGACATTAGTATAGATGGTGCCAAGGGGGTACTCGTTAACATTTCTGCCAGAGAGGATTCTCTGACCATGGCAGAAGTGACAGAAGCAACCACCAGGATTTATGAGGAAGTGCATGACGACGCCAATATTATCTTAGGTGTAATGTTTGATGAGTCTCTTGGCGAGACGATGAGGGTGACGGTTGTTGCCACCGGGATTAATTCTGAAGACGAGATGGAGCAGCTTCCGTCCAAGGTTAAAACCTTGGTGATGAAACCGGAAAACATTGAAAAGACACGGATGGCACCGGCACAAACCTCGCCGAGTGAAATGATAAGCGAGGACGAGAAGGCTGAAGGAGTTGGTTTTACTGCCAATAATCCGCCAAGTCACCGGCGGCCTCCCATCAGAAGCCCGTTTCCTCAGACAAATAATATCTTTGACGAAGACGAATTGGATCGCCCTACCTTTATCCGCAGAAACGAAAACTGATGGCGTCGTAAGAGATTCTCGTCTAAGATGAAGAAATATGTTAGAGGGGGGGATAAAAATACCCAATTAGAAGAGACGGGCAGTATAAAGAAAAAATGGAAGGACAAACTGCCTGTTGCTTTGGTCTTTCCAAACTCATATCAGTTGGGGATGTCAAATCTTGGTTTCCAGCTAATCTACAAAATTCTAAACAGTTATGATGAAATTGTCTGTGAACGTGTTTTTCTTCCCATTGATTCCAAACCGTTATCAATAGAATCCAATCGTCCCTTGGCCGATTTTCCGGTCATCCTTTTTTCTATCAGCTTTGAACTTGATTTCCCAAACCTGATCTCGATCCTAGATATGGCAGGTCTTGAACCCTTGGCTCAGGATCGTCCCAACGACAAAAAAATACAATCTACCAATCCATTGATAATTGCTGGAGGGGTTGCAACCTTTATTAACCCTGAACCACTTGCGCCATTTTTCGATTTTTTTGTCTTGGGTGAGGCTGAATCTGTTTTGCCTGAGATTCTGACTATACTACTTGATAAGCATGCTCAATTGGCAAAAGGTTCCCTTCTTGAGGATATAGCCCAAAAGGTACCAGGATGTTATGTCCCCGCATATTACGAACCCAGTTATAACGATGACGGTACATTTCATTCCTTTTCTGTTCTCAATGGTTTTCCTGAAAAAATTAAAAAAATACGTACGGAAGAACAACCAGAGGCTGGTCATTCAGCCATACTGACTCCAAATACCGAGTTTTCTAATATTTTTCTTACTGAGCTTGGCCGCGGCTGCAGCCGAGGGTGCCGGTTTTGTGCCGCCGGTTTTGTCTATCGTCCTCCTCGTCTCTGGAGCTCTGATTCCATTATTAAGGCCATTGATCTGCGACCAGAAGGGGCGAGTAGGGTTGGGCTTCTTGGTATGGAGATGGTCAACCCGGCTGACCTTGAGAACATTACCAAATATCTCCTTAAAGAGTCCTGTGCCCTCTCTTTTTCCTCCCTTAGGGCAGATATGATCAATCCCCAACTTTTGCAGCTACTTGAACGAAGTGCTTTGAAAAGTGCAGCCATCGCGCCGGATGGTGGCTCTGAACGTTTGCGGCGGGTAATCAGTAAGAATATTACCGAAAAAGATATATTTAGTGCTGCCGAATCTTTAGTCAGGGCTGGGGTGAAAAATCTAAAACTATATTATATGATAGGTCTTCCCACTGAAAATGAAGAGGATTTGGCCGAAATGGTTCGGTTGATCCGGGAGATTCATGAAAGGGTAACAGAGATTGGTCGTGCGCGGGGGCATTTAAGTGATATTTTCTTAAGTATTAATTCATTTGTGCCAAAGGCTTGGACTCCTTTCCAGTACTGTAGTTTTAGGCCGGTTAAGGAGTTGAAGGGTAAAATAAAATATATACGCAAGAAATTGGCTGGAATTGCAAACCTCAGAATCACCGTTGATAATCCCGAGAAGGCTTTTTTCCAAGCAGTCATGGCGCGAGGTGACCGAAAAGTTGGTAGGGCCTTGCTGGAAATATCCAGACAGGAAAGGAATTGGCGGCAAGTTTTGGTTGAAGAGAATATAGATCCAGGTTTTTATGCCATGAGGGACAGAGAAAGGGATGAGGTCTTCCCCTGGGAAATAATTGATCATGGCATTAAGAAAAGCTATCTTTGGAAAGAGTATCAAATGTCACTAAAAAGTGAATCATCAAAAGGATGTGGGATTGCAGGGCCTACCAAGTGCAAGCGATGTGGAGTTTGTAATGACTGATGCCGAAAAAAAATCGGTTATTGCCCGAGATCTTTCAACCTTGAAACCTTTCAGGCTGGTCAAGTTTTTTTCTTTTACCGGCCTTATCGTTTTTTTGCTTTCGACTATAATTCTGGTATGGATCATTTCAAATCACACAAAGCAAATGCTCATCGAACAGAGTGAGGGATATGCTCGGGTCCTGGCCAATAATCTCAATCACCAGGTCTTTTTACAATTTGTTATCCCGGCGTTACGACGATATGGGAAAATTGCCATAAGTAACCCCGATCAGTTTGAACGACTTGATACAATTGTTAGAAACACAACCCACGGTATGCATGTACAGTCAGTTACTATTTTTGACCGGGATGAGGGGATTGTTTCCTACAGCACGATCTCTGATCTCATCGGTAAAAAAGGTCTTGGTCGCAGCGAGTATCAAAAGGCCTTAAAGGGTGAGAATAATTCTAATTTAAACTTTTCCGGCTCTATACTAAGTTTGATGCCGACTACGGATCCTATATTTTGTGAACTGAGAACTTTTATTCCTTTTCGCCAGGAAAAAGGTCCTGGGCAAAGCACCGGGCCCATCATGGGAGTTTTTGAGATTGTACAAGATCTGTCCCAAGAATTTACGGCACTTATTCGTTTGCAAGGGGTGATAATTGGAACCGCAGTTATCATAATGTCAGCCCTTTTTGTTGTCTTGGGCTTGATTGTGGCGCGGGCCGATAAGATTATAGAGGCTAGAGCTGCAGAACGAAGAAAATTAGAAGAAAAATTAAATCATGCCGAGAGATTGGCAGGGTTGGGGAAAATGGTTGCCTCTGTTTCCCATGAAATAAAAAATCCATTGGGGATTGTACGCAGTACCGCTGAGCTTTTGGCAAGACGCCTTAGGAAACTTGCGCCGGGAAATGAATATCTTGCCAAGATAATTATTGATGAAACTGGCAGGTTAAATGGGATTGTCTCTGAATTTTTAGACTTTGCTCGCCCACAAAAACCAAAATTTGAGAAAACCTCAGTTAATGACCTACTTCGAAGGGTGATCACCTTTATGGAGCCAGAGTTAAAAAAGCAAAATATTAAATTTGAAGATGGTATGCAAGATGGTTTGAAGCCACTCCTTATTGATCAGGAACAGTTGTATCGGGCATTCTTAAACATTTTCGTAAATGCTGTTCATGCCATGCCAGATGGTGGTGTTCTTTTGGTCTCTACCAGGAAACTACCTCGACGCAGTAAAGCTTCGCTATTGATAGAAATATGCGATACCGGGGAAGGAATGGATGCTGAGGTCCAAGAGCAGATATTTAATCCCTTTTTTACGGATAAAACCAGGGGGACTGGTCTGGGATTGGCTATAGTGAAAAATATTATAGAGAATCACAATGGTACTATTATGGTTACGAGTGAGAAAGGTGAGGGGACTGTTTTTAGAATTGAACTGTGAATGGTAACTATTCAGCTACAGTAATAATCTTATTCGGGTGCCTTTATAGGCAGGCTAATGGTAAAAGTTGTTCCTTTTTCAGACGTTTCAGTCACTTCAATATCTCCGCAATGTCTTTTGATAATGCCGTAGCTCACGGAAAGTCCTAAGCCTGTTCCTTCTACTGCTGCTTTTGTAGAGAAAAAAGGCTCAAATATAGAGTCAATGTCAGAATCCTTTATTCCTTTACCTGTGTCACTGATGTGGAGTAAAATTTTATTGTTATCAACTTCTGTCTGTATGGTAACGGTGCCATGTTCTTCTTTGATTGATTCAGCGGCGTTATTTAGGCAATTTAGAATTACCTGTTTTATTTGGTCTGATATAGCATGAATGCGTGGTAATTTTCCCGCATATTTTTTAATAACCTGTATATGTCTTTCCTTCATGTTCTTTTTGCAAAACAAGAGCATGTCGTCAATTGCTTTATGAAGGTGCATTGGAGCAATTGTACCGCTGGTGGGTCTGTTGAAGTCCTGTAGGTTGCTAATGAGATCTTTGACCCTCTGGCACTCATGAACAGCAAGTTCTATAACCTCAAGGTCATTTTTATCAATTGAAGACGATTTCAGTAGTGCCTTAAGAAAATTCCTGATGCCGATAATGGGATTACCAAATTCATGGGCAATGGAAGCTGCGAGTTTTCCTGCGGCGCTTAATTTTTCAGCATGAAGAAGTTGGTCGTAGGTTATTTTTAACTGTTCGGTACGTTCTTCAATGCGAGTTTGCAGGATTTTGTGATAATCCCGAATCTCCTGCTCCATTCCTTTCCGGTCTGTAATGTCCTGTAGTGTCTCAATGGCTCCAATTATTTCACCTGAGGTGTTTTTTAAGGGAGCTGCCGCAAAGAAAAGCCATTTACCTACTTCACGGAAATCAAAATAATCTTCGGCCTCATAAGCTTCGCTCAGCAGCGATGATTTTCTGAATTTCCCTCTATAAAAATGTTTAAATCCCTTTGTGTTGGCACGATCTAAAACCAAATCAGCAAGGGTTGGTCGTTTATGAAGGTAAAATGGCTTCCACTGGTTTTTGGTACCTATCATGTCAGTGCCAGGAAGCCCGGTTAATCGTTCGCAGGCCTTATTCCAATGGGTGATGGTGTGGTTTTGGTCTATAACAAAGGTAGGGATTGAGTTACCGTGAATGATTTGAGCAAGGCGTTCTTCGTTTTCTTTTAACTTTTCTTCCACCAAATTGCGCTCAGCGATCTCTTTGGCGAGAACGATATTGGTGTCTAGATAGTAGGCCTCTTCCTCAGATATCTGCTTCTCTAAACGATTGAAATTGTGTTCGAGTTCGTTTTGCTTATCTTTTCGTGGAGTTATTTCTTTTATAATTTCAAATACACCCTCAATTTTTTTGTTGGAATAGACAGGCGATACGGATAACTCAAAATATGCGAGTTTCCCGGAAGGATGCGGGTGGGATAATTCAACAGATTGTAACTCTCCCCGCAATGTTTTGGCGTGTAACTTTTTAAGTCCCGGTTGCAGGCGCTTGGGCAGCAGGTCATATATGATCTCTTCTTTTTTTAAGGAAGAGTTGAAATTGTTTTTTATAAAAAGTTCGTAAGATTTATTGAAGTATACAACCCTGCCGTCTGGTTCGCAAAAAAGAAAAGCTTCCTGGCAGTCGTCAAGCAGGTGAGGTAAATGCATATTGGGGGAAGGATGTGTCATTAATAATGAGAGTAGAATAGTATATTTTGCTGTTTAGGCGTGTATCAAGTGCCTAAGGATAGGTAGAAATAAAAAAAGGTTATTGAGACCGCAATGGCAGTCTCAATAACCTTTTTAACAAATACAGCAGGTGTAGTTTAATCCTTCATTCTACCTTCAACCTCATGGGCAATACCATGGCAGCTACCACAACCTCCAGGAAATTGTTTCAGCATTACTTCTCCATGTGGAACTCCGTGACATTTTTGGCACTCTGGAATTTCACCATGCGACGGATGGCACAGAGTACATGTTAGCTGAGTATGGCGGGTGTCACTTTTCAGCAGAGTGTCATACACTTCACCATGGCATCCAGCGCAACTCTTTTGAGGCTCCGCTTTGCTGAAGGTCAGATTAAGTGGGTCATGTGGGTCGGTATGACAACGCAGACAATCTGCATCCGCTAGGCCGGCACGATGTCCCTCTGTGTCATGGCAGTCGAAACATGAAGGAATTTGTGCATGTTCGGTATGACAACTTGCACAGGTTACTTCTGTATTATGCTTTGAATTTGCAGTTTGGACAACTTTTAGAACGCGTTCATGTGATTCATTTTTGTGACATGGAGCACATTGATTTTGTGGGGTGTCATCTGCGTATTGTAGTTTTAGCGGATTATGTACGGGGTGGCAGGTGACACATGTAGCCGACTCGACATCAGTAAGATGGTATGGTTCTCCGCCAGTCTCACTGTGGCAATCGTAGCAGCTTGGGATTAGACCATGAGTTGTATGGCAATCGGTACAAGCGACATCGGAATGAAGGCTTGGGAAATCTTGCAGCTCCTGTGGAGGCCCGCTGTGGCACATAATACACTGATCTGCGGTAACCGCAGGGATATTTAATGGGCTATGCGCATTTGAATGACAATTGCTACAAGTTGATACCTCTGCGGTAGTTCCGTGGGGTAAACCGTGGCATGTTGTGCATTTAGGGATGGAATCCTGGTATTCAACCTTACCCGGTGCAAATGTATGATAAGCTTCGTGGCAGAATACACAGTCAAGTTGATGGCGTGTGCCTTGTTCTTTAAGAAGCGTGAAAACCCCAATGTGACATTGGGAGCATTGCTGGAGAGTGAGTGGTTGAATATTTTGATCAAAAATCCCTGGTCTTTCCGGGACAGCGGTTATTTTTTTGGTCAGGGGTACTCCATCTGTTCCTGCTTGTGCCGGCATACTGAACAAAATAAGGCCCGCCATAAAGCAAAGAAGACTGGAAAGACCATAATGGACAAGTAACTTGCTTCTTTTCATTTTTTAATCTCCTATTCTCAGGTTCTTTTTTCCCTCTTCAGTACGTTTATGAACTGTTTTTTGCACTGGAGAAGAACAAGGTGTTTTCTATAATATTAAAGCGACTCATGATTCATGAAAATAAATCTATGAGTCGCTTATGTTGCACAAGTCTCTGCTTAACTGAATTAATAGATCAGGTCGTGCGGATTATTGTGACACTTAAGACAATCTTCGTTAAAGGAAGTTAACATGGAAGCGGCATGCGGTGCATCGTGACAATCGCTACAGTTCGGTACAGTTGGGTGCCTGTCTAGATGGCAGTCAACACAAAGAAGAGAATTGTGTTTGGATTTATTGGCGCTAAGAGATTCTAAAAGATCACCATGGCAAGTACCGCAGACAATGGATGGTGTGTCAGCTGAATAGGTAATATCTAATGGGCTGTGTGGTTTATGGCAATCAATACAATCTTCGTAGACCATAAAGGCGCCGTTGCCACCGTGATATTCGTCTTTGGCGTGACATTCAAAGCACTTGTCTATGACTTTATGCTCGCTAGGATGACATAAGGTACAATTCTGCTCCGAGTGAAGGCTTGGAAATGCTTGAAATTCTTTGTTTTTATCTTCGTGGCAGGTGAAACATACTTGAGAAGTTTCAGGGGTGTCAGACATTGCAATCTTCAGTGGAGCGTGAGGATTGCTGTGGCATTCAAGGCAGACGGCGCTGGCGCCAAGATTAAAATGTTCCTTGTCTCCTGCATCGTGGCACATAGCGCACTGTGGAATGATTTCAGTGCCAACGAGGGGATGATCAAGATGACAATCTTGGCATCCTATCTCTGTTTTATGACGTGCGCCGCTTGTTTCAATGTCTGCTGGTTCACCGTCATGACATTTTGCACAGTCCGTATTCTGAAGTGATTTTGATACTGGGGCTACAGGAGCTGCTTGTTGTTCCATAGGGACTATGACAGTTGCCTGGTTTTCCTGTGAGGGGGATGGCATTTCTTTTGTTGCTGTCGGTTGCGTCTGGACACAGCCCCAAGCAGCTAGAGAAATTGCCGCAAGAAGAAGTATTTTTATCCCCATAATGTTGCGATGAGTTGATTTTCTTTCAGGCATCATTTGTCTCCTAGATGTGATTTTTTTCAATTTATTTTTTTTAAACCTTATGAACTTTTCAACGTTAGACTCTGCCAAAGGACAATATCCCGGATGATAATTTATATGATCCTGAATACGAATTTTGATACCACACCTCAAGTATGAGCGCAAGAAAAAAGGTAATAATTATAGGCAGAAATCTTGTGGTTCTGATAGGTTCGCCACTCATGGTAAATTTTTATGGTGTTCATGGAGCGTTTACGGGTTAGGGGGGCGCAATATTGGGTGTACTTAATTGATCTCTAACCTTTTCAGTAATACTCAAATGCGATTGGTTGGGAGAAAAAGTGGACACCGGGTTCATCGATGGGGTGTTTTATCTGAAATAATATTATTATGGGATATGTTCATCCACTGATTCAGTTGGGATCTGTTTCTTTGCAGTTTTCCCAAAGAGATTAGGTTTGATGTTTTGTTTTTGCCAAGTTGTTTCGCACATTGTAAAAAACTCATTGTCAAGGGGAAGCAAAGTCGGTAGCTTGGTTGGCTAACTTGAAAATTTAAAGGGCGGAGTACATATATGGAATTATTTGTTTCCCTGGTAGGACTTGTTCTGATTTTTGAGGGATTACCGTATGCCGCTTTTCCAGAAGCAATGCAGAAATGGCTGCGGCAAGTAACGGCTCTGCCTCCCCGGGCATTACGGATCAGTGGTTTTGTCGCGGTGGCTTTGGGGCTTTGGCTCTGTTATCTGACTCAACGAACAAGTATGTTCTGATACTTATATCTTTTTTTCTTAACCCTTTATTACTAAAGCATTCATCTTGTCTTATACTCTCTCCTCATACGATTTTGAACTGCCGGAAAGCAGTATTGCTCAAAAACCGGCAGAAAAGCGGGATGAATCCCGTCTCTTGCACCTGGATACTGTGTCTGGTGATGTTTCCCATGGCCTTTTTTCATCCCTTGTTGACCTGTTAAAGCCAAATGATGTGCTGGTTGTTAATGATACCCGAGTTTTTCCGGCCCGACTTCTTGGGCAAAAGGAGACTGGAGGCAAGATTGAATTTATGCTCCTGCACTATCCGGAGTCTGGATGTATACAAAGGGGGAAGGGGAAAGGTGATACTACTGCTTGGGAGTCGGAGGCAACAATTCAGGGACTTTTGAAAAGTTCAAAGCGGCCCAAGCCTGGGGCGAGACTTTTTTTTGGTCCAAATCTGCAGGGGGAAGTTATTGAGATTGCCCCGGATGCTACCGTTTCTGTACGGCTCTCCTGGAACGGCGAACTTGACCAGGTGTTGTCACAATATGGCAATGTTCCTTTGCCCCCTTATATACGAAGAGATTCTAAGGCTGGATCGGATGATCGTGATCGCTATCAGACCGTTTATGCTAATAGAAGCGGCGCTATCGCGGCGCCGACAGCCGGGTTACATTTTACGGAGGCGTTGCTGGCAGATATTCAAAAAAAAGGGGTAAAGGTTGCAAGGATAACTTTACACGTCGGTTATGGCACTTTTTCACCCGTCCGTGTTGATGATATCAGGCAGCATAAAATTCATGCTGAATATATAACGGTTTCAAAAGATGCAGTGGCAGCAGTTAACAGGGCAAGGAGCGCCAAAGGACGAGTGTGGGCGGTTGGGACGACAACCACAAGGGCTCTTGAGTATTCAGCGGATGGAAAGGGCGGAATTCGTGAAACCCAGGGTCCCTGTGATCTGTATATTTATCCGGGATATACTTTTCAAGTTGTTGACAATCTCGTTACCAACTTTCATCTCCCTAAGTCATCTCTCCTGTTTATGGTCAGCGCTTTTGCTGGAAAAGATAGAGTTATGAAGGCATACCAGGAGGCATTAAAAAAGGGGTATCGTTTTTACAGCTATGGTGATGCCATGGTCCTGACAAAGTGATATACCTAGCTCAAGGCATGCAAAAAAATAGAGGCCAGTTGGCCTCTATTTTTTTTTGAGATGTGGAAAATGTGGTGGATCAGGCGCAGGCGCAGGAGGCTCCATTTGCTTTCGGGCAGCTTGTTTCCTTAGTAGCGGGTTTTGCTTTTGATGCACTACTACAGGCAGGGGCGCTTTTCTCAGATTTTGATGAAGCATTGCTATTGCTGCTATATCCGTCAGAATACCAACCGCCTCCCTTGAGTTGAAAAGAACTCATCGAGATAAGTTTTCGCAGTGACCCAGAACATTTCGGGCAGGTTTTTTTGGGTTCCTCTGACATACTTTGACAGATTTCTTGGACTTCTTTGCAACTATCACATTCATACTCATAAATTGGCATTCTTCTACTCCTTACCTATATTCTACGTTAAGACTCTTTCCTTAAAACCATTTAAAACTAATAACGAATCTACTTTGTGTCAATGAAGTTTTGTGGCCCATGGTTGTGAAAAAAGGAGGGATTAAGTATGTTTTTATGATAGAGTAGATCTTTCTTCGAAAGAGTTTATGTCGCTTCTTTCATGGATGATATTTGGAGGATTTATTCAATGCAGCAGATATTGAGTGCCCAGGCTAAAGAGGGTATGATTCTTGGCAAAGATATTGAAATTGAGGGAGGCAGAGTCCTGTGCGGTAAGGGGACAGCCTTAACCGCAAGTCTAATTGATAGGCTTCTCCGTATGGATATTTCTAATATCACGGTTGAAGGTCACCCCGTAGAAATTGCAGGCGAAAAATCCCTGAAGGAAGAATTACAGGATATGGAAGACAGATTCACTCTGGTGACGGATATAAAACCATTGATGTATATGAAAAAACGTTTGATGCAAAGATTGATTGCTTCACGGAGTTGATGATGGAACGTGACAAAAAGGCGGAGTTTCGTACTGCGCTTAGAAACTGTAAAAGTCTACCTACCTTGCCCGGAATCGTTGAAAAATTGACCAACATGGCCGACGACCCTGAGACGACCACTGAGCGGATGGGTAAGGTGATCAGCAAGGATCACATTCTCGCTGCAAAACTTCTAAAACTTGTGAATTCTGCTTTTTACGGCTTTCCGCAAAGGATCAGTTCCCTAAGCAGTGCCATTATTCTCTTGGGCTTTAATGTTGTGAAAAGTCTGATTATAAGTGCTTCCATTTTTGAGGTTATGGAAGACCAGGATGTTGAGCTTTGGGAGCACTCTCTCGGCTGTGCTGTTGCCTGTAGTGTTATCGCAAAAAGACTAGGTGTTGATGATCCTGAGGAGATCAGCACGGCTGGTCTGATCCACGATATTGGCAAAGTTGCCATCAAAATGGAATTACCTAAAGAATATGCACAAATAAATGCACTTGTAGCAGAAAAGGGAATTTCCATGCGCCAGGCGGAATTGGAAATTCTTGGCATAGATCACGCCGAGGCTGGTGGCTGGCTGACCAAAAGCTGGAATCTTCCTAAAAAACTGGTCGAACCGATTACCTGCCACCATGACCCGAGAACTGCCAAGGACGAACAGTTGAGCAGTGCGATCATTCATTTTAGTGATATTTTAATCCGTGGCATGGGGTATTGTCATGCTGCCGATACAAAAGTCCCTAAACTGAGTAAGCGCGCTTGGAAACTTTTAGACTTAAGTCCCACTGATTTAGATGAAATAATAGAAGAAGTTGAAGAAAAACTGTGGGATGTTAAGGGGTTCAGTCTTGAAGTTAATGCCGGCATTGAAAATGCCATGGAAGCAGGGGAGGCCTAATAGGCTATGGTCAGAATTCTGTTTGCCGGACATGAACTCATGGATAGGGCAGAGTGTCGAGTTATACTTGAGGCAAATGAATATAAAATAATCTCCTGTGCTGACCTACAAGTCGCTGTATCCTTCGTCCTTGAAGATCCCCCTGACCTTCTTCTTTTAGAAAAGGGGTTTGCCGGGAACGGCGATCATGACCTTATCAGGGTGGTCAAAGCCTGTCTACAGAAAGCCAATATTCCAATCATTCTTGTTGTTTCCCATGAAGATATGATTACCGGTATCGACTGGGATCTATTTCCTGTTGATGATCTGATGGTTAAACCTGTGGTGCCGGAGTTTTTGCTGACCAGGCTACGCCTTGCTGATGCCAGGATGAACCGGGTGTTCGATAATAACCCTTTAAGCAAACTGCCTGGCAATACCTCTATTCTTAAAAGAATTCAAGCGGTTCTGGATGCTCAGAACGGTGCGGCGGTTGGTTATATTGATATTGATAATTTTAAACCATATAACGATCATTATGGCTTTTCACAAGGTGATGAAGTTATTCTGATGATGGCAAGGATAATGGTTAATGTTATCGATGAAATAGCTCGGGAGGGTAGTTTTGCCGGACATATTGGCGGCGATGATTTTGTTTTTATTGTCAAAGAAGAAAAGGTCGAGCAAGTGTGCCAGCGGATTATTTCGAATTTTGAAACAGTTCGAAATATGTTTATTGAGCCTGAAGATGTGAAAAGGGGCGGCTTTGTAGAAAAGGATCGGCAGGGCAGAATCACCGAATTTGGCCTCTTGAGTATATCCATTGCAGTTATCCCCACAAGCCATGGTGAATTTAAACATTTTGGTGAGGTGTCTGCTGTTGCATCTCAGGTTAAACATAAGGCCAAGGAAGTACCCGGAAATAATTATCTTATAGATCGACGTACTGGTTATTGTCCCTCCTGATGTTTCATTCTAGGTTCAGCAGGAACAGGTATGAACCTTAAACCTTAGAACTGCAAGGCAATTGCTGCTAATGCCCGTAAATATTCGGCATGAGCTAAAAAAGTTACATAAACCGAAAAATTTGTAAATGTTTGGCATGGCTTCATATCGGAGTCTACGCTTACCTCGTGCGATCAGGCTGGCGTAGCATAGTTGGCTATGTGAGACAGCCTGATCGTGCGAAGATGGAGTCATGCCGAATACTTACTAATGTCCATTTTCTTTGCTTCGTAATTCCAAATAAAAGAGTAAAATGATCGGAATATTTGATTCAGGGGTTGGTGGTATGACCGTTGCACATGCCATTGAAAAGGCTTTGCCTGAGTACCGGTTGGTCTATTTTGGCGATCTGGCACGGACCCCATATGGCTCCAAAAGCCCTGAGGCAATAGAAAGATACTCAAGGCAGAATATTGAGTTTTTGATAGAGAAAGGTGCCCGACTGATAGTGATAGCTTGTAATTCTGCTGCGAGTGTTGCATCAGACTACGTTCGGGAGACCTTTGATCTACCCATTTTTGATGTTATTGAGCCGGCTGTTAAAAGGGTCAAGAATTTGCAGATTTGTGTCAATGAAAAGGCAAGAATAGGGGTTATCGGCACCCGAGCTACTGTTAATAGCGGTATTTATCCTAAAAAAATCAGAGAACTGTGCCTGGATGCCCATATTTTCTCCCAGGAATGTCCTCTTCTGGTACCTTTGGTAGAAGAGGGGTGGGTTAACAAGCGGGAGACCAAGATGATTGTGCGCAGCTATTTGGCTCCTTTGAAAAGAAAACAGGTTACGGCCTTAGTCTTGGGATGTACCCATTATCCGCTCCTGAAAAAAATTATTCAGCCCCGAATTGGCAAACGCACCACCATAATTGATTCTTCAGAGGAACTTGCCGAAAATCTGAAAGAGTATCTTCAAGACAACTCAGAGTTTGCCAGCGAACTGGAAAAAGGTGGAGAGAATTTCTATTACGTTTCGGATGTGACGGAAGCGGCAACCAGCACAGCCAGAAGGATTTTCGGGCGTAAGATTGAACTTATAAAGGACAAAGGCTTTTAGCCAGTTTTCGGATAAGCGCCTTGTCGCGATAATATTAAGATTGAGACATTGAGAAAATAACCACTAAGGTATAAAAGGGCAGGATTTATGGTGTTAAACCCAAAGTATAATTCAACAGGGGGCATGGTGAGCTCTCTCCTCTTTTTTGTGTCAGTTCTGTTTCTCCCATGCATGATCCCATCTCTTTTTGCTGGGCAGATATCACCAATGGAAGCAGCTCAGCGATTGCAGGAAAAGTATGATGCCACTATTTCCATGTCGGCTGATTTTGTCCAGCTAACGTCCTCCCAAATGAGCAGGAGGGAGAAAGAGGGGCGAGGTTCAATGCTTTTATTAAAACCAGGGCGCATGCGTTGGGATTACGAAATTCCGGACAAGCAGGTTATTGTCTGTGATGGTCAGAGCATAACCATGTACTTTGCCCAGGAAAAACAGATGCTGGTTGCTCCCGCCAAGCAGTACTTAGAATCAGATGTTACCTACTCCTTTTTTGCAGGAAGAGGTAATCTACTCCGGGATTTTACAATAGAAGCACCTGGGGAAGAAGATTTGAACACAAACAATAGTGAGATAGTTCTCCGTGTAGCCCCAAAAAAAGAACATCCTCAGATCGATTATATTTTGCTTTGGACCGATGAGAAATTTTTAATTAACAGACTATTGATCGTTGATACATTCGGCAGTACGACTGATATGCTTTTCAGCAATGTTAAACTTAATCCGCAAATTTCTGAGGAACTTTTTTCTTTTAGGCCTCCAGAGGGGACAGAAATTATTGAGCAGTGATGCTTGGTAGAAGTTGAAAGTTGAAAGTTGAAAGTGACAGCGGGGGTTGAACGGTGCGGCTAGCGGTTCTTTCCTTACAAGACCTTAGAGAAAAGATTGGTGCAAAGGAATTAACAATGAGAATAGCTATTTTATCAGATACCCATGATCAGGTTCTTAATTTGCGGGCTGCTGTTACATATTGTAATGCCTATGGTGCGCATATGCTAATTCATTGCGGTGATCTGATTTCACCCTTTATGCTGCCGGAATTGGCTAAGTTCAGTGGCGCGATTCATTTTGTGTATGGTAATAATGTGGGAGACCAGCATCTTATTTCCCAGCAATGCGGCACTAAATATCCTACGATCACCCACCACGGTACCTTAGGTGCCGTTGAGGCAGGCGGGAAGAAATTTGCCTTTACCCATTATCCGGAAATGGCGAGGGGGATTGCCAGTCAGGGTTTTTTTGATGCGGTCTGTTGTGGTCATAATCACAAGTACAAGGTGGAAAAGATAGGAAATACTGTATTGATTAACCCGGGACACCTGTTGGGAAAAGACAGTCAGCCGGGGTTCTGTATTCTTGAGACCTCAACTATGGACGTGGAGAGGGTTGAAGTCGGTGAAATGTTTGAATAAACGTAACTATTCAGCTGCACCCCACCGGCGGGCGCTTACCTGGGGCACATCTGAATAATTACGAGGAAAGTTAATAAAAAAAAAGGAATGAGTGATAATGGATACGACTAATGGACAGAGTTTTGCCGATCTTCTTGAAGAAAGTTATGCCGAACCGGTTCGATATGAGCCTGGCAAAAAGGTTATTGTCCCAGTTATCAGAATAGGGCGGGAGTGGACCTTCCTGAACTTGAGCGGCAAGAGTGAGGGGTATTTTGCCACCAGTGAAATACGGGATGCAGAGGGCAACCTTGCAGTGCAGGAGGGGGATAATGTCTCCGTCTATTTTCTGTCAGCCACAAAAGATGGCATGAAATTTACCACAAAACTAGGGGCTGGGGCCGAGGCCCAGGCCCACCTTGAACAAGCTCACCATGCTGGTATTCCCATTGAGGGCGTGGTCGGAAAAGAGGTGAAGGGCGGTTATGAGGTTAAAATTGCCGGTTCTATCCGCAGTTTTTGCCCTTTTTCTCAAGCTGGTTTACAAAGGGTTGAATCGGAAGAGTTTGTCGGCAGGCAGATCCAATTTAAGATTATCGAATACAAGGAGGCTGGCCGTAATATTATTGTTTCCCATCGGGCCATCCAGGAAGAAGAATTACAAGAAAAAATTGAAGCGCTGCGAGATACTCTGGAGGAAGGTGCGATTGTTCAGGGAACAGTTACATCTCTGCAGAAGTTTGGTGCCTTTGTGCGGATTGATGAGGGTATTGAGGGACTGTTACCAATCTCTGAAATTTGCTGGGGGCGGGTTGAAGATATCAACGAGCGCCTTAGTGTCGGTCAGCGGGTTGAAGTGCAGATTCTGAAACTGGATTGGGAGCAGCAGCGTTTTTCCTTCAGCCTGAAGAATGCCCAGCCCGATCCGTGGAAAAATGTTGCTGAGAAATATCCTGAAGGTTCAGTTCAAAAGGGTAAAGTTGTGCGGCTTTTAACCTTCGGTGCCTTTGTAAGTTTAGAAGAGGGAGTTGATGGGCTTCTGCATATCAGTACCATGGCCGAAGGAAGAAAAATTAGCCACCCGAAGGAAGCTGTGGAGCTTGGCCAGGAACTTGAGGTGAAAATTGATAAGATCAACCTGGAAGAAAAAAGAATATCTCTGTCGCCCACCAAAAACCTCTGTCCTCACCTGAAAGGAAAGAAAATGGAAGCCCAGGAAAGGGAAGATACCTCAGGAAAGGATTACGATAGTTACAAGAAAGAGAAAAAAGCCCAGGCAACCGGTTCCCTCGGCACCCTGGGAGACCTTCTCAAGGCTAAACTCCGCAGCTAGAGCGGGTAAATATTCGGCAACCCTTCAGCTGCGCCCGATCAGGCTGACTCACGTAGAACTACTACGCTTCGCCAACCTGATCGAACACATCTGAAGCGTCGGAGTCTTCGCTTACCTGTCAAACATTTACATTTCGTTGGTTGTTGTTTTCACGTGTTAGTCGAATATTTACTAGAGTAAGACATAATTATGACAAATAACGATATTTTGCGCCGTATCCGCTACGCCTTCAATTTTGGCGATTCTAAAATGATTGCTATATTTGGTTTGGCTGATTGCCTGGTAACGCGGGAGCAAATCAGCGATTGGTTAAAAAAGGATGATGATCCTGCCTATCAGGAATGTGGTGATACTCAACTGGCGATTTTTCTGAATGGTTTGATTAACGCTAAGCGAGGCAAAAAAGAAGGTCCCCAGCCTGAGCCAGAGAAGCATTTAACTAACAACATTATTTTTAAGAAATTAAAAATCGCCCTAAACCTGAAGGCCGAAGATGTATTGGAGATTTTGGCCCTGGTTGATTTGCACCTGAGTAAACACGAATTAAGTGCGTTTTTTCGTAAACCAAGCCATAAACACTATCGTGACTGCCAAAATCAAATTTTACGTAATTTTATAAAAGGTGTGCAGCTTAAATATCGTCCTGAAATTTAAGGGCTGATTGTTAACTCATTGTTTTTATCGTTAGAGATCAATTAAGTACACCCAAGATTGCATAACCCCGAGTCCGTAAACGTTTCAGGGGCACCCTGATGTGCGTGGTCGAGACACGCGATTATACCCCCTGTATATCACGGGGGTTGATCACTTGCTCCTTTGACGCACGACCTCAAAGAGAATCACTCCAGCGGCAACGGAGGCGTTCAGGGAGTCAAGGGAGCTGTGCATGGGTATTGAGACCAAAAAATCACAGTTCTTTTTGACCAGCGGCCGTATTCCTTTTCCCTCTCCTCCTATAACCATGCAGATCGCCCCCTGAAAGTCACAGGAATGCACGGTCTGGTCGGCGTTTCCGTCTGCTCCGTATATCCAGAAATTCTTTTCTTTAAGCTGTTGCAAGGTGTCAGATAGATTGGTCACTTGGCAGAAATTAACCAGGGCCATTGCCCCTGCGGCTGTTTTTGCAACAGTTCCAGTTATTGGGGCAGAACGGTCTTTGGGTATGATTATGCCATGAACGCCTGCAGCAGAAGCAGACCTGATGATTGCGCCTAAATTATGGGGGTCTTGAATACTATCCAGGGCCAGAAAGAGAGGTTGAGAAGATTTTGTCTTTAGTAAAAGCTCGTGTAGGGAGAGGAAGGATACCGGTTTTGTCTTTGCCTCCACGCCTTGATGGGCCTGGCTCTCATTTATAAGGGTTTTGCTAAAATGAACGGTAATCCTGTTCTGTTTTGCAAGCGCTGAAATTTGTTTCAGTTTTTCTCCTGATTTACCTTCCAGAATAGTAATTTCTAGAATCTTTATAGGATTTACCTTTAGTAGTTCCAGGATGGGGTGGATCCCCCATATCCAGGTTGAAGCGTTTTGCTCTTTCTCTGGGCTATGTTTAGGGGAACTGCGCGGTTTATTTTGTCCAGGTCGGGAATATGCTTTGGCTTTTTTTACCATTAGGTCAGATCTGCTAAAGTGAGAGGGGTGCCGTTAGGAGCCCTGCGGTTTTTGCACCTTTTTTCAATAATAATGGCTCGCAAGACATCAACGGCTGTGGAAATATCATCGTTAATAATCACATAATCATACAGCTCCGCATCCTTCATTTCCAGGCGGGCATTCTTAAGACGAAGATCAATGGTTGTCTGGTCGTCGGTGCCTCGACCTGTTAGCCTTTTTTTCAGTTCCTGCCAAGAGGGAGGGGTAATGAAAATAAATATGGCCTCAAGTGAGCTGCTGCGTAATTGCCGGGCCCCCTGTACGTCAATATCTAGGACTATATCGTTGCCTTGCTCCAGTTGCTCCATAACCGTTTGCTTGCTGGTGCCATAGAAATTGCCGTGGACTTCGGCCCATTCTAAGAAATCGTTGTGGTCTCTGCTCTCAATAAAGGATTCCTTGCTGACGAAAAAATAATCAACCTTGTCCTTTTCACCCTCTCTAGCCGGTCGGGTCGTGTGAGAAACGGAAAAAGAGATGCGTGGAATATGGCCGATTATCTCTTTTAAAATGGTGGTCTTGCCAGTTCCTGATGGGGCGGAAATGATAAATAAATTGCCTTTCACTTAGGTGTATCCTCCAGGTCGTGAATAGTAGCGGGCTGAAACCTCTGGGAGAGGGTATCTGGCTGGATTGCCGACAAGAGGACATGATTTGTGTCCATGACAACGATGGACCTAGTGCGCCTGCCTTCTGTAACATCAATCAATTGATTGTTTCTCTTTGCCTGATCCCGCAGAGTTTTCATTGGAGAGGACTTTGGGTTGACAACTGCTAAAACCCTGCCTGCAACCACCGAATTACCGAAACCAACGTTAATAAGTCTATTGTCCATATTTCAGATCCCGAAAAAATAATTTGGTATTAGTCTCATTCTTTGTACTTGAATGCAAGATGAAAGATGCAAGATGAAAGTTGAAAGACACTGGCCCCAAGTTAATGGCATGCCGGGGTTGATGAAGAAGAGAGCTTGGGGGTATCATCAATAAAGTGATAAAGCAAGACTATACCTTTCAACTTTTAACTTTTACCTTTCAACTTTTTTTTATTCAATATTTTGAACTTGTTCTTTCATCTTTTCAACTTCATTTTTAAGGAAAACGGTTTTATGGGTCGCCTTTGGATCATTAATCTTTGACGCTGTTGTATTTATTTCCCTAAGAAATTCCTGCAGCAGAAAGTCGAGTTGTCTACCCACCGGTTCATCCTGTTCCAGGAAATTTCTGAATTGCTCAGTATGACTTTTGATTCGCACCAGTTCTTCCGTAATATCTGATTTGTCGGCAATAATTGCAACTTCCTGGGCTAATCTGAGCGGGTCAAGATCGACATTGGCAAGTAGTTTTTTAAGCCGGTCCTGTAATGTCGCTTCTTTTTGCTTCAGAAGTTCTGGGACAATTTCATCAATCTCTTTAACCGTCTTTTCAAGACCATCAAGGCGTTCAAGCAAGTCAATTTTGAGGGCCTCACCTTCATCTTCTCTCATTTTTTGACTGTTTTTCAAGGCCTCAGATAAAGCTTTTTGGAGTATTTCCCAGGCCTGGTCCAGATCAGCTGATTCCTCTGTTGTGGTAATTAGGTCACGATTGGCGGCCATCATCTCAAGGGTTGGTGGGGCGTCCAAGCCTAAGGCCTCTTGCAGTTTCACTAGAGAGGCATAGTACTCTTTTGCCAGGGGGAGATTGACTGCCAGGCGGCTGTTGCCGGTATTGGTACCTGTGATTGTGACATAGACATCCACGTGACCTCGGCCTATGGAGGCAGCAATAACTTTTTTGATTTTTTCTTCCAGAGGTGCATATTCCCGTGGCATTTTAACTTTTATGTCACAAAAACGGTGGTTGACTGAGCGAAGTTCTACAACCCATTTTTCCTGTTCATTTCCTTGTTCTCCCCGGCCAAATGAGGTCATACTGAGTGGACGCTTCATGCTAATGCTCCGTAACTATTCAGCTGCTCCCCATCCGGAGTCTGCGCTACCTGCGCGCGCCCAACGGAAGTACCCTTGGGGTGCGAACAGGCCTTCCAGCATACCGATGTATAGCTGAAAGGCCTGTTCACACACACCCGGAGTGGGGCACATCTAAACAGTTACAATTCTGTGGTTATGCCCGTTTTTGGGCCCTACCTGAAGTTAAAATGCTCCTAGTATCTCTTCAATATTTGCGGTGGCGGTTCCCACCTTTCCAACTACAATTCCAGCTGCAACGTTTGCCAGAGTTGCTGCCTCGACAAATGAGAGGCCCGCAGCAAGGCCTAGTGAAAGGGTGGCTATGACGGTATCTCCAGCGCCTGTAACATCGAAGACCTCTTTGGCCATGGTCGGAATGGTAACCATTGGTTTATTTTTTTCAAAAAGGGCCATGCCAGCCTCGCCGCGAGTAATGAGAACGGCTTTGCTCTCCAGCTCCTCGAGAAGTTTGCTTCCGGCAATCTGTAGGCTGTTGTCATCAACTATTTTGATGCCTGACATCTGTTCAGCTTCATGATGATTTGGGGTTATCAGAGTGGCCCCTTTCAGACGTCTTTGTGATCCAGGTTTTGGGTCTACCACCAAAGGAATATGAGGATGTTTTACTAATTCTTCTTGTAGTGAGGTCATGAGAGCATCACAGACAATGCCCTTGGCATAATCCGAAACAATAACGGCATCAAATTCACCAAGATTAGCCCCGAAAAAGTCCAAAACATTTTTTAGAATGGCGTCATCAATGCACTCAGTTGCCTCACGGTCAAAACGAACAACCTGCTGATGCCTTGCAATAATTCTGGTTTTAATGGTTGTTGGCCGGTCTGGAGAGCGGATAGTTCCTTCTGTTGAAGAACCGAGGTCTTCAAGCAGTTTGATGATATGCTCACCCATCTGGTCCTGGCCGATTATGCCGCAGATGGTCGCCTGGCCGTTCAAGGCGTAGATATTATGAAGGACATTGGCCGAACCGCCAAGCAAAAGGTTCTCATGGGTGACATTAACGACCGGAACTGGTGCCTCCGGTGAAATTCTTGCCACGGATCCCCAGATAAAATGATCAAGAATGATATCGCCAATGACAAGGATGCGGGCCGAGTCAAATTGGGCTATGGCGTTGCGCAGCTTGTTGTAATCAGGTGTGTTCAAATGCTTCTCCTTCGTAAATATTCGGCAGCACTCCACAGAAAGGTGATCAGGCCAACCAGCATACCGATTGTATAGCTGATCGACCTGATCACCTCCCTGTGAAGCGCTGTCAAACATTTACAATTAGGTGGTTTTAGTAGTTTTCAGCTTCAACCCGAAAATTTACTCTCCTTCAGTTTTTTCTAACCTTAGCCACCGCCTCTACTACATTTTTGAGCAGGGTGTCAAGTTCTCTTTTGCCAAGTTTACTATGTCTGTAGATGGGGAAGGTAGAGCCTGTCTTGTTGTTCGGAGACCAGCGTGCCACAAATCGTGCTGAGGGGGCCCCGGCAAAGGTAATTACCGATGGTGTCCCTGCGGCGTTGGCAATATGCTGACCGCAGGAGTCATAGCCGATAAAACAGTCTGATATCTTGATCCATTTTCCTAAGTCACATAAGGGACCTTGGTGCGAGATAATACCATGATGCAACGATATTTTCTCGATATTTTCTCCCTTTGTGATTGTCTGAGTATTGAAGCCAAACTGTTTTAATACCTGCAGATGATGCTCTGTCCTTTTGTGTTCTTCATCCCCGCAGCCGTTGTCCAGAATAATTACTGTTTGAGGTGTTTTGAGGAGCTCATGCAAGAGAGTCAATTCAAAATGAGCCCCGATTTTTTTTCTTGGATCGTTGCCGACTCCAAAATTGATTGTAATGATGAAGGTGTGCTCATTTTTTAAGCTGTTGCGAATTGCAGAGTACTGCTCTTCGAGAACAGAGAGTAACGGATATGCTAGAGGCGGTTTGTTCTCTCCAAGTATCTCGTTCAGCCATTGGTTGCTCAGTTCGGAGAGGCTTTTCTGGCGGCCATCTGTAAGGCCTATCGTTCTAGAGGGGAAGTACCACGTGTGCTCGTCATCTAGCAGCGGTAAAAGGCCTAGTTGGGAAAGTCGTGTGTCGGGGTCAAATAGGAGCACCTCACCTGGGTAAAAATCGTGACTTTCCTTAGTGACGATGGCCAAAAGAGCCGGCCAGGTGGTCATTTTTTCAAGGAGGCTGCCGTTATTTTTGTAAATAAAGGGGATAGAACGGCATCTTTTAGCCTGACCGAACATATGTGGAAGATGTTCAGGGCCGATTAGGATAAATTCTGCTTGGGGAAAACTCTTTCGGAGCCTTTGGATGATAATGCCGGTTATGGAAATATCAGCCCCTGCGGTTACTCTTGAAAGTATAATGATTTTTTGGGTCTTTCTTAGCTGCCCCTCTGGAATACGAGTTTTTTCTCGTATTGCCTCAAAACGCTCCAGAAGCTGCGCTGTTGTATTAAGTCCTTTTTTTCTCAGGAGGGAATCAAGTTCCCTTCCTTCCGGTTGCTTTCGAATCGAGTCAAGTATCCGGAGAAGGACATGGGCGCAGGTTGCAACCCCCTCTTTGGAGAAATCATCGCAGAGAATTTCAATTATTTCACTGAAGAGGGTGGCTGAGGCATGTTTGGCGATCTTTGCCTGCTTGGCCATGGCCATTTCGCAGAGGAGGTCAATAAGACGCAAATCTTCTGGCTCTCTCTGCTGAAATGACGAAATAAAAGAGGCTGCGATGTCAGAGGCAAGGTGAAGTTCACCCGTGGGCATTTTCTTATTCTGCCAATCATGCCATATGTCTTGGGCTTGCTTAAAATCCATCCTATATTTTCTTTTCTTCTTTTTTGATACGCCAGTTCAGAGCCTGCCTTGTAATGCCAAGCATTTCCGCTGCGATCGATTGGTTGCCTTTGGCGCGCTGAAGGGCCTCTTGGACAAGAAGCTGGGTTGAATTTTTTAAAGAAGGAAGTGTGGCCAGATGGGAAAATATTGCATCATCCTCGCTTAGCTTAGGGCTTGTTTCTCGAATGACAGGGATATCCTTAAGGTAAGATCTGAATGCATCCATTGAAAGTGTTTTGCTGCTATGTTTACTCACTGCGTCAAAGATCATGTTTTTTAGCTCTCTGACATTGCCTGGATATGCATAATTCTCCAGGACAAGGAGCAGTTCTTTAGGATAGCTAGGCACTTTCTTTCCTTGTTGGGCAGCTGCGATTTTAAGGAAGTAATCGAGGAGTATAGGCAAGTCATCCAGGCGCTCACGCAACGGCGGTATGTGAATATGATGGGCCCGTAAGCGGTAGAAGAGGTCAGGGCGGAATGTCTCTGCGTTTTGCAGTGTTTGTATGTCGCGCAAGGTTGCAAAAATCATCCGGGCATCCGTTTTCTTTGCTATGTCTGAGCCAAGTGGAAAATACTCTTTTTCCTGGATAAGCCGCAGCAGTTTGACTTGGGATGTCTGGTCAAGGTCTCCTATCTCATCCAGGAAAATGGTGCCTCCCGAGGACTTAAGCAACAGGCCGTCCCTGGATGTTTCTGCACCGGTAAAGGCACCTTTTTTATGCCCGAAAAGACTGTCTGATAACATGTCTTTATCAAAACCAGCTATATTGACCGGGACAAATTTTCCTGATCTCTGGGAAAGATCGTGTAATGCTTGGGCAAAAAGTTCTTTGCCGGCCCCAGTTTCACCGGTGATAAGGACTGGTTCATTTGTGTGGGCAATGGCCTCCATGTACTGGAACAGGGAGCGCATAGATTTATTGCCGGTGACAATCGCTTTAAAAACTGAGGGGTTATCGATTTTATCAGAGAGAAAACGATCCTTTAAAAGCTCATTTTCTCTGCGCAGCTGGCTGAGTTCAATGGCCCGCTTTATGACCTCAATAAGCTTTTGGTTTTCATTCCCTTTGACCTGATAATCAAAAGCACCTTGCTGTATGCAGTTTACAGCTGTGTCAACCTGGTCAAGGCCTGTGATAATAATCACCGGCATGTCAGGGTAGAGGCGGGTAATCTCCGGCAGGAGAGTGTCGCCTTGCACATGGGGCATGATGAGATCGAGGACCATTGCGGTGAATTGCTGTTTTGCCAGAAGATTCAAGACCTGCCTGCTGTCGGAGCAGCAGGTGACGTTGTTGATACCTGTGGCACGCAGTTTCAGGCTAAGGCTGTTCAGCCATGGTTTCTCGTCATCGACCAGAAGAACCGGGAGATATGGGGACAAAGTTTTTGTGGGGGTCATATGGGCTTATATAATATAGTTACTGAGGTTTTAGCGTTGTTTGTTCAGCTGAGGGGAAGGATACGGTGACCTTGGTCCCTTTGCCGGCTTCGGAGGTAAAATCAATGCTTCCTTTGTATCTTTTTATGATGCCTGCTGAAACTGAAAGACCGAGACCGGTTCCGCCAAAATCTCTTTTTGTGGTAAAGAAAGGGTCGATAACATGTTGCAGATCCTCCTTGGCAATCCCGTGTCCTTGGTCTTCGACACATAGCTGTGTGGTTCTGTCTGTGAGGTTGTAGGAGGTGCTGATCTTTATTTGGGCGCTGCTTTCCTGTAGTGCTTCACAGGCATTTTGGATAAGGTTAATGACAACCTGTTCAAATCTTTGCTGGTTCCCCTTGAGCAGGGGGAGGTGAGATGCCGGATGAAAGTGAAAGTTAGATGTGGCTTTTTTTATCTGATTGTTTGTGAGTCGGATAGCTTTGTCTACCACCTTGTTCAGGTCAATATCTTTCGATATCATAGAAGACTCCTGGCGGGCGTAGTCTTTCAGGTCCTTGACAATGTTTTTGACCCTTTTTCCACTATCTTCAAGTTCATCAAGCAGCATGGGGATCTGTTCCCTCATCTCACTATACTCAAGACCTGCCACGATAAAGTCGCCATTTTCTTGGTAATAATCTTCAAGGACTGGTGTTATACTTTTCCAGGCGTTGGCTAGCATGGAGGAGTTAAGAATCGTAATGCTGTTCGGGTTGTTAATTTCATGGGCCATGCCGGAGACCAGGAGACCCAATGAGTGCATTTTGTCTGCTTGGAGAAGTTGCTGTTGCCGCAGTTTTGCCTCTTTTTCAGCTTTTTTCCTTTCTGAGATGTCGCGAGCTATCCAGATGGCATGCCACTGCTCATTTATTTGGGCAGCAGATAACGAGAGTTCAATACTTATGTCGTTCCCATCCTGTTTACGGGCTGTCAGTTCAAGGGTTTCATGTCTAACTGGGGCCTGTTTTTTTTTGCTTTCATCTTGCGGGAAACTGTTGTGCGCGTCGGGTGAATTGTGCCTCCGAAGGTCCAGAAGCGAGTGGATCGGCTGGCCAATTGCCTGTTCACTGCTGTAGCCGAATGTTGTTTCAGCCGCTTTGTTCCAGAAAGCGGTGTTACCATTGTTGTCCATCATAATGATGGCATCTTGAGCCGAAGCCGTCAGTTTTCTGAATCTGTTTTCACTTTCTTTTAGTTCCATTTCCGAGGTGCGACTGGTCTTTCTGCTTTCTATGTATTGACTGCAAAGAGAGGTGAGGTCGTTTCCCAAGTCTTTCATTTCCTGGGTGTCATTCCAGACAAAGGTCACTTTTTCTTCCTTGTTGAGCACGGTAATTAGTCCTTGAATCAGCTCTTTTTGCCACCGGTCAACCTTTGAGGATATAAATTTAGCAATAAAAAAAACGAGCAGCATTGTTGACACAACAATAACAAAAATATTTTCAATCAGTGATTGCCGCCACTTCTGAGATGCAGAGGTGTCAATTTCTTTGCCAACCCAGAAAATAGTCTTCTTGCTATGGCTATCAGAAAGAGGGAGCCACGAAAAGGTCCTCCCCCTGACGTTCAATAAAAAGGGCTTATTAGTTGGCATCTCATTTTGCAGTCCAGGAAAGTCACGAAAAGCATGGGTAGCTGTTTTTTTCTTTTTGTTGGTCTGTATTTGTAGCTCTGGGAAAAGAAAGGCGGAGGGGAGATGTCTATATGTGCCTTTTCGGTCAATCCAGATATAATCTGCATACTCAGGAATAAAGTCAATCGGGTCTGCGTCAAGATATTTGATGCTGTTTAATAATGTTCCCTGGATAAGCTTTGACTGAGCCAAGAGCCTTTGATGTTCGACCTCTTCATGCCTTTCCATATGCCCTTTAAGATTAATCGCCACCAAGGTGAGGAGGGGGGTAATCCCTATGGAAAAGATGGTCCAGAATATGATGGTTCGTAATTTCATATATTAAGAGGGGCAACGGGTGCAAGTTTATTTGCTTTGTCAAGTTTATTTGCGTGCTTCAAAAAGACACCATGATCCCAATCCGGATAAACCGGAAATAAGTACCTTAACAGTAGATGCAACACGCTCAAATGAATCTACTTTCTTCATTTATTGCCACTCAGTTCAGTACCCCCTCGGAGTCTAACGCTTACCTGGGGGGGTATAAAAAACACGAGATAAGCGCAGACTTCGAAATGATTTCTAAGGTACTAAACTGCCAATTGGTCAAAAATGAAAATGTTTATAATGATCAGATAGCAGCAAAGCGGCGTCATATTGCTGATCGTAGTGCAAGGGTGGCACTACTGATTACCGGTAAATATTCGACTAACACTGGAAAACAACAATAATCAACAAAATTATTATGGCCAGAAGACAGGCTACATGTAGGAGTTAAACCATATAAGGACTTACTGTGTCAAATTAATTTGCATTAATGCTGAGCAATCATTTTTCTTGGATATCTTGATAAAACCTTTATATATCAATGTCTTGTGTTTGATTATTGGTTTTGGCATGCAGTTTGCTATAGTCAAGGGTACGGCAACGTCTAAGATCAGGATACTTTTTGTCAGGCTGTATCTGAAATTATTAATGAACGATTAAATTAATGAATCGAAAACATATACTTGTAGCTGAGCGTGAAATAGGACTGCAGCGAATATTGTCTTTGACCCTGAAAAGCGAAAATTTTTCCATAAGTACAGTTGACGACTGTTCCTTGGTCATGGCGAAAATATCTGAATCCGCCAAGGATCATAATCCGGTCAGCATGTTGCTTGTAGATACAAATTCTCCTGATGGTTGCTGCGAAAATATGGCAGAAACACTACTACAAATAGGGGAGGGTATACCAATTGTTGCTTTGGTCAGATATGGAGACGAGGAAATCATAAATCAAGAATTTCGTGATAGATGTGCTTTGATGATAAGTAAACCGGTAGAAGCAGCAGAGCTTATAGCTGGTATTCATAAAGTACTTAGTTGGTATAATTAATAAAAAGAAAAGGGAGGTAGTTATGAAGAAAATTAAAGTATTAAGACTTGTTGCGTTTCTCGTCTTTGCGGGATTCCTGGCAGGGGGGTGTGTCGGTAATACAGGCAGTGGCACGCAAAGCGCTGCTGCTCCAACTTCTGCAGTTGAGAAAAAGGACGCAAACGTCTATAAAGGCAAAGTGGCGGGTGTATCGAACAAGGCCAAAAGTATTTCTATGGTCGTTGGTAAAGACCTGGTGATGGTTAAATTCGATGATGACACCAAAGGCATGGACCATGCTAAGAAAGGTGAAGCTGCCATCGTTCACTTTGAAGTACGAGGCGCTGATAAATTTGCCACTGTTGTGAAGCCAAAACTTGCCAAGCTGCCTGCCGGTGTAACCGAAATACAGTCTGAAGAGATGATTGGCCTAGTTGCTCTCGGGCCTGAGAAGGGAGGTTTCTTTCTGGTAGATTCAAGGCCTGCTGGTCGATTTGCTGCAGGCCATGTTCCTTCGTCGGTTTCTATCCCAGTGGGGGCAATGGTTGCAAAAGGAGCAGAATTACTCCCGGCTGATAAAGATACCCTCTTGGTTTTTCATTGTGGAGGCCCTACCTGAGGCATGAGCTCAAAATCCGCCGGTCTGGCGAAGAAATTAGGTTACACAAATGTTAAAATATATCTCCAAGGTGTTCCAGGTTGGAAAAAGGCAGGACAGTCAGTAGTTGCCAGTGACGCGTTTATCCAGAAGGGTAATATTATTTTGGTGGATCTCCGCTCTGAAAAAGAGTCAGCGGCAGGCCATATAGCCAGAACCGTGAATATCCCGTATGATGAGTTGGAGGATTATCTGGATGATTTTGATTCGAAGGCTCCTGTTGTCATCTATGGTGACAACGCCAAAGGTGCGCGCAAGGAGTTGGCGCAAGCGGGAATAAAGGGTGTTTCCCTTATTGATGGAGGTTTGCAGGGATACCAGGCAAGGGGCGGGAAATTAGTCTCCGGCGAACCTGCTACTGAGATTGAATGGGTCAGAAAACTTGGCAAAGGTGAAGTTAGTTCGGAAGAATTTCTGGTAGTCGCCGAAGAGGGAAGTGCCACCCAAGTTGTTCTTGATGTCAGGGGGGCAGAGGAAACAGTAGGAGGTACTTTCTCAAATGTTATCACCATACCCTTAGACAATCTTGAAGCACGTATGGCAGAGCTGCCGAAAGACAAGGAAATGCTTGTCCATTGCACAACCGGAGCTCGGGCGGAAATGGCCCACACTGTTTTGAAAAAGGCCGGATTCAAGTCCCGCTTTCTTGTTGGTGATCTTAGCTGTGAAGGGGGCGATTGTACAGTAGAATAGTTACGATGATTATATGTAACTGTTCAGCTGCACCCCATCTGCGCGCGAACAGGACTTCCAGCATACCGATGTATCGAAGTCTCACTTTGTTCGCTATCTGCTGAAAGGCCTGTTCACACACACCTGGGGCACATCTAAACAGTTACAATTTGGTGGTTATGCCCGTTTTGGGGCCCTACCTGAATAGCAACTATGATTATATTTACATAAGGGCGAGATAGGCTCTGGGATAAGGGTGTCTTTTATAAGGCACCCTTTTTTTTTGATCTGCTGGGGGCTTGAGGATGTTGTTGAGGCAGATAGTTGCCCAGGGGGGGGCTGTCTTTGCTGGAAAAAAAGGGGGGAATACGGTAGAGTAGCAACATTTACCAATATTTCTATCTTAAAGGGTAAATATTCGGCTAACACTGGAAAACAACAATAACCAATAAAATGTAAATGTTTGACAGGTAAGCGAAGACTCCGACGCTTCAGATGTGTTCGATCAGGTTGGCGAAGCGTAGTAGTTCTACGTGAGTCAGCCTGATCGCACCCCAAGGGCACTTCCGTTGGGCGGGCGTAGGTAAGCGAAACGTAGTGTAGACTCCGTCATGGAGTGTTGCCGAACATTTACCTTAAGGGATTACAGTATAGCATGAGTCATAGAGTATCTATCCAGGGAATCATTGTTTTTGTATTGTTCTTTGCTGTTGCCGCGATCTGTCAGGCCACGGAATCTGAAGGGGCTGGTTTTGATTCCTGGGTACAGCAGTTTAAGGGGGAGGCCATTACTGCGGGTATATCCTCTGGGACTTTGGAAAACGCCTTTTCTCGAGTTAGCTATAATGAACTGGTCATAAAACTTGATAGAAACCAGCCTGAATTTAAACTAAACCTCAGCCAATATTTATCTCGGACAATATCTTCTATTCGGGTTAAAAAAGGGCGCAATGAGCTTAATAAAAATTATCCCCTTTTGGAAAAGGTGGCCCGGAAGTACGGAGTTCCACCTCACGTACTCGTTGCTTTATGGGGCATAGAGACTGACTTTGGCAGGGTAACCGGCGGCTTTCCAATAATAGAAGCACTTGCAACGTTGTCCTATGATCCAAGGCGCAGTGCCTTTTTTAAAAAAGAACTGCTTGATGCCTTGCACCTACTGGATGATGGAAAAGTTTCCATGTCGCAGATGGAAGGGTCATGGGCCGGGGCGATGGGGTATCTTCAGTTTCTACCCTCTGTTTTTCGGAAATATGGAGTCGACTTTGAACCTGACGGGAAGATAGAAATATGGCAACAGGGTGGCGATCTTTTTGCCTCCGGAGCCAACTATCTCTCTGTCTCTGGATGGCAACCTGGCTGGAAATGGGGCAGGGAGGTCCTTGTCCCCTCGGGATTGGACCCCAGTTTGATTGGGCTTTCCACCCAAAAAGATTTGTCTTATTGGCAGGGACTTGGAGTGCGCACAGCAAAAGGAGCTTCCCTTCCTGCCGCACAGGTGAGCGCATCTCTCATTCATCCGGATAAATCTGAAAACCGATATTTTTTGATATATGATAATTTCAGGGTCCTAATGAAATGGAACCGATCAACCTATTACGCCCTCGCCGTGGGGATGCTTTCCGATTCAATAAAGGTAAATATTCGGCTTGCTGCCCAAAACTAATAAAAACCACTATTCTGTAAATGTTTGACAACGCTTCAGATGTGTTCGATCTGGCTGGCGAAGCGTAGTAGTTCTACGTGAGTCGGCCAGGTCGGGCGTAGCTGGAGTGTTGCCGAATATTTACCAATAAAGGAGTGAAGATACAATGAGCACTGGAGAAAAAAAAGAGTTTCCAGATGGTATGGTGCCCCTGGGAAACAGTACATTTAAGTTTGCCTGCCATTCTGGTGTAACTTGTTTTACCCATTGTTGCAGAAAACTAGAACTTTTCCTCTACCCGTATGACATAATCAGGCTTAAACAAAAGCTTGGCATCACCTCGGAGGAGTTTCTTGATAAATATGCTGGAGTGGCCCAGGGAGCAAATCCCTATTTCCCCGCAGTTATTCTGAGGATGCTGGATAATCAGGAACATACCTGTCCTTTTTTGGATAAAATCGGCTGTCGAGTCTATGAGGACCGGCCTTCTGCCTGCCGCACCTATCCCTTGGAGAGGGCGGTGGATCGCAGCGCCTCGTCGGGGCAGCGTGATGAATTTTATTTTATGACAGACCATCCGTACTGCAAAGGCCATGGGGAAGAGCGGCAATGGACCGTGAAAGAGTGGCTCCAAGACCAGCACCTGCTTTATTACAATATGATGGATGATCTCTGGGCTGAAATGGATACTATCTTTTCCAAGAACCCCTGGGGGGATGAAGGGGCGGCTGGTCCAAGGCAGCGCATGGCATTTATGGTGTGCTACAATCTTGATGCCTTCCGGGTCTATGCCCAAGAGCATCAACTATTTAACGCTTTTAAATTGAGTAAATCCGAGGTCAGAGAGATGGAAAAAGATGATGAGGCCTTACTTCGTTTTGGATTTAAGTGGCTGCAATACATGTTGACAGGTGCGCCAACCCTAAAGCCGAGAAAGTAGCGGAGGAAGTTATAGTGTATCACTTCTTCTCCAAAACTGACCTCTTTTGTTCTAGGAATAAATCTGGATCTGAGATGATGGTAAGTAATCGCTTATTTGGGGGATCTCAGACATGAAAAAGAAGGTCAACTGCTGCCAAAAAGAATCAAAACAAAACTTTCTTAAATGCTGCTTTTGCAGTCTCCTGTCCCCTTGGTAGTTTCTTCTTTAGCCCGATCAACAGTATTGCCTACAGGTTATAGTCAGTCATGCCAAGGGGCTTGATGGTGCTGTTGCGCAATGCCCGGAGAGAAACATTGCAACATTCCTCGGTTCAGTGCTTTTACCGCGCACCTTGCGCTGTCAGCAGATCATTCACTACTGCACCATAGGCCGGGCAAGTTTCTTTTTTTATCTCCCAAAGATCAGGAGTTGCAGGCCCATCATGACTGGGGATAGGCTTGACTTGGCCTGCTGTCGTTAAACGCCTTTAATTCTCCATTTATACAATCTGCCGCCCAGGGGCAAAGGTTGTATCGTCGGGAGTCCGGCCAGGTTTCAGTCTACTGTGACTGAAACCTGGCATTATTTCCCGGTATCGTTTGACCAACAGTCAACCTGTTATCCAGGTCGCTGCCCCCATTAATCCGTTGGAATAGCGGCGGCCCGCTGCTGGATGGACACGTCTGGGTGCTTGTCGTCAATCCTATGATGATTATCCGCAATCCCGAAGGCATCGGCATTGCGATTCTCATTGCTGAAGCCTTTTCCTCGTTTTCTTACGCCCTCACTGCCACTTTTTGAGTCAGCTTCCCTCTTCGCTTTTGTGTCAAAAAAACCACTACCAGGTGTAATTGGAATTACCGATGGACTATTTGGTTGCGTTTATGTAATTCGAGCGGTATCTTGGTGTTATCTGGGCTGTTCTCATTCTGCTGCGCATAATTGGAGCCATGGCTGAGTTTCCGGTTACGATTTTGTAAATAGAATAGTCTCTTGGTTCCTTTTGGGCCGTCAGAATTCTTACACACGGGGGGATTAAGATGGAGTTTTTTTATAGGTAGAACCCCGGTCTTGATGTTCTCTTGGGGCACTTTGCCCCTGATCACAACGTAGCTGTGCAGGATTTTATTTGTACTTGGCACTATTGATGCATCACATTGTAGTAGTCTTTAAGGATTAAGTTAAACAGTTATTAAGTAAAGCGTGAAATGTTTGTTGGGCTGATTGTTTAGTTTGTCGTTGCTTGGTGCAAAGTTACAGAGTTCCCGAGGTTAGGTGATATGTGTTTTGTGGCTGCTGAAAGAGGGAAAAACTCTTTTTGGGGATATATTTATAAACAAGGGGAGTTTATTGTGGGAGAGTATCCGTTATACCTGAGAGATCACAACTGGATGGGCAGGCCTGACCGTTTAGTTGTGGAGTGTTTATCCCAAAAGGCTGCGTGTCGGCAGACCATGCGGTTTGCCTGCTGGCAGCCTCTCTTCACCCTTTTGCTTTGCCTCTTTTTATCCTTCTTTCTCCCTGCGATTGGATGGACTAAAATCCAGAGTGGCCAGTGTTCCAGCTGCCACACCATGCATGACAGCCAGAACGGTGCTTCCATGAAAATTGATTCCACCCCTAATGTTGCTGGGGCCGCTGAGTGTAACGATTGTCATAGCTCAGCCCGTTCCTCTATGCTGCGTCTTGACTGTCTAGGCTGCCATGCGCAGGCCGTGGATGGCGGTGATAATATTATAGCCGATGCCCCGCAGATTGCCCATGTTGGCACGGATTTGGCCGCAGGGAACTACCATCACGTTTTTGTTGATGATAGCTACGGTCATAATATCCACGGATTTGGTAATGACATTGTCGCTCAGGACAGTGACCTGCAGAACACACCGCCAGGCTATGTTGCCGACTATGATCCCTCTACTGCAAAGTACCAGCCCGCTTACTCTGGGACGGCTCCGCAGGTTATGTGCGCCGGTACTAATGGTTGTCATGGCGATCGGGAGAAGATCAGCCAGACCCAGGCCATGCACGCTACTCATCACGGTGACGATTCGGTTTTGAAGTTCGGTTCATTGGATGAGGCGTCTCAGGGGGCCACGGTGGCTACCAGTTACCGTTTTCTCAATAAGGTACATGGGGCTGAGGATGCGGACTGGCAGGCGACCACCGGTCCAACAGATCATAACGAGTATAAGGGCATAGTCTATGCTGATCGTAGTACCCAGGACTGGGCGGATATCGAGAGCATCAGCCAGCTCTGTGCTGAATGTCACGGTCTTTTTCATGCCAGTGCTGATATTGGCGGGCCTTCTTCACCATGGATTAGGCACCCCACCGATATTCTCTTACCCAACAGTGGTGAGTATGCCGCCTATACCAGCTATGACCTAGATGTTCCGGTGGGCCGGGTGAGCATTACCGGAAGCACAGCTTCTGGGACTGTAACTCCGGGGACGGATACGGTACTCTGTCTCTCCTGTCATCGAGCCCATGGCAGCCCCTTTTCTGATATGCTGCGTTGGGATTACACCTTAATTTCAGCTGGGACCACAGGGGCTGGTGCTGGCAACGGCTGTTTTGTCTGTCATAGTAACAAAGATGGTGTTTAACGGAGGATGGGGATGGTTATGGTCAAAATAAAAGGTTATTTAGCGCTTGTGTTATTTATTGTTCTACTTTCTTTTCCCATTATGGCCATGGCCTACATTGAATATGTACCGCTTCCCTCCATTACTTCCAAACTCTCCACCGTTGAACACCTCTCCGTTGCCAGGGGAGTGATCTATGCGGTTGACTCGGACCGTGATCTGGTGGCGAGCTACTCTCTGCAGGGTGTTTTGCGCAATATGTTCCCTGTCTCCTCTCCTTTAGCAGTTGCCAGTGACAGAGACCGTCTTTTCGTCAGTTCAGCTAAGGATCTCTCCGTAACTATTATTGATGCTGCGTCTGGAGTTGAGCTTGGTTATTTAGGCAGCGGAGCCGGTGAGTTCAAACGTCCGGTGAGTCTCGCTGTTGATAGTCAGAGCGGCAATATCTACGTTGTTGATCAGTTGGCTCACGCTATAAAGGTTTATGAACCAGGCGGCAGCCTGCTTTTTACCATTGATGATAGTCCGAACCTCCCTGAATCCATTGCTATTGCCGGTGATGAACTCTATATCCTTGAACAGCCTCCCATTGTGGGGAATGACGGCGGTATGATTCACGGGGTGAGAGTTTCGGTGTGTACACTTTCAGGGGTGTTTCTTAGGAGTTTCGCTAGTTACGGCCTGGGCGAAGGGCAGTTAATCCGGCCTCGTGGTATCAGCGTCGCCCCCGGGGGCAATGTCTATATCAGTGATCCTGCCCGAGGTGGGGTGTTCTGCTATAGCAGCAGTGGAGAGTATCTTGGCTCGATTCGCGAGGAAAACGGAGCAGAACTTCCTGCCCAGGCTCTTGCAGTAACTGCAGATTTGCGGCTTTTGATCGGTTCTCCCTTCTGGCGTGGGGTGAGGGTGTTAGGACTTGCCGATGCTTCCGGGGAGATGAACTGGGACAATAAGCCTCCAGAGGCCCATGCCGGCGAGGACCTTCTGGTTACCGAGCATGCCATGGTAAGCTTGGATGGCAGCAGTTCCAGTGATCCGGAAGGTGAGCTGCTCTCTTTTACCTGGACCCAGGTGGGTGGCCCATTAGTGAATTTGGATGATCCTGATTCTGTTAGGCCGATTTTCGAGGCTCCGGAAGTGGCGCCTCTTGGTGAGGAGCTTGTTTTTCAACTGACGGTAACCAATGCCCTGGGGCTGCTATCAGAACCGGACTTCTGCACGGTGGCAGTGAAGAATCAGCTCAGTGGCTCTCTGCAAATTAATAATGGCGCTACCTACACCAGTGGCGCAGATGTGCTGCTCTCCATCATCTCTCCTGAAGCCGAGATCATGCGTTTTGCCAATGCTGGAGAACCATTTGGCGAATGGAAGCCTTTTGGTGCTGATTTGGCCTGGCTGCTTACTACTGGTGATGGAGTGAAGACGGTTCTGGGGAACTTGCAGGATGCTGGTGGTAACACTATCGAAATCGCAGCCGAGGTCATTCTCGATACCAAACCGCCCCTCACTCCCGTTGTCGATTTTGGGTTTCTGCCCGGTACAAGCATCATAAGTTGGACAGCGGCGGACGCCGTTGCCTTTAGGGTGGAAGTGGCAGATAATCCAGATTTTAATGGCCTTACGACGAGTACGATCATCACCGACGGCTGGTATGACTTAGGCAATTTGTTTGCTGACGGTATTTGGTACTGGAGGGTAAGTTCCATTGATCAGGCCGGAAATATCAGTAGCTGGAGTATGCCAGCCATCATTGGCCTGGGAGATAGCTTTGAGTGTCTCTCTTGGCCGGATTGGCCACTGCCGCTCTCTCCTGAAAATTATTCCGAGGATATCTCTGTAACAGCACAGTTGAGTGCGGGAGTCTATGTTGATCCGGCAGGCTGCGCTGAGCACTGGTTCACGAGTTGGCAGGTTAGCCCTGATCCTGAATTTAGCCATCTCCTCCTGGCGGTGAATGGTTCTGGCGAGAATTTGACCGAACTACCGTTAGCGGAACTACTTCTTGACCCTGAAACCACCTACTACTGGCGGGCAAAGTTCTGGTCTACCCTGGGTAGTCAGTCGGAATGGTCTGATGTCTTTACTTTTCAAACCGGTCTCCAGGGGCTTGAGGAGCCGGTAGATGGAGAAATGGGCATTGATGATGTAAATGCTGACGGCATTGCCGATCGCGAGCAGGATGAACTCTTCTGTGTTGATACGGCAGAAGGGGGGAATAGAGCTTGCTTAAGTGTGGTATCCGAGGTGGCAAGTTTACTGGCGGTCAAGGCCGTTGCCCCGGAAAATTTACTGGAGCCCCCTGGTAAATCTATTAAGTTCTCACTTGGCTTGCTGGCTAACAAAATTGAGGTTGCTTCTCCTGGCGCCTCCGTATCCGTGTCTTTCTATTTTGCCGAGGAGGGGCGGGCTATTCCATCTGGCAGCAGCTGGGTCCATTATGATCCGTTTAATGGGTGGCTTGATTATAGCGGTTTGACTCAGATCAGTCGTGATCGCTTGTCAGCTGTTCTGGAACTCACCGACGGTGGTTTGGGCGATGCCGATGGGGTTGCTAATGGGGTAATTGTCGATCTTTCTGGACCGGCAAAGCTGCGCAAGGTTAAGTAGACCAGTAAAGTTCCCGCAGTACCCCATTTGGGAACTCTTAGAAGCTCAAACTTAAGGAAGCTTCTTTCTTCTCTGTTTGGGTATCGTGGGGCCATTTGTACAATGATAATATGGATCGTTGATTTGAGTTAACCTGCCGGGATCCGGTTATAATGATAGCGAGTTTTTATCAAGGGGACTGAATATGGGCTATGCTCTTTTTCTAAAAATTTTTTGTGTCATCTGTGTATCTCTTTTCTCTGCGGATCTGGTCTTTGCCGGCCTTGATGCGCCCCACGACGCAGGCCATAAAATCTCTTGTTCCAGTTGTCATGATACTTCGCTGTCGGATTCCCCTTTGCTTATCGGCAGCAATATCAACAATTTCTGTACGGTAAATTGTCATAATGCCGCCAATGTTGAATCTTACAGCAACACCAGTGCTCCCATGGTCCTCGGGCATACTAGCGCCTATACCAGCACCCAGTTTGGCCCTTGGACCAAACAGTGCCTGGACTGCCATGATCCGCACTATCAAAATCAGAAATATTGGGCCAGCACCGAGAGTGTTGAACTGTTCCTCTTCAGCGGTCAGGTTGATGCTTATGTTTATGACGCCGATGACAACACCAGTGCGCTGACGTATTCCGGCGGGACTTTTAAGAGCGGCTGGAACATAGATTCCATAACCGAAAAGACCACAGCGGCCAGGCGGCCCATCCTCCTGCCCAATCTGAAGAAAACTGGCAACGCCTTTGCAGTTACAGCTATCGACGCTACTACCATGACCGTGGCCGGCGATGTCAGGGCCATGTACACCTACATTAGCCCGCCCACTAACTTTGGCGTCATCTATGGTCAGTACATCAGGAAGTTCGTTGATACTGATGGCGACGGCAGCTACGAAAAAGCCCTGAAGTTCATGGATAAGAACGGCACCTATGGCTTTACCGCCGGGGACGGCAGTAATGTCTGTGAAATTTGTCATACCCAAACCGATCACTTCCGTAATGCCGGCGCCGCAGCCGCTCCAGACCCAAACCATGCCAATATTGCCCTGCTTGACGAGGCTAACGTCAACCTGGAGAGTGAGGAGCAGTGCTTGTTCTGTCATAATCATGCCGATGGCTTTCGGCCCAGTTGTACAGACTGTCACGGCTTGCCTCCCAGCCAGGATAGCCCTAATGGCCCCAGTGGTCTGGTGGGGTCAGGCAATGTACCGGAGGAGGCTCGCTATCCTCCCCCGGATGCAACTGCTTCGGCCAGCAGCGGCCAGCACACCTTGCATGCCACCCCGAGCGGCATGGGATATCCTTGCCACATCTGTCATTACGGGGGCATGTCAACCACCATGACTGCCAGTAACCAGGAGGGCGATGCTGCTATCCAGATCGGTTTTTCCGGGGTAGCGGTCAGCGGCATGAGCGACGGGACGGATACATCCTATGACGGCCAGACCCTTGCCAACGGTTATACATACCAGGGGGTCAACAATACGACAGTTACTACAGGTGGCGGGATTGTCTGTGCCAACACCTATTGTCACAGTGACGGCACCTCAATTTCAACAGGATTTGTTTCCCCTGAAGTGGGAATAAACACCTCTCCCAAGTGGGACGGTTCTTCACCTGATCCGCAGGGGGATGGGAACAACTGTAACAACTGTCATGGCTACCCGCCGGCATATGGTAATTTTGTTGGCGGCAGCAAATCGAATACGCACGAAAGACATGAGAGCATTGGGTTTGACTGTGAGATATGCCATTATGCCACGACCACAGACGGTGTTACTATTACCGATGCGACCAAACACATCAACGGTGTGTATGATGTTGTGGCTTCTCCTACCTTTTTGAAGAACAGCATACCCTATGACTCAACCCTCGACTACACCTTCAATGGCGGCGCTGGCAGGTGCTCCAATATTTCCTGCCACGGTGTATATGGTTTTGGCGCATCCTTCAACTGGGGGGGCGCCTCATTAACTCCTGCAGGTTTCAGCTATGACTTAACAGATCAAGGCGATTACGGCATTTCCATAATCACCGGCTCCCCATCCTGTTTCCCCGCAAGTGCCTGTGTGTCGCCGTACACCTATACCTGGGAATTTTATGATGGTCTCGCAGCTTCCGGCTCTGTCGTCTATACGGAGCAGGATTTTGGGACCTCTTCCTCCGTATCCTATGAATACGGTGCGGCAGGAACCTATCAGGCCGTGGTCAGTGTGACTGGCGCCAATGGTTTGACCGGCGAAAAGACTACGATTTCGTTCACGCCAAGTGCGCCACCACCACCGCCGCCTGCCTGGTATCCAGATGTATCGATTAGCGGCAGCACTGTCACGGTGTCGGTCAATGGCGATCCGTATGGTAAGGTTTATGTCTATTGGCCCTCAGGATCAGACTCGTTCACGTCGCCTACCGGATCAGTTCAACACACCTACAGTGCCGGGACTTATGAGATTTGGTTGAAAATATATGCCCCTGATTACAGTATTCACGAGCTTTATTGGGACAGTTGGGCGGACCAAGATGATTGTGATACCTGTTACACACTGAAAGTCACTATTCCATGAAAAAACCATGTAAGCTATTAGTTGTTTTCTTAAAAAGTTGTGAGAAATTCGAAATTTTAGTGGTATCATCAATATGATTGATTCAGAGTGCTCCGTGTGTTTCCTGGAGTTCCCTAGTGTAAGATTGCCATAAGCTCGGCCCGCTTATCCATGCTACGCATGGATTGTCTGGGTCGCCGAGTGCAGGCCTTGGGCAGAGGCAGCAGTATAATTTGCCGAGGCGCCGTAGATCTCCCATAAATAGCACGGATCTGGCCTCTGTCAACTATCGCTACGTCATTATTGATGGTAGTTATGCTCATGCGTCTTATCCACCACACCGATGATTCGCTTATGAAATTAGGCTCTCTGAATGAAGCAAGCGAGTTCATCGAGCATACGTAAAGGCTGTTGCATCGTTATCATCTAGAAATTTGACCGTATTGCACCTGCTGGTAATCGGTTGGAATAATATGAGTTTTTCTCAAAGGAACAGGAAATAGGTTATATGCTTCTCTTAAAAGTTATTTGCTTCACGTGGGTCTCTCTTTTTTTAATGGCCCCGGTTTTTGCCGGGCTTGATGCGCCCCATGACGCAGGTCATAATATCTCCTGCTCCAGTTGTCATGATACTTCGCTGGCTGATTCACCTCTACTTACCGGCAGTAATATCAATAACTTCTGCACGGTAAATTGTCACAATGCTGCCACCAGCCCATATAGTAACACCAGTGCGCCCATAGTTCTCGGTCACACCAGCGAGAATACCAGCGCCAAGTATGGCACTTGGAGCAAGCAGTGTATAGACTGCCATGATCCGCACTATCAATACCAGAAGGCCCGGATTCGCACTGAAGGCGCTGAACTCATACTGTTCTCTGGGCAGATAGATGCCTACGCCTATGAGTCTGGCAATGATATTAGTGTGCTGACGTACTCCGGCGGGGCTTTTAAGAGTGGCTGGGACATAGATTCCATAACCGAAAAGACTACAGCGGCCAGGCGGCCCATCCTCTTACCCAACCTGAGAAAAACGGGTAACGCCTTTGCGGTTACAGCTATCGACGCCACGACCATGACCGTGGCTGGGGATGTTCGCTCTATGTACACCTATATCAGTCCTCCCACTAACTTTGGTGTCATCTACGGTCAATACATCAAGCGATTGGTTGACTGGAATAACACGCCGGATGATGGCACAGATGATGCCACGGTCAAGTTCTCCGACAGGCAGGGGGACAATTCTTTTGCTGATGGCGATGCAATCTACGACGGCATCTGTGAAGTTTGCCATACCATGACCGACCATTTTCGTAATGACGGGAGCGGTCCGGACCAGAATCATACCAATGCCGGGGCCGTGACCAGCATCGACTGCATTAGCTGCCATGCCCATACTCAGGGCTTTGCCCATGGTATTGATTCCCAGGGGCCGGGCTGTGAGCCCTGCCATGGCCATGATCCAGGCTACGGTGGTGCCACTGGTGGCGCAGGCTCATTTTGGAGCCATTCAACCCATACAG
Organism: Desulfurivibrionaceae bacterium; assembly: GCA_030145275.1. Taxonomy (GTDB): domain Bacteria; phylum Desulfobacterota; class Desulfobulbia; order Desulfobulbales; family VMSU01; genus JAQYVV01. The sequence goes on along the minus strand of JAQYVV010000006.1, from coordinate 18,315 downwards.
AAAATGACAGTGATGACTTAAAAGGCCCCAATGTGGGTTGTGATACCTGCCATGATACAGCTAATTTCCCAGACTTTGCGGATGGGGCTTCCAGTCTGCTGTTGACCACGGTCTGCGATACCTGCCATAGTCAAGGCGGTACATACGACGGCGTCAGTGACGCTGTGGTGGGCGCAAAAAATAACTGGGACACCGCTATTTACGAGTCAGACAGTGTTACGCTGCAGGCCGGTAAAGATAAATGGTGTGCCACCTGTCATGATGAGGCTCCGTCAGTAGCCAGCGCTATCAGTGCCCCCAATGTCATCGGCGACGAAGACGGTGACTATACCTACGGCGTCGGTACCGGCTGGGGCTATTACAAGACCGGTCATGGTCTGGATAGTGCTGACACCTATCCCGCCAGCGGAGGCGTGGTCCAGGGTGCCGGCAAGGGGTGCGATGATTGCCATGACTACTCCGCCGCACATATCGACGGCGTGGCACGGTCCTTTGATTGTACTGATGCTGATCCTGCTAATGATATTGATCAAAATGATCGTGACTGCGACTCGGACGAGTACCGACTGGGGTATCGTCTTAATCTGGTGGACGATCTTAATCCCATGGTGGTACCACTTACTGGAGTTACGCCCAATCAAGACGAGCATCGGCTCTGTTTTTCCAGTAACGGTTGCCATCTGCCGGATAAATACCTGACTAAATCTACGGAATACGGTACCACCTTCCGGGACGATTTAGACTGGAATCCAACAGGCCCTGACCCTGCTCCTGTCAATGCTCACGAGTACCATCTTGGCATGCAATACAGGTTTAGATCCGATTGGCGCAGCACCACAGGGAAAAATACTATCACCTGTATCAACTGCCACAACGTCCATGGATCAACTCAACTCTCCATGATCAGGGACGGCAAGCTGACTGGCAAGGAGCCGGGGATGAAAATTTTCTACACCGATATGGTAGTAGGATCTCCCTCAGTCAGTTATGTAACTACCAGGGATGTAGTCGAGCCCAGCCAACCAATTTACTTGCCAGACAGCACCGGCACATTCTGGGATTCCAACACTTCCGATAATCTGTGTTCAGACTGCCATGGTAATGCGACTGGTGGGGGCTATATCTATCCCCGAAGCTCCAATCCTATAGCCCAGGAAGCGCCGACCCTGGCCTGGACCGGCGAAGCAGGCTACACCACCGATGGTGTCAGCCCTGATAGCGCTCAGTCCGGCAATTATTTTGCCTTCCGGGTAGAATATACTGACGCCAATCGTGACCGCCCCACTGTTATCCAGGTATGGGTGGATGTTGATGACAGCGGCAGTTATGCAGAGAACGAAAAATTCACCATGTTTGATGTTGACGACAGCGATCACGACTCATCAGATGGCAAGTTGTATACCAGGATCATGGCGCTCAACAGTGTCGGAGACGGCACTCTCTCATATCGCTTCCATGCCATGGACAGAAATGGCACAGCGACCGGCAGTCCGGTTACTGGCGCCACGATTACCCTGAACCCGGATGTTCCGGTTCTGGCTTGGAGTGGTGAGGCAGGGTACAGCGCCGATGGTGTCAGTCCCAACAGTGGAGCCTCCGGATCTTCTTTTGTTTTCCAGATAGATTACAGCCATGCCGACAATCTCTTGCCAAGCAATATTCAGGTATGGGTGGATGTTGATGACAGCGGCAGTTATGAGCCTGGTGAAAAGTATGAGATGACCGAGGTTGATAGTGGCGACACCACCTTAACAGACAGCAAATTATATTCCAAGACGCTGGCCCTCGCCTATGCGGGTGATGGTTCGCTTAACTACCGCTTCTACGCCTTACGCGATGCGCTTGAAGCCACAGGCACGCCCACCACTGACAGATCAGTAAACGTGACTAGCAGCAACACAGCGCCGCTACTAACCTGGACCGGGGTAAGCAATTATGTCACCGACGGTGTCGATCCGGATAGCGGGCTTGATAACAGCAGTTTCAGCTTCCAGGTGCAATACAGTGACGCCGACAATACCACACCTACTGCAATACAGCTTTGGGTGGACAGGAATGATGATGATGATTACGACGACAGCGATGAAAAGATCGACCTGACCGTCGTTGATGCTTCGGATACCGATTACTCTGATGGTAAAATGTATGTTGCGACAACAACCTTGCTTATTGCGGGGGACGGCGTGATCAACTATCGTTTCTTTGCTTCTGACGGCAGCGTGGATGCCGGCGGTATAGCGGCTAATGACAACATCGTTACCCTTTTCGTTAATACTATCAAGGTGTCTTGTGACGGCACCGGAGACTATGACTACACCTCACTGCAGACAGCGATCAACAATGCTGCGAATGGTGATACCCTCCTGCTTGCAGACGGAACCTGCACGGAGAAAATCACCATTGACAACAAGGACCTGACCATTATCTCTGAAAACGGCGCTGCTTCCAGCATTATTGATGGTAATGCCTCCGGTTCAACGGTTACGATTAAAAATGGCGCTGATACAGTACTTAACGGCGTAACTGTGCAGAACGGCAATCAAATAAATTTTGGCAAAGGGGGCGGTCTCTACATCAGTGATTCTTCGCCTGCCATTATCAATTCTATTATAACTAATAACATCGGCAATAGTGGCGGCGGTGGTATCTACGTCATTGGGGCTTCGTCCACTGTGACTATTAGTGCCACGACTATCAGCAGTAACACCGCTGGATCACATGGTGCCGGCATCTATCTGGACAGCGGCAGTTCGGCGGATATTTCCGGCTCCACCATCAGTAATAACCACAGCGGCAATCGTGGCGGCGGAATCTTTATGGCAACCAGTGCTGATGCATCGCTGGCCGTTTCCAGTTCTACCATCAGCGGCAACTCCGGAACCAACTTCGCCTATGGCGGCGGAATCTATTGCAATGCCACAGGCGGTACTGTAATCGTGAGTATCGACGATAGCACCATCAGTGGCAACAGTGCCCAGAATGGCGGCGGCGTGTATTTAGAAAGTGCTGGGGCCACTCTTCTTACCGGCAGCATCTCCGACAGCACGTTTAGCAGTAATACTTCAAGTACTTCTGCAGGGGGGGCTATACGTTTGGTCGCTCTGGACTCGATGACCATAAGCGGTTCCACCTTCAATGATAACGATGGTAGAACAGGCGGCGGCGGCGTAGCTGTTGTCAATGGGGCAGGTAATACCTTCACCCTTATCGATTCCTCTATTCGTGATAATTCTAGCGCTTTTTTTGCCAAAGGTGGCGGTCTACTGCTCTCTGGCGGCACCGCGACTATTGAGAGATCTTTCTTTACCGGAAATAGTTCCCAGTATGGCGGCGGTGCCTATGTTGACGGCAACACAACTGCATCATTCGTTAACAGTGTGGTAAGCGGCAACAAGGGAGATTATAACGGTGGTGGGTTTCATTTCAGCGGGGAGGATGTTGTTCTGGCTGCTGATATTTTGAATTGCACCATCAGCGGTAACACTAGCAACTCTGGCAGTGCAGTGGAGGTCGCCTTTGACGCTACAGCCACGGTAACGCTAACAAACTCCATCATTTGGGGCAACGGTAGCAGTTCGCAGATAAACGGTACTGTCACTGCCAGTTATTCCGACATTGGTGAGGACGGTTACAGCGGTAACAATAATATTAATATTGACCCATATTTTGTTGATCCCCTTGACTTTTCGTATGCCCCCACTTCCGAGGGCGATTACCATCTGCCAAATCACTCGGCAGCCGTGGATGCAGGGACCGCCACCGGTGCACCTGCCTCGGATATTGAAAACAACATCCGTCCCAATGGCGCTGGTATTGACATGGGGGCCTATGAGGTCGGGACTGTGTTTAACAATATCCCGAGTCTTGAGTGGACTGGCGAGACAAATTATGCTGCTGATGGCGTTGACCCCGATCAGGGGGTGAGTGGAGCCAGTTTCGAATTCCGGACTACATACGTTGATGCTGATAACGATGCACCTGTTGCCATCCAGCTCTGGGTGGATGAAAACGACAATGGCAGCTATGAAGCTGGTGAAAAGTATACCATGAGTGCAGTTGATGGCGGGGACATCACCTATACCGACGGTAAACTCTACAGCAAGTCTTTAAACCTAGTTTACGCTGGTGACGATGTGCTCAACTATCGTTTTTATGCTGCCGACACTTATGATCTCGCCACAGGCGAACCCGTTACCGACAACACCGTTGTTCTCAGCAGTGTGCCGCAACTGGCATGGCTTGGTAGTGGTGATTATGTAACGGACGGAGCCCATCCGGACAGTGGCTTTATCAGCAGTGATTTCGTCTTCCAGGTTTCCTATACTGATGCCCATAACACGCCGCCCACCTCCATTCAGGTGTGGCTGGATAGAAACGACGACGGTGATTATCTTGATAGTGGTGAAACCCTCACCATGACCGAGATTAGTAGTGCTGATACCGACTGTACTGATGGTAAAATCTACACCAGGACTGTGAATTTTTTCAAGGCAGGAGACAATACCCTTAACTACCGCTTCTACGCCGCCAACGGCGTCGCGGCCATCGGTGATCCGGTAACAACCACAACCAGTAGTGTGACCATTGCCAACCATGTTCCGACCTTGGATTGGACTGGATTGCTGAATTATGTCTCAGACGGTGTTGATCCTAATAATGACGAGGATGGCAGCCTCTTTGACTTCCGCATCAAGTATACCGACGCAGACAATGAGGCACCTGCTTCCATCCAGCTCTGGCTGGATAAAAATGATGACAGCGACTACCTTGACGTCGGTGAAAAGGTAGACCTAAGCGCAGTGGATGGTGGCGACAGCGACTACACTGACGGCAAACTCTATAAGGTTGCCATCAATCTTAACTCTGCGGGTGACAACAATCTTAACTACAGCTTTAGGGCTGGAGATGGTACAGATGCGGCCACCGGTGACCCAACCTCTGACTCCACCGTAGGAATTTTTGCAGCCAGTCCTCCGCCAGATCTGGATTGGACCGGAGAGAGCGGTTATACCATCGATGGTGTTGAAGAAGAATCTGGGCCCTGTGGCGGGCTTTACACTTTCCGGGTCCAGTATACCCAATTACTCAATACTGCTCCTGTGACTATTCAGCTGTGGGTGGACAAAAATGATGACGGCGATTACCTTGACGGCGGTGAAAAGATAGACCTGACCGTTGTGGATGGTGGTGATAGTGACTACACCGATGGCAAACTCTACACTATTTCTACCCTTGTTCCTTATGTGGCCGATGGTGGTGTTGCATACCTGTTCTACGCCAATGACGGTACTGCTGATGCTAACGGAAATGCCATTGTAGAGCAAACCTTAACCGTGGTTGACGCCGTCGAGGTGCCCAGTGAGGCAGCCACCATTCAGGCCGGTATCAACGCAGCCGCCGATGGTCAATGTGTCTTGGTCAGCAACGGCACTTATAGTGAAAGGATAGTTTTCCCAACGACTAAAAGTGTCACCGTTCAGTCAGTCTATGGTGCTGCAACCACAACCATTCAAGGCGACGGAACTAATGGCCAGGTGGTTGATATCAGCAGTGGTGCACATAGTGCAGTACTGGATGGATTCACTATTGATAATCAGGGGTCTGTCATCACTAACAGTAACACCCGTGGTATCTTGGTTGACAGCCTCTCTGCACCACTTATCAAGAACTGTATCATCCAGGGCAACCAGCCCACTGGATCTGGTGGTGGCATTTACCTGTTAAATGCGTCGACCACTACTGCCACCACCTTGCTTAATATAAACGTAATAGGCAATACTGCGCAATATGGTGCTGGTATTCGTTGCGACAACTCAAAACTGGCCATTACCAGTAGCAGCGTAAGCAGCAACACTACAACCAGAGATGGCGGTGGCATCTATTTGAGCGGTGCCTCGAGCACTGTTACCATTACCGACAGTAACATCGACAACAACACTGTAAGCAACACCGCTTACAGTGGCGGCGGTATCTTCCTTGACGACAACACCGCCGCCACTATTAGCGGTGGTAGCAGCATCAACGGTAACACTGCCGGTAGCGGTGGTGCCGTGTACGCAGATGCTGGCTCTACGTTAACTATCAGTGACACAAGCATTGACTCCAATGGTGGGACTTATGGTGGAGCTATCAGATTGAGAGGCACGGTTGTGGCAGCGTTGACGAATGTTAGTGTAAGCAGCAACACTTCAACTCAGCACGGTGGCGCTGTCTACAGTGCTGATGCTGGCACGTCCTTGGTTATTACTAATAGTACCATCAACGACAATATAGCTGCTACTGTTAAGAATGGCGGCGCCTTATACATCCAGAATGGAAGCGCCGAAGTAAACAGTAGCTTAATCCAAGGAAACAAGGCGGGGGCATATGGCGGCGCTATCAGGAATTTGGGAGGTACTGTTACCCTGACCAACTGTATTGTCAGCGGTAATATTATCGAAGCTAATGACGGCGGTGGTATATATTGCGGCGCTGGAACGCTGAACGTTTACAACACTACCATCAGCGGCAATTATTCCGCGAATAGGGGTGGTGGCCTGTATGGTATTGGCACCATTATCAACAGTGTTATCTGGGGGAATACTGCTGGTGGTACCGGCCCGAATATTAGTGGTACTCCGACAGTTACCTATTCCGATGTGGAAGGTGGTTATGCAGGCACCGGCAACATTGACGCCAACCCTGAGTTTGTTGATTTTCAGCAGGCTGGGTCTGGCAGCCCCACCACTGCAGGGGATTTTCGGATCTGTAACGGGGCCGATAATCCAGCTGGTTGCACCAACGTTTCACCCTGTATCGATAGCGCCTCTGCCACCTCTGCTCCGGCTGACGATATAGAAGGAGATGCACGTCCTTATGATGTGGGTGGATTAGGTGATGACGTTGACGATTACGACATGGGTGCCGACGAGTATGTTCCTTAGCGAATTAATCTGCCAGCCTTGCAGGACCGGATAGGTAAACTAAGTTGCTGAGGGTGCCTCTGAATATGTGGCACCGTAATAGCCTTATTGTTTTACAAATAGATAGTAATCTTATTTTGGGGGAAAGAGGTGTCTTTCCCCCTTTTTATATTTTCGCCTTCTGTAAAAAAAGATTTGAAATGCTGCTGGGGTCCATCGACCGCATTCAATGCTTGCAAAGCATCTAATTTTGCTGTTTGCTCCACCTTGAGGTGGCGATAATTCAAGGAAAGTATCTTTAGAAACATTATTGATAGTTAGCATTGCAACAAATCCAGCGCCTTTCGTTCAAATTTCTAAAGCTACAAGAGCCGATGTTTCTTTCAAAAACGCACTTCTATAATTTCAAGAATCGGAGAATAAAAGGTACAGGTTTAGCCGATGTTTTCTTTATTTGTTGAATCATTACAAAAGGGAAGAGAGCCAGATATGGTTGATTTACGCAAGAGGCTTGATATCTCTTTGATTAAGAAAATGGGTGTCCTGAATCTTCCATACCATTTCTGGCAGAGTGACCAAAAGATCAACCCCTCTTCGGCTCACATGCTGTGGGCCGCAGTTTATCTGGAAGATCAGGAAGGTATCGCGGTTGTCGCAGAGTTGAAGCGTAGAGAAGCAGAGGAAGCGCAAAAATACAAAAAGGCTGGGCAGGGAAAATTTGATGCAGATGGCTATAGAACTTTACTGACTACTGACCTGGACGATCTTCTGATCTTGGCCTCAGAGACTGATTTGAAAGTCTCCGTCCAAGACAAATGCAAAAAAGCAAAAAGGTTTTTATCTCTCGAATAGACGGTTGCAGGTATTAAATTCTAGTTTACTCTTTTCATCTTTCATCTTTCATCTTTCATCTTTCATCTTGCATCTCCACCCACTTACCCTTCTATCAACTTATTTTGTAAAGCGAATCTGGACAAATCCGCATTGTTGCGCAAATTTAGTTTTTTCAAGATTCTAAGGCGATAGGTGTCAACTGTCTTAATGCTGATGCAGTATGATTCTGCAATCTCCCTGTTTGTTCTGCCCATTGCCAAGCGCCGCAAAACTTGCAGCTCTCTTGTGGAGAGGCTGTCTAGAGGGGATTGCCCCCTTGTACCTGTTGCAAGCCTCAAGGCAAGAAGTTCTGCCGCTTCAGGAGTGAGGTAGCGAGAGCCGCCGTGTACTTTTTTTATAGCGCTGACCAGTTGTTCAGCGGCGGATCTCTTGGTCAGGTATCCCATTGCTCCGGCCTCAATGGCACGAACCACGTATTGCTCTTCTTCATGCATGGTCAGTACGATTACCGGTAGCTCAGGATTTGTCTCGCGGAGAATGTTTATCACCTCAAGTCCGTCAATCCCCGGCATGGAAAGATCTATGACGGCGACATCCAGCTTATGTTCTTTTATCAGTTGAAGTGCGTCCCTGCCGTTTTCAGCCTCTGCGACAACTTCAATGCCTTCACTCTCTTCAATGATACGGCGTAAACCTTCACGAACAAGATTATGGTCATCTGCGAGAAGTATTTTTATCATGATATTTATGCCTTGGCCCTTCGTCGTTATTTTGTAAATATTCGGCATCACTTCCCAGGAAGGCGATCAGGCTGTCTCACGTAGCCAACTACGCTACGCCAGCCTGCTCACCTCCCTGAAAAGCGATGCCAAATATTTACGGATTGGCTGGTTGTTTAAACTTTTCAGACAAGTCGAATATATACGTTATTTTATTTGCCAACTCAGACATTTGACGGTTCAAGTTTATGCTATTTACGGGAGCATTTTTTTAGCCGTTAGATAAGCGCAGACGTAGTCCGTCAACTGCCGTTAGAGATCGACCTCAAATTTAATGCTCGTTCCTGTGCCTGGAGAAGAGATAATCTTGAGTGTTCCTCCAGCCAGAGAGGCACGTTCGCGCATACCTGCCAAGCCGAGGCCCTCAGGTTCATAAAGATTTGCATCGAAGCCTTCCCCCTCATCAATAATTGAGAGAATAAGTTTAGTGCCCTCTTTTTTTATGGCGATCTCGACATTGCTGGCATTTGCGTGTCGGGCCACGTTGGTCAAGGCCTCTTGGGTAATACGATATGCCGTCGTGGCTATGGCATCACTTATTGCAGGAATCGTATTGCTCTCAAAAAAGCAGCTGATACCGGTGCGCCGTTCGAAATCACCAGTGTACACCTCCAAGGCATCAACAAGGCCTAGGTCATCCAGAACACCTGGGCGCAGTCTAAAGGCCATGCCTCGGACCTCATCGATGGTATTGTCAATCAGCTTGCACATGCGATCGCTGCGTTCACTTAAAGGGGGTGCGATGCTGCCCACTTGATCCCTTAGGGCCACGGTTTCAAGACGCAAGGCGGTGAGGACCTGGCCAAGTTCATCGTGTAGTTCACGGGCAATCGCTGCCCTTTCTTTCTCTTGGTTTTCCATGATGGAGGCAGACAGTCTGCGGAGCTGTGCCTGCGCCTTACTGATCTCTTTTGTCCTTTCTTGCACCTGGTCTTCTAGTTCTCTTGAATATTGGCTCAACTCTTCTTTGGCCTGGCGCAGGGCCTCTTCTGTCTTGGTTCTTTCGGTTACGTCAACAGAGATTGCCAGAGAACGGACAATTTCACCTTGGGAGTTTTTTTCACTAATTGCCGAGAGTAAGACGTTAATAAGCTCACCATTTTTTTTGATAAACTGGTATGGGATGTTCGAGCAGGACCCTTTCTTGAAAAAGTTGGGGATCACAATTTCTTCCGCATGCTTACGTGAATTTTCCGTATAGAACTTGGTTAATTTTTTATCTATGACTTCATCCAGGTTGTAGCCAAGAGCTTTAAGCCAATAGTCGCTGACACTGAGTAGTCTGCCTTCTTTGTCGATGGAGTGGAGCATCGCCGGGGTTTTGTTATAGAGAGACCTATATCTCTCTTCACTTTCTGTTAATGCTTTTTCAGCTGTTTTGCGATGCATAATTTCAGAACTTGCCCTTTTGTACAAGAACAGAACGGTTACGCCAATTATTAAACAAAAGAGCAGAATGACAAGGCCGCTTACTCTGACAAATGGCCCGGCAAGGGCCTTGCGTAGTAGGTCTTGGTTTCTCAAAAGAAGGACTGTCCAACCTTGGTAAGCTTCAAGATCGGTTTTGTGGCCGATGTAGGTGGTACCCTCAGTGGCGGTGTATGTTTGCGGGGAAATTTCCCGCAGTTTGGTCCACTCCCAGGGGCCTGAACCAAACTGCCTGGACTCGGAGATGAGACTTTTGTTAGTGAGGTTGATTTCGCTGAAAATTTTTAGGAGCCATTCCTGTTTGTTGGAGATGAAAATGACCCCTTGGGGATCGATTACTGCGACTATTTCGTCTTCATGAACTCCCAATTTCTGCTCAATGAGATCAATTGAGTCTTTGATGACGGCAACGCCTATGATTTCTTCATTGTTCAGGTCAAAGACGGGATAGCTGCGGTACACCCCCCTTTTTTTTGAGGTGTATCCCAGCGCCAAATATGTTGCCGCCGCTCCCTGCATTGATTGTTGGAAGTAGGGTCTGAAATGGAAGTTTTTGCCAACAAAACTGTCATCTGAAAAGCGATTGCTCGAGGCGACGGTGAGGCCTTTTTTGTCCATAATGTAGCAGACATCAACCCCTAGAGATTCTTTGAAGTGGTCCAGGGTCTGGTTTGTTTTTTCTTGAATTTTTAGGTTGGGTGTTGTTAAAAAAAATGAAATTTCCGGGGTGCTGGCCAAGGTTCTGACAGGTTTTAAATTCTCACTGAGAAAAGAGGATAAGGTCTTTTCTATCATCACAACCCGCATGTCAGCCTGACGGTTTGCCTCAAGGTAGGCAGCATTGATCAGAGAGGAGTAATAAAGATATCCGCCTATTGCCGCAGAAAGTACAGCCATTGTGGACAAAATTAGGAGGGTTCTGCGAAGGTTCATGTGTAGATGTTTCCGGTTTTAAAGCCTAAAGTCAGCATAGGCACTGTCTCTAGGTGGTTTTCGATAGCAGGCCGATTATTTACATTGTATCGTGTAACATACACTATAAAATCGTCTACCTACCAGATTTTCTTATTATGCTCTTTTTCTGTAAGAAAAATTCTGACAGCAGAATCAGAATTTCCCTGAATTGCCACAGGCCCCAAAGTTTGTTAATAATTACCGATTAATCAAGGGTCCATCAGCTATTAAGGGTAGGGCCTAATCCGGATAAACCGGAAATAAGTACCTTAACAGTAGATGCAACATCTTTAAATTAATCTACTTTTTTCATTTCTTGCTGTAAAAAACACGAAACTGATTTCTAAGGTACTAAAAACAAACCATAAGGAGAAAGAAATGCTTAAAAACAAAATGTTGACTACAGCCTTTTGTCTGTGCGCCACCGTCTTTATGACAATGGCATCTGCCACTGATTCTGAAGCTAGGAAAGAAAGAGTCGTCTTTGGTGGTGGTCCAGCTGGCGGAACCTTTCAGGTTGTTGCTAACGCAGTTCAGGTCTACAAACCTGTAAAAGAGATTGAGGAATTTTCTGTAAAGGCGCAATCATCAGCAGGTTCTGTTGAGAACCTAAGGAAAGTTGATTCTGGCAAGTCTGACTTTGGTGTTGTTTATTCTGGTCACGTTTATCTGGGTCGCAATGGCCTGATGAAAAATGATACAAAGAAATATGAAAATGTCATGGCCGTTTCTTATCTTTACGGCGCCCCTGCGCAGCTTGTAGTTAGAGCTGATTCCGGCATTAAAAGTGTTAAGGATCTGGCAGGGAAAAAAGTTGGTGTCGGTAATGCCGGTTCCGGTGCTTTTGCCAACTGTGAACTATTCTTCACCCATATGGGTATGTGGGATAAGGTAGAAAGAAATGCAATGGGTTATAATGACGCCGCTGCTGCTTTTGGTAACAATCAGCTTGACGCTTTTTGGTTGTTCACCGCCTTTCCAAGTGGAGCCGTTATCATGGCCGCTCAGACCAATGACATTGCCATGGTCGATCTTGACGCAGACGCTCAGGCAACAGGTTTTTACCAACAATATCCATACTTTTCCAAACTGGCAGTACCTGCAGGGACTTACAAAGGTGTTGCGACCGAAACCGGTTCCTTCCAGGATTCTGCTCTCTGGGTAGCTAACGCCAACGTATCTGATGACGTTGTCTACAAGATGCTTTCAACAATCTACACCGATGAAGGCCTGAAACACATGGTTAGCCAGAAAAAGACCTTTAAGGAAATGAGCATTGCAACCGGAACCAACGGAATTGTTACTCCGCTTCATCCTGGTGCAATCAAATTCTGGACAGAAAAGGGTGTTATGTAGTCCGTGTTATGTTTTTTTTAAATAAAAAAAAGCGGCAGCGTCTTCTGATGCGCCGCTTTTTCTTTTTTTTAACAGCAAAAGGAAGTTGGTGATCTTGTGTATAATAAACTGCATAAAATCGAAAAATTTATATTTGATGCACTGTCCGTGGCACTTGTCCTTTTTTACTCTTATGCAGCTGTGATTCAACCTACGGCAACCCAATATCATCGAGGCATATACGTTATCATAACCTATGCCCTTGTTTTTCTGCTCTATAAGTCAAAAACTAAACTTTTTCGTGTTGTTGATTATATTCTTATTCTGCTTTCCATTGGTTCCATTGGCTACTGGATAGTTAATTTTGAAGTTATAAATTATAGAACTGGGGCCGAAACTCAACTTGACATGATGATAGCGGTTGTAGGTGTGCTTTTGGGAGTTGAGCTAGCCCGCCGAGTTGTTGGTAGTATTTTCGTTGTTATTGGCGCTTTGATGCTCCTCTACGGGGTCTACGGGGATTTAATGCCAGATCTGATCTCCCATGCCGGTGACACCTTCCCCTATCTCTGCACCTCCATATTTTATAAAAGTGACGGCGTCTTCGGTATCATGGCGAATGTACTCGCTACCTACGTCGTCTTATTCGTGCTTTTCGGGGCCTTTCTTGAAAAATGCGGTGCTCAGAAATTTTTTATCGACTTTCCCCTTGCCGCCGTCGGTCATAAAGTTGGCGGTCCGGCCAAGGTTGCAGTTATAGCTAGCGGCCTGTTCGGTTCCATATCAGGTTCTGCCATTGCCAACACTGTTTCCACCGGAGCATTTACCATTCCAATGATGATAAAAGCCGGTTTTAAGCGTCATGTTGCTGGAGCCGTCGAGCCAGCTGCATCCATTGGTGGTATGTTTATGCCGCCTATTATGGGTGCTGGCGGATTTATCATGGCGGAGCTTACCGGCATGCCATATTCACAAATTATGCTGGTTGCCATCTTTCCGGCGATGATGTATTTTTTCAGCGTCTTTGTAATGGTGCATTATGAGGCCAAGAAGGACAACATCGTTGGCGAGAAATCTGAGTTCAGCGCCATGGAAATTTTCAAAAAAGAGTGGTTTTACACTCTGCCCCTGATCGTTATTACCATTTTTATGCTCAGTGGATATTCCCCCGGCTATTCAGCCATCCTCGGTGCCGCTACTTGTATAGCCATTAGCTGGGTCAGAAAGGATACCCGCATAGGTCTGAAGGAGTTTGTTGAAGCATCCAGGGCAGGAACTGAAAACAGCCTGAAGATCGGAGCTACTGTTGGTGTAATCGGTATTATTATTGGAGTTCTCACCTTCAGTGGACTTGTGCTTACATTTGCAGACATTGTGATTGAACTTGCCGGCGGTTCTCTGGTTATGACTATTTTGCTTATTGCCCTTGCCTCTCTTGTCCTTGGTATGGGGGTTCCAGTTACTGCTGCTTATCTTATTACCGCAGTTGTCGCTGTACCCGCCCTAACCCATCTCGGAGTTAATCTAATCGCAGCTCACATGATCGTCTACTGGCTCTCCCAGGATTCAAATATCACGCCGCCAGTCTGTATTGCCGCATTTGCAGGGGCCACCATTGCCAAGGCAAATATGTGGAAAACGGCCTTTACCGCTTTTAAATTCGCCAAATTTCTCTATCTTGGCCCATTTCTCTTTGGCTATGTTCCTGGATTCTCTCTTAATGGCTCAACTATGGATATAGCCAAGGCGTTTGTCTTGATTGCTATTGGTACATATGCATATTCATGGTTTTTGAGTGGTATATGGCTGAAACCAGTGATGAACCGTTTTCGCAGTTCTCCAGCAAATTAGTCTCTTACTTTTAACGATCAGAGAGGGGATTAATAGCTGTGCCTAAAATATAATTAAAAAGAAATTTAAAAAGCTAAACAGGTTGAGAAAGAATGTGGTCTGAGTTAATTCATGTTATTTCCGGCAAGAATACTCCCTGGCTCGGTTCCGGCTCCACCGCACTGACCTCTGGCGATGATCAGGAATGGCAGACTCGTTTTAATGTCAATTTAGGCTTCTATTTTTAGAAGCCAGACACTGATCAAAAAAGTTGCCAAGCAAAGGGGGCTTAGGCTCCCCTTTGCTTGCAGAGTCAGAGTAAGTCGTACCTTTTTCTCAGCTAACCATAAACGGTACTTGACACTTTTAGTATGACATTGCTAGGTTTGGATCTCAAGATGTCCTGCCAGAGGCCTCAATTCATTGTTGTTCAAGATAGCCTTTGGCATAGATAATCTCCCTGACTTGAAAAAAACGGCCATTTGGTCAATAGGTGATTTTAGTGATTTTAATCGTTAAGACAATCTTTCCTAGAAGCAGTGTGCAACAGGCGGCTAAAGCTTTTACCCTGCTAGCAAAACTTCCCGCTACTGTAAAAAGACAAGGGCCGTATTTTCATTTCGATGAAAACAATAATATTCAAACAATGGCACTGTACTTTTTTAGTGGCGCTCAGATAGGCAATGAAGAAAGGAAGTTTGTCGAAAACCGTCTAAAGGTTTTTTCGGATGTTCCTGGATTTAGCTATACCGTTGAAAATGGCTTGAGTATTGAAGAAGCTCTTTTAGTAGTGAAAAAAGGTAGCTGATGATTCGGTTTACAATCTTACCCACCTGAAAATCGGCCATTTTGTTAAGATATGCCTTTCTGCTCTTCATACTCCCCAGAGTGAATCTCTTCCATGTGTAAACCGTGAAATTTGTTAGGCTTCAAAAAGGTAAGGTGTTTTTGGAAACCTGTTTGACGGGAGCAGTTTAAACTTCCGATCCAGATGGGGTTCATATTGGGTAAGTTTTTCCAAACGGTCAACTTTCACCACTCGCCCAAAGTCTGTGCAACCTTCTATGCCCACCATCTTTTTTAACTGAAGATTTTCGACGAAGCTATTCTACTAAAGAATTGAGATAGAAGCAGATGAAAGAAAAAAAGAGCATGAGTACTTAAATGTTTGGAAAAAATACGAATGTTTAGTTTCTATCAAATTGTTGAAGTTTATTTGTGGGTTTTTCTGGTCGATACAATGCTAAATTAACAACGCATAATAGGTTGGATAACACACCTCAAAGAGAAAAACTCAAACGACCACAGTACGACCATAGAATTTTTCCCAGGGCCTACGGCAACGACTTTGCCTTTATCTCCAAAGAGCATTTAGCCGTTAACAGCGAAGAGTTCAACACCTTTTCATGCATCACGGACAGCGAAATCGAGGTCGAGGTCCACTTTCTTGGTCTCTCGGCTGGAAAGGCATATACCATCGACAAGCTGGAAAAGCTGGTAATCCTGCCCCTTGACCGCCATCAGCCAATGATTGATGATACTCACACAGAAGATTATCGCTGATCCATCTCCTCGCTTCACTGTTCATCCTTCGTCGCCGGGAGGGGAGAACAGCGAGCTTTCGAGGGAGATCTTCATCATGCAACAGCACTGGAGTCAGATCATCTCTTTATGACAGCCGGTACAGAGATCACGATTGTGATCTTTGAGGGTCAGGTACAAATTACTTGAGCCGTGTCCCTTATGGCAGGTCGTACAGCTGATCCTGCCGTCGGCCAGGGTCGGATATTCACTCGGAATGACCATGTCAGGTCTCGCATAAATGTTGATAGGATGTGAATTTGCCTGCATCTTATCGTGGCAGTTTAGACACTGCTTAATGTGCAAGTCTTCAGGATCACAGAGTTCGGCATGGTAAGCGGCCTTTACTTCCCCCTCCTCGTCCGCCGTGTTGACCAGGCCAATAAACATCAAACTAGGCTGCTGGCTGGCCACCTTCAAAAGGTAGCCAGCCCCGACCTTAAAATATTTTATTTCCAGGTTCTGCTTTACCTCTTTTGTTAAAGGTTCGAAGGATTTTGGGACTATGGTTGAGACCACGGCCTTTCTGGTATTGAAGGTGAAGGTGGCAGAGGCCGTCTTGTTGCCAAATATATCTTTTGACATGACCGAAAAGGTGTATTCATTATTGGCCTTGAGGCCAATAATGGTCAGACGGTGTTGCTTGCTCAACTGACTGTCAAGACTTGATCGATAGGTTTTTTGGGGGAGACTGTAGACTACCATGCCATCAGCAAATTTATCCGTCTCCCATTCGACGGTGGCCGAGATAAATAATCCACGTTGGATTGAGATGATTCTGACGCCGCTTATTTTCGGGCCTGTTTTATCGTTCTCTATGGCATCTAAACTGTCCAGAGGAGGCATGGAAACATTTTGCCACAATGATACCTTATTCGGTTGATCGACGTTTACCAGAACCGTGCCATCGGCCACTTTGGAAGGGAGGACGAACCAGTGTTCTTTCGTTTGCCTAGTATCCTTGATTATCACCTTTATTTTTTTGCGACTGCCATTTGCTGATACACTATTGCTTCCAAATCCGCTCAGGACCTTTTTTCCCTTATTGAAATGACAGAGTCCGCACTTTTTTTCGATAAACCAGGGGTGGACATTGTCCTTTTTCATAGCTTGGTCATAGACGTCTTGGTGGCATTCAAGGCATTGGTCTCCGGTGGTGGCCTGGGCTGGAATTATCCAGCAGAGGGCAAGAATAATGGCGCAGGCTGTGATTAGCACGGTAAAACTTTCCATGAGCCGACTCAGCCGATCTGTCAAAAAGGTTATTCCCATAATCGCTTTTCCCATAGCCTCGGAGACCAGGTCCCTCAGGTGAACATATCAGACGCCACTCATCCTATTTTCATTGACGCCTCATCATCACCCGACTACTACCTGTCCTAAGTTTTCATCTATCGCCAAGCCCTACCCCACAATTATGCTTGTCCTATTAATGTGCGGCTCTTCCAGATCGCGGTCATTCACCTCCGTTTTTATTTTGTTCTTGTCTTCCGTCATTAACACTCTTCTTTACATCATTTGTTCATGACCTTGAGAATGGAACTGCCCAATTTGCCGAGCTTGGCGGTGGCCCTGTTCTTGACATAATTTAAGGATTCGTTGCCACAAGTGTGCCAACTTCAATTGGACTCGGGTTCAGATAACAAGGAAAAGTTGGGGAAGGGCAACAGGCGCCATTTTCAGAATTACACATTGAAAAAAAAGCAGAGAACAGCACCTCAATTATGGTGCAACATGTCGTAATATAATTATTTTTAAAAATGGCAAGTTACTCAGTAGGACACAGGTTTGCCTTGGCAATCAGATTGTATCTGCTGCAACTTTTGGCGCAGGGTTTATGATTTACCCTGCGTAGACATTCTTTGCCCTTATTAGCGTCTTTCTTTGTTTGTCTCTGTTGGCCAGCGTACAATTTGAACGCTGTTGGAGGGGTGTCAATGATTTGTAAGTATTTCGATCATCTCAGGGAACCAAACACGTTGAGCGTCTCCTGAAGCCATGAATTATATGGCGATATGGGGGGTGTTTTGTTTTTGGATCAGTCATGAGGCAGAACCGACTTGATACGTAATTTAAAAAAATTACAAAAACCTGCAAAAAAAAAATAATTTATAGCGGGGAGATGGCGCCAGATTGGACTAATGCCCGATTCAGGGGGTAAGACTTTTACATGGGACACCTTGATTCAGCCTTTTCCATCTATTCAAATAATCCATTAACGCCTTCTAGTAATACTCTCATAAATCTCTTACCAGTAACTGGTATTCTTTATGTTTGACCGGGGGAAACTGTATGTGTAGTGTTGATCCAAAAACATTTAATTATGGCTAAGTTGCCATGCCTAAAATGCATAAAATAAGGAAGCATTGCTGTGAAATTTTCAACATTCCTCATCACTGCTTTTATGAAGCAAAAAAGCAACATATGATAGCTATACCTGGGATTATACTGCACATAGCATTGTATGATCTTTTTAGTATTGCCTAAAATAACGTAAAACAAACCTGCATTTAGGCAGCCTATACATAGTTGAACTAAACCGCTTCGCGGTAGAATTTCGAGGTAGTGCGTAAGCACTGCCTTTTTTTGTTTTTACAGTCAAAAGTCGATGTTTCTTTTAGGTGAAGTTCTTTGAACAACAACTTAAAAGGAGGACATTATGACTGAACTAC
>JAQYVV010000046.1 GCA_030145275.1 Desulfurivibrionaceae bacterium | reverse complement strand
TACCAGCACCGACACATAGTCGATATGCCTGGGGAGCAGGGTGAAATAACCCTCTAGCCCTTCGGCCACCACCTTGTCCACACTGGCTGACTCCCATAAAATATGGCTGGGCAGGTAGATCCCCATATTCATGGCAGCACCATGCCTGATTGGTTGCAAGTCAGCCATGGAACGCCTCTTTCTTTTCACTGTTCAGATCAGAACCTGCATC
Organism: Desulfurivibrionaceae bacterium; assembly: GCA_030145275.1. GTDB lineage: Bacteria > Desulfobacterota > Desulfobulbia > Desulfobulbales > VMSU01 > JAQYVV01. Next base: position 8,163 of record JAQYVV010000046.1, on the reverse strand, counting down.
TGCTGTGCCCTGGCCGCGATCTTTTTTCACCTCGGCCTCGTCGATATCGCCGATCATGTAGAGGGCCTGCTCGGGAATGTCGAGGAACTCACCGCTCATAATACGTTCGCAGCCTTCGATGGTCTTGGTAAGGGGTACGAGCTTGCCCGCCATGCCCGTGAACTGGGTGGTGGTGAAGAAGGGCTGCGAAAAAAATCGCTCAAGGCGGCGCGCTATGGCAACGGTGCGGCGGTCGGCCTCGGAGAGCTCTTCAAGGCCGAGCATGGCGATGATGTCTTTAAGGTCTTCATATTCGGCAAGCATCCGTTGAACCGCTTGGGCCACCTCGTAATGTTTGTCTGAGACGATTTCCGGATTGAGCATGCTGGAGTTTGAGGCCAGGGGATCTACGGCAGGATAAAAACCCTGGCTGGCCCTCTTGCGGGAGAGGACCACGGAGGCGGAAAGATGGGAAAAGGTGTGGGAGGCGGCAGGATCGGTGAAGTCGTCGGCAGGCACATAGACCGCCTGTACCGAGGTGATGGAGCCGGTGGTGGTGGAGCAGATGCGCTCCTCGAGTTCTGCCAGTTCCGAGGCCAGGGTGGGCTGGTAGCCGACATGTGACGGGATGCGGCCCATGAGGCCGGAGACCTCGGAGCCGGCCTGGATGAAGCGGAAGATATTATCGATGAGGAGCAGAACATCCTGGCGCTTGGTGTCGCGGAAGTATTCGGCCAGGGTCAGGGCGGCATGGCCGATCTTAAAGCGGGCCCCGGAGGGCTCGTTCATCTGGGCGAAGACCATGGCGGTTTTTTCCAGAACCCCGGCCTCACCCATTTCGCGGTAGAGCTCTTCGGCCTCCCGGCAGCGTTCGCCGATGCCGCAGAACAGGCTGACCCCCTGATAGAGCCCAACCATATTATTGATCATCTCGGTGATCACCACGGTCTTGCCGACCCCGGCCCCACCGAAAAGGCCGGCCTTGCCGCCTCTTTCCAAGGGGACCAGCAGATCAATGACCTTGATGCCGGTCTCAAAGATCTCAGGCTGCACTGTCCGTCTCGACAGGGGCACCGGCTCGGTATAGATCGGCCGTCGTTCCATCTCCTCAGGAAGCGGATCTTTGAAATCAACGGGCTCGCCAAAGACGTTGAGCATCCTCCCAAGCAATTCGGTGCCCACCGGCATCATGAAGGGCTGGTTGGCGCTCTCGACAACCTCTTCCCGGGCCAGGCCGGCGGTGGGGGTCAGGGCAATGGCCCGCACCGTATCCTCGCTGATGTGCTCGGCTACCTCAAGGTAGATATTTTTTTCGCGCCTGATGGTCAGTTTGGCGTGGAGGTCGGGGAGTCGATCGGCAAAAAAGACATCAACCACGCTGCCGTTGACAGCGACTATCTTGCCGCTCAAGGTCTGCGGAGGTTTGGAAGACATCAGGCCACATCCTGTCGGTTCTGGTTATGCTGAAAAAAGATTCTACTTCTTTAAGAGTATAAGAAAGCCGGGGGAAAGTCAAACAGAGACATATGGGTCCGGGGGGGCCATCTTGCCGTTGTCCCCATCCTCTCCGGGCAAGGTCTTGGCGAACTTTTGGGGACGATTTCAGGGCACAGTGGCCAGCTAAGCGACCAACGGCAGACTCCACGCATTATTGGAAAATCGATCTGGACACCAACAACATGTTTTGGTGTATGTTAAATAAGGTTGGGGGGGGGGGCGCCATCGAAACATGAAAACAACGCTTAGATCTTTCCGTGCCGCAATGGCGCTGGCACCATGATGGAAAAAAGCATAAGCGAAAATTGGAGGTGCCATGCCCTTTGGTGATGGTATGCAAACCGCCTGGCTATATCTGCTTACATTTGTAAGTCTGGGAATGACCTTGGCTACCGCGGTACATATTCTGCTGAAAAAAAATGACACCCGGTGGGTCAATGTTCAATGCTGAAAGTGGGTCAAATTTGGACGCTGATCAACAGGAATATCTTTCTCATGATATTTCTCTGAAGCTTGCAAAGGTGCCTTGTCTGAAGAATACGACAGTGGTGCCAAATTGGTGCCAAAAACAAAAAAGCACTTAAGGGTAAACCCCTAAGTGCTTGAAAATACTGGTCGGAACGAGAGGATTCGAACCTCCGACCACTTGTCCCCCAGTCCCCTTCCTTTTAGGTTTGCAAACTTCTATAAGGTCTCATAAGGTTTTATTCTAATCCTTGTTGTTCTTGACTATTGGCTGGTTTTTACTTATCTTTAGTATCATGAGTTGTCAAGTGGTATTGCACCATATTGACGAAAGTTGTTTGCATATTGTTTGCAAATAACCAACTTTGCAAACAACTCGGAGGAACTATGCCAAAGATTAGGTTTTCAGCAAAGAAAATACAGTCACTCAAGCCAGGAGAAAAAAGCATTGAGTATTTCGATGATTCAAGGAAGAGGGGTCAAGGGCGTTTCGGTGTCCGTGTCAGTCAAAAGGGCTTAAAGACGTGGTTTATTCAATATAAATCACCACTTGATAGAAAGATTAAACGTTTCACTATTGGAACATATCCTGATTTGTCGCTGGCTGATGCAAGGAACAATGCCGAATCGACCATGGTTGATATTAAATCCGGTAACGATCCTATGCAGGAGAAAGCAGATTACCACAAGTCAGAAACATTCGACGACTTATGGCAAGCATATTGCCGCCACCCTGACACAAAAAAAGGCGCAGAATCCACACGGAAAGAGAACCAGCGGAAGTATGACAAGCTGTTAAAACCCGTACTTGGTAATATGCGAGTTGTAGACATCAGGCGCAAGCACCTCAACACCATTCTGGATGATATGGCAGAGAAAACACCTGTCAGTGCTAACCGCCTCTATTCTCTGCTATCAGTTTTATTCAATCGTATTGCACTTGATAAGGAATGGATTGATTCAAACCCGATGCCAAGAAAGAAACCTCTGTCAGCAGAAGACCCGAGAGACAGGGTGCTTGATGATTCAGAAATCAAAGCGGTATGGAAACATCTTGGGACTATGTTTGGTAATCCACCTGATATTTTCAAGATGATTCTACTTACTGGGCAAAGGCCGGGCGAAGTTGCTGGCATGGCATGGAGTGAGATTGATATTGATAACGCAATATGGACAATCCCCAAAGAGAGAACAAAGTCAAAGAAGCAAAAACACCTTGTGCCATTATCCGCTCAGGCCATGGTGATAATCAGAGCAAGGGAAGGGAACAAGTCCAGCTTCGTGTTTCCTTCTAATCATGGTAGTAAGGAAGGATATACAAAACACACCCACAAGGCCCGTGGTAAGGTAATTAAAGATCTTGGGATGGAGAAGTGGGGAGCGCATGATTTAAGGCGAACAGCACGAACTATCATGGGTAGGCTTAAAGTTAAACCTTATGTCGCTGAGAAGGTGCTAGGCCATGCCATTGGCAAGATTGAAGGCACATATGATCTGTATGACTATCTTGACGATAAGCGTAAAGCACTCGACAAGCTAGGCAAAGAGATTGACCGGATAAATGGTATTGAGGTTGAGAAAAGCAACCTTATTCAGTTGAGGCAGGGCTGATGGACATTGAAAAAGCTTATGGGGTATCATCACCACTGAAAGATTGGCGCAGAAACCCAATTCAAAATAACGCAAAGAAAGCGTTTGTAAGCATGTATCGTGCTGGTGAGGAGATCCCCTCTGATCTTGCAGAGGAGGTTCTCTCCATACTGGAAAAACAAATTGAAGATTATGAAATCAAAAGGCCTAATGGCGGGAAACGTCCTTCCACAGGGGTTATGGAACACTATGTTCGTTATTTGACTATTGAGAACATTCTGGCAGAAAGCGATAACCAAGAAAAAGTTTTTGATGAGATGGGTGGTAAGAATTTTAAAAGAAATTTTATGAAGTGGAGGAAGAAATATAAAGATTGGTGACATGCTGTTTATCCGGCGTGTCACTAGAGACGTAAGGTTTTAAGCCGTATCGTAAAACCATCTGATAGCAATTGGGTTATCAGGTGGTTTTTTTATTTTAATGATACGGAGATACAAAATGGCCAAGCAAGAAACCCTGATTCGCCTTCCTGAAGTTGTACGCCTCACCGGACTGTCAAAACCCTCGATTTATCGCCTCGTAAAAGAAAATCAATTTCCAAAGCAAGTAAAACTTTCTTCTCGTGCCGTTGCATGGAGAATGACTGATATTAGCACCTGGATTGAGTCCAGAATCGCAGCATAATTGACAACCTCTCATGTGGTCTGGGACGGAGATTTAGATAGTTGTGGTGAGTAATCGTAGATTTGCAAACAACTTTGCAAACTAGAGGTGTAGATTTTGTCACACGTAAGAGGAGAAAAGGAATGAAACTTGTTGAACAGAAAAACAGCGAAGTGTTTTGTGATTCCCATCTTGTTGCGAGAAAATTTAAAGTAAAACCGCAAAGGGTTGTTGAAAAAATAAACCAGATTCAAGAGAATATTGACGATTTTAAGGGGTACGATTTTGTACCCCTTAGTTTTAAGGAAACGAGAGAATATCGAGGGCAGAAGTATACAGCTTATTTGATGAACCGTGACTTTTTTATGTTGCTAGTTCCAAAATTCAATACCCAAGCATCGAGACAATGGCAAGGACAATTCCTATCCCAGTTTAACCTCATGGATAAGTTGTTGGCCATAGCAGATGCCAATAGGAAAAATTCGTTATGGTTTGCTCAGCGTGAAGAAAAGAAGCTTTCTCGCAGGTCAATTACTGATGCTATAAAGGATTTTGTAAACTATGCCATGGAAGGTGATTCTAAGGGTGCTAAACATTATTACAAGTCGATTACAAACATGGCTTACAGTGCGCTGGGTGTAAAATTTAAGACTTCTTATGTTAGAGATACTTTGGATCCAGAACAGCTAGAGGTTCTTGCTAAAATAGAGCGGAGACAGGCTGAATATTTATATGAGTCTATGGCTAACAATGTCCCATACAAAAAAATATATAAGAATTTGCGAAAGCAGATTTTTAAAGAATTTCGAAATAGATAAATGTTATCCGGTTTGAGGGCTACATCCTACCGGAATTGCAAACCGGCCACTTCTTGGGTGTAGTCCTCATTTTTCTTAGGAGAAGTGGTGATTTAATGTATTATTTTCTAGAAGATTATGACAGAGAGCAAAATTTTTATTTTAGTAGGGAATGGATAGAAAGTGGTGCCTGGGCAAATATGTCAAAAGCAACAAAAGCCAATCTTCCAGTTATTTGTTCGCATTGTGATGATGAAGGTATCTGTTTCCCTGGTCAAAAAAGAATAAGCATTTTATCAGGGCTGAGTGAGAGGAGTACTGTGGAGGGTATCAAGGGGTTGAAAAGTTTTGAACATATAAATATTGCAAAGAGGGAGAGTCGTCATGGCAGGCTTGCAAATGTGTATGAAATCCGCAGGTCAAATCGAGGTTTTCCTGTTTATTCAAGTATATTTCATGCAGGTTTGTGGCTTATGGCGAGCAGATCAGCAAAGGCCTTGTATATGCCTCTCCGATGTTATGGTGGGCTAAGTGGGGGGCTTATAGATATTTATGCTGATATTGAAGGTCTTGATTTTGATTTAGACGAATATAGAGAAATATACAAGGGAAGGAAGTGGGAAGTATGCGACGCTACAGAGGAATTTCTATGTAGAAAGGCAGGAATTCACCGAAACAGCTTTAAGTCTGCCATGGATAGTTTGATTAAGGTAGGACTTGTGTTGCCTCCCTTAGAAAAATACCACATAGAAGGTTATCGAGTCGCAGTTAGGCCAATGATTAAATACAAGCGTGATTATCTCAATTTAATGGTGAAAGAGAGGTACTTAAAGGAGTGACGCCCAATAACTTCACTTGGGGGTAAACAATATCTTCACTTGGGTGCACAAAAGAGTGTGTCTTCGATGCCCAATAACTTCACACTAAGTAGGTAAATAAGAAGTAGGTATAAATAAGACTTAACAAGGCAGCAAACCAAAAAGACGTTTGCTGGCGTATGTTTTTCTAGGGATAATAACTTTTTTAGAAAAAAACTAAAAAAAGAAAAGACCGATGAGGCTAATCCAACATTATAAATAGAGGAAATAACGGTTATGGCCAAGAAGAAAAATGAAGTAGCAAAAAGGACGGATCTGGAAAAAAAAGTCTTTGATTATACCGTACCAAAGTGGGATTTTGATAAAGAAGGCCAGATGCATCCAGCTTGTACCGAAGAAGAAAACAAAGCTTGGGCGAAGTCCATGGCAGCACTATTTGGTACTAAAGATAAGGACAACATGACCGCCTCCCTGCTAAGTCTCATGGCTGTTGTTGGTCATAAAGAAGACAGTGCAATTAATGGAGTTATGGCAACAATGAAGGCTATCAATCCTGCTGATGAGCTTGAGGCAATGCTTGCTGTCCAGATGGTGGGTACTCACTTTTTGAGCATGAAAATGATGGGGCGTGCAATCCACAATGATAATCCGGATATAGTCCGGGATCAGATTAATCGAGTTACAAAGTTAAGTCGCACATTCATTGCCCAGATGGAAGCACTTAACAAGCATAGGGGAAAAGGACAGCAGAAAATGACAGTAGAGCATGTCCACGTTAACGAAGGTGGCCAAGCTATTGTAGGTAATGTTGTACGGGGGGGAGATGGAAAGAAAAATTGAGGAACAATCCCAAGGCCAGAGGCGTAGTTACCTGAAAAATGGCAATCCATGCTGTGATCTTTCACTTCTTCCAAGGTGTAATGCTACTGCAAAAACAACGGGTATTCGTTGCAAGCAAGCAGCTATGGAAAATGGCAAGTGCTACTGGCATGGTGGCAAATCTATTGGAGCACCTTCCGGCAACAAAAATGCTTTTAAGCACGGGAGGTATACGAAGGAGTCTCTCGATCAGAAGAAGTTTTTCAGACGAATAATACGAGAAAGCCTGAAGACACTTACAGAGGTGTAGGTTTTGCATTTAACCGTTACACACTGCAACTGCTTGATCTCAAGTTGACCTGTACAGTCTGTTTATATGTATTTGTTCAAATCCGATCTGACAATTGTGTTGGTACGGTGCGATCAAGTCTGACACTCATAGTAGCAATGTAAAGATAGTAGCAGATCCAGAAATAGAGAGAATGCCAGTGGCAATATTAACAACATGACAGAACGTGCTACCCGACTATATCTTAATCCTTAATACAACGGACACTAAAGCCCTGCGAACGAGGAGCAGAGCTCATGACGGCACCGCTGTCGAATCCTAAGTAGTGACTGTAGCCACCACTGTTCGCACTGCTCCCTTCCCAGATCGTACTGCTCCAATAGTTACCGTTGCTGCCTGTGTTGCTGAGTGTACCATTGTAGTCACTGCGGTAGCCAGCCACAACAAGCTTCAGGGGTGATTCCCATGCGCCAGCAGAATTGTTAGTATTCCAGGAAGCTCTTTCAGTTTCCCATTCCGCCTCTGTTGGCAATCTGAAACCAGGAGGACACGGATTGTTAATGCCGGATACTTCCTGCCACAAGTTATCGTTCTTCGGAGATCTCCAATCGTCGTTAAAAAAATCCGTTAAGATAAAACTGCCATGACCTGGATCATCAGTGGAACTAAGAGTAGTAGTTGTTAAACTTGTGCGGTTCTCATGTCCATCAGCTAGTCTACCCCATTGATACAGGTCTCCATAGGCGAGTGGATCTGTAGAACTTGTTGCAACCTGACTGGCACCAAGGTTGCGGTCCATCCATATCTGACCTGCCGAAATCACTGTTCCTGGAGGGAGGATCAGTCCAGCAACAGATCTGAGAGCATATATAGCTTCTGCCATGCCGATATTAAGGTCACCATCAACGTCGCCGGTTAAAGTAATGTTACCCTGAACGTTAGTTTGGGTTAGAATTTGAAGCGGCAATATTGCATCAACCAAATCTACAACGCCATCAGCATTAATATCTCCTTTCAGATATTGTGCATTATCCGTTATCGTTACTGTTGTTGAGCTCGGACTGCCGAGGATAGCACCGCTTGCACCGCTAAGGTTGGCGGTGAAGGTTTCAGCATCCTCCGGGGTGCTGTCATTCGTAATCAACACATCAAAGTACTTGTCTGACATGTCGCCATCTGACCAGGTTAGCTGACCAGATTGGGCCGTGTAATCCGATCCAGAAATCGCTGACCCATTGGATGTCGC
>JAQYVV010000045.1 GCA_030145275.1 Desulfurivibrionaceae bacterium | reverse complement strand
CTCAAGGGTAAGATCCTGGCCTCGGCCCTGTCTGTCTCCCAACTCGTTTCCACCGCCTGGGCGTCCGCATCCACCTTCCGTGGCTCCGACAAACGCGGTGGAGCAAACGGGGCGCGCATTCGTCTTGCCCCGCAAAAGGATTGGGAAGTCAACCAGCCCGAAAAACTTGAGACGGTGTTGCAGTCCCTGGAGGGAATCCAAGAGGAATTTAACAATGCACAGTCCAGCGGAAAGAAGGTGTCGCTTGCTGACCTGGTTGTCTTGGGTGGATGTGTAGGTGTCGAGCAAGCAGCGAAGAATGGTGGCCACGATATGACTGTTCCCTTTGCACCGGGACGTATGGATGCATCAGAGGAGCAAACTGCCGTAAAATCATTCTCCGTACTCGAACCGGCGGCCGACGGGTTCCGAAACTATCTTAAAACCAAATACGCCGTTTCTGCAGAGGAAATGCTGGTTGATCGTGCCCAACTGCTGACGCTGACAGCTCCTGAGATGACGGTTCTCATTGGCGGTATGCGCGTTTTGAATACCAACTTTGGACAGTCCAAACACGGTGTCTTTACCAAGCGTCCAGAGGTGCTCACCAATGACTTTTTCGTAAATCTTCTCGATATGGACACGGAGTGGAAGGCAACTACTGAAGACGATGATGTGTTCGAGGGTCGTGATCGCGACAGCGGTGAACTCAAGTGGACCGGCACCCGTGTCGATCTCATCTTCGGTTCAAATTCCCAACTCCGGGCCTTGGGGGAAGTCTACGGATGTAAAGACTCCCAGGAGAAGTTCCTGCACGACTTTGTAGCAGTATGGAGCAAGGTCATGAACCTTGACCGTTTCGACCTCGCCTAATCGAAGCACAAGCGTCTTCGATATATCCTGACAGGACAGCGAATAAAAATATCGCACACAACCGGGGTTCAGCGGATGGCGGACTGCCTCCGCTGAGCCGAATGTTACGATAACCATATCGAAGATCCTGTGCTAACATCTGCCGAACAATGCGTTCAACGCCGATCGGCGAGCACGCGCGATTTCTTGAGCTAGACCAAACATTTTACAACGCTCAAAGTTGGTCGCCAAACTGGTAGGCTGGCGGGTTAACTTTGGCATTCGGTTCCCGCAAAAATAGTTCGTTGATATCAGCAATTAACAATGATAAAGTTTAAAAATATAAAAAGTATACGAATCAAACGGAACAAACTTTGAGACTTCAATATAAAGCTGCCATAATAATGACTCTATTCGGGTCGCTTATTGTTTTATTGCTATCATTCTGGTTTGACAAACAAAGCCATAGTATAGCTATTGAAAACGAGCTTTTCAATATACAGAAGATATCTGAAGAAATATCATTTCACCTGGATTCCAATCTTCAGGAAAAAACCTCTATTGCCCTGACCATCACGACAGCTCCATGTATCAAAGAATCTCTCCGGCAAAGCAATAATAAGTTTTCATCATTGACCAGTGAACAAAGAAGTTTACAAATTTCCAATTTGAATCAACGCTGGCGCAAGACAAGCGATATTAGCGATCCATTCATTCAGTCTTATATGCAAAATTCTGTTGCGACATACCTCAAAGAACAACAAATAATTATGCCAGATATGTATGGCGAATTATTTCTGACAAATCGCTATGGAACCTTAGTCAGCTCAACAGGCAAACTGTCAACTCTCGCCCATGCCCATAAATATTGGTGGGTTGCATGCTATAACAATGGAAAAGGCAGAATCTTTTTAGATGACCGAGGGTTTGATGAAAGTGTAGAGGGATATGTTCTTGGAGTCGTTATTCCCATTAAGGATGGGGATGAAGTAATAGGAATTCTAAAATGTAATATAAATATTGATAGTTCTTTGACAGATTCTATTGAGGGATACAATCAGCGCAATTATGGAGACATGAAAATTGCACGTACAGGTGGGCTAGTCGTCAGAGAATTCGGAGCAACACCTCTATCAACGCAAGTGCCTGAATCTATACAGAAAGAGTTACAGAAGAAAAGAATTAGCGCCACAATTATTGCAGAGAAAGAAGCCAATAAACTCGTAGCCCTGGCTCCTGTACCAATAACCAGGGGTTCAAGTAAAATTGGCTTTGGAGGCAGAGGTAATAAAGAATCAATTGACCATATTAAGGGCAACACAGGTGAAGGTTGGCATATTGTTATTTCTATTCCTGAAGAAAAAGTGCTGAAAAAGGTTCGCCAAACAACGCTGAAAATTGGTTTGGTTGGTGTCATCTTCTTGATTTTATCTTCTATTGTTGCCTTGTTTTTAGGGAAAAGAATAGCTAAACCTATTGTTAGTCTGGCTGACGATGCAACTAAAATTGGTGCTGGCAATCTCCAAACTAGAACTAAAGTGTCTTCAACTGATGAAATTGGTATTTTGGCAAAATCTATTAATTCCATGGCTGGAAATCTCGAAACAAATGCGGCGGCACAAGAAAAGATAATAATCAAACTCCAAAAAGCCCTCGATGAAATTTTAATATTGCGTGGGATTCTTCCCATTTGCAGTTATTGTAAAAAAATTCGTGATGATAAAGGAGCTTGGGAGGTAATAGAAGCTTATATTTGTCGTCACTCTGAAGCTCAATTTAGCCATGGCATATGCCCAGAATGTCACAAGAAACAAACACAAGATATGGAAAACGAGTGAATTCAAACCTAGTAACCTCACATTAAAACATGCCAGGCAAATCAAGATAACCACCTGAAATAACCGAACAAGGCGTTCAACAAGGCCTGCGAGCGCGCGCGTTTTCTTGAGTTAGACTCAACAATTTACAACGCTCAAAGGTGGTTGCTAAACTGGTTGGCAGAATCTGCCGAACTTTGACGTTCGGCCTCGAAAAGACCTCGGAGCTTAACGCCCAGATTTTCCAAAGAGCTGCCATTTTTTTTGAGCTTGTTAAGCAGCACGAGAAGAGAGCAGCTCTTCGAGGAGCAGACGAGGTTCAGGTGATACGTTTCTTTGCTTTCATCTTCCTTTGCCCCGTGGGGCTGAAAGATAAACGTGGTAAAAAATTGACCTCAAATTCTTTAAATTCTGCTAAACTTTCTATTAGGTCGATACTCTTTTAGGTAATATTGGTGTTGTTAAGGAGAATGTCATGGGTTGTTCGTCTCAAAAAATATCTTTGCTTATTTCCTCAGTTCTTTTGGTTTTGACAATGGTTGGCTGCCGGACTCCACGCCTTCCCCCTCCCCCTCTTTTGCTGCCTGGGGGAGGGCATTACGAGAGGCCGGGGGACAGGGTAAGGCATCACCGTTATCACTATCGTTATTTCCCTAGGAACCAGGTTTATTACGACAATAGTCGCAAAATCTACTTTTACTTCAGTAAAAATGTTTGGATTTCGGCACCTGTTTTACCGCGCTTTATCCATCTGGACAGAGATAGGTCTGTTGTCCTGGAACTTGAAGGGGCAAAGCCATTCCTTCACCATAAGAAAGTTTTTAAGCGCTATCCTCCTGGCCAATTAAAAAAGGAACGGCGCCAGAAAGAGAAAAAAGTAGAACGTCAGGAACGGCGGAAGGAGAAACAAGAGCACAGGATTAAAAAAAGAAAAGAGTCCCGGCAAGAGTCTCGCAAAGAGTACCGCGACAAAGACGAGGACCGCCGTGATGGTAAAAGAGGTGGGAAAAAGAAGTATCGTGATAAAGACGATAAAGGACGGAATGATAAGGATGAACGTCGAGAGTATCGCGATGACAAAGAAGAACGCCGTGAAAAAGATGGGCGCAAAGAGTACCGCGATAAAGACGAGGACCGCCGTAATGGTAAAAGAGGTGGGCAAAAGAAGTATCGTGATAAAGACGATGAAAGACGGAATGATAAGGATGACAAGAAGGGTAAAAAGGGTAAAAGGCGAGACTACGATGAGGATGATGAAGATGATCGTCGCGAATCTGGGTGGGATGGCTGGAGGTAGGCGGTATGCGCTAGGCCTTTGCTAAACCGTGATGTGGTACGACGAGGTCTGGTGGCCTGTATTGTCTTTCTTGCTTTACGTCTCGTTTTGTTCCTTTTTTGTTTGCCAAAAAAGGAACAAAACAAGCAAAGAATAGGGGTCGGCCCCACTTGGTCGTTACCCCCAAAGGTCGCAGTTTTCATGCTATTATCTACATAGTTCGGCAACTTTTATCTTTTCCGGGTATTATCTGAAAAAGAGAACAGCAGACCAGAAGGGGTCTCTTGCCTTAAAGCAAGTTAACTGATGTCTCTATTTTCTCCACAGGTGCCTTCATTTCTTCACTAAGAGTACGTTATCAAACCATAGAATTTGATAAAATTGATATTCACCTCCATACATTGCGTGACAAACAACAATATTTTGACCCAGATGGTATTGCTGAAAAACTTGGTATATCGTCTGCTTTATGGCCAATTTTTGGTGTTATCTGGCCTTCTAGCCTTGTAATGTCTAACTTTTTACTTGATTATAATTATCAGAAAAAACGCATTCTTGAAGTTGGTTGCGGAATTGGCCTATCTAGCCTTCTTCTCAATCACTTGTCAGCTGATATTACTGCAACGGATTTTCACCCTGAAGTAGAGGGGTTTCTTGATAAAAACGTATTGCTCAATGATGACAAAAAAATCCCTTTTGTTCTCACGGATTGGCAAGAAATAAATACAGAACTAGGACTTTTTGATTTGATTATAGGTAGTGATCTTCTTTACGAGGACGAACAAGTTCTATTGCTGGCAGCCTTCATTAAACGCCACGCAAATAAACAGTGTAAAGTTATAATAGTTGATCCAGGACGTGGGCGTCAGGGAAAATTTTGTAAGCAAATGACTTCTGCGGGCTTTTCCCATGTAAAAAGTAAACCAAAAGACCCAAGCTCTCTCGAAGAGTCATTTTCTGGGCACATAATCGAATATAACCGGTAGAGCATAACAGCTAAACAGAGTAACCCTGCCCCGTTTTGGTGGCGCCATAATTAAGCAACTGAAGCCACTACTTCCTTTTCTTTTTCGTAAATTGCAGGTGATTTATAGCCATTGCTGGAATGTCTCCTGCGGTGATTATAATAAGCTGCAATAGAGTTACATAAACCAAGTTCAGCCGATCTTCTATCTGTAAAGTGAGTATGATTTGCATACTGACATTTCAGTGTCTGAAAAAAGGATTCTGCCACGGCATTATCCTAACAAGCCAACCAACCTGCCCTGCGAGTACGCGCGTTTTCTTAAACAAACTACAAGAAGTTACAACGCTCAAGGTCGATTGCCAAACTGGCAGACAGGCTCCTTATCTCCGAGGTCAGCCTTCCAAATGCCCCACGAAAAGTGGACACTGTAACTCATTAGAGTTTATAATCTAATGAGAAAGGCTATAAGAGGTCCGTATAATTTCACACCGCCAGATCCCAGTTCTTTACTCTCATCAGGAATTCGTATTTTGAAGAAGATATGTATATTATTTTTTAAAAAAAAATCTGTTCAAAATTTCAGCATCGGCATCATTCTTTTTTGCTGTCTGTTTTTTTTGGGGCCCAAAAACGTTGAAGGAGCAGTGTTTGATTATCATGGGGCCAGATTTTTTTATGGTGAAAGCGGCTGGACTTCTGTTGGGCCTCACCCGGCGGATAGTTATCAGTGGTTTAGTGCAAGCTATATGGGAGGCAAAAAAATCACTGACGGACTGTCTCTGGAATCACAAGTAGGAGCAGGATTTTTACAAACAGACCATTATGATGACAGTTCAAGTATAGAATGGCGAGTGTTACTGTCGTTTAAAAAAAATTATACTTACCTTAATTTGGGTATAGGATTGGCCCATCTATTCAATTCTGAAAACCTGCCGAATTTGCATGATGCAGACATCTACGGATTAGGGTCTGCCAGTATAGGCTTGGGCCCATACTATTACAAACGAGGAGATAACATTTTTGAGCTCACCTTGGGATATTCTCTTGAGCATATTTCTGCTCCCTTTGACGATGACGGCGGCTGTAATGTTGGAGCCTTGAAAGCAAAGATCAGCTGGAATTTCTAATGACTCTTTTCATTTTTCAAATGAGAGGACCATGTCACTATACAAGGGCCTGTTGAACAATAACCTCATCACCTGAAAAAATAGAACCAAGCAATCAAAAACGACGCACGAGAACGTGGATTCGCCCATCTTAATCCAGCGAACTTAGCCCAATTGCCAATGACTAATGGGTGGTCTCAGCTTAGCGAAGTCGTTATATCGCGGAATAAAATTAACGTTACATGGATAGATAAACAAGGCGTGAAAAGCAATGCTGGCTTTGTTGTTCAGTTTACCAGCCGGGTACCGGAAGTAATGGGGACATGGTACAGAATTCCAAGACCGGTTATCTTTTGCAGGCGGTGCAAAGTACTCCCATCACGCCGTTTGAGCAGGATTTTTACTATAGGTGATGCTTGGTACGCCATCAACATAGATGCCTTCCAGATAGGAGAGTTTTCTCGGCAGCTGTTTCACCGTACCCCTGGTAATCAGGAATGTGGCTTTCCGCCCAACAGTAAGCGTCCCCAGCCCCTCCATACCGAAGAATCTGGCTCCATTTTCTGATGCGCAGCGGATGGTCTCCTCCAGTGAATAGCCGGCCTTGATGAACAATTTCATCTCCTCGGCCATCGACTCGCCATGGAGTATACCGACACTGCCGGCACCGGTTCCCACAGCCGTTGTCACGCCCAATTTTCTGGCAAAATGCAGTTGCGTGAGTTGTTCGGTGAGCATCTTTTTCCAAAAATCCTCCGCACCGGGAACCGGCTTTCCCGGCGCTACATAGCGCTGGGAGAAACGGCAGCACACATCCCCGCCTGAACTCGCACCATCCAAACCATTCTTGGCCCGCAGAACACTGGGGATCCACAACACATTCTTCTCCGCCATTTTCCTGAGATTGTCCTCGCCCATGCCATACCCCTGTTCGATGGCATCACACCCCGCCGTAAGCGCCTCCTCTACCTGCTGCCGACCATTAGCCACCACCACCGACTTTCTTCCACCCCTGTGCTGCATAATGCGGCACAACTCTTCATGGTTAAGCCGAGGATCTGGGGCTTCCTCGTCTTCGATATTGCTGGAATAAGCGAGTTTAAGAAAATCATCCCCTGTAGAGCTGCCGACTCCACCGTTCCTGGTCTGGGAGAGAAGGCCGGAGGTTCTAATGTCAATGATGCCCTCCTGCCCCACCCCCTCTGGATAACGCTCCACAAGGCCTGTTATATCATCGCTGTCGGCCACTCCCAGCACTCCGTGAACATGGCAGTCGCGGATATGTCGCTCCAAGACGGCGACCTTTTGCGCAAGGCCGACCTCTGCAGTGGATAACCGCCCCCCCCTGTCCACGGAGGGCGATCGCGACAGGGAGACGCTGCAGTCGACCAGCGCCGGCAAAATAGTACAGTGGCTGAAGTCGTCGACGACAGACCCGTCGTTGCGGGGAAGGTCTGCGGCAGCACCCATGGCTATAATAATGGAGTCCTTCACTGCCAGAAAGACATTCCGGCGCACATCGGCGCCGCTGCCGTCAATAAACCTTCCCGCCACTATGAATCGTGTTCCGCCCATGACCTTTGTTTCCTTATGTATGCAGTCGTGCTTTTGCTGAGGCTTAATAAAGTATCAAGAGACTCCTCTCGAGCCTCAATGGCAGATGGAAAAGAGCATTAACCGGGGTAATAGCCAATTGTCAAACCTGACCCTAAGCCGTGAATTTAATCATAAAATGAGATCCATTTAAATAACAAAATAAACACCTGAAGAACAGCACAACTTCTCCCAAAAAAAATGTTGGTATGGGTCTTTTACTACCTATTGGCATATTGATGTTCGAAATGATGCTTTAGGGGTTAGCCATAATAATAAACAAGGCGATTGTCCCGGTCGTTCAGCAGAAAGTATCTGTTTAAATTTAATAGCTTTTACCCGAAAAACTGCTAAATTAAATACAGAGTCAACTTAAAAAAAGATCAAATTTTAACAAATTATTTCCCCAACCAACTATTCTGGTGCACTTATATCAGAAGAACGAGTTCCTGTTTGGGTACTAGCTGTTTCATCACTTACTGCTGACGAGGAGATTTGACACAATGAGTAAGCAGGCTCCACTTACCTCACAACTGCTTAGTCTTTATGACCGCACGGTGCTCGGTCACCCGCTCCTTACCCTTCTCGTTGTCGCCATGCTGGTCTGCGGCCTCATATCTTCTCTCCAGCAATTCAGGCTTGACGCATCGGCTGACACCCTGGTGCTGGAGAACGACCGGTCCCTGGCCTATTACCGGGCGATCAAAGCGGTCTACGGCTCGGACGACAGCCTGACCATTACCTACACACCGAAGGACACCCTCTTCTCCGATGCGGTGCTCGATGACCTCAGGCAGCTACGGGATCAGCTTGCCGCCATTGAACGGGTCGAATCCGTCACCACCCTGCTGGATGTGCCACTGATCGAGAGCCCACCGGTCACCCTCTCCGAAATTACCGAGGAGATTGTCACCCTCGACCACCCGCGCGCCAAGCGTTCCCTGGCACAACAGGAGTTTCTCAACAGCCCCCTCTATCGTAACCTCTTGATCAGCCCCGATGGCAATACCACGGCCCTTGAGGTGCTG